>NZ_FPJP01000001.1:308744-455868 GCF_900119325.1 Burkholderia sp. NFPP32 | reverse complement strand
AAGGTGGCGCGGCTGGCAGGATTCGAACCCACGACCCCTTGGTTCGTAGCCAAGTACTCTATCCAACTGAGCTACAGCCGCACGCAGAAGCGAAATTATAGCAGGGTTGTATAAAAAGGGAAGCCTTATTCGCGAATTACGCGGCGCGACCTTGGCGGGGCGCCCTTCGTGTACCCTTGGAGCATCAGTCATCCACGTGTTGAATCTGCATCATGAACAAGGCGTTTGTCAAAGAGTCGGACGGTGACGACGACGATCTCGACCAGGCTCAACCCGCGATCCCCGCGGGCGCGAAGAACTACATCACGCCGGCCGGCCACAAGCGGCTGCGGGATGAGTTGCTGAACCTGATCGACGTCGAGCGCCCCGAGGTCGTGCGGCTCGTGTCGTGGGCCGCGTCGAATGGCGACCGGTCGGAGAACGGCGACTACATCTATGGCAAGCGGCGGCTTCGCGAGATCGATCGCCGCATCCGCTTCCTGACGAAGCGGCTCGATCTCGCCGAAGTCGTCGACGCGAGCCGTCAGGAGAATGTCGACCAGGTGTTCTTCGGCGCAACGGTCGATTACGAGACGCCGGACGGCGAGGACCACACGGTCACGATCGTCGGGATCGACGAGGTCGATCTCGACCGCGGCTGCGTCAGCTGGATTTCGCCGGTCGCGCGTGCGCTGATCAAGGCGAAGATCGGCGATACCGTTACGCTGATGACGCCGGCCGGCCCGCAGCCGATCGACATACTCGACGTTCGCTATCCGGCACCGGGCGCCTGAGCGGCGGCCCACGTATTCCGGCAAAGAAAAAGCGCCCCGGCGGGGCGCTTCGTCATCCGGCGCGAAGTCGATGCGCCGGTCGCTCAGAAGCGATGGCGCAGGCCGGTCGTCACCGCGATCTGCTTGTTGGTCGACGATGCCGCACCCAGCCCGTTGATGTTGGCGCCGATCGGCAGGCCGTCCGCCAGTACCCGCTGGTATTCGCCCTGCAGGTAGACGTCGGTGCGCTTCGACAGCGCATAGTCGGCCTGCAGGTTGAACTGATGCCAGCTCGGCTTCTGGCCGTCGAGACGGCCGTCGGTGTACGTGTACGAGCCCGCGAGCGACAGCGCCGGCGTGAGCGCGTAGCGGCCGTTCAGTTCGTAGTTGTTGAAGCGGGTGCCGCCCGCCAGCGGAATGCCGCCCGACACGCCGGATTGGCCCGCGCTGATGCCGGCCGAATTGGTCAGGCGCGTCTGCGTGAACACGAAGCCCGCGGTCGCCGGCCCGAACGTGTAGTTGAGGCCCCCGCCCCAGGTGCGCTGGCGGCTGGCCGCGAAGGTCCAGTCGCCGGCGACCGCGCCCGGATCGGTTGCCGCGAGCGCCAGCGAATTGATGTTGTTGTTCAACTGCATGTACGCGGCCGCGACGTTGAAGCCCATGAAGCTGTACGACGCGCCGACGCTGTACGCGCGGTTGTTCGAGAAGCTGGACGAATTCGAGAAGCCGTACAACGCGCCGAACTTCAGCCCGTTGTAGTTCGCGCTCTGGTACTTGACCGAGTTGTTGATCCGGAACGAGTTGTTCAGGTTGTCGTTGTCGAACGGATGCGCGAACTGGGTGCCGCCGTACTGCGTGCCGGTCAGCGACAGCGGCCCGAGATAGTCGACGACGCTGTCGTACTGGCGGCCAAGGGTCAGCGAGCCGTAGCTGTCGTGCGCGAGGCCGACGAACGCTTGCCGGCCGAATTCGCGGCCGTTCTGCTTCAGCGTGCCGTTGTTGATGCCGAAGCCGTTTTCCAACGTGAAGATTGCTTTCAGGCCGCCGCCGAGATCCTCGGTGCCGCGCAGGCCCCAGCGGCTGCCGTTGATCGAGCCGCTCGTTTCCTGCCAGGCGCTGTGGCCGTGCTGGTTGTTCGTGTAGGTAATGCCGGCGTCGATCAGTCCGTATAGCGTGACGCTGCTTTGCGCATGGGCGACGGTCGCGAACGCGCCCGACAAAGCGGCGGCGATCAGGGTCTTTTTCATGGATTTGTCTCCAAACAGGATGATATCGATCGAACCTGCTGCGGGCATCGGCGGCGGCAAATCGTTGCGACGCCGAATTAGTGGGCATGGGAGCCCTTGTCGGAAATCCACTTGCAGTGTACGGAGCGGGCCGGGTGCGAAGGAAAACTGCTTTAAGCAATACAGTATTCTGGAATGCGCAAAAATGGATGGGCGCGCTGGAACCCATGTCCATCAAGGTTTTGCGGCAGCGCAGCGAACGGGGGAGGCAATCAGGAGTGCGTAGTGGGCGTTGCGCGATCGCGACAGACGCTCAACGAAGGACCTCGGAGGCGTTAGCGCGATTATTGACGCTTCGGCAATAGAGGTTTGTGTGGAGCATGGCTAATGAAAGGTTGTTCTCTCGCTATACTGCGATCTCTGCTTTCCGAAGCAGACTTTTTCGTTGACGGAAAAGATCTCCAAACCTTTGTCGGCGCGACTTCCCAGTCGCGCTTTTTTTTGCCCGCTTTCCGTGTGCTATTGCGCGTACGAGCGTCGCTTCTTGCGCTTGCCCGTCGGCGCAGCTTCCTCGGTTTCGGTGTGCGGCGGCGTATAGGTCCAGTCTTCCATCACGTAGTGACGTGCGTCCAGCGGCGATGCGAGCAGGTTCTGCCAGTGATCGCCATGCCACGTCGTATCGAACTCGGTGTCGCACGGCGCTTCGCGAGCAGACTCGGCCAGGGCGCGGGACTTGCGACGTACGCGTCCGAGCCGGCTCGCGAAGCGCTTGATTCCGTCCAGCCACATGACCTTCTCCTTCCTTTCGGCGTTACATCAGCATCGCAACGTCCCCGGATTTCCGCAACCCGGAAAAAACCCGAGGATTTTACCGAGTCGATTTGTCCCCGGTAGGATTTTCATGGCCGAGATTATTGATGATCCGATCCCGGTAATATTGACAGGTTTGTGATGCGAATCAATTAATAAAAGGCGATGGTGTACCGATTCCAACGGCATTAGCGCTTTTTTGATAAAGAGGTCGTCAAAAATTTTCTTGACGCACCCGGATTGTCCAATTTATAAAGTCAGCACTCCGTCCTCGGGCGGCGTGCTGGTGCGGGTGCTGGCGCAATGTTTCGGGATTTCGGGAAACGGCTATAAAAATAGCTTTTTTGATCTAAACGAGTGGGGAACGAAGACATGGATACCGGTATCGTGAAATGGTTTAACGATGCTAAAGGCTTTGGCTTTATTACGTCGGACAATGGCGGTGAAGATTTGTTTGCGCACTTTTCCGAAATCCGGATGGACGGCTTCAAGACGCTGAAGGAAAACCAGCGTGTTTCATTCGACGTGAAAGTCGGGCCGAAAGGCAAGCAGGCAGCGAATATCCAGGCGGTCTGACGCGCCACGCATTGCCGATCACGTCCGGCCCCCGCATGGCGGGGGCTTTTTGTTTTCCGGGGACCGATCGTTCCGGTCCGTGCTGGCGGCAAACACGCGTGCCGGTGCATACTCACGGAAGCATCGTTTCCGTGTCTTTTCATGTCCGATTCCTGCCTGTCCGATCCCGCCAGCGAACAACCGCTCGTTTTCGTCGACCTTGAAACCACCGGCGGCTCGTCCGCCGAGCACCGCATCACCGAAATCGGCGTGGTCGAAATCGGCCCGTTCGGCGTGTCGACGTGGACGACGCTCGTCAATCCGGGCCAGTCGATTCCGCCGTTCATCCAGCAACTGACGGGCATTTCGGACGCGATGGTGCGCGACGCGCCGTCGTTCGCGTCGCTCGCGCCGGCGCTGTTCGAGCGACTCGACGGCAAGCTGTTCGTTGCGCACAACGCGAGTTTCGATCGCGGTTTCCTGCGCGCCGAATTCGAGCGTGCCGGCTTCGCGTTCAATCCCGATGTGCTGTGTACGGTGCGGCTGTCACGCGCGCTGTTCCCGCGCGAATCGCGGCACGGGCTCGATGCGTTGATCGAACGGCATGGTCTCGTTCCGGCTGCGCGCCACCGGGCGCTCGCGGATGCCGATCTGCTCTGGCAGTTCTGGCGTCAACTGCACGACATCGTGCCGCTCGAGCGGCTGCGCGACCAGATCGCGCGTACGACGCGCCACTTCCGTCTGGCCGGCGATCTGACCGAAGCCTGGCTCGACACCGCGCCGGCCGGGTGCGGCGCATATGCGTTGTTCGGGGAGGGCGACGCAGCGCTGTATGTCGGTCGCAGCGTGCGCGTGCGGCAGCGGCTGCGTGCGCTGCTGACGGGCGAGCGGCGCTCTTCGAAGGAAATGCGGCTCGCGCAGCAGGTGCGGCGTGTCGAATGGCACGAGACCGGTAATGAACTGGGCGCGATGCTGGCCGAAGCGCAATGGATCGCCCGGCTGCGTCCGTCGTACAACCGGCGTCCGGCGGCCGATACGGCCCGTGCGGGCGGTGCGCCTTGGCCGTTCGAGGGCGCCGTTGTGTTCGAGGCGAACGGCGAGCGCCGCCTGTTTCATGTGATCGACGGCTGGCGTTACCTCGGTTCGGCCGAATCGCTCGATGCGGCCGCGCGGCTCGTGGCCGACGCGGCGGACGGCACGTTCGAACCCTTTACTCATCGCCTGCTGCAGACGCATCTCGCGCGTGGGCTTCAACTGATTCCGCTTGCTGCGCTGACGCCCGCGGGTTGAGCCCAGCGGTGCAATCCACGCCTGCGGTGCCTGCCTGCCGCGTCAGCCGATCGCGCTTGCGCCGCCGGCCGAACAGACATGCGACAGCGCAGTGTCGAGCGCCCGCGTCTGCGTCGAGTCGTAGCGTGTGAGCGTCTTCCAGTTCGCGATGCTGCGAGCAAGTCGCGCCTGGCAATCGGGCGCATCGCGCAGCGGCGCGACTTGCGCGAGACCCGCGAGCATTTTCTGCGTCAGCCGGTCGAGCGCCGGGCGCGTGCTGGTCGCGAGATCGGGCGGTGTGCCCTCGGGCGGCCGCGTCGCGCGCCAGGTCGCGAACAGTGCGTTCTGTACGTCCTTGCTCGCGGCGATCTGATCCTCGAAGAACGTCCGTGCGAACGCAGGATCGACGCCGGCCTGTGCCGCGCGCTTCTCGACCGACGTGAGCAGTGCCGCTTCGCGTGGCTGGTCCTCGATCGCCTTGTGATTCGCCCATTTCCATCGCGCGACCGGTTCGGCGAGCGCGAGGCGCTGTGATGCGAGCGCGACGACGTTGGTGAGGGCGGTGTCATCGCCGTCTGCGCTGGCGATGCGTGGCGACGAAAAGAGGGCGACGCCGAGCGCGGCGACAGCGACGCTGGCACGAATGGCTTGCTTCATCGGAATGATCGGGAGAGCCGGGTGGGCCGGACGTGGAAAACCAGAAGAATAGACGAAGACAGTCGCGCGGCGTAGCGACGCGACAGAAGAATCAGCAGGCGAACTGATCCGGCACCGTCAGGCTGTTGCGGCCCGGGTGCGACGCGAATTGCGCGCGATGCGCAGCGATGAACCGCACGATAGCGATGATCGACACGTAGCGGTTACAGAACCGAACAGGCGGTCACTTCGGCGAGTACAGCTTGTGCTGCTCGTCGAAGAATGCCCGGACGTGCTCGGGCAATTCGGCGAGGAATTCCACGCCGACGGGTTCCGGATCCGGGCTCATCACTTGCTCGGGCGGTGGCATGCGAGTTGGTCTTTCGTCCATGGTTGTTTCTCCAGCAGGTTCAATGATTATCAACCTCGTGCTTGGATTTGTGCCAGAGGCGAATCGTTAGATTTTGTCTCTGTTGTATTAACGGCACATGCGTTGCGATGCCGACTATTGCGTCCTGAGCGATCGGCAACGATCGGGCCGCTTGTTATACTTGCGCGCACTTTTTCCTGGACCGCGATGAAACGAACGACGCGATGGATCGGCCTTGTATGGCTGGCGCTGGTACTGAACGTACTGTCGCCTGTCATCGGCTATGCGCGTCTTGCGTCGAGCGGCTCCGGCGAGCTCACGCTCGAATTGTGCAGTGCAGCGGGCGCCCGCCAGGTCGTGCTCGCGCAGTCGGGCGACGACCGCGACACATCGTCGTTCGATCATGCCGGCGTGCCGCACTGCGTGTACTGCCCGGGCTTCGCGGCGAACGTCGCACTCGGCGCGAGCCTGCCCGCAATGCCGGGCTTCGTACGGACGTTCGCCTACCGCGCGGCCGCCCCGGCCGTTCCCGATTTCCCCCGCAAGGGCATTCGTCTCGCGCAGCCGCGTGCCCCGCCTGAAAACGCCCCGATCTGATTGATGTCGTTCGCGCGCCCGGTGGCGCGCGTGCCGCCCGCGGCCGGGCCCGCGCGCCGCGCCGTTCGTGCGCGGCGCGTCCGCTCGTGTCCGGCGGCGTCCGATCACGTTTTCAGGAATTCACTCATGTCGTCTACCTTCGCCGCGCGGTCGTCGCGCGGCCGGCTCGCACTCGCGTGCGCGGCCGCTTTCGCGTGGCCAGCCGCCCACGCGGCCTCACCGGATGATGCACGCAACGATCCGGCCCGCAGCGGTATCGATCGATCCGTCGGAGCCGCGCCGGCCTCTGCTGTCGCAGCCGCGTCGGCTGCCACGGCCGGCGATACGCTGACCGCCGTCAGCGTGACCGCGCAGCGGCAACCCGTCGATCCGGACACGCCGGCCGTCGTCGAGTCGATCACGCGTGAGCAGATCGATACGCATACCAACGTTACCACCGAGGACGCGCTGAAATACGCACCGAACCTGATGGTTCGCAAGCGCTATATCGGTGACCGCAACAGCGTGTTCGCGGGCCGCGACTTCAACGAACTGCAGAGCGCGCGTGGGCTCGTCTACGCCGACGGCGTGCTGTTGTCGAACCTGCTTGGCTCGAGCTATGCGTATCCGCCGCGCTGGTCGCTGATTCCGCCTGACGACATCGCGCGCGTCGACGTGCTTTATGGCCCTTTTTCCGCGCTGTATCCCGGTAACTCGATCGGCTCGACCGTGCTGCTCGCGACGCGCCGCCCGGAAAAACTCGAGGCGTCGCTGTCGACGCAGTTCTTTACGCAGCGCTACCACGACGGCTACGGGTTCGCGGACAGCTTCGGCGGCAATCACCAGACCGCGCGGGTCGCGAACCGCGTCGGCCGGTTCTGGTTCGCACTGTCGCTCGACCGGCTGGAGAACGACGGGCAGCCGATGCAGTACGCGAGCCCCAATCCGGCCTACAACCCGAAGCTGGGCGCTGCCGTACCCGTGACCGGCGCCGCGACCGACATCGGGCCCAACGGCAAGCCGCGGACGATCGTCGGCGCGCAGACGATCGAGCGGACCGAGCAGCTCAACGAGACGGTCCGGATGGGCTACGCGTTCACCGACCATGTCGACGCGACGCTCACGCTCGGGCATTGGGAGAACCATTACCGGCAGCACGGCGAATCCTTCCTGCGCGATGCGGCCGGCAATCGGGTGTCCGGCGGCAACGTGTCGATCGGCGGCCGGAACATGACCATCGCGCCGAATGCGTTCGCGCCGCAGCGCGGCGACCAGGAGAACTGGCTGTATGCGCTCGGCCTGAACGGCCGGCTCGATTCCGGCTGGCGGCTGTCGGGCGTCGTGTCCGCGTACGACGTGTCGCGCGACGTGCTGCGCGCGGCGTCGACCGTGCAGGGCGGCGCGGGCACGCTGTTCCAGGGCGACGGCACGGGCTGGCGCACGCTCGACCTGAAGGCCGAGGCGCCGGAAGTGAAGGGCCACACGTTCACGTTCGGCTATCACTACGACAATTACTTCCTGCGCAACGTCACGTACAACACGGCCGATTGGCTGGCCGGGCCGACCACGTCGCTGTCGAGCGTCTATCGCGGCGATACGCGCACGCAGGCGCTGTTCGGGCAGGATGCGTGGCGCTTCGCGCCGGGCTGGCTCGCGACGCTTGGGCTGCGCTACGAGCGCTGGGATGCATACGGCGGCGCGCTCGGCAACGCAGCCGGCACGCTCGGCTATGCGGACCGCGGCGCGAACGCGCTGTCGCCGAAAGTCGCGCTGCAATGGGACGCGACGGAGGTCTGGCGCTTCCGGCTGTCGTTCGCGACCGGCACGCGATTCCCGACGGTCGGCGAGCTGTTCCAGGGCACGATCTCGAACAACGCGATCGTCAACAACAACCCGAGCCTGCGGCCGGAAAAGGCGATCGACTGGGATTTCACGGCCGAACGCGACGTGGGCGTCGGCGTCGTGCGCGCCAGCGTGTTCCAGAGCGACCTGCGCGATTCGATCTACAGCCAGACCACCGTGTCGGGCGCGTCGACCGTCACCAACATCTCGAACGTCGACCGCGTGCGCGTGCGCGGCGTCGAACTCGCGTTCGGCGGCGAGAATGTCGGGTTGAAGGGGCTCGCGATCGACGCGAACGTATCGGCGAGCAACGCGCAGATCCTTGCCGATGCCGCGAATCCCGCGTATGTCGGCTCGCGTTTTCCGCGTATTCCGCGCATGCGCGCGAACCTGCTCGCGTCGTATCGCTTCGACGAGCACTGGCTCGCGAGCGTCGGCGTGCGCTATTCGGGCCGCCAGTTCAACACGCTCGACAACAGCGACGTGAATCCGGACGTCTACGGCGGCACGAGCTCGTTCACGGTCGTCGACCTGAAGGCGCGCTACCGCTTCGACCGTCACTGGACCGCGTCGGTCGGCATCGACAACCTGACGGACCGCCGCTACTACGTGTTCCATCCGTATCCGGGCCGCACTTTCTATGGAGAACTGAAATGGTCGCTGTGAAATCGTTCGCGGCCGGTGGTGCGCTGTGGTTCGCGGTGCTCGATGCGGGATGGAGAGGGGAAATGCCGCGCACCGTGTGGATCGGGCGCGATGGCGTACGCGAAGCGCGCTGCGGATTGCTGACGGCCGACGTGCTCGGCGGCTGGTCGCGGCGCGTGAGGCGCTGAACGCGCCGGCGGCGCGCGGTGAACGGGCCGCGCGCCGGCCTGATGCGAAAACGCGCCCGAAGGCGCGTGGAGAGAAGCGTCAGGCCGCTCGCTTGAATAGCCGGATCACGAACAGCAGGATCACCGCGCCGATGACCGCGACGATCACCGAGCCGATGAAGCCGCTGCCGATGCTGATGCCGAGGAGCCCGGCGAGCCAGCCGCCGATCACCGCGCCGACGATCCCGACGATGATGTCGACGATCAGCCCGAAGCCGCCGCCCTTGACGAGCACGCCGGCAAGCCAGCCGGCGATCGCGCCGATGATGAGCCACATAATCAAGCCATGAGTCATGGTGGTCCCTCTCCTTGAGTTGAGTCGAAATGACCGGACTTCGGCTGTCGCGCCGCAAGCTGGGTGAAGGCGGCGTTGCGACCCGCCGCGCCGCCCCCGCAATGTAACGCGATAGGCGGGTCAGGATCGTTAAGTAATGTTATGCACCCTCAAGCGGATTTTCCAGGGAATTCGTCTGCCTACGGCGCGGCTCGTGCGCGGACGATGCATGGCGCAATGAATCCGTAAGAATCGGTCGTCGATAAAGTCCGTCAGTCAGGAACCGCGCCTTTCGTGCGTCGATGCTTGCATGCCCGCATCGGGCAGTCCGTCGCCTGCGACGGCGATCAGTCGCGCGACGGTCGCTGTGTCGCCGATCGCCTCGATCGACAGCAGTGCGAAACGGGCGAGAAAGAGCGATGCGCCGGCTTCGCCGATACGGGTCATCGTGCGGAACATGTCGGTATAGGGCGTGTCGCGTTCGGCGTCGGTCATCATGCGGCAATCCTAAGGATTGGTCGATGCATGCGGACGGAGCGCGCGTTCGAGCGCGGCGGCCACGTCGTCGGAGCGAGCGTCTTGCCAGCGGCCGAGTACATGTTCGTCAGTGCGCCCCAGGTTGACGGTGCCGTCGCGCGCATCGTACATGTCGAACAGCCGGCCGTCGTCGTCACGGCCGACACCGGCCGGTTGCCGCGGCATCGCGTGTCGTGCGAGCGTGCCGAATGCGAACGGCATCCGCGCATCGTGCAGGCGTCGTTCGAGATCGGCCAGCGCCTGGATCGGACACCCCATCGAGCGTGAAGCAAAACGCGGTGAAGCGGCGCGACGAGATCGGTCAGGTGACCGTGCCGAGTGTGGTTGCCGTGTTGCGGGGAGAGGGCGGAGTGGTCCGGCGACTGCAATCGCCGGAGCGTGGCGCGGAGAGAAGGCGGGCCGCGCGATTTCGGCGCCGGAAAAGAGAAAAGGTCTGACAAGCGATGCTTGTCAGACCTTTATGTCTTGGTGCCGGAGATAGGAGTCGAACCTACGACCTTCGCATTACGAATGCGCTGCTCTACCAACTGAGCTACACCGGCAGCAGAGAAATGAAATTATATGGTCAAATCCGAGATCTTGGCAATAGGTTTTGCGAACTTTTTTCAGCTTGCTACTGCTGCTGCTTCGCGAAACCATCGATCCGGCGGACTTCCCGCTTTCACTTCACTGCAATGCGGCCGGTCAGGGCCACATCGCGAGGCGCGATTGTACTTGCGTCGCGCATCTCCGTCCAGTGCTGCAGTGCAAATTATTCAGCTTCGTCGTGATAGCCGGTGACGCGTTCGACTTCGTTCTTCGAACCGAGGAACACGGGCACGCGCTGGTGCAGGCCCGTCGGCTGCACTTCCATGATGCGCTGCGTGCCGGTCGTCGCGGCGCCGCCCGCCTGTTCGACGATGAACGACATCGGATTCGCTTCGTACATCAGGCGCAGCTTGCCCGGGCGATCGGGCGTGCGCTTGTCGGCCGGGTACATGAAGATGCCGCCGCGGTTCAGGATCCGATGCACGTCGGCGACCATCGATGCGATCCAGCGCATGTTGAAGTTGTCGCCGCGCGGGCCGTCCTTGCCGGCGTTCAGCTCGTCGACATAGCGCTTGACCGGGTCGTACCAGTGGCGCGCGTTCGATGCGTTGATCGCGTATTCGCGCGTGTCGGCCGGGATCTGCATGTTGCTCTGCGTGAGCACCCACGAGCCGACTTCGCGATCGAGCGTGAAGCAGTTCACGCCGTTGCCGGTCGTCAGCACGAACACCGTTTGCGGGCCGTAGACGGCGTAGCCGGCCGCGACCTGCTGCGTGCCGGGCTGCAGGAACGATTCCTCGGTTGCCAGCTTGCCGTCCGGGCAGCGCAACACCGAGAAGATCGTGCCGATCGACACGTTCACGTCGATGTTCGACGAGCCGTCGAGCGGATCGAACACGAGCAGGTATTCGCCGCGCGGATAGTTCGCGGGGATCGGGAAGAACGTTTCCATTTCTTCCGACGCCATCGCGGCGAGGTTGCCGCCCCATTCGTTCGCGTCGAGCAGGATCTCGTTCGACAGGATGTCGAGCTTCTTCTGCACTTCGCCCTGGACATTCTCGCTGCCGGCGGTACCGAGTGCTTCGCCGAGCGCGCCCTTCGACACGTTGTAGCTGATCGCCTTGCACGCGCGGGCGACGACTTCGATCAGCAGGCGCAGGTCGGCGGGGAGGTTGTTGGTCTCACGTTGCTGTTCGATCAGGAACTTCGACAGCGTGGTGCGGCGGGCAATGGACATGACAGACTCCGAAAGGCCAAAGAATCCTTGAATTGCCGCAATTTTACCCGTCGCGCCTCGCGTGCCGCCGGCTTTTTTCGTCCGGTTACAAGGCCGGGCGGCCGGATCGGCCCGGTTTCCGGCGACGGCGACGGGCGGAGCGCACATCGCCGCGGCGGCAAACCGCGCGGTCAGACCCCGCGATTCCGCTCGGTTCCAGCCGCACTCGCGCAATGAAAAAGCCGGCGCCGCGTTACGCGGCACCGGCTTTATCGCGCGGGCGCGATGCGGTCACTTGCGTCAGGCGAGCGCCTTCTCGACGATCTCGCGCACGTCGCGCGATTTCGCGCCGGCGGCAACCTGCTCGAGCGCTGAGCGCATCCGGTCGCGCAGCGCGGGCGTGAAGCGACGCCACAGTTCGAGCGAGCGCGCGAGGCGCGCCGCGACCTGCGGGTTGATCGCGTCGAGCGCGAGCACCTGTTCGGCCCAGAACGCGTAACCCGAGCCATCCGCCGCATGGAACTGAGCGGGGTTGGCCGCGCAGAAGCTGAAAATCAGCGAGCGCGCGCGGTTCGGATTCTTCAGGTTGAACGCGGGGTGCGCGAGCAGCTTGCGAACCTTCGCGAGCGTCGGCTGCGCGGGCGTGCCGCGTTGCGCAGCCTGCATCGCGAACCACTTGTCGATCACGAGAGCCTCCTTCTCGAAGCGACGGTAGAAGTCGTCGAGCGCATGCTCGGCCGGCTCGTTCGCCCCTGCGGCGGCTGCGGACAGCAGCGCGCCGAGCGCAGCCGCGCGATCGGTCATGTTGTTCGCCGCGTCGTACTGGGCCGTGGCGAGGCGCACGGCATCGGCCGGATCGTCGAGCTCGGCGAGATACGCGAGCGCGAGGTTCTTCAGCGCGCGGCGGCCCGAGGCTTCCGGCGTCGGCTCGTAGGCGCCGGGCGTCTGGTGCTGCTCGTACGCGGCAAGCCAGTCGGCGCGCAGCGCGGTCGCGAGCTGGCGGCGCACGAACAGGCGCGCGCGATGCACGGCAGCCGGATCGGCCTCTGCCATCTGATCGGCGAGATAGGTTTCCGACGGCAGCGTCAGCGCGAGTTCGCGGAACGCCGGCGACAAGCTTTCATCGGTCAGCACGCGGCGGAACGCGGCGACAAAGTTCTCGCCGAGCGTGAGCGGCTCGTTCGCGGCAGCGCGCGACGCGAGCGTCAGCAGCGCGCGCGTCGCGAGGCGCTGGCCGGCCTCCCAGCGGTTGAACGGGTCGCTGTCGTGTGCGAGCAGGAAGGCGAGATCGTCGTCGCTGTAGTCGTATTCGACGATCACCGGCGACGAGAAGTTGCGCAGCAGCGACGGCAGCGGCGCTTCCGGCACGTCGACGAACGTGAAGGTCTGCTCGGTTTCAGTGAAATCGAGCACGCGCGTCGTGCCCGATGCGGCGGCTTCGCCGTCGAGGCGCAGCGGCAGGTCGTGCCCGTCGCGGCCGATCAGGCCGATCGCGAACGGAATCAGGAGCGGCCCCTGCTGCGTTTCGCGCGCGGCCGGCGACGCGTCGCCGTAGCCCTGCGCGAGCGTGACCGTATAGCGGCGCGCGGCTGCATCGTACGCGGTGCGCACCGACACGCGCGGCGTGCCGGCCTGGCTGTACCAGCGCTCGAACTGCGCGAGGTCGCGCCCGTTCGCATCGGCCATCGCGTGACGGAAGTCGTCGCAGGTCACCGCATGGCCGTCGTGGCGCTTGAAGTACAGGTCCATCCCCTTGCGGAAGCCGTCGCGGCCGAACAGCGTCTGGTACATCCGCACGACTTCCGAGCCTTTCTCGTAGACGGTCATCGTGTAGAAGTTGTTGATCTCGACGTAGCTCTCCGGGCGCACCGGGTGCGCCATCGGGCCCGCGTCCTCGGCGAACTGCAGCTGGCGCAGCACGCGCACGTCCTCGATGCGCTTGACCGCGCGAGCCGCCGATTCGACGTCGTCGCCCGCGGCCATGTCGGCCGAGAATTCCTGGTCGCGGAATACCGTCAGGCCTTCCTTCAGGCTCAGCTGGAACCAGTCGCGGCAGGTCACGCGGTTGCCCGTCCAGTTGTGGAAGTACTCGTGGCCGACCACCGATTCGATATTCGCGAAGTCGGTGTCGGTCGCGGTCTCGGGGTTCGCCAGCACGTACTTCGTGTTGAAGATGTTGAGCCCCTTGTTTTCCATCGCGCCCATGTTGAAGTCGCCCACCGCGACGATCATGAAGCGGTCGAGATCGAGTTCGAGGCCGAAGCGCTTTTCGTCCCAGCGGATCGAGTGGATCAGCGAATCCATCGCGTGACGCGTCTTGTCGAGATCGGCCGGCTCGACCCATACCTGCAGCAGTTTCTCCTTGCCCGAGCCGGTCGTGATCTTTTCCTCGATCGCGACGAGCTTGCCCGCGACGAGCGCGAACAGGTAGCTGGGCTTGCGGAACGGGTCTTCCCATTTCGCGAAGTGGCGGCCGTCGGGCAGGTCGCCCGAATCGACGAGGTTGCCGTTCGACAGCAGCACCGGGTACGCGGCCTTGTCGGCGCGCAGCGTGACCGTGTACGAGGCCATCACGTCGGGGCGGTCGAGGAAGTAGGTGATGCGGCGAAAGCCCTCGGCTTCGCATTGCGTGAAGAAGTTGCCGCTCGACACATACAGGCCCGACAACGTCGTATTCTGGTCGGGCGCGCATGCGCTTTCGAGCGTCAGCTCGAATGCGTCGGGGACGTTCTCGACCGTCAGCCCGTGCTCGTGCGCGCGCACGGCGCCAAACGGCGCACCATCCAGCCGTGCGTCGAGGAATTCGAGCGCCTCGCCCATCAACTCCAGGTGCGGCGCGGGCGCGGCGTCCGGATTGCGGCGCACGCGCATCGTATTCCTGACGATCGTGCGAGCCGGCGCGAGATCGAATTCGAGCGCGACGGAATCGATGAGGAAGGCCGGCGGCGTGTAGTCGGCGCGGCGGATCACGGTGGAGGAGGCGTTGTCGGACATGGTCGTCGAGATCGGTGGAGTGGGGGACGGGCCCGCGGCACGGGCCGGGCGAACCGGGCCATTGTACAAAGGCTTGCGGCTGCGTGCCGCGCGAACTTTTTACCGGTTCCGGCAGTCCGCGTATTATCGGCATCCCGTCCGGTTCGCGCGGTGCGACGAACGGGTGACGGATCGACGAGGATCAACATGAAACGCGATTGGATTTTTCGCGGTGCGGGCTGGGCGGCGGCGCTGTGCGTGGCGCTGCTGACGGGCTGCACCAGCTACGTGACGACCCAGGTCACGGCCTTCTCCGACTGGAGCGGCAGCGACGCGACACGCACCTATGCGTTTACGCGCACCGAGGCGCAGAAGAACAGCATCGAGCAATCGACCTACGAGCCGATCGTCGCGAGCGAGCTGTCCGCGTATGCGTTCCGGCAGGTGCCGCAGGCGCAGGCGCGGTATCTCGTCGGGCTGACCTATGCGGTCGGCAGCGATCTCGTGACGGTGCCGCAACCCGTTTACTACGATCCCTGGTTCGTCGGGCCGGGGCCGTACTGGCGGCGCGGGCCGTGGGGCCCGTGGGGGCCCTGGGGGCCGATGCCGGCCGGCTACGTCGCGCAGACGTACCAGGTGTTCGACTACACGCTCGGCATCCGCATCACCGAGCGCGCGACGGGCAAGGAGGTCTACAACGTGTCCGCGCGCACGACCGGCGACAACGGCACGCTGCTGTACGCGATGCCGTTCCTTGCGCGCAGCGCGCTCGCCGATTTCCCGCTGTCGAACGGCGCGGTCCGCTCGGTCCGGCTGCCGGTCGACAAGCGCGGCGGCCCGGCGGCGCCGGCCGCCAACGAGCGTGCGGTGCCGGCTGCGCCGGCTTCGGGCGCGGCGGTCGCGAAGTAACGCAGCGTCAGCAACGGCGCGGCCGCCCGGCCGCGCCGGCCACCTCCGTCCGTCAGACCCCGACGCCCAGCAGCGCCAGCGCGCCGAGCACGACGAACAGCACGGCCGCGATCCCGTGCACGAGCTTCGTCGGCAGACGGTGCGCGAAGCGGTCGCCGAGCAGGATCGCCGGCACGTTCGCGAGCATCATCCCGAACGTCGTGCCGGCCACGACGCCGATGTAGTCCTGGAAACGCGCGGCCAGCGCGACGGTCGCGATCTGCGTCTTGTCGCCCATTTCCGCGAGGAAGAACGCGACGAGGGTCGCGCCGAACACGCCGAGCCGCGAACGGTTGGCATTGGCTTCGTCGGCATCGAGCTTGTCCGGCACGAGGATCCACAACCCCATCGCGATGAACGAGAACGCGAGCGCCCAGCGCATGATCGACGGCGTGACGAGCGCGCCGAGCCATTCGCCGAGCGCGCCGGCGAAACCGTGGTTCACGAGCGTCGCGACGAGCACGCCGAGGATGATCGGCACCGGCTTGCGATAGCGCGCGGCCAGCACGAGGGACAGCAGTTGGGTCTTGTCGCCGATTTCAGCGAGAGCGACGGCGCCGGTGGAAATCAGGAAGGCTTGGGACACGTATGGGGTTCCGCGGGCCGATGTTGTGCGTGCGAGCGACGATCCACGGCGCGCCGGGCCCTGATGCGGCGCACTGTGAACCATCGGTCTCGCCAGGCCTAGGTGGCTGCGTCCGCCATGGCCGAACGGCCAAGTCTGTTGACGGACGCCTCCGTCACGATGCGCGCCGGGGGCGCGAGGCATCGAGCGGAGCGGCTACTCCCCAATGAGCGGCGAATTCTAGCACGGTGTGTCGCGCGTGGGAACGCGGCCGGGCAGGGCTGCGAGGCGCGCCGGGACACGATCGGCGCGTGGCGCCTTCGGCTACCCGGCATGCGCGGCGGTGGATGCGTCGCCGCGCATGCCGGGACGGAAGCTCGGCGGGCAGTTACGCTGCGGCCGCGCGGCGGGCCGCGCCGCGTTCGTGGACGAGCTTGCCCGCCGCATAGGTGCGGTACACCGCGCGGTCGTCGCCGAGCAGCGCCAATGCGAACAGCAACTCCTCGAGCGAATCCGCGCGCTTCGTGCGGCGCGCGAGCAGCGGCGTGGCCTGCGGATCGAGCACGACGAAGTCGGCCTCGGTGCGCGGCGCGAGCGTGCCGACCGTGTCGTCGAGAGCGAGTGCCTGCGCGGCGCCGGCCGTCGCGAGCCAGAACATCCGCGTCGCGCTCAGGTGGTGGCCCGACAGCCGCGCGACCTTGTGCGCTTCGTTCATCGTTTGCAGCATCGAGAACGACGTGCCGCCGCCGACGTCGGTGGCGAGCGTGACGGGCACGTCGTATTCGCCGGCCTTGTCGAAATCGAACAGCCCGCTGCCGAGGAAGAAGTTCGACGTCGGGCAGTGCGCGACGACGGTGCGCGTCTCGGCCATCCGGCGGCGGTCCTCGTCGTCGAGGTGGATGCAGTGGCCGTACACCGCGCGCGGCCGCAGCAGCCCGTAGCGATCGTAGATGTCGAGATAGCTGCGATGGCCGGGGAACAGCTCGGCCACCCATTTCACCTCGTCGACGTTTTCCGCGACGTGGCTTTGCACGAACACGTCCGGATGGCGGCGCGCGAGTTCGCCGCACGCTTCGAGCTGCGCCTCGGTCGACGTCGGCGCGAAGCGCGGCGTGAGCGCGTACATCTGGCGGCCCTTGCCGTGCCAGCGGCCGATCAGCTCGGCGCTGTCGTCGTAACCCGATTGCGCGGTGTCGCGCAGGAATTCGGGGCAGTTGCGGTCCATCAGCACCTTGCCCGCGATCATCCGCAGGTCGCGCGCGTCGCTCGCCGCGAACAGTGCGTCGGCCGACTGCTTGTGCACCGTGCAGTAGACGAGCGCGCTCGTCGTGCCGCAGGCGAGCAGTTCGTCGACGAAGAAGTCGGCGACTTCGCGCGCATGCCCGGGATCGCCGAACTGGCGCTCGGTCGGGAACGTGTACTTGTCGAGCCACGGCAGCAGGCCCGGCGCCGGCGACGCGATCATGTCCGTCTGCGGATAGTGGATGTGCGTGTCGATGAAGCCGGGCACGATCAGCTTGTCGCGCAGGTCATGGACGATCGCGTCGCGCGCGAGCGTCGCGGCGAGCTGTGCATACGGACCGGCCGCGACAACCTTGCCGTCGTCGACGATCAGGAGGCCGTCGGTCTCGTAGTTCGCGGCCTGGCTCGATTTAGCCGGGTCGCCGTTGAAGGTCAGCAGTTGGGAACGAAAAGCGGTTTGCGTCATGACGAATGGTCCTGCATCAAGGTAAGGCGAACAGAAGAAAGCGATCGACGCCGCGCGGGCGGCGGCTTGGACGGCACCGCCCGCGCGGCTGCCGGGCGCCGCTTCGCGAGTCGCCGCGACACACTGCGTGCGGCGCGTCCGGATGCGATTGCGCAGGCGTTCGTGGCGGCCGCGGCCGCCAGCGCGTGATTGCCCGCGAATCTCGCAGCGTTGGCGATCGCGACCGATGCGGCGGCGAACGGGACGGCAAGCCGCGACCGCACGCGCCGGCGGGCGGCGACGGACTGCGTCGCCGCCACGCGGGCAGCGAACGCGTTGAACGCGCTCGCGCCGGGTGCATGCAAGCGTTCGGCTCGACGCAGGGCCGGACCGGGAGTCGCGAAGCGGATGCCGTTACCGTGTTTCATCTGTCCAGCGCACCTCGATGCGGGCCGTCACGCGGCCTGCCAGTACGCGTCGAGGCGCGCGATCAGTGCATCGCGCTGCGCCGGGTCGATGAACGACGCCTCGAAGCCGTTGCGGATCACCGCATGGACTTCGGCATCGGTGAGGCGCAGCCCTTCGGCCGTCGCGAAGTAGTTTTCGTTGACGTAGCCGCCGAAATAGGCCGGATCGTCGGAGTTGATCGTCACCGCGACGCCGCGGTCGAGCAGCGCCTTCAGCGTGTGCTTCGCCATGTCGTCGAACACGCACAGCTTCAGGTTCGACAGCGGGCAGACGGTGAGCGCCGTGCGCGTGCGCGCGAGGCGTTCGACGAGCGCCGCGTCCTCGATGCTGCGCACGCCGTGGTCGATCCGGTCGACCTTCAGCACGTCGAGCGCTTCGTAGATGTACGCCGGCGGGCCTTCCTCGCCCGCGTGCGCGACGAGCTTCAGCCCGAGCGCGCGCGCCTTGTCGAACACGCGCGCGAACTTCGTCGGCGGATGGCCGAGCTCGGACGAGTCGAGACCCACGCCGATCAGGCGATGGCGATAGCGCTCGAACAGCGGCAATGCGGATTCGAACGTCGCGAGCGCGTCCTCTTCGGACAGGTGGCGCAGGAAGCACAGAATCAGCTTGCTCGACAGCCCGCGCTGCTCGGCATCGGCGAGTGCGCGCTCGATGCCCGCGACGACCGTCTCGATCGGCACGCCGCGTTCGGTGTGCGTCTGCGGGTCGAAGAACAGTTCCGTGTGAACGACGTTGTCGGCGAGCGCGCGTTCGCAATACGCGGCCGTCATGTCGTGGAAATCCTGCTCGGTCAGCAGCACGCTTGCGCCTGCGTAATAGATGTCGAGGAACGACTGCAGGTCGGTGAACGCGTACGCGGCGCGCAGCGCGTCGATCGAGTCGTACGCGAGCTTCACGCCGTTGCGCTGCGCGAGCGCGAAAATCAGTTCGGGCTCGAGCGAGCCTTCGATATGGATGTGCAGCTCCGCTTTCGGCGCACGGGCAATCTTGTCCTTGAATGTCGGGGTCATGGCGTCGTTCTTGGTCGGTCAGTAGGTAGGGGAAGCCTGCACGTTCGTGTTCGCCTCGACGGCCTGCAGCAACTGCGCGGCCACCGAGATCGCGATCACTTCGGGTGCCTTGTCGATGATGCCTTCGACACCGATCGGGCAGCGCATCCGCGCGACCTGGGCCGGGTCGATGCCGATGGCCGCGAGGCGATGATCGAACTGCACGCGTTTCGCGTGCGAGCCGGTCATCCCGAAGTACGCATAGTCGCCGCGTCGCAGGATGCGCTCGGCCAGCACGAAATCGAGTGCGTGGTCGTGCGTCATCACGACGAAGTAGGACTGCGGCGGTGCCGTGTCGACGGCGTCCGCCGGGGCAGCGGCCGCCTCGATCGCGAGATTGCCGATGCCGGCGAGCACGTCGGCCGGCGGGAACACCGCATCGGGCCCGTCGATCCAGCGCACGTGGCACGGCAGCGTCGCCAGCACCTTCACGAGCGCGGTGCCGATGTGCCCGGCGCCGAACAGCACGACGGGGAACGCATACGGCGCGATCGTTTCGGTCATCAGCGCCACGCCGCCGGTTTCCCACAGCAGGCAGTCGGCACGCGCGGCTTCCGATTCGGGCTCGCTCAGCAGCGGCGCGCCCGGCGAGGGGCCGAATGATACGCTACGCACGGTCGCGGCGCCGGCCGCGACGCGCTTCGCGAGCGACATGATCCAGCCGAGATCGCCGACGTCGAGCCGCTCGAACGCGAGCACGACCGCGCCGCCGCAGCATTGGCCGAGGCTCGGGCCGAGCGCGAGCCGCTCGAGCCTGCGCGCATGCGGCACGTGCGCGCCATCCTTCAGCAGATGCCGCGCGATCTCGATTGCCTTCCATTCCAGATGACCGCCGCCGATCGTATGGCGGGCCGTGTCGCGCGTGACGAGCATCTTGGTGCCGGCTTCGCGCGGCGCGGAGCCGTCGGTGTGCGCGACCGTGACGAGCACGGCCGCTTCGCCGTGCGCGAGCAGTTGCTGCAGATCGCCGAGCCAGGCTTCCATCAGCACGCTCCGTTCGGGACGACGCAGCACGACACGCGGCGCGGGCTGGCGGGCGCGGCGGCAACGAGGACGGACGGGAGCGGGGCAGGCCGGCCGCACGGCCGATGCAGTGCGGCGGCGCGCTGAACGCGCGTGCGGGCGGTGCCGCCGGACACGCGTACACCATGAGGGTGACGGATGCGGATGGTTTGCGTTGTCATGATGAATCCAGTCGACATTGCGGATCGGGCGCGCGTTACGCAGGGGGCGGTGAGACCGCCTGGCCTCGCGCACGTAGATCGCCATCCAGTCAGGAAGATAGCACCGCAAGGCGACGGGAACATTGCCGGGCGGTGATCCGGGCTATCAGGAGGCGATCATGTCGATCATAGGCCCGCCGCGCGGTATCGGGGCGCCGGTGCGTGCACATCGGGCCGAAACGCAGGCGTGACGGGGCGCGGATGCGGCAGTCGCGCGACGCGCGTTCGCCCGGAAATCCGGGCAGTGGCGGGGTAGGGGTTTACGTGTGGCTGGCCGGATGCGGCTTGCGAAGGCGTCCGGCACGGCCGGGCGACGACGGACCGGCGGCTGCGCGGCCCGACTGAGCGGGCCGCGCGCGCAGGGCGCCGCTGAAGCGGCCGGCCGGTCAGGCCGCGAGCTTGCGGCGATGACGCCAGAGGCTTGCGACGACCGCAATCAGGATCGCGGCGAAGCCGATCAGCGCCCAGCCGGGCAGCAGGATGCCGAGGATCGGCGGGTAGACGGTCTCGCACAGCCCGGCGACCTTGAACATGCCGGGGAACCATTGCGCGGGCGGCAGGCTGTCGACGATCGGCTGCAGCGTGTCGAAGCCGCAGCTGAAGCCCGGATTCATCTGGATCGACAGGTGCCGAGCGGCGGTGCCGACGCCGCCGGCCGCGGCGATCGCGATCAGCAGCTCGAGCACCCAGATGCCGCGCCAGTTGCGGATCCCGGCGGCCAGGAACGCGAAGATCCCGATCGCGGCGAAGAAGTAGCGCTGGATGATGCACAGCGGGCACGGATCTTCGTTCTTCACGTACTGCAGGTACAGCGCACCGGCCAGCAGGGCGATGCACACCCATCCGAGCAGCATCAGCAGGCGGCGTTCGCGGCGTAGCGCAAGCGTGTAGTCGTTCATGTCGGCGGGGTTCCTCGTGGGTCGGTCCGGAAAACAATCGCGCGATTTTAGCGCGAACGGTCTGGCACGAAACTGACAAAGCGCGTGCGGCACCCTGCCGCACCGCGCGCATCGCCCGCCGTCGATCGGCTGGCGCGGTCAGCGGATCGTGTTCAGCACGGCTTCGACCGCCTGGCCGATCGCGAGCAGCGCGTCGTCGCGATGCGGCGCTGCCGCGAGCATCAGGCCGACCGGCGCCGCGTCGCGCGGATGGCACGGCAGCGATAGCGCGCACGCGTCGAGGAAGTTGAACGCGCTCGGGTTGCGCAGGATCAGCGCATTGGTGCGCGTGAACGCGGCGTCGTCCGCTTCGAGTTCCGCGATGCGCGGCGGCACGACCGGCACCGTCGGCGCGACGAGTGCATCGAAGCGCGACCAGACCGTGTGCGCGGCTTCGTCGAGCATCGCGGCGCGCGCGGCGAGCAGGTCGAGATAGTCGGCCGCGCTCGCGGGTTCGCCCTTCAGGATCCGCGTCAGCACGCGCGGGTCGTACTGGTCGCGGTGCCGCGCGAGCAGCGGGCGATGCCATGCGTACGCCTCGATCGGCGAGAAGCCGAAGCGGTTGATGTCGGGCAGCCGGTCGAGCGCGGAGAAGCGCACTTCCGTGACGATCGCGCCGGCGGCTTCGAGATGCTTGAGCGCGGCGTCGAGCGCGGCCGCGACATCGGCATCGACGCCGTCCGTCACGTAGTTCGTCAGCACGCCGAGCCGCACGCCTTCGAGCGGCCGTGCGGCCGGCACGTGCGGTTCGAGGCCCGCGAGCATCCGGTCGACGAGCGCGCAGCAGGCGACCGTCAGGCCGATCGGGCCGAACGAGTCGAGCGTCGTCGACAGCGGCACGCCGCCTTGCGTCGGGATCCGGCTCGCGGTCGGCTTGAAGCCCGTCAGCCCGCACAGGGCGGCCGGAATGCGGATCGAGCCGCCCGTGTCGGTGCCGAGCGCGACGGCGGCCATCCCGTCGGCGACGGACGCGGCCGCACCCGACGACGAGCCGCCGGAAATCCGGGCGTCGCCCGGCACGTCGCGGCGGTACGGCGAGCGCGGATTGCCGAAGTGCGGATTCAGCCCGAGCCCGGAGAACGCGAACTCGCTCATGTTGGTGCGGCCGACCAGCACCGCGCCCGCGCGCTTGAGCCGCGCGACGGCTACCGCATCGGTGCGCGCGGCCGGCGCACCGTCGAGCACGCGCGAGCCCGCGCGCGTCACCTGGCCCGCGACGTCGAACAGGTCCTTCACCGACACGGGAATGCCCGCGAGCGGCGACAGGACGGTGCCCGCGGCGCGCAGCCGGTCGTGCGCGTCGGCGGCAGCGCGCGCGTTGTCGGCATCGACTTCGGTGAAGACGACGGCGCCCTGGCCCGCCGGATCGGCGATCCGGTCGAGCGCGGCGTCGACGAGCGCGCGGCTCGTGGTCCGGCCGGCGGCGAGGTCGGCGGCGAGCTGGGCGAGCGGGGGGAAGGGCGTGAACGTGGTCATGGGCGGCTCAGGGGCGAAGATGTTGAAGAAGCGCGGAGCGGAACGAATCGATATGGCGTTCGACGGCCGCGCGCGCGCCGGCGGCGTCGCGCGCGGACAGCCGTTCGAACAGTTCGCGATGCTCGTGCTGGACGTCGGCGAGATGGTGAGGTTCGGACAGCGTGACGAACCAGAAGCGCAGCGAGCGCTCGTGCAGCGCGCGCAGGATTTCGGCGAGGACCGCATTGCGCGCGGCCGCGGCGATCGCCTGATGAAACGCGCGGTCGAGCTCCATCATGCCTTCGACGTCGTGCGTGTCGACGCAGGCCTGCCCGTCGTCGAGCTGTGCGGCCATGCGCGCGAGATCGTCGGGCGTCGCATGGCGCGCGGCGAGTTCGGCGCAGTGCGCTTCGTTGATACGCCGCACGTCGATTACCGCGACGATGTCGTCGAGCGACAGCGGTTGCACCATCAGCCCCTTGCGCGGCATCACGGACAGCAGCCCTTCGAGCACGAGCCGGTGCACGGCCTGGTGCACGGGCGTGCGGCCGATCCCCGTGCGCGCGACCAGATCGGCCTCGTTGAGCGCGGCGCCGGGCTTCAGGCGCATCGTGATGATGTCGCGCTGGATCAGCGCGTAGGCGCGGTCGGCGAGACTGATCGCCGACGCGGCGGGCCGGTCGCGGATGACGTCGGTCAGGGCATTCATGCGGGTTGCGGCGCGGCGGCCGGACGGGGCGCGATCATGGCGCGGGCGATCGGGAAGCATGGGCAATCCGTGGATATTATTGTGATATATCACTGGTGTCCAGTGCACGCGGCGACGCGGTGGCGTCGCCGGCACGCGAATGCGGGCGCGCCCCGGCACGGCCTGCCACCGACTTGCAACAATGTCGACAGGATGTTGCAGGTTTACCGCGCGATCGTGCACTGAAGCATAATGAATCCTCGTTTATCCATACGCGCGAGCGACGTACCAGACCATCGTCATGAGCGAAAACACGCTTTCCCCGGCCGGTCTGCCCGGCACCTCTTCCGCTTCTTCCGATTCTCCCCGTCCCGATCCGGCGAAAACGCCCGATGCGCCGGCAGCGCCGGCCGCCGCGCAAAACGTCGCCGTGGACGGCGCGTCGCCCGTCACGGCCGCATCCGAGCCGGGGGCGGCGGGCGCCGCGGGCGATGGCGCCGCCGCGCCGCCGAAGCCCGGCTCGCCGCCGCCCGGGTTCGGCGCGCCGCCCGATTTCGATACGCCGCGGCCGCCGCCCGCGAGCGCGCAGAATGCGCCGCCGGCCTACCTGAAGCAGAGCGACACGCCGTGGTCGGTGTTCGGCCGGATCATCGCAGCGCGCGCGCGCCGGCTGTTCGACCGCGCCGGCCAGCGCATCACGCAGCGCACGCTGCGCATCGGCGTGTCGGCGCGGATCTTCCATCCGGAACCGGGCGCGAAGGGGCTGCGGGGCAAGACGCTGCAGTATCTCGAGGAATCGATCGCACACTGGGTGATGTCGCGCGACGTGCTCGTGTTCATGATTCCGACCGTCGGCCACCAGGGCATGATTCACCCGAGCAATATCCGCCTGCGCGACTACGCGAAGCATCTCGACGGCCTGCTGCTGCAAGGCGGTGCCGACGTGTCGCCGCAAACCTACGCGGCGTCGGACGCCCGCCCCGAATGGCCGGGCGACCGCGTGCGCGACATGTACGAACTCGAGCTGCTGCACGAGTTCGTCGAATCCGGCAAACCCGTGCTCGGCGTCTGTCGCGGCTGCCAGTTGATCAACGTCGCGTTCGGCGGCTCGCTGTACCAGGACATCGCCACCGATGTGCCGACCGCGAATGCGCACGTGAGCGAGCATTACGACCAGCATCGCCACGCCATCCGCTTCCCCGACTCGTCGACGCTCGCAAGCATGTTCCCCGGGCGCAGCGAAGCGATCGTCAACTCGATCCACCACCAGGCGATCCGCGATCTCGGCCGCGATCTGAACATCGAGGCGGTGTCGGCCGGCGACGGGATCATCGAGGGCATTCGCCATCGGCGTTCGCCGTTCGTCGTCGGCGTGCAATGGCACCCCGAGTTCCATCGCGCGGGCGGCTCGGAGCTGCTCGACTGCACGCCGCTGCTCGATGCGTTCCTGCGCGCGGCGCGCGAAACCCGTCTGTAGCAAGCCGCATTCTTCGTGTCGCACGCAGTCCGGCCGCATCCCGATAAATTTCGAGATGCGGCCGTTTCGTTTTGAACGATAATCGCGAGTTCCGATTCGTTCGCCGGAGTCTGACGTTGGCTTTCCGAAACTTTTTCCCTGCACGATGCGCGACGTGGATCGTTGCACTGGCCGCCTGCGCACAAGCGGGCGCGGTCTGGTCTGCCGACGCGACCGCGCCGGCCGCCGGTACGCGTCCGGCGGTCACGAGCCTGAGCGGCGATGCGGCGCCGGCTGCATCCGCGTCGGACGCGAGCACGCAAGGTAACGTCGCCGAATTGACGCAGATGCTGCACGACGGCCGGATCGTCGAGATGCGCACGACGTACAACGGCAGCTACGGTGCGAGCCTGATGTTCGATCCGCGCGAGATGACGTACTACGTCGCGCTGTTCCAGGACAAGCATCTGTGGCGCGTGATCCGGTCGCAGGAGAAGAACCGCGCGGAGATGGTGTATGCGAACTTCGTCCAGCAGACCGCGCAGCTCGCGGATATCGAGATCCGCCGTACCGAGCTGCAGGCGCAGAAGGCGTTCCTCGAACGCGTGATCGCGCTGCAGGCGAATCGTGCGCAGCAGTTGCAGGCCGATCTGAGCGTCGCGCGCAGCCAGCAGGCCGAGGTCGTGCAGCGGCAAAAGTCGGCCCAGGAGCAGGCGCAGGCGCTGCAGGTCGAGAAGCGGGCCGCGCAGATGCAGTTGCGCGATCTGCAGGAGCAGGTGCGGCAACTCGAGAAGCAGACCGAGACGGGGCTGCCCTCGCACAAGTAACGATTCGTCGGACGGACGGAGAGAGACGGGCGAAACCCGGCGAAGCGATCTTCGCCGGGTTTTTTATTGAGCGACCGTCAGCGCGCGAACGCGTCTGGTGTGTCGGTGACGCGACGATGGGACAGTTGCGACGTCCAGTCGAAGCCGGCGGCCGGCGCATGCGCCGCACGGGCAGGCTGCGCGGCGCGCAGCGTATTTGCCGTCGCGATCAGCGTGAGCGGATCGTCGAGTGTGTCGTGTGCATCGCGTGTGTCCGTCGAGCGCGGCGGCGGGGCGAGCCGATCGGGGGCGCGAGTGCTGGCTGCATTGCTCAGGACTGGCGGACGTGCAGCCAGTTGCGGCACGGTCGGTATCCGGGCCGGGGCCGCTGTCTTGCGCGTGCCGTTTGTTCGACGCGGCGATGCAGCGGCGGCGCGCTGCACGTCGGACGTTGCCTTTGTGCGAAGCGACGCCGGACGAGGCGCGGCATGATGCGTGGCCGGTGGCGATTCTGCAGTCTTCGTGACGGGTGTCGCCCCCGTGCGCCGAGGTGACGTGTTTGTCGACGTACCGGACTGAACTGCGGCAACTCGCACGGTACCGGTCGATGACGTGGTGTGGTCCGGCGCAATGACGGCCATCTGGATCGTGGGCGCAGGCTCGAAGCCCGTGAACGGTTCGTGCGCGGCGATCAGCCAGCCGATGATGCCGAACGCGCCGATGCTCCAGCAGATTGCGTACATCGCACGTCGGTCGCGAGAGCCCTGGACGGTGCGCCGGGAGCGTCTGCCGGCAACTGCAGCCGGCGCGACCGGCGCCCCTGCCGGATTCGGTGCTGACGCCGCCACGGGCCATGGCTGCCAGCGGCACGCGCGATGAGGCCGGTCGACGTCGATGCAGGACGTCGTCAGTGTGGCGAGGCAGTGCTTGCCGGGCCGCGCACCGGGCGCGCCGCGAAAGGTCCATTCGCGGCCGAACGGCGGTACGTGATCGAGCGGAGCGATGCGAGGGCGGGCGAGCGCGCCTTCGACGGGGACGAGGGGCGATGGAGTCATGAGGGCGGTGCGCCGTGCGACACAGGCAACCGTGCCGGCCGCGGCGCGGAAATCTCGTCGCAAATCGTGACATTGTGGTCGGCTGGCGAGAGCCGGTCGATCAGATCAGTCTGATTTTCGCGCCCGTTTCGGGGCGACTCGTACGAGTCGAATGCCGCGACGGCGGCAGCAGGGGCGGCACAAGGCAAATGTCGGCTTGGCGTGGCATCATTCGCGGACCATGCCGGTGCGCGCGTCGTCGTGCGGCGCGCCGCCGGCGGGCAGCGATGCCCGTGGGCGCCGGTCCGGCGCTGCGGGCGTCGTCTGATCCATGCGGCGCGGATTCGCGCCATCCGAGCCGAGCGAGAAAAACATGTCCACAGCGTCACACGCCATCGCGCAGGAATCGAAATTCCGCACCGTATTCCGGGTCGTCAGCGGCAACTTCCTGGAAATGTACGACTTCATGGTCTACGGGTATTACGCGTCGGCCATCGCGAAAACCTACTTTCCGAGCGGCAACGCATTCGCGTCGCTGATGCTGTCGCTGTCGGTATTCGGCGCGGGCTTCCTGATGCGGCCGGTCGGTGCGATCGTGCTCGGCGCGTACATCGACCATCACGGCCGCCGCAAGGGGCTGATCCTGACGCTCGGGCTGATGGCGCTCGGTACGCTCACGGTGGCCTCGATACCCGGCTACGCGACGATCGGCGTGCTCGCGCCGGTGCTCGTGCTGCTCGGCAGGCTGCTGCAGGGTTTCTCGGCGGGCGTCGAACTCGGCGGCGTGTCGGTCTACCTGTCGGAGATCGCGACGAAGGGCCACAAGGGGTTCTATACGTCGTGGCAGTCGGGCAGCCAGCAGGTGGCCGTCGTGTTCGCCGCGTTCGTCGGCGTGCTGCTGAATCGCGCGCTGCCGGTCGACGAGATGACCGCGTGGGGCTGGCGCATTCCGTTCCTGATCGGCTGCCTGATCGTGCCGTTCCTGTTCCTGATCCGTCGTTCGCTGAAGGAAACGGACGAGTTTCTCGCGAAGCGCCACCGCCCGTCGATGGGCGAGATCATGCGCTCGATGCTCGACAACTGGGGCATCGTGGTTGCCGGCATGGGGATGGTGATCATGACGACGGTGTCGTTCTACATGATCACCGCGTACACGCCGACCTTCGGCAAGGAAGTGCTGCACCTGTCGTCGCTCGACGCGCTCGTCGTGACCGTCTGCGTCGGCATTTCCAACCTCGTGTGGCTGCCGCTGTCCGGCGCGCTGTCCGACCGTATCGGCCGCCGCCCGGTGCTGATCGCGTTCACGGTGCTGACGCTGCTGTCGGCATACCCGGCCGTGCTGTGGCTCGTCGGCGATCCGTCGTTCCTGCGGCTGCTTGCGGTCGAGCTGTGGCTGTCGTTCCTGTACGCGTCGTACAACGGGGCGATGGTCGTCGCGCTGACCGAAGTGATGCCGGCCGACGTGCGCACGGCCGGCTTCTCGCTCGCGTACAGCCTGGCGACGACGATCGGCGGCTTCACGCCGGCGATCTCGACGCTGCTGATCCACCAGACGGGCAACAAGGCGGCGCCGGGGCTGTGGCTGAGCGTGGCCGCGATTTGCGGGCTGATCGCGACGCTCGTGCTGTACCGCACGCCCGACGCGCGCAATCAGTACAAGGCGGCCTGACAGGCGCTCGTACATTGCACATCGCGCCGCGCCGGCCGCATGCATCGCATCGAAAAAAAGGAGCGCAGCACGCTCCTTTTTTCGTCTTCGTTCAGGCGTCGCGCAGCTTGTCGGCGACCATGGCCGCTACGTCGAGCCATGCTCCCGGCGCGGGCTGGCGGGCGATCCTGGCCTGCGGATACCACGGGCAGTCGTCGCCGGTGAACCAGCGCCAGTCGGGTGCGAACGGCAGCATGACCCACAGCGGCTTGCCGAGTGCGCCCGCGAGGTGCGCGACAGCCGTATCGATCGTGACGACGCCGTCGAGCCGTTCGATCAGCGCGGCCGTATCGGCGAAGTCGTTCAGCCGGCCGTCGAGGCGATGCACGCGCGGATGCGCGTCGACGCGCGCACGTTCGTCGTCGTCGAGCGCGGGCTGCAGCACGATCCAGTCGATGTCCGGCAGCGCGAGCAGCGGCGCGAGCGCGTCGAACGGCATCGAACGGTTTTCCTGTGCCTGGCGGCGCCCCGACCAAGCGAGGCCGAACTTGCGCTTCGACTGCCCGCCGAGCGAGCCGCGAAACCGCCGGCGAGCGCTTTCGGGCGCGTCGAGGTAGCGCGAGCCTCCGACGATGTCCGCCGGCTGAAGCCCGAGCAGGAACGGCAGGCTCATCAGCGTGCAGGCGACGTCCGCCGCCGGCGGTTTCGCGGCGCCTTGCGCGACGAGCGTCACGCGCCAGCGCGATGCGGCAGGCGCCAGCAGCGGCACGAGTTCCGGCTGGACTTCGAGCACGACGCACGCGCAGCGTGCGCGGGCAAGTGGCACGAAGCGGACGAACTGCAGCGTGTCGCCGAACCCCTGTTCCGCGCGGATCAGCAGCGTGCGCGACGCAATCGGCTCGCCCTGCCAGCGCGGCAGCGTGCCGAGCGGTATCGCGCCCGGCGTCTCGTGGCGCGCTTCGTACTCGGGCAGGCCGCGCGTGAAGTCGCCGAGCGTCAGCAGCGTGACTGCGCGGTGCAGCCGTGCGAGCGTGAGATCGGGTTCTACGCGCAACGCCTGGTCGAATGCGCGCAGCGCCATCTCGTGCGCGCGGAGCGCGTGATGCGCGTTACCGAGGTTCAGCCACGCCAGGCTGAACGACGGATCGAGACCGACGGCGCGCTCGTAGTAGGGCAGTGCGTCGCGGTGGCGTGCCTGCGCGCACAGTGCGTTCGCGAGCCCGAACAGCGCGAGCGGAAACGGCGGATGCAGCGCGAGCGCGGCTTCGAACGCGGCGGCCGCCTCGGCATGCCTGCCGACCGCATCGAACGTGTTGCCGAGATTGAAATGCGCAGCGACGAAGCGCGGCTGCGCGGCGATCGAGGCCTGGAAGTGCGCGATCGCGTCGTCGGCGCGGCCCATCGCGTTCAGCGCCATCGCGAGGTTGTTGTGCGCGCCCGCATGCCCGGGCCGCAGCTCGAGCGCGCGCCGGAACGCGGCGAGCGCGTCGTCGTGGCGGCCGAGCGCGTTCAGCGCGTTGCCGAGATTGTTGTGGATCGATGCGTCGTCGGGCGTGAGCCGGAGCGCGCGGCCGAACGCGTCGATCGCATCCTCGTGGCGCTGCAGTGCCGCATACGCGTTGCCGAGGTTGTAGTGCGCGAGCGGAAATTCGGGCGCGAGCGTCAGCGCGTTGCGAAAGCGGTCGATCGCTTCGTCGAGTCGGCCGAGCGCTTTCAGCGCGTTGCCGAGATTGAGCTGCAGCGCGGCATCGTCCGGACGCAGCGCGACGGCGCGGCCGACGAGATCGGCCGCCTCGGCGTGCTGGCCCTGCTGGTGCCGCAGCACGCCGAACAGATGCAGCGCGTCTGCGTCGGCGGGGTTGGCGGCGAGCGCGGCGCGATAGCCGTGCTCAGCCTCGGCGAGGCGGCCCGCGCGGTGTGCTGCATACGCTCGGTCGAATGCGGAATCCATGACGCGAAAACTGGCGGAAAGCGCGTATTTTCCCACACCGCGCATGGGTGCCGCGTGTCGACCGGTCGGCATATGGCCCCGTCACGCGGAGCGGCGTAGACTTGCAGGGTCGCGTGTCATCGAGGTTCTCATGGCTGACACACTGCCCGATATCCCGCCCGTGCTGATCGTCGGCGCGGGGCCGACCGGCCTTGCCGCGGCGATGAGCCTCGCGCGGGCCCGCGTGCCGGTGCGCATCATCGACCGCCTCGCCGCGCCCGCGCCGTATTCGCGCGCGATCGGCATCCAGGCACGCACGCTCGAACTGCTGGAGCAGCATCGCGCGGTCGAGCCGTTTCTCGCGCTCGGCCATCGCGCGCATGCGGCCGCGCTGCATGCCGATGGCCGTGTGATCGCGCGGCTCGATTTCGATCCGCTGCAAACGCGCTACCCGTATCTGCTGTTTCTCGACCAGAGCATTACCGAGCGGCTGCTCGCCGAGCATCTGGCCGGGTTCGGCGTGACGGTCGAGCGCGGCGCGACGCTGACCGCGTGCGACGCAGGCGGCACGTCGCTCGACGTGACGATCCGCTGCGCCGACGGCCGCGACGAATCGTTCGCGCCGTCGTACCTGATCGCTGCCGACGGTGCGCACAGCACGGTCAGGCATCTGCTCGGTCTCGGCTTCACAGGGCAGGCGTTCGAACAGACTTTCCTGCTCGCCGATTTCGCGGCGATACCCGACTGGCCGGACGAGGAGATCCACCTGTTCACGACGCCCGAAGGCATGGCGGGCCTGTTTCCGATGGGCGGCGGCCGTTACCGGCTCGTTGCCGACCGGCCGCCCGGCAGCGATGCGTCGCCCGATGCGCCGACCCCGTCGCTCGCGGAATGCGAGGCGATCGTGCGCGCACGCGTTGGCGCGTCGATCTCGCCGAGCGATCTCGCGTGGTCGTCCTATTTCCACCTGCACAGCCGGATGGTCGACCGGCTGCGTCACGGCCGCGTATTCTTCGCGGGCGACGCCGCGCACGTCCACAGCCCGGCCGGCGCGCAGGGCATGAACACCGGCATCCAGGAAGCGTTCAATCTCGGCTGGAAGCTTGCGCGCGTGCTCGGTGCGGGCACGCCCGAACGGCTGCTCGACACGTATCACGCCGAGCGCCATCCGATCGAGCGCGACGTGTTGCGGCAGACCGGCTTCATTACGCAGATCGTCGAGGCGGATCGCGGCGCGATGAAGCTGCTGCGCGATCATGTCGTGCCGCTGCTGGTGTCGTTCGGGCCGATGCGCGATGCGGTGCGGCGTACGGTCAGCGAGCTCGGCGTGCAGTACCGGAAGAGTCCGCTCACGCTGGAGCGTGTGCTCGACGGCGGTCCGCGTGCGGGCGAGCGGGCGCCCGACGCACTCGTGCACGTGCTCGACGGCCCGCTCGGTCAGGCGCCCGGAACGGCGCGGCTATACGATCTGCACGATCCGGCGAGCTTCACGCTGCTGCTGCTCGAAGAGCCGGTGAATGCAGACACCGGCGCTGCGCCGCCGATGGCGGCCGATGCGCAGGCGCTCGTGCAGGGGCTCGAACGGATCATGCCGGGCGCTGTGCGCGTGTGGCGGGTCACCGATATCGAAGGCGACGGTGCCGCCGGGCTGGCACAGGAGTATGGCCGTTCGCGGCCGTCGTTCTACCTGCTGCGGCCCGACGGGTATGTCGCCGCGCGCGGGCGCACGGCGACCGACGCGAACGGGCTGCTGCGCCACTGCGAAAACTGGTTCGCGGGCATGCCGGTGTCCGGGTAGCGGTGCGTTCAGGCGGTCGCGGGAGCGGGAACGAGCGACGCGCGGTGCACGGCGATCGCATCGCGCACGATCGGCGCCGCGCGTTGCGCGCCTTCGCCCGACGGATCGTCGAGCGCGGCGAGCAACGCGCGGCGCATCCGCGGCTCCCAGAAGCGCCGGATATGGTCGGCGATACCGGTCAGCGCTTCGTCGCGATCGGGCATCGATTCGAAGAATGCGCCGATCTGGTTGGCCATGTCGATCAGGTGGTCGTTGTCCATCGAAGCCTCACTTGCCTGTCGTCACGGTGTCGGGCGTGCTCGCGCGGCGCTCGAGCAGGTCGATCTGCTCCGCGTTGAAGCGCGCGTATGCACGCTGCCATTCGGACGGCTGCGCAACCGGCAGCACCTGCACGGCCGTCACCTTGTATTCAGGGCAGTTCGTCGCCCAGTCGGAGCTTTCCGTCGTGATCACGTTCGCGCCCGATTCGGGGAAGTGGAACGTCGTGTACACGACGCCCGGCTGCATGCGTTCAGTCACGAGCGCGCGCAGCACCGTCTGCCCGGCACGCGATTCGATGCCGACCCAGTCGCCGGTCCGGATGCCGCGATCCTGCGCGTCGTGAGGGTGGATCTCGAGGCGATCCTCTTCATGCCACCGGACGTTTTCGGTCCGGCGCGTCTGCGCGCCGACGTTGTATTGCGACAGGATGCGGCCCGTCGTCAGGATCAGCGGATAGCGCTGCGTGACCTTTTCCGGCGTCGGAATGAACTTGGTGATCACGAACCGGCCCTTGCCGCGTACGAACTCGTCTATGTGCATCGTCGGCGTGCCTTCCGGCGCGTGCTCGTTGCACGGCCACTGGATGCTGCCGAGAGCGTCGAGCTTCTCGTACGACACGCCCGAGAAGGTCGGCGTGAGCCGCGCGATCTCGTCCATGATTTCCGACGGATGCGTGTAGTGCATGTCGTAACCGAGCGCCTGCGACAGCAGCAGCGTCACTTCCCAGTCCGCGTAGCCCGCGAGCGGCGGCATCACCTTGCGCACGCGCGAGATGCGGCGCTCCGCGTTCGTGAACGTGCCGTCCTTCTCGAGGAACGTCGAGCCCGGCAGCAGCACGTGCGCATATTTCGCGGTCTCGTTCAGGAAGATGTCCTGCACGACGATGCACTCCATCGCCGACAGCGCGGCCGACACGTGCTGCGTGTTCGGGTCCGACTGGACGATGTCCTCGCCCTGGCAGTAGAGCCCCTTGAAACTGCCGTCGAGCGCCGCGTCGAACATGTTCGGGATGCGCAGCCCCGGTTCCGGCTGCAGCTTGGCCGACCACGCCTGTTCGAACTGCGCGCGCACGATCTCGTCACTGATGTGCCGGTAGCCGGGCAGTTCGTGCGGGAACGAGCCCATGTCGCACGAACCCTGCACGTTGTTCTGGCCGCGCAGCGGATTGACGCCGACGCCTTCGCGGCCGATGTTGCCGGTCGCCATCGCGAGGTTCGCGATGCCCATCACCGTCGTCGAGCCCTGCGCGTGTTCGGTCACGCCCAGCCCGTAATAGATCGCGGCATTGCCGCCCGTTGCGTAGAGGCGCGCGGCGGCGCGTACCAGTTCGGCCGGCACGCCGGTCACGTCGGCGGTTGCCTCGGGCGAATTGTCGGCGCGCGACACGAAGTCGCGCCATTGCTCGAACGCGCGCGTCTCGCAGCGCTCGGCGACGAACGCGTCGGCAACAAGCCCTTCGGTGACGATCACGTGCGCGAGCGCGTTGACGATCGCGACGTTGGTGCCGGGGCGCAGTTGCAGGTGATGCGTGGCCTTCACGTGCGGGCCGTCGACGACATCGATGCGGCGCGGGTCGATCACGATCAGCTTCGCGCCTTCGCGAACGCGCCGCTTCAGCCGCGAGCCGAACACCGGGTGCCCGTCGGTCGGGTTCGCACCCATCACGACGATCACGTCGGCCTGGTCGACCGATGCGAACGTCTGCGTGCCGGCCGATTCGCCGAGCGTCGTCTTGAGGCCATAGCCGGTCGGCGAATGGCACACGCGCGCGCAGGTGTCGACGTTGTTGTTGCCGAACGCGGCACGCACGAGCTTCTGCACGAGGTAGGTTTCCTCGTTCGTGCAGCGCGACGACGTGATGCCGCCGATCGAATCGCGGCCGTATTTCTGCTGCAGCTTGCGGAATTGCGTCGCCGCATAGGTGAGCGCTTCGTCCCAGCTCACTTCGCGCCACGGGTCGGTGATCTTCTCGCGGATCATCGGCTTCGTGATGCGGTCCTTGTGCGTCGCGTAGCCCCACGCGAAGCGTCCCTTCACGCACGCGTGCCCCTCGTTCGCGAGACCGTTCTTGTTCGGCGTCATGCGCACGACCTGCGTGCCCTTCATCTCGGCCTTGAACGAGCAGCCGACGCCGCAGTACGCGCAGGTCGTGACGACCGAGTGTTCGGCTTGCCCGAGCTGCACGACGGATTTCTCCTGCAGCGTGGCCGTCGGGCATGCGGCGACGCAGGCGCCGCACGACACGCATTCCGACGCCATGAACGATTCGCTTTCGCCGGCGGCGACGCGCGATTCGAAGCCGCGCGCGGCGATCGTCAGCGCGAACGTGCCCTGGGTTTCCTCGCACGCGCGCACGCAGCGGTTGCAGACGATGCACTTCGACGGGTCGTACGTGAAGTACGGGTTCGATTCGTCCTTGCGGTCGTTGAGGTGATTCGCGCCATCGAAGCCGTAGCGCACTTCGCGCAGCCCGACGACACCCGCCATGTCCTGCAGCTCGCAGTCGCCGTTGGCGGGGCAGGTGAGGCAGTCGAGCGGATGGTCGGAGATGTACAGCTCCATCACGTTGCGGCGCAGCGATTGCAGCCGGTCCGACTGCGTGCGCACCTTCATGCCCGCTTCGGCCGGCGTCGTGCACGACGCCGGATAACCGCGCCGGCCTTCGATCTCGACGAGGCACAGCCGGCACGAGCCGAACGGCTCGAGCGAATCGGTCGCGCACAGCTTCGGGACGTTGACGCCGGCTTCGATCGCCGCGCGCATCACCGACGTGCCGGCCGGTACCGTCACCGGCTGGCCGTCGATTTCGAGCGTGACGTCGGTATCGGCATGGCGTTGCGGCGTGCCGTAGTCGGTATCGTCGAACGGGTCGCGGGCGCGCGCCTGTGCGGCGCTCTTGCACGCGCATTGGCCCGAGCCGCAGCCGCCTTGGCGGACGTTGTTCGTGTCGAGGGACATGCAGGGCTCCTTCTGGGTCAGGCCGCAGCCTTGACCGGGCTCGACGCGGCATCCTTGCCGCCAGCGAGCCCGAAATCTTCGGGGAAATGGTCGAGCGCGGACAGCACCGGGTAGGGCGTCATCCCGCCCATCGCGCACAGCGAACCGGCCAGCATCGTGTCGCACAGATCGCGCAGCAGCGTGACCTGCCGCTCCGACGTGTCGCCGTGGCGGATGCGCGCGATCGTCTCGACGCCGCGCGTCGAACCGATCCGGCACGGCGTGCACTTGCCGCACGATTCGATCGCACAGAACTTCATCGCATATTCGGCAAGCTCGGCGAGGTTCGACGTGTCGTCGTGCAGCACGATGCCGCCGTGGCCGACCACCGCGCCGATCGCCGTGTACGCCTCGTAATCGAGCGGCACATCCCACTGATGGTCGGGCAGGTAGGTGCCGAGCGGGCCGCCGACCTGCGCGGCGCGTGCCGGCCGACCGCTTGCCGTGCCGCCGCCGAAGTCGAACAGCAGCTCGCGCAGCGTGACGCCGAACGCGAGTTCGACGAGGCCGCCGTGACGGATGTTGCCGGCCAGCTGGAACGGCAGCGTGCCGCGCGAGCGGCCCATGCCGAAATCGCGATAGAACGCGGCGCCGCGCGCGAAGATCACGGGTGCCGTCGCGAGCGTGATCACGTTGTTGATCACGGTCGGCTGACCGAACAGGCCGGCGAGCGCCGGCAGCGGCGGCTTCGCGCGCACGACGCCGCGCTTGCCCTCGAGCGATTCGAGCAGCGCCGTTTCCTCGCCGCACACGTACGAGCCCGCGCCTTTCGCGACGTGCAGCTCGAATGCATGCGCGGAGCCGAGCACGCGTTCGCCGAGCCAGCCGGCCTCGCGCGCGCGGACGATCGCGGCTTCGAGCGTCGCGATCGCGTGCGGGTATTCGCTGCGCACGTAGATGTAGCCGACCGTCGCGCCCGTTGCGATGCCCGCGATGATCATCCCTTCGATCAGGCAGTACGGATCGCATTCCATCATCAGGCGGTCGGAGAACGTGCCCGAATCGCCTTCGTCCGCATTGCAGACGATATACTTCTGCGTGGCGCTCGCGTGCCGGACCGTGCGCCACTTGATGCCCGCCGGGAACGCCGCGCCGCCGCGGCCGCGCAGCCCCGATTCGATCAGCGTTTCGCACGCGGCATCGCCGTCGAGCGCGAGTGCGTTCTTCAGGCCGGCGAGGCCTTCATGCTGCAGGTAGTCGTCGATCGACAGCGGATCGGTCAGGCCGATGCGCGCGAACGTGAGGCGCTGCTGGCGCGCGAGATAGGGGTGCGCGTCGACGACGCCGACGCCGCTCGGATGCGCACCGCCTTCGAGCCAGTTTGCATCGAACAGGGCCGGCACGTCGGCGGCCGACAGGTTCGCGTAGCCGATGCGTCCGGCGGCCGTACCGACCTCGACGAGCGGCTCGAGCCACAGCAGCCCGCGCGAGCCGTTGCGGACCAGTTCGATCGCGAGGCCGCGCCGTTCGGCTTCCGCGACGATCGCGGCGGCGAGTGCGTCGGCGCCGAGGGCCAGCGCGGACGAATCGCGTGGGACGTAGATGCGGGTCGTCATGCGGCCTCCGGCGTGTGGGCGAGAGCATCGGCCAGCAGCGCGTCGAATTTCTCCGGCGTGACCTTCGCATGCAGCACGCCGTTGACCGTCAGCGACGGCGATTGCGCGCACAGTCCGAGACAGTAGACCGATTCGAGCGCGACGGCGTCCGGCGCGTGCGCATCCGCGGCATCGCCGTGCGCTGCGTCGAACCGGCAGCCCGTGCGGGTTTCAGCATGCGCGGCGAGCGTTTCGCAGCCCATGCTGCGGCACGCTTCGGCGCGGCACATCTGGATCGTCACGCGCGCGGGCGGCGCGGTACGGAAGTGGTGATAGTAGGTCAGTACGCCGTGCACTTCCGCGCGCGACAGATTCAGCGCCCTGGCGAGCGGCGCGACACAGCCCGGCGGCACGTGGCCCGCGTCGTCCTGGATCGCGTGAAGGATCGCGACCAGCGACCGGCCGGTGCGCGCATGGCGCTCGACGAGCGCGTCGGGCGCATGGGAATTCGGGGACATCGGTTGTGCTCCTCCAAAGTCTCATATGCTCTCGCTATTCATATAGTGAGCATCGCGACTTCGTTCAGATTGATTTTCATCAACGATAAGCGGAAGATTTCGCAGTCGCAATAGGAAATCGGAGTACATAATTGATTCGAATCGAATGCGACGCGTATCTGACCGTACGCGACACGGAAGGTCGCACGGCCAGCCTGTCGGACGTCGCGCCCTTGCTGGAACTCGTGGCCGATACGGGCAGCATTGCGCAGGCTGCCCAGGCAAAAGGGCTGTCGTACCGGCACGCGTGGGGCATGCTGCGCGCGCTGGAAGCGTGCATCGGCGGGGAGTTGATCGAAACCGCGCGGGGCAAGGGGTCGACGCTGTCGGAACTTGGGCGGGCGGTCGTCGACGCGCAGCGCCTTGCGCGCAGCCGCCTCGACGGAAACCTGCGTGCGCTCGCGGCCGAGGTGGCCAGCGACCTGAACCGGCGGCTCGCGCAACGCGACGGTGCCGTGCGTATCCATGCGTCGCACGGTTACGCGGTCGCGACGCTCGTGTCCGCGCTCGTCGATACGCAGGCGGCCGTCGACATCAAGTATCGCGAGAGCGTCGAGGCCGTGCAGGCGCTCGCACGCGGCGAATGCGACCTGGCCGGTTTCCATCTGCCGCGCGGCGCGTTTCGCGCTCGGTGCGCGCAGATCTATCGGCCGTGGCTCGACGACACGCGCCACGTGCTGATTCACCTGACGCGCCGCCAGCAGGGGCTGTTCGTGTCTCGCGGCAACCCGAAGCAGGTCCGCGGGCTCGCGGACCTCGCGCGCAATGACATCCGCTTCGTCAATCGGCAGCCGGGGTCGGGTACGCGCATGCTGCTGGATCTCGCGCTGCGTGCGATCGGCATCGATCCCGAGCGCATCGACGGCTATGCGTCGGCCGAGCTCACGCATTCGGCGATTGCGGCGTTCGTCGCGAGCGGGATGGCCGATCTCGGCTTCGGTGTCGAGCCGGCCGCCCGTCATTTCGGGCTCGATTTCATACCGGTCGTCGACGAGGACTATTACTTCGCGTGCGAACGCGCGCGGCTCGACACGCGGCCGCTCGCCGGCGTGCTGGCGCTGCTGCGCGACGCGCGCTTCGTCGAGCGCGTCGCACATCTCGACGGCTACGATCCGGCCGCATGCGGGACGCTGACGAGCATCGCGACGGGGCTGGCCGGCGGCGACGGCACGAGCGCGCCGGACGGCCATTCCCGGTAACGGGGACGCGGTCGAACCGCGCTGCAGCAGCGGGGGATTTGCGCTACGCTTGACGCTTGATCAACGTTCCAACAAGCACGCCGTTCAGGCGTCATCCCGCCATGAAATTTTCCGTTTCCCTCGCCGCGGCAGCGTTGACCGCGGGGCTTCTGGTCGCGGCTTCGCCGTTTGCGCTTGCGCAGAATTCCCCGGGCGTGCCCGGCGGCATCCTGAGCGAACAGTTTCGCCTGAACGAGCATCCGCAGATGCCGTTCGCGGCGTCGGCGCCGTCGCAGAAATACCAGGGCAGCAAGAAGTCGGCCTTGCGTCGCAAGGGCGACCTGGGTGACCCGAACGGCTGCAACCTGAAGTGCCCGATGGATAGCCAGTAACGCGCGGACAGGCGTGTTTGCGCCGTCGTCGTGCGGTGTCGATTCGGCAGGCGGGTGATGTGCACGCGCATATCGGCTTGACCGTATGACCGGCGCGACTGCACGAATCCCGTGCAACACCATTCGAGCCCCGCGAAGCGTTGTCGCTTCGCGGGGCTTGTGCTTTCAGGCGAGTCGTCATGCGACCCGATGCCGGATGAAGCAGCGTTCGCGAATCGCCGGCCCGGCGGATGATCTAGGGTTAACCCGTAAATCAGGAAGGATGTCTTCCCGAAACCTGCCTTATTCTTAAGCATCCACCTACATAAACTTCGGTTTGTCGGCGCTGAACAAGGTGTTCACCGCGAAAACAGACAAATCTGGAGGTAGGTCATCATGAAGTCACTCGTTCAAGCTGTTGTCGTTGCTGCCGCTCTCGTTGCTCCGGTCGTGTCGTTTGCCCAGTCGGGTTCGACGATCACCCGCGCGCAGGTCCGTGCCGAGCTGGTCCAGCTCCAGCAAGCCGGTTACAACTCCGCCCGCGGCGAAGATCCGCACTATCCGGAAGCGGTCCAGGCCGCCACGGCGCGTGTTGCCGAGCAGCAGCGCAGCGCACTGGCGCAAGCGCAAGGCGCCGACGCCAGCGGGTACGGTGCGCAGGCACAGGGCGCATCGGCATCGGGTTCGCATGCCATGGGCGTGCGCCCGGCCAGCGCTGAAGAAATGAAGTCGCTGTATCGCGGCAGCTAAGTCGTGTATTGCCCGGTGTGCTCGAGCGCAGGATGCGGCGGACACGTCGCGCCCTGCGCTCGAGCACACCGGGCTGGCCGCAGCCCGTTGCGACCGACGCTTGCGCGGGCGCGGCGGGATATCCGTCACCTCCTGTCGCCGGAATACCGGCGGCATTCCGCCCGGCCCGTCCGTGGCTGGGCGCTTTTTCGGAAGGAGGGGGAGCGCATGCGTTTCGCCGGCAACAAAAAACCCCGCAGACTTGCGTCATGCGGGGTTCGTGCGGCGAGCGCGGAATTTGGTGGAGGCGGCGGGAATCGAACCCGCGTCCAGAAGCGCTCCACGACTAGTTCTACATGTTTAGTTCAGTCATTTGATTTAACCGCAGCGACGCGGACGAACACGCTGCACTACGGCGATTCGCTAGGTTTTCGACCCTGGCGTCGCGACGCCGACAGGGCTTAACTGACGTAAATGACCTCTGGCGGTATTGCTACCGGTCTTGCGACACTAGCCCGTCAGTGAACTAGGCAGAGGACGGCGGCCGTTAGGCTGCCAGTGCGAACGTATCGTCGTTTGCAGTTACGATTTTCCCATTGATTAACGAGGTGACGGGTCCTCGACATGCCCTAGCCGCTTCACAACCCCTGTCGAAACCAGGTCGCCCCCGCGGATCAGATCGATCATTATAGCCCAACATCGCGCAGCAGTTCGCGCAGTTCCTGCGTCGTGTCGACGAGATGCTGGGCCTGCCAGTCGGCCGGCGCGGCGCCGTCGCCGCAGTAACCGTACGCGGCCGCGACCGTCGCCATGCCGGCAGCGCTGCCGGCCTGAATGTCGCGCAGATCGTCGCCGACGTAGACGATGCGCGCCGGCGCGAGCGTCAACTGGTCGGCCGCGTGCAGCAGCGGAGCAGGGTGCGGCTTCGAGTGCGGCGTTGTGTCGCCCCCGACGACGCAGGCCGCGCGCGGTGCAAGACCGAGCAGGTCGACGAGCGGCGCCGTGAGCCGCATCGCCTTGTTCGTGACGATGCCCCAGCGCACGCCGCGCGCATCGAGTTCGTCGAGCACGTCGCCGATGCCGGAGAACAGCGTCGTATGCACGCAGATATCCGTTGCGTAGTTGGCCAGGAACTCATCGCGCATCGCTTCGTAGCCGGGCGTGTGCGGGTCGATGCCGAACGCGCCGCCGAGCAGGCCGCGCGCGCCGGCCGAAGCCAGCGGCCGCAGCGCGTCGAGCGGCGTTTCGGGCAGGCCGCGCGCGCGCTGCATCTTGTTGACGGCGGCGGCGAGATCGGGCGCCGTGTCGGCAAGCGTGCCGTCCAGGTCGAACAGCACGGCAGCGCAGTGCAGCAGGCGCGGTTCGTCGAGTGCGGCCCGCGCGGTCGAAAGGGGAGTCGTCATGCCGGTCGGAGGGTCACGCGCCGCGGCGGCACGCAACGAGGTAGTTGATGTCGGTGTCGTTCGACAGCGCGAAGCGCTTGCCGATCGGGTGATACGTGATGCCCTTGATCTCCACGATGTGCAGATCCGTCGCACGCACGAAGCCGGCCAGTTCCGACGGGCGGATGAAGCGCGCGTAGTCGTGCGTGCCCTTCGGCAGCATTTGCGCGATGTACTCAGCGCCGATCACCGCGAACAGGTAGGACTTCAGATTCCGGTTCAGCGTCGAGAAAAACACCCAGCCGCCTGGTTTCACGAGCGTCGAGCACGCGGCGACGATATCGCCGGGCGACGGCACGTGCTCGAGCATCTCCATGCACGTGACGACGTCGTAGGAGCCTGGCTCGCGCGCGGCGATCGCTTCGGCGGCGATCGCCTCGTAGTCGACCGCGATGCCGCTTTCGAGGCTGTGCAGGTCGGCGACGCCAAGCGCTTCGGTCGACAGGTCGATGCCTTTCACCTGGGCGCCGAGCCCGGCCATCGATTCGGACAGGATGCCGCCGCCGCAGCCGATGTCGAGCGCGCGCTTGCCGGCCAGGTGCGCATGCGCGTCGATCCAGCCGAGCCGGACCGGGTTCAGGTCGTGCAGCGGCTTGAATTCGGCATTCGGATCCCACCACCGATGGGCGAGGTCGCTGAATTTCTGGAGTTCGTGCGGATCGGCGTTGGTCATGGCGGCAAACGGGCTACGGAAGGAGGGCGGTGCTGCGGTTCGTCAGCCCCGAGTATATAAGCGGGCGGACGACGAGGCCAGCGAGCGCCCGGACGGGCATCAATGAAAAAGCCCCGCCGGAGCGGGGCTTTGAAGCAGTCGAAAACCGCGGCTTACTGCGCCGGAACGGTCGTCTTCTGGACTTCTTGCGTACCAACCACTTCGACTTCCACGCGGCGGTCCGGTGCGAGGCAGGCGATCAGCTGCTTGCGGTTCTTCTGGTTGCAGCCAGTCGTAACCGGGTTGCGCTTGCCCTTGCCTTCCGTGTAGATCTTGTTGGCCGGCACACCCTTGCTGACCAGGTACGACTTCACGGCCTGCGCACGGCGCAGCGACAGACGGTCGTTGTACTTGTCCGAACCGATGCGGTCCGTGTAGCCCGTTGCGACGACCACTTCCGTGTTCATGCCCTGGATCTTCGAAGCCAGTTCGTCCAGCTTCTGCTTGCCCAGCGGCTTGAGCGTTGCCTTGTCGAAGTCGAACAGGGCGTCAGCTTGATACGTGATCTTCTGGCTCGTGATGGCCGGAGCGACCGGAGCGACCGGCGGCTGCGGTGCCTGGGCGACCAGTGCGCCGTCGCACTTTGCGTTGGCGGTGGCCGGCGTCCAGAACGCGTCACGCCAGCAGAGCTCGTTCGTGCCGTTCATCCACACCCATTCGCCCGTGCCGTTCACCCAGTTGTCATTGACGGCTTGACGCGACGCCGGCACCGACTGTGCCGAAGCGGATGCAGCCATAACTGCGGTAGCTGCAATGAACGCGAGCTTTGAAAGTTTATTCATATTTCTCCTCTCGAAATTGAGATTACCGCAGGTTTACTGCGAGCCTGTTGACGGTGACAAGTCATACATTGCTCGAAGTATAACATTGGTGCGGCACAAAAAACGCGGCACCGCTCTGTGTAGACTTCGAGCAGCGTCTAACTTTCAGTGCGTTGGCATTTTGCCATATCGTTCCCTTCCTACGAAAAAAAATCCTCCCCACCCTAAGATCCCCTCAACTTTGTGGTGCATGCGCAACACCGGCCTGCCGCAACTTTTAGAAGTTGTCAAGGGTGTGCCGGAGAAATTGCGCGGATGCGTGCATCTGTTTACTCATGCGCGTGAAACAAATCGGGCGCGATCGCCGGTAAACCGGGCGCGAGCAACGGTGATGTCGAGTTGCGTGCGATTCCGGTCGGTTCGCCGCCGCCGCGATTTTCGCTATTTATATATAGCGGAGGAGGCGAATTTGCGGCTGATGGGCGCATGTTAGAATCTCGCGTTGCGTTGCGCATGCAGCGCCCACGCGAAAGGCGTTCGCCGTCTTCGCTCCGAAACGATACGGATACATGGATCAATTCGCCAAAGAGACCCTGCCCACCTCCCTAGAGGAGGAAATGCGCCGTTCGTATCTCGATTACGCGATGAGCGTGATCGTCGGACGTGCCCTCCCGGATGTCCGCGATGGCCTGAAGCCCGTGCACCGGCGCGTGTTGTTCGCGATGCACGAACTGAACAACGACTGGAACCGCGCGTACAAGAAGTCGGCGCGTATCGTCGGTGACGTGATCGGTAAGTACCACCCTCACGGCGACACCGCGGTCTACGACACGATCGTGCGGATGGCGCAGGACTTCTCGCTGCGCTACATGCTGATCGACGGGCAGGGCAACTTCGGCTCGATCGACGGCGACAATGCCGCGGCGATGCGTTACACCGAAATTCGCATGGCGAAGATCGGTCACGAGCTGCTCGCCGACATCGACAAGGAAACGGTCGATTTCGAGCCGAACTACGACGGCAACGAAATGCAGCCGTCGGTCCTGCCGTCGCGCATCCCGAACCTGCTGATCAACGGCTCGTCGGGCATCGCGGTCGGCATGGCGACCAACATCCCGCCGCACAACCTGAACGAAGTCGTCGACGCGTGCCAGCACCTGCTGAACAACCCGGCAGCGACGATCGACGAGCTGATCGAGATCATCCCGGCGCCGGACTTCCCGACGGCGGGCATCATCTACGGCGTCGCCGGCGTGCGCGACGGCTACCGCACCGGGCGCGGCCGCGTCGTGATGCGCGCGGCCACGCACTTCGAGGAGATCGACCGCGGCCAGCGGATGGCGATCATCGTCGATGAGCTGCCGTACCAGGTGAACAAGCGCTCGCTGCTCGAGCGGATCGCCGAGCTCGTCAACGAGAAGAAGCTCGAAGGCATCTCCGACATCCGCGACGAGTCCGACAAGAGCGGCATGCGTGTCGTGATCGAGCTCAAGCGCGGTGAAGTGCCCGAAGTGGTGCTGAACAACCTGTACAAGGCGACGCAGCTCCAGGACACGTTCGGCATGAACATGGTCGCGCTCGTCGACGGCCAGCCGAAGCTGCTGAACCTGAAGGAAATCCTGCAGTGCTTCCTGTCGCATCGACGTGAAGTGCTGACGCGCCGGACGATCTACGAACTGCGCAAGGCCCGTGAACGCGGCCACGTGCTCGAAGGTCTCGCGGTCGCGCTCGCGAACATCGACGAGTTCATCGCGATCATCAAGGCCGCGCCGACGCCGCCGATCGCGAAGCAGGAACTGATGGCGAAGCCGTGGGATTCGTCGCTCGTGCGCGAGATGCTGACGCGCGCCGAAAGCGAGAACGCGGCGGCCGGCGGCCGCTCCGCGTACCGCCCGGAAGGCCTGAACCCGGCATTCGGCATGCAGGGCGACGGGCTGTACCGTCTGTCCGACACGCAGGCCCAGGAAATCCTGCAGATGCGTCTGCAGCGCCTGACCGGCCTCGAGCAGGACAAGATCATCGGCGAGTACCGCGAAGTGATGGCGCAGATCGCCGACCTGCTGGACATCCTTGCACGCCCCGAGCGGATCACGACGATGATCGGCGAGGAACTCACGTCGGTGAAGGCCGAATTCGGCGACGCGCGCCGCTCGAAGATCGAGCTGAACGCGACGGAGCTGAACACGGAAGACCTGATCACGCCGCAGGACATGGTCGTCACGATGTCGCACGCGGGCTACGTGAAGTCGCAGCCGCTGTCCGAGTACCGCGCGCAGAAGCGCGGCGGTCGCGGCAAGCAGGCGACGCAGATGAAGGAAGACGACTGGATCGAGACGCTGTTCATCGCGAACACGCACGATTACATCCTGTGCTTCTCGAACCGCGGCCGAGTGTACTGGGTCAAGGTCTATGAAGTGCCGCAGGGCTCGCGCAACTCGCGCGGCCGCCCGATCGTCAACATGTTCCCGCTGCAGGATGGCGAGAAGATCAACGTCGTGCTGCCGGTGAAGGAATTCTCGGCCGACAAGTTCATCTTCATGGCGACGTCGCTCGGCACCGTGAAGAAGACGCCGCTCGAAGCGTTCAGCCGTCCGATGAAGAAGGGCATCATCGCGGTCGGCCTCGACGACGGCGATTTCCTGATCGGTGCGTCGATCACCGACGGCGCGCACGACGTGATGCTGTTCTCCGACGCCGGCAAGGCCGTGCGCTTCGACGAGAACGACGTGCGTCCGATGGGGCGCGAGGCGCGCGGCGTGCGCGGCATGCAGCTCGAGGACGGGCAGCAGGTCATCGCGATGCTGGTTGCGGGCAGCGAGGAGCAGACCGTGCTCACCGCGACCGAGAACGGCTACGGCAAGCGCACGCCGATCACCGAATACACGCGTCACGGCCGCGGTACGAAGGGTATGATCGCGATCCAGACGTCCGAGCGCAACGGCAAGGTCGTGGCCGCGACGCTCGTCGACGCCGAGGATCAGATCATGCTGATCACGACGGCCGGCGTGTTGATTCGCACCCGTGTTTCCGAGATTCGCGAGATGGGGCGCGCCACGCAAGGTGTTACACTCATCAGTCTCGATGAGGGTACCAAGCTCTCTGGCCTGCAGCAGATTGCGGAGGCCGAGGAGGGCGATGGCGAGGCCGACGAGGCGTCGGACGGCGAAGCCTGAAGAACGGATGAGACTCTGGCCGCCGCGGGCGTGAAGCGCCGCGGCCGGCGAGCAACCATTCATATTTCCAAAAGGGAGTGATGATGCAAAAGCAATTCAAGCAACTGGTCCTGCTGGCTGCACTGGTGCCGACGTTCGCGATGGCGCAAGCGCTGTCGAATTCCGCACCGGCGCCCGCCGCGGCAGCTGCGCCGATCGACGCCGACAAGAAGGCCGCGATCAAGGATCTGCTCGACGCGATCGACGCGCCGAAGCTCGTGTCGGCAATCGGCAACAGCGCCGAAATGCAGGCCAAGCAGCTCGTGCCGGCGATCCTGTCGGACGCGCTGTCGGAAAACAAGACGTTGAACGACAAGCAGAAGCAGGCTGCCGTTCCGACGCTGCAGAAGAACGCGGTGCCGAAGCTGGTCGACGGCGCGGGCAAGGTGTTCGGCACGCAGCAGTTCCAGAACGACGCAATGTCGGCTCAGTACGACGCATATGCGAAGTACTACAGCACGTCGGAGATCAAGGATCTGACGACGTTCTACAAGAGCCCGACGGGCCGCAAGTTCATCCAGGTTCAGGATCAGGTCGGTCGCGACGTGGTCAACGGCCTGATGCAGAAGTACATGCCGCAAGCGATCCAGGCAACGCGCACGCAGGCTGACAAGGAAGTCGCAGCAGTCAAGCCGGGCAAGTAAGCCGTCCGGGCACGCCCCCCCGGCCGTTCGGCCGGGTTTGGCGGGAGCCTTCCGACAGTGCGATAATGGCCGTTTGCGCGCGAGCGCAAGCGGCCATTCCTTTTCTGGCGCGGCTCATTTGCAACTGACATGCGGCGGCAAGCCGCCGGTCGCGTCCCTCCCGAGGTTTTCACGATGCGCGTCTTTAATTTCTCCGCCGGTCCTGCAGCGATGCCCGAGGAAGTGCTGCGGCAGGCCGCCGACGAAATGCTCGACTGGCACGGCAGCGGCATGAGCGTGATGGAGATGAGCCATCGCGGCAAGGAATTCATGTCGATTCACGAGGCCGCGCTGACCGACCTGCGCGACTTGCTCGGCGTGCCGGCAAGCCACCGGATCCTGTTCCTGCAGGGCGGCGGCATCGCGGAAAACGCGATCGTGCCGATGAACCTGCTCGGGTCACGCAACACCGCCGACTTCGTCGTGACGGGCTCGTGGTCGCAGAAATCGTTCGGCGAGGCGAAGAAGTTCTGCACGCCGCATCTCGCCGCAACCGGCAAGACGGAAGACGGCTTCACGCGCGCGCCGGCGCGCGCCGAATGGCAACTGTCGGACGATCCGGCCTACGTGCATCTGTGCACCAACGAGACGATCGACGGCGTCGAGACGTTCGAGATTCCCGATCTCGGCGACGTGCCGCTGGTCGCGGATGTCTCGTCGCACATCCTGTCGCGCCCGATGGACGTCGCGAAATACGGCGTGCTGTTCGGCGGCGCGCAGAAGAATATCGGGATGGCCGGCGTGACGGTCGTGATCGTGCGCGAGGATCTGCTTGATCGCGCGCTGTCGATCTGCCCGTCCGCGTTCGAATGGAAGACCGTCGCCGAGAACAACTCGCTGTACAACACGCCGCCCACCTATGCGATCTACATCGCGGGCCTCGTGTTCCAGTGGCTGAAGCGGCAGGGGGGGCTCGAAGCGATCGAGGCCCGCAATATCGAAAAATCGAAGCTGCTCTACGACACGATCGATGCGAGCGGCTTCTATCTGAACAAGGTCGAGCCGGCAGCGCGTTCGCGGATGAACGTGCCGTTTTTCCTGGCCGACGAAACGCGCAACGAAGACTTCCTTGCCGGCGCAAAGGCGCGCGGGCTGCTGCAGCTGAAGGGCCACAAGTCCGTCGGCGGCATGCGGGCGTCGATCTACAACGCGGTGCCGCTCGACGGCGTGAAGGCGCTCGTCGAGTACATGAAGGACTTCGAGCAGCGCGGCGCCTGACGGCGACGCTGTTCAAACAGCACGGCAAAACGCATGGACGACGAACTGAATTCCCGCCTGAAACCGCTGCGCGACCGCATCGACGCGATCGACGCGCAGCTGATCGCGCTCCTGAACCAGCGCGCCGCGGTGGCGCTGGAGGTGGGCGAGGTCAAGAAGCATTTCAACGCGCCGGTGTTCCGGCCGGAGCGCGAGCTGCAGGTGATCGCGCGGCTGCAGGACATGAGCGCGGGGCCGCTCGAGAGCGAGCACATCAGCGCAATCTGGCGCGAGATCATGGCGGCGAGCCGCGCGCTCGAGCAGACGATCCACGTCGCGTTCCTCGGGCCGGTCGGCACGTATAGCGAACAGGCGATGTTCGAGTATTTCGGCCAGTCGATCGAAGGGCTGCCGTGCCCGTCGATCGACGAGGTGTTCCGTTCGGTCGAGGCCGGTGCGTCCGCGTTCGGCGTCGCGCCGGTCGAGAATTCGACCGAAGGGGCCGTGTCGCGCACGCTCGACCTGCTGCTGCAGACGCAACTACTGATCAGCGGCGAGCTCGCGCTGCCCATCCACCACAACCTGCTCACGCAGAGCGGCACGCTCGACGGCGTGAAGCGCGTCTGCGCGCATGCGCAGGCGCTCGCGCAATGCCAGCAGTGGCTCGCCGCGAATGCGCCGCAGCTCGAGCGGCAGGCCGTGGCGAGCAACGCGGAGGCCGCGCGTCTCGCGGCGGCCGATCCGACCGTCGCGGCGATCGCGGGTGACCGCGCGGCCGCGCATTACGGCTTGCAGATCGCGTTTTCGCAGATCCAGGACGATCCGCACAACCGCACGCGCTTCGTGATCATCGGCAAGCAGCCGGCCGGGCAAAGCGGTCATGATCAGACGTCGCTGATCGTGTCGGTGAAGAACGAGCCGGGCGCCGTGTTCAAGCTGCTCGAACCGCTCGCGCGGCACGGCGTGTCGATGACGCGCTTCGAGTCGCGTCCGGCACGCGCCGGCACGTGGGAGTACTACTTCTACATCGACATCGAAGGGCACCGCGATGATGCGGCAGTCGCGGCCGCACTCACGGAACTCGGCCAGAAGGCCGCGTTCCTGAAGATACTCGGCTCGTATCCGAGCGCACGCTGACGCCGACGCCTGCTCGCGCAGGCGTGGCGGCCAGGCGGGCAGGGCAGGCCGATCGGCGCTGCCGAAGGCGGGTTCGGGCGGCATCCGGTGCAGGTCGCGCCGGGTGCGGACCCGTTGCCCGGAATCTGGAATTCCGTGTGCGGGGCGTTGTTCCGCGCGCGTAACTTGGCTCTTGTCGTGTCAGGCTTTGCATTCAACAAACTGGTCATTTTCGGTGTCGGCCTGATCGGCGGATCGCTGGCCCGCGCGCTGCGTGAGCGCGCGCCGGGCGACGCGGGCGAGATCGTCGGCGTGGGCCGTTCGCGCGCATCGGTCGAGCGTGCGCTGTCGCTCGGCGTGATCGACCGCGCGGCGGCGCTCGACGACGACGCGCAGTTGCGCGATGCGCTGGCGGGCGCCGATCTCGTGCTGCTGGCCGCACCCGTCGCGCAGACGGGCCCGCTGCTCGCGCGCATCGCGCCGTGGCTCGCCGATGCGACGATCGTCACCGATGCGGGCAGCACCAAATCCGATGTCGCCGCCGCCGCGCGCGAAGCGCTCGGCGCGCGGATCGCACAGTTCGTGCCGGGGCATCCGATCGCCGGCCGCGAGTCGAGCGGCGTCGAGGCCGCGCTGCCGGACCTGTACGTCGGCCGCAACGTCGTGCTGTGCCCGCTGCCGGAGAACGCGCCCGAATCGGTCGCGCGGATCGACGCGATGTGGCGTGCGACCGGCGCCGACGTGCGCACGATGAGCACCGGGCAGCACGACCGCGTGTTTGCGTCGATCAGCCATCTGCCGCACGTGCTGTCGTTTGCGCTCGTCGAACAGATCCTCGGCGAGACGGACGCAGAACTCAAATTCTCGTACGCGGCGGGCGGCTTCCGCGATTTCACGCGCATCGCGGCATCGAGCCCGGAGATGTGGCGCGACGTGTGCGTCGCGAACCGCGCGGCGCTGCTCGACGAACTCGACGGCTACACGCGCGTGCTCGCGCGGCTGCGCGAGGCGATCGACGCCGGCGACGGCGCGGCGCTCGAAGCCGTGTTCACGCGCTCGCGTGCCGCACGCAAGGCATGGCAGGAGCGTGGCGGCACGCCCGCTGCCGAACCGGTCAAGAAATAACAGGACGATTCCCATGGACTATCTCGATCTCGGCCCGTACTCCAGCGCATCGGGCACCGTGCGCCTGCCCGGCTCGAAGAGCATCTCGAACCGCGTGCTGCTGCTCGCTGCGCTTGCCGAAGGCGAAACGACGATCACCAATCTGCTCGACTCCGACGACACGCGCGTGATGCTCGATGCACTCGGCAAGCTCGGCGTGAAGCTCGCGCGCGACGGCGACACCTGCGTCGTCACGGGCACGCGCGGCGCGTTCACCGCGAAGACTGCCGACCTGTTCCTCGGCAACGCGGGCACGGCCGTGCGGCCGCTGACCGCGGCGCTCGCGGTGAACGGCGGCGACTACCGCGTGCACGGCGTGCCGCGCATGCACGAGCGGCCGATCGGCGATCTCGTCGACGGCCTGCGGCAGATCGGCGCGCGGATCGATTACGAACTGAACGAAGGCTACCCGCCGCTGCGGATCAGGCCCGCGACGATTTCGGTCGATGCGCCGATCCGCGTGCGCGGCGACGTGTCGAGCCAGTTCCTCACGGCGCTGCTGATGACGCTGCCGCTCGTGAAGGCGAAGGACGGCAAGATCGTCGTCGAGGTCGACGGCGAACTGATCTCGAAGCCTTACATCGACATCACGATCCGGCTGATGGAGCGTTTCGGCGTGGTCGTCGAGCGCGACGGCTGGCAGCGCTTCGTCGTGCCGGCCGGCGTCCGCTACCGCTCGCCGGGGCGGATCATGGTCGAGGGCGACGCGTCGTCCGCATCGTACTTCCTCGCGGCCGGCGCGCTTGGCGGCGGCCCGCTGCGCGTCGAGGGCGTGGGGCGTGCGAGCATCCAGGGCGACGTCGGCTTCGCGAACGCGCTGATGCAGATGGGCGCGAACGTGACGATGGGCGACGACTGGATCGACGTGCGAGGCATCGGCCACGACCACGGCAAGCTCGAGCCGATCGACATGGACTTCAACCTGATCCCCGATGCGGCGATGACCATCGCGGTTGCGGCGCTGTTCGCGAGCGGCACGAGCACGCTGCGCAACATCGCGAGCTGGCGCGTGAAGGAGACCGACCGCATCGCCGCGATGGCGACCGAACTGCGCAAGGTCGGCGCGATCGTCGAGGAAGGTCCCGACTATCTCGTCGTCACGCCGCCGGAAAAGCTCACGCCGAACGCGGCGATCGACACGTACGACGATCACCGGATGGCGATGTGCTTCTCGCTCGTCAGCCTGGGCGGCGTGCCCGTGCGGATCAACGATCCGAAGTGCGTCGGCAAGACGTTCCCCGACTATTTCGACCGCTTCGCCGCGCTCGCCAAAGCCTGACCCGACTGTTCCGATGAAATCGACCCGACCCTTTCACCCGACTCCCGTCATCACGATCGACGGCCCGACCGCTTCCGGCAAGGGCACCGTCGCGGCGCTCGTCGCCGCGCACCTTGGCTTCCACCTGCTCGACAGCGGTGCGCTGTACCGTCTTGCGGCGCTCGCAAGCGTGCGCTACGGCATCGCGGCGGAGGACATCGACGCACTGGTGAAACTGATCGACGATCTCCACATCACGTTCCGCGAAGGCTGCGCGCAGCTCGACGGCATCGACGTGTCGAACGACATCCGCGCCGAAGCGGTCGGCAACCGCGCGTCGGCCATTGCCGTGCACGGGCCCGTGCGCACCGCGCTGGTCGCGCGCCAGCGCGCGTTCCGCAAGACGCCGGGCCTCGTTGCCGACGGCCGCGACATGGGTACGGTGATCTTCCCGGACGCCGTGCTGAAGGTGTTCCTGACGGCCAGCGCCGAGGCGCGCGCGGCCAGACGGCATAAGCAATTGATGCAAAAAGGTTTTTCTGCTAATATAGATGACTTGCTCCGGGATCTTCGTGAACGTGACGCGCGCGACAGCAATCGCGCGGCCGCACCGCTGAAGCCCGCGGCAGATGCCGAGCTGCTGGATACGTCGGCACTTTCGGTCGATGAAGCAGTCGACCAGGTGCTGCAGTGGTACCGGGCGCTCGGTCAGCCCGCCTGAGAAGGCAGGCAGCGGTAGGTGCCCCGCGTCGCAAGCGCGGAGCGTGTTTCGAACCCTTAACCCCGTGTGGTCTTCGATCTGGCCCTTTCAGCCTGCCATTCCGGCCGGCGTGGCACAGCGAGCCATGCACAATCAGATTTTTATGTCCGACCTGCAAACCTCCACCCCGAATACCGAATCCTTTGCGGCTCTGTTCGAAGAGTCGCTGACCCGCCAAGACATGCGCGCCGGCGAAGTGATTTCCGCCGAAGTCGTGCGCGTCGACCACAACTTCGTGGTCGTCAATGCAGGCCTGAAGTCCGAGGCTTACATTCCGATCGAGGAATTCCTGAACGATCAGGGCGAGGTTGAGGTGCAGTCGGGCGATTTCGTGTCCGTCGCGATCGACGCACTCGAAAACGGCTACGGCGACACGATCCTGTCGCGCGACAAGGCGAAGCGCCTTGCATCGTGGCTGTCGCTGGAAAAGGCCCTCGACAACAACGAACTCGTCACCGGCACGATCACCGGCAAGGTGAAGGGCGGCATGACCGTGATGGTCAACGGCATCCGCGCGTTCCTGCCGGGTTCGCTGGTCGACACGCGTCCGGTCAAGGACACGACCCCGTACGAAGGCAAGACGCTCGAGTTCCGCGTGATCAAGCTTGATCGCAAGCGTAACAACGTCGTGCTGTCGCGTCGTGCAGTGATCGAAGCGACGCAAGGCGAAGAGCGCGCGAAGCTGCTCGAGACGCTGAAGGAAGGCGCGATCGTCAACGGCGTGGTCAAGAACATCACCGACTACGGTGCGTTCGTCGACCTCGGCGGCATCGACGGCCTGCTGCACATCACCGACATCGCATGGCGTCGTGTGCGTCACCCGAGCGAAGTCCTGTCGGTTGGCCAGGAAGTCACCGCGAAGATCCTCAAGTTCGACCAAGAGAAGAACCGCGTCTCGCTGGGCATCAAGCAACTGGGCGACGATCCGTGGGAAGGCATCTCGCGCCGTTACCCGTCGGGCACGCGCCTGTTCGGCAAGGTCACGAACATCACCGACTACGGCGCATTCGTCGAAGTGGAATCGGGCATCGAAGGCCTCGTCCACGTGTCGGAAATGGACTGGACCAACAAGAACGTTGCTCCGTCGAAGGTTGTCCAGCTCGGCGACGAAGTCGAAGTCATGGTTCTCGAGATCGACGAAGACCGCCGTCGTATCAGCCTCGGCATGAAGCAGTGCAAGCCGAATCCGTGGGATGACTTCAGCCGCAACTTCAAGAAGGGCGACAAGATCACGGGCGCAATCAAGTCGATCACCGACTTCGGCGTGTTCATCGGTCTGCCGGGCGGCATCGACGGCCTGGTCCACCTGTCGGACCTGTCGTGGAGCGAAGCCGGCGAAGAAGCCGTTCGCAAGTACAAGAAGGGCGACGAAGTCGAAGCAATCGTGCTCGGTATCGACGTCGAGAAGGAGCGTATTTCGCTCGGCATCAAGCAACTCGAAGGCGACCCGTTCAGCAACTACGTTGCAATGAACGACAAGGGCTCGATCGTCGACGGCGTCGTGAAGACGGTCGATGCGAAGGGTGCGGTCATCACGCTGACGGGCGACATCGAAGGCTACCTGCGCGCATCGGAAATCTCGCAGGATCGCGTCGAAGACGCACGCAACGTGCTGAAGGAAGGCGACAAGGTCAACGCGATGGTGATCAACATCGATCGCAAGTCGCGCGGCATCAACCTGTCGATCAAGGCGAAGGATTCGGCCGAACAACAGGAAGCGATCCGCGGCCTGCAATCGGACTCCAGCGCTGCTGCGACCGGTACGACCAACCTCGGCGCGCTGCTGAAGGCGAAGCTCGACGGCCAGAACCAGTAAGCCTCACGAGGTCTGCTGAAGTATGACCAAATCCGAGTTGGTCGCGCAGCTGGCATCGCGATTTCCGCAACTTGTCCTCAAGGATGCGGATTTCGCGGTGAAAACGATGCTCGATGCAATGTCCGAAGCCCTGGCGAAAGGGCATCGCATCGAAATTCGGGGTTTCGGCAGCTTCGGCCTCAACCGTCGCCCGGCGCGTGTCGGACGCAACCCGAAGTCGGGGGAGAAAGTGCAGGTGCCCGAGAAGTTCGTGCCGCACTTCAAGCCTGGCAAGGAATTGCGTGAACGCGTCGACGGCCGCGCCGGTGAGCCGCTGAAGGCTGACGATCCGGACGACGAGCGTTGAGCGTCGTTCGGTTTGCCCGGAACCTGTCCGGCGAAGGCTGAAGAAAAAAGCGCCCCTTGCGGGCGCTTTTTTCATTTCCGGCGATCGTGTGGCGCAATGGGGCGCGCAGGATCTGCGCAGCCGCGGAAACGCTTCCTTTACAATACGGGTCGATTCGGTGCGACGAAGGGGAGTCGCGCGCCGCGGCAAACCTCAACAAAGAGAGGGCTTCATGAAGTTTATCGTCTGGCTGATCCGGGTATTGGTGTTCGTGCTGCTGCTGGTGCTCGCGCTGGCCAATACGCAAACCGCGACGCTGAATTTTGTTGCCGGCTATGCATGGCAAGCGCCGCTGATCCTGATCGGCCTCGCGTTCTTCGTCGTGGGGCTGCTGGCCGGCCTGCTGTCCGCGCTGCCTTCGATCTTCCGTCTGCGTCTCGAGAACGGGCGCCTGAAGCGCGATCTGCGCGCGGCGCGCGAAACGCCTGCCGTCATCGACCAGCCGCCGATGCCGCCCGTCATTTAACACGGACGCCGCGCGATAATCGCGCGGTTTTCGTCTCTGCTTCGATATTTCGCATGGATCTGGATTTTTGGTGGTTGCTCGCGATTCCGGTTGCGTTCGCGCTCGGTTGGGCGGCGTCACGCTATGACCTGAAGAATCTCCTGTCGGAGAGTGCCAACCTGCCGCGATCGTATTTTCGCGGCCTGAATTTTCTGTTGAACGAACAACCCGACAAGGCGATCGACGCGTTCATCGAGGTCGCCAAGCTCGACCCCGAGACGGTTGAGCTGCACTTCGCGCTCGGCAACCTGTTCCGCCGTCGCGGCGAAACCGACCGTGCAATCCGCGTGCACCAGAACCTGCTGAGCCGTACGGACCTGCCGGTCAACGAGCGCGACCATGCGCTGTACGAGCTCGGCCAGGATTTCCTCAAGGCCGGCCTGCTCGATCGCGCCGAGGAGGCGTTCCACAAGCTCGCCGACGGCGACTACGCGCTTGGCGCACAGCGGGCGCTGCTGACGATCTACGAGATCGAGAAGGACTGGAACAAGTCGATCGATACCGCGAAGCGCATCGAGTCGATGAGCGACAAACCGCTCGGCACCGAAATTGCGCAGTTTCACTGCGAACTCGCGCAGGACGCGCTGCAGCGCAAGAACGCGGCCGCGGCAGCAGAGCAACTGCGGCTCGCGCTGACCGTGAACCCGCAGAACGTTCGCGCGACGATCCTGTCCGGCGATGCCGCGGAGGCGGAGGGCAATCACGCGGCTGCGATCGAGCACTGGAAGCGAGTCGAAGCGCAGAACCCGGCGTATCTGCCGCTCGTCGCCGACAAGCTGATGAAGGCCTATGTCGCGCTCGGCAAGAACGTCGACGGCGCGGAGCTGCTGATGGGGTATGTCGACCGCTATCCGTCGAACGACCTGCTCGACATCGCCTATCAGCATATCGCGGGGTTGCGCGGCCAGGACGCGGCGCACACGCTCGCGCGCGCGCAGATGGAGAAGTCGCCGAACCTGTCGGGGATGCTGCACCTGCTCGATGCGCAGATCGCGGCGGCCGACGAACCGCGTCGTAAGGAACTTGAAATGATGCGTGCGCTGATCAAGCAGCGCACGAAAAATCTGCCACGGTATACATGCCAGAATTGCGGTTTCCGGGCGCGGCTCTTCTACTGGCAGTGCCCCGGATGCAGCGGCTGGGAAACCTATGCGCCGCGCCGCGTCGAACCTGCGATGTCGAGCTGATCCCGGCACGCGGAGCCAACGCGCAGCGGTTGTCGCCGGGTTCGTCCCGGCGGCCAAGTTAGTCAATTACCGGGAAGTACCGGAACATCTATGAAAATCACCATCATCGGCACCGGCTATGTCGGCCTCGTCACGGGCGCATGCCTCGCGGAGATCGGTCACGACGTCTTCTGTCTCGACGTCGATTCGCGCAAGATCGACATCCTGAATAACGGCGGGATGCCGATTCATGAACCGGGGCTGCTGGACATCATCGCGCGCAACCGTGCGGCGGGGCGCCTGCGCTTTTCGACCGACCTCGAGGCGAGCGTCGCGCACGGCGAGATCCAGTTCATTGCGGTCGGTACGCCGCCCGACGAGGACGGCTCGGCCGACCTGCAATACGTGCTCGAAGCCGCGCGCAACATCGGCCGCCACATGACGGGCTTCAAGGTGATCGTCGACAAGTCGACGGTGCCGGTCGGCACCGCGCAGCGCGTGCGCGGCGTGGTCGACGAGGCGCTTGCCGCGCGCGGGCTCGGGGGCAGCGTCGCGCATCGCTTCTCGGTCGTGTCGAACCCGGAATTCCTGAAGGAAGGCGCCGCGGTCGAGGACTTCATGCGCCCTGACCGGATCATCATCGGTGTCGACGGCGACGAGACGGGCACGATCGCGCGCGAGAAGATGAAGAAGCTTTACGCACCGTTCAACCGCAACCACGAGCGGACGATCTACATGGACGTTCGTTCGGCCGAATTCGCGAAATATGCGGCGAATGCAATGCTTGCGACGCGTATCTCGTTCATGAACGAAATGTCGAATCTTGCCGACAAGGTCGGCGCCGACATCGAGGCCGTGCGCCGCGGGATCGGCTCCGATCCGCGTATCGGCTATCACTTCCTGTACGCGGGCGTCGGCTACGGCGGCTCGTGCTTCCCGAAGGACGTCCAGGCGCTGATTCGCACCGCGGGCGAGAACGGCCAGCCGCTGCGCATCCTGGAAGCTGTCGAGGCGGCCAACCATGCGCAGAAGGACGTGCTGATCGGCAAGATCGAGCAGCGCTTCGGCGCCGACCTGACCGGCCGCGAGTTCGCGGTCTGGGGCCTGGCGTTCAAGCCGAACACCGACGACATGCGCGAGGCGCCGAGCCGCCGTCTGATCGCCGCGCTGCTCGAGCGCGGCGCGATCGTGCGCGCGTACGATCCGGTCGCGGTCGACGAGGCGCGGCGCGTGTTCGCGCTGGATTTCGGCGACGATGCGGACGCGCTCGCGCGGCTGCAGCTCGTCGATACGCAGGACGTCGCCGTGACGGGTGCGGACGCGCTCGTGATCGTGACCGAATGGAAGGAATTCCGGAGCCCCGATTTCACGCGCCTGAAGGCCGAACTGAAGGCGCCGGTGATTTTCGACGGGCGCAACCTGTACGAGCCGGACGCGATGGCCGAACTGGGCATCGACTACTATGCGATCGGCCGGCCGTATGTCGATCCCCAGTCGTTTTCCCGTGGCTGATCACACGATGAATACTCTCCGCGAAGTCGTTCCGGTGCCGCGCGCGCAGCTCGCGCGCTCGCGTGTGCTTGTCGTCGGCGACGTGATGCTCGACCGTTACTGGTTCGGCAACGTCGATCGAATTTCGCCGGAAGCGCCCGTGCCGGTCGTGCACGTGCAGCGTCAGGAAGAGCGGCTCGGCGGTGCGGCCAACGTCGCGCGCAATGCCGTGACGCTCGGCGGCCAGGCCGGATTGCTGTGCGTCGTCGGTTGCGACGAACCCGGCGAGCGGATCGTCGAGCTGCTCGGCAGCAGCGGCGTGACGCCGTATCTCGAGCGCGACCCGACGCTGCCGACCACGATCAAGCTGCGCGTGCTCGCACGCCAGCAGCAACTTCTGCGCGTCGACTTCGAGGCGATGCCGACGCACGAGGTGCTGCTCGCAGGGCTCGCGCGCTTCGACGCGCTGCTGCCGCAGCACGACGTCGTGCTGATGTCGGATTACGCGAAGGGCGGCCTGACACACGTCACGACGATGATCGAGAAAGCGCGTGCGGCCGGCAAGGCCGTCCTCGTCGACCCGAAGGGCGACGACTGGGCGCGCTACCGTGGCGCGTCGCTGATCACGCCGAATCGCGCGGAGTTGCGCGAAGTGGTCGGGCAGTGGAAATCGGAAGACGACCTGCGCGCGCGTGTCGCGAATCTGCGTGCGGAACTCGGCATCGACGCGCTGCTGCTCACGCGTTCGGAAGAGGGCATGACGCTCTTTTCCGCCACCGGTGAACTGCACGCACCGGCGCTCGCGCGCGAGGTGTTCGACGTGTCGGGCGCGGGCGATACCGTGATCGCGACGGTCGCGACGATGCTCGGCGCAGGCGTGCCGCTCGTCGACGCGGTCGTGCTCGCGAATCGCGCGGCAGGCATCGTGGTCGGCAAGCTCGGCACGGCCACGGTGGACTACGACGAACTGTTTCACTGAGCGCATTCGGCGGCGCGACGAGCGCGCCGCACGAGTAGCTCGCACTTTTCAGGCAGGACGATCATGACCCTCATCGTCACCGGCGCAGCCGGTTTTATCGGCGCGAACATCGTCAAGGCGCTCAACGAGCGCGGCGAGACGCGCATCATCGCGGTCGACAACCTGACGCGCGCGGACAAGTTCCGCAATCTCGTCGATTGCGAGATCGACGACTATCTCGACAAGACGGAATTCGTCGAACGCTTTGCGCGCGGCGATTTCGGCAAGGTGCGCGCGGTGTTCCACGAAGGCGCCTGTTCGGACACGATGGAAACCGACGGCCGCTACATGATGGACAACAACTTCCGCTACAGCCGCGCAGTGCTCGACACGTGCCTCGCACAGGGCGCGCAGTTCCTGTACGCGTCGTCGGCCGCGATCTACGGCGGCTCGACGCGTTTCGTCGAGGAGCGCGACGTCGAGGCGCCGCTGAACGTGTACGGCTATTCGAAGTTCCTGTTCGACCAGGTGATCCGTCGCGTGCTGCCGACCGCGAAGAGCCAGATCGCCGGCTTCCGCTATTTCAACGTGTACGGCGCGCGCGAAACGCACAAGGGCCGCATGGCGTCGGTTGCGTTCCACAACTTCAACCAGTTCCGCGCGGAAGGCAAGGTGAAGCTGTTCGGCGAGTACAACGGCTATGCACCGGGCGAGCAGACGCGCGATTTCGTGTCGGTCGAGGACGTCGCGAAGGTGAACCTGTTCTTCTTCGATCACCCGGAGAAGTCGGGCATCTTCAACCTCGGCACGGGCCGTGCGCAGCCGTTCAACGATATCGCGTCGACGGTCGTGAATACGCTGCGTGCGCTTGACAACCTGCCGCCGCTGACGCTCGCGCAGCAGGTCGAGCAGGGGCTGATCGAATACGTGCCGTTCCCCGATGCGTTGCGCGGCAAGTACCAGTGCTTCACGCAGGCCGACCAGACGAAACTGCGCGCGGCCGGCTACGACGCACCGTTCCTGACCGTGCAGGAAGGCGTCGACCGCTACGTTCGTTGGCTGTCCGGCCAGGTTTAAACAGAAGCGTTGCATCGATAGACTGGGTCTCACGGTCGGCAGCCGCCGGCCGTTTTCATCGGAGATCCAGCACATGATCAGAAAATGGTTTGCCGCAGCGGTCATGCTCGGCGCAGTCGCGTCGGCCTGGGCGGCCGTCGACGTCAACACCGCGAACGAGGATGCGCTCGTCGGCATCAAGGGCATCGGCCCGGCGCGGGCGAAGGCGATTCTGGACGAACGCGGCGCGCGTGGTCCGTTCAGGAGTGCGGACGATCTCGCGTCACGCGTGAAAGGCATGGGCGGCCATACCGTCGAGCGACTTCAGCAGGAAGGGCTGACGATAGGTGCGGCCGGCGCAGGCGCGGCCGGCTCGGGCACTGCAGCCGCGCCGGTCGCGGGCAAGGCGGCAGCAGCAAAGCCCGCCGCGGCACCTGCCCGCACTGCGCAGAAGTAACGCGTCGCGCGCGACCGACAAAGAGCTCCTTCAGTCGCCGTCATTGCGACGGCTTCCCGCGGCATGCCGCGGGTTTTTTGCGTGCGCGCTGCGTGCGCGGCGATCGCGAATCGCGCGGCATGCGTATTCCATCGTCGCAAAGGGGTTGCCGGCGCGAGCGGCGGTGCTGGTTTACAATCGACCGATTGATCGGCCTCGTACTCACGGTATACCCATGGCTTACAAAACTATCGAAGACACGATCGGCAATACGCCGCTCGTGCAACTGGTCCGCTTGCCGGACGACGAGATTCGCGCGCGCAACAACGTGGTGCTCGCGAAGCTCGAAGGCAACAATCCGGCCGGTTCGGTGAAGGATCGTCCGGCGCTGTCGATGATCAGCAAGGCCGAGGCGCGCGGGCGCATCAAGCCGGGCGATACGCTGATCGAGGCGACGAGCGGCAACACGGGCATCGCGCTCGCGATGGCAGCGGCGATTCGCGGCTACAAGATGGTGCTGATCATGCCGGAGGACCTGTCAGTCGAGCGCCGCCAGAGCATGGCGGCCTATGGAGCCGAGATCATCCTCACGCCGATGAAGGGCGGGATGGAACTGGCGCGTGACCTGGCGGACCAGATGCAACGCGAGGGCAAGGGCGTGATCCTCGATCAGTTCGCCAACCCCGACAACCCGGTCGCGCACTACGAAGCGACCGGTCCGGAAATCTGGCGCGACACCGACGGGCGGGTGACGCACTTCGTGTCGGCGATGGGCACGACCGGCACGATCATGGGCGTGTCGCAGTATCTGAAGGAACAGAATCCCGCGATCGAGATCGTCGGTGCGCAGCCGGAAGAAGGTTCGCGCATTCCAGGCATCCGCAAGTGGCCGGAAGCCTATCTGCCGACGATCTTCGATCGCAGCCGCGTCGACCGCGTCGAGAGCGTGAGCCAGGCCGCCTCCGAAACGATGGCGCGCCGGCTGGCGGCTGTCGAAGGCATCTTCGCGGGCATTTCGTCGGGCGGCGCATGCGAAGTCGCGATGCGCATCGCGCGTCAGGTCGAGAACGCGACGATCGTGTTCATCGTTTGCGATCGCGGCGACCGCTATCTGTCCACGGGCGTGTTCCCGGCCTGAACCCGTCCCGCACGCGATAAAAAAACGCCGCAGTTGCGGCGTTTTTTGTTTGGGCGGGGGCGTTGCCTACTGCGCTTGCTCGTCTGCGTTGGCCGGCTTCAGCGCGCCGCTCGCTTCCATCTGCGCCTTCACGGCCTCGCCGAGCTGGTACACGGTAAGTGCGTAGAAGAAGCTGCGGTTGTAGCGCGTCAGCACGTAGAAATTCTTCAGCCCGAGCATGTATTCGGTCGCGCGCCCCGGCGACGGCAGGTCGACCACGGTCACCGGCGTGGCGGCTTCGGTCGTGATATTGACCGCCGGTTCGTTCAGCGTCATGCCCGCGCGCATCAGTTGCGACAGTGCCCAGTGCGGTTCGGGCTGGCCGTCGGCGGCGGCCTGTGCGATCCCCAGGCTGCCCGTATCGGGCGTGATCTGCCAGACCACCGGGCGGTCGGTTTCCCAGCCGTGCTGCTTCAGGTAGTTCGCGACGCTGCCGATCGCGTCGACAGGACTGCTGCGCAGATCGACGTGGCCCGTGCCGTCGAAGTCGACCGCATATTCGCGGATGCTGCTCGGCAGAAACTGCGGAATCCCGATTGCCCCTGTATACGAGCCGAGCACGGTGGTCGGGTCGAGCTGGTTGTCGCGGGTCCAGACCAGGAAATCCTCGAGGTTCTTGCGGAACGTTGCCTGGCGGCTGTCGCGATTCGGCGTGTCCGGATAGTCGAACGTGAGCGTCGTCAACGCGTCGAGCACGCGGAAATTGCCCATGTAGCGGCCATAGATCGTCTCGACGCCGATGATGCCGACGATCACCTCGGGCGGCACGCCGAATTCCTCGGATGCGCGCTGCAGCGTCGCCTGGTTGGCCTTCCAGAACTTCACGCCCGCATTGATGCGGATCGGCTCGATGAAGCGCGAGCGATAGACGCGCCAGTTCTTGACCGTCGGCGACGCGGCGGGCTTCACGAGCTTGACCGCCGTCGCCGAATAGCTGATGCGCGAGAACAGCGCATGCAGGCTCGCGGAGTCGAAGCCGTTGCGGCTCACCATCTCGTCGATGAACGCGTCGACCTTCGCGTTGCTCGCGTAACGCTGGGGAACGATTTCCTCTTCGAAGGTCTGGCCTTGCGGCGCCGGCTGCTGGGGCTGGGCCTGTGCGACGCGCGTACCGGCAGGCTTCGCAGGCTGCGTCTGCGCGCCGGCAGGCGCGGCGCCGAGGGCTGTGGCGACGGCGGCGACGACGAGCGGAGCGCGAACACGGAGCAACGCGGAGAGAAGGGCGGCAGGCTTGCTGGAATTCATGTCGAAGCGGGCGGACGGGGCGATTGGGTTCGGCGCAGTATACCCGACGCATCCGGCGCGCCGGGGCGAAACGGGGCCCCGTTGTGGTAAGTTAGCGGCGAATTCGCGGCAGACGATGGACATCATTGATGGAGACCTGCGGCGCACCGCGCGCTGCGGAAGACAGCTTATGGCAACCGCTTTCTATACGCACCCCGACTGCATGCTGCACGAGATGGGGGAATGGCATCCGGAATGCCCGGCCCGATTGTCGGCGATCCAGGATCAACTGATTGCGAGCCGCATCGACGACCTGATCGTGCACGAAACCGCGCCGTTCGCGAGCGAGGTGGCGCTGGGCCGTGTGCATACGCAGGCGCACATCGACTACATCCGGAGCATGACGCCGGTCGACGGTTACGTCGAGATCGATCCCGATACGCTGATGAACCGCGACACGTGGCGCGCGGCGCTGCGCGCAGCCGGTGCCGCGATCGCGGCGACCGATGCGGTGATCGAAGGCCGCTACGCGAATGCGTTCTGCAGCGTCCGGCCTCCCGGCCACCATGCGGAGCCCGCGCGCGCGATGGGTTTTTGTTTCTTCAACAACGTTGCGATCGCCGCGCGGCATGCGCTCGACGTACACGGCATCGAGCGTGTGGCGATCATCGATTTCGACGTGCACCACGGCAACGGCACCGAGGCTGCGTTCGCCAACGACGAGCGCGTGCTGATGTGCAGTTTCTTCCAGCATCCGCTTTACCCGTTCTCGGGCGCCGATCACCAGGCGCCGAACATGGTCAACCTGCCGATGCCCGCGCGCAGCAACGGGATGGCGATCCGCGAAGCCGTCGACATGTTCTGGCTGCCGCGTCTCGACGCGTTCAAGCCGCAGATGCTGTTCGTGTCGGCGGGCTTCGATGCGCATCGCGAGGACGACATCGGCAACCTCGGCCTCGTCGAGGCCGACTTCGAATGGCTGACCGCGCAGATCGTCGACGTGGCGCGTCGTCATGCGCAGGGCCGCATCGTGAGCTGCCTCGAGGGCGGCTACAACCTGTCCGCGCTCGGGCGCAGTGTCGTCGCGCACCTGCGCGTGCTGGCCGGCATCTGACCGGCGGGCCGCCGCCGGCATGTGCGCTTGATCAGCGCGCCGGCACGCGCGTGTGAATCCACGCGATCAGCGCGTCGATCACGCGATCGCGTTCAAGATCGTTCATCGTTTCGTGGAAACCGCCATCGTATAGCGTCAGCGTGCGATCGGGCGAGCCGACTCGCGCGCCGAACGCACGGCTGCCGTCGGGTTCGGTCAGCTTGTCCTCGGTGCCGTGATAGACGAGCACCGGGACGCGCAGCGCGCCGCGGCCGCGTTCGATACGCGCCATCGCGTCGAGAATCTCCGCGCCGGTGCGCGCGGGCACCGCGCCGTGATGCACGAGCGGATCGGCGCGATTGGCCGCGACGATGGCCGGATCGCGCGACAGCAGCGCCGCGTCGATCCGGATCGCGGGAAAGGTCGGCCACGCGCGGCTGATGACGCGGCTTACCGCGAGCATCCAGCGCGGCACGTCGCGCCCCGGTGCGAGCGCCGGGCTCGACAGCACGAGGCCCGTCAGCGCATGGCCGCTGGCCGGCGCGCGTTCTATCGCGTACAGCGCGGCGACCGCGCCGCCCATGCTGTGTCCCATCAGGATCAGCGGCGCATTGCCGCGCGCTGCTTCGGCGACCAGTGCATCCGCATCGTCAAGGTAATCGTCGAAACGCTCGACCCAGGCTCTCTTGCCGGGCGACTGGCCGTGCCCGCGCAGATCGATCGCGAGCACGTCGATGCCGGCCGCGTTCAGCCGGCCGGCGAGCGCGGCATAACGGCCCGCGTGTTCGGCGAGGCCGTGCACGAGCGCGATCGTCGCGCGCGGCGGCGCGGTGCCGCTGCCGGCCGGCCAGCGGTACGACGCCAGTTCGAGCCCGTCCGTGGTGCGCAGCCGGCCCATTTTCGGCGCCGGCGGCGACGCAGGCGCCGATCCGGCGGTGGCAGGTGCGGTGGCCGGCGTGGTGGTGGCGGTCATCTGGCGGGTCCCCTGTTCGTTGGCATGCGTGTTCCGGATCATAGTCGCGACACTCCCGCGGCGGGCCAGCGGTGCCCCTCTAATTTCGTGAGGTTATGAAAAGATCGAAATCGATTATTAAGGGGAATGAGGGGTTTGCGGTAAAATCGCCGGCTATTCCAGATGCATCGGCGGCCGACTGGCGGGCCTGCTCGCCAGCCGGCCGCCGTTTTGTTTACATGATCGAATTACGCAATCTTTCGCAGCGTTTCCCCGGGCCGAGCGGCTGGGTCGAGGCGCTGCACAACGTCAACCTGACGATTCCGCAGGGCGAGGTGTTCGGCATCATCGGCCGAAGCGGCGCCGGCAAGAGCACGCTCGTGCGCACCATCAACCTGCTCACGCGGCCAACCGAAGGCAATGTCGTCGTCGGCGGGCGCGATCTCACGCTGCTGCCGGCCGGCGCGCTGCGCGAGGCGCGCCGCGAGATCGGCATGATCTTCCAGCACTTCAACCTGCTGTCGTCGCGCACGGTGTTCGACAACGTCGCGCTGCCGCTGGAGTTGGCCGGCGCAAGCCGTGCCGACATCGAGGCCGCCGTGCTGCCGCTGCTCGACCTCGTCGGGCTGTCCGCACAGAAGGATCGTTACCCGGCGCAGATCAGCGGCGGACAGAAGCAGCGCGTCGGCATCGCACGCGCGCTCGCGAGCCAGCCGAAGGTGCTGTTGTCGGACGAAGCGACGTCCGCGCTCGATCCCGAGACCACGCGTTCGATTCTCGACCTGCTGAAGCGCATCAACCGCGAGCTCGGCCTGACGATCGTGCTGATCACGCACCAGATGGAAGTGATCAAGCAGGTGTGCGATCGCGTCGCGGTGCTCGACGCGGGGCGGGTGGTCGAGGAAGGCCGCGTGATCGACGTGTTCCTGCAGCCGCATCACGAAGTGACGCGCGCGCTGATCGGCGACGTGATCGCGCAGGAACTGCCGCCCGCGCTGAAGGTGCGCGTGGCCGAGCGGCTGAAGACGGGCAGCGGGCATCTGCTGCGGCTCGCGTTCACGGGCTCGGGTGTCGACCAGCCGATCCTGTCGGAGACGATCCGCCGTTACGAGCTCGATTTCAACATCCTGCACGGCCAGATCGACGAGATCCAGGGGCAGGCATTCGGTTCGCTCGCGGTGCTCGCGGGCGGCGAGCCGGGCAAGGTCGGGCAGGCGCTCGCGTTCCTGCGCGAGCAAGGTGTGGTGGTAGAGGAGCTTTCGTATGTTGAGTGAGATGTTCGATATGTTCGTGCAGTCGTTCTGGGAGACGCTGATCATGGTCGGCATCTCCGGAGCGGTCGGCGCGCTCGTCGGTCTGCCGCTCGGCGTGCTGCTCTACCTGACCGATCGCCAGGGCGTGCTGCAGAACCTGGCCGTGAATCGCGTGCTCGGCGGCATCGTGAACGCGGTCCGCTCGACGCCGTTCATCATCCTGCTGGTCGCGGTGATTCCGTTTACGCGGCTCGTCACGGGTTCGTCGATCGGCACGGCCGCGGCGGTCGTGCCGCTGACGCTGGCGGCCGCGCCGTTCATCGCGCGTCTCGTCGAGACGGCGCTGCGCGAAGTCGACCGCGGGCTGATCGAAGCCGCGCAATCGATGGGCGCGACCACATCGCAGATTGTATTCAAGGTGCTGTTGCCCGAATCGCTGCCGGGCGTCGTGGCGGGCCTGACGATCACGTTCGTGTCGCTGGTCGGCTATTCGGCGATGGCGGGCGCGATCGGCGGCGGCGGGCTCGGCGATCTCGGGATTCGCTACGGCTACCAGCGCTATCTGCCGGAAGTGATGTGGACGGTCGTCGCGATCCTGATCGTGTTCGTGCAGATCGTGCAGTCGTTCGGCGACTGGCTCGTCCGCCGGCTGAGCCACAAATAAGACGAAATTGACCATCCAATAGGGGAGAGACGATGCAACGACGCTTCATGCTGAAATTCGCGGCGGCACTCGGCGCAGCCGCGCTGTTCGCGGGTGCGCACGCGCGGGCCGAAACCATCAAGGTGGGCGTGACGGGCGGGCCGCACGCGCAGATCATGGAAGCGGTGAAGAAGGTCGCGGCGAAGAGCGGCCTCGAGATCCGCATCGTCGAATTCTCCGATTACGTGCAGCCGAACGCGGCGCTCGCGTCGGGCGACCTCGACGCGAACAGCTACCAGCACGATCCGTATCTGCAGGCGCAGGTGAAGGATCGCGGCTACAAGCTGATCAAGGTCGCGGATACTGTCACGTTCCCGATGGGCATCTATTCGAAGCGCGTGAAGTCGCTGACCGAACTGAAGCCCGGCGCGCGCATCGCGGTCCCGAACGATCCGACCAACGGCGGCCGTGCGCTGCTGTTGCTGCAAAAGCAGGGCCTCCTGAAACTGCGCGCGGATGCGGGGCTGAAGGCGACGCCGCTCGATATCGTCGACAATCCGCGCAAGCTGAAGATCGTCGAACTCGATGCGGCGCAGATTCCGCGCTCGCTCGGCGACGTCGACGCGGCCGCGATCAATACCAACTACGCGATGGAAGCGGGGTTGAAACCGAAACAGGACGCGATCGCGATCGAAGGGCCGAACGGCCCGTACGCGAACATCCTCGCGATTCGCGACGCGGACAGGAACAAACCGTGGGTCGCGAAACTGATTGCGGCCTATCATTCGGCCGACGTGAAGCAGTTCATCGAAGGCAAGTTCGGCGGCGCGGTCATTGCCGCCTGGTAACGGGCAGAGTGCGGGGCGCCCGGCGGGATTAGAGTCGATGATCGAAAACCCGGGCTTTGCGTCCGGGTTTTTTCTCTTTTAAAATAGAACGACCGTTCGCTATCATTGGCGCGTCGCCAAGAAGCGGTATCCTCGACAGCCACGATGGATGGGTCCGCTTGGCCGCGCAGTCATGAGGCCTCGCTATAGAATGGCCTCTGGTCGTATTCGTAACTTTGGAGCGTGTGCATGAAAATCCTGGTGCCAGTGAAAAGAGTGGTCGATTACAACGTGAAGGTCCGCGTGAAGTCGGACAACACGGGCGTCGACATTGCGAACGTGAAGATGTCGATGAACCCTTTCGACGAAATCGCCGTTGAAGAAGCGGTGCGCCTGAAGGAAGCGGGCGTCGCAACCGAAGTGATCGCCGTTTCGGTGGGCGTTACGCAGGCGCAGGAAACGCTGCGCACGGCGCTGGCGATCGGTGCGGATCGCGCGATCCTCGTCGAGTCGAACGACAGCGTCGAGCCGCTGGCCGTCGCGAAGATCCTGAAGGCGCTGGTCGACAAGGAACAGCCGCAACTGGTGATCCTCGGCAAGCAGGCGATCGACGACGATTCGAACCAGACGGGCCAGATGCTGGCCGCGCTGGCAGGCCTGCCGCAAGCGACGTTCGCGTCGAAGGTGACGGTCGCCGACGGCAAGGCCACGGTTGCGCGCGAAGTCGACGGCGGCGCGGAAACGCTGTCGCTGACGCTGCCGGCGGTCGTGACCACGGACCTGCGCCTGAACGAGCCGCGCTACGTGACGCTGCCGAACATCATGAAGGCGAAGAAGAAGCCGCTGGAAATCGTGAAGCCGGAAGACCTGGGCGTGGACGTCGCGCCGCGTCTGAAGACGCTGAAGGTGGTCGAGCCGCCGAAGCGCGCGGCCGGCGTGAAGGTGCCGGACGTGAAGACGCTGGTCGAGAAGCTGAAGACCGAAGCCAAGGTGCTGTAAGAGGGAGCGCAAGGAAATGACGATTCTGGTGATTGCAGAACACGACAACGCGTCGATCAAGGCCGCGACGCTGAACACGGTGGCAGCGGCGGCGAAGATCGGCGGTGACATTCACGTGCTGGTCGCGGGCCACAACGCGCAAGCGGCGGCAGACGCGGCAGCGAAGATCGCAGGTGTTTCGAAGGTGCTGCTGGCCGACGCGCCGCAGCTCGAAGCAGGCCTCGCGGAAAACGTCGAAGCGACCGCGCTGAACATCGCGAAGGACTACTCGCACATCCTCGCGCCGGCCACGGCGTACGGCAAGAACATCGCGCCGCGCATCGCCGCGAAGCTGGACGTCGCGCAGATTTCGGACATCACGGCGGTCGATTCGGCGGATACGTTCGAGCGCCCGATCTACGCAGGCAACGCAATCGCGACGGTGCAGTCGAGCGACCCGGTCAAGGTCATCACGGTGCGTGCGACGGGTTTCGATCCGGTGGCGGCCGAAGGCGGCAGCGCTTCGGTCGAGAAGATCGATGCGGCAGCCGACGCAGGCAAGTCGCAGTTCGTGAGCCGTGAAGTGACGAAGCTGGACCGTCCGGAACTGACGTCGGCCAGTATCATCGTGTCGGGCGGCCGCGGTCTGGGCAGCGGTGAAAACTACACGAAGGTGCTCGAGCCGCTGGCGGACAAGCTGTCGGCCGCACTCGGCGCATCGCGCGCGGCAGTCGACGCCGGCTACGTGCCGAACGACTACCAGGTCGGCCAGACCGGCAAGATCGTCGCGCCGCAGCTGTACATCGCGGTGGGCATCTCGGGTGCGATCCAGCATCTGGCAGGCATGAAGGATTCGAAGGTGATCGTCGCGATCAACAAGGATCCGGAAGCGCCGATCTTCAGCGTGGCCGACTACGGCCTCGTCGGCGATCTGTTCACGCTCGTGCCGGAACTCGTGGCCGAGCTCGGCTGACGCGGCGTGACGCTTCAGCGGTAAGTACACGGAGCAAGGGGCGCTACGAGCGCCCCTTTTTTTCGATGCCGGCCGACCCGCATTGCTGCGGGCCGCCGCGGCTTATGCGTATGCCGGACGCGTCTGGCCGGCCACTTCCTTCAGGTAACGGTGCACCGACAGGTCGTCGGCCTGGATCGCCGGCTTCTTGCCCGAGATCAAGTCTGCGAGCAGTTGGCCCGAACCGCACGACATCGTCCAGCCGAGCGTGCCGTGGCCGGTGTTCAGGAACAGGTTCGACACCGGCGTGCGGCCGACGATCGGCGTGCCGTCCGGCGTCATCGGGCGCAGGCCCGTCCAGAACGTCGCCTTCGACGTATCGCCGCCGCCCGGGAACAGGTCGTTCACGCACATCTCGAGCGTTTCGCGGCGTGCGGCGCGCAGGTTCTTGTCGAAGCCGACGATTTCCGCCATGCCGCCGACGCGGATGCGCTGGTCGAAACGCGTGATCGCGATCTTGTAGGTCTCGTCGAGCACGGTCGACACGGGCGCGGCCGCTTCGTTGACGATCGGCGCGGTGATCGAATAGCCCTTCAGCGGATAGACCGGGATCTTCATCAGGTTCGAGATGAAGTTGGTCGAGTACGAGCCGAGCGCGACGACGTACGCGTCCGCGCGCACCGTCTCGCTGCCGCATTGCACGCCGGCGATCTTGCCGCCGGCAATCGCGAGCGCGTCGATCGGCGTGTTGTAGCGGAACTTGACGCCGAGCGATTCGGCGAGCGCCGCGAGGCGCGTCGTGAACAGCTGGCAATCGCCCGTTTCGTCGCCCGGCAGGCGCAGGCCGCCCGTCAGCTTGTGCGACACGGCGGCGAGCGCCGGTTCGGCATTCTTCAGGTCGGCCGGCGACAGCAGTTCGAACGGCACGTTCGCTTCCTGCAGCACGGCGATGTCCTTCGCCGCGCCGTCGAGTTGCTGCTGCGTGCGGAACAGCTGCAGCGTGCCGCCCGTGCGCCCTTCGTACTGGATGCCTGTGTCGGCGCGCAGCGCCTGCAGGCAGTCGCGGCTGTATTCGGCGAGGCGGACCATGCGGCCCTTGTTGACTGCATAGCGCTCGGTCGTGCAATTGCGCAGCATCTGCCACATCCACTGGAGCTGGAAGCGCGTGCCGTCGAGACGGATCGCGAGCGGTGCATGCTTTTCGAACATCCATTTGACGGCCTTCAGCGGCACGCCGGGCGCGGCCCACGGCGCGGCATAGCCGGGGGAGATCTGGCCCGCGTTCGCGAAGCTCGTCTCGAGCGCAGGGCCGGCTTCCCGGTCGATCACAGTGACTTCATGACCGGCGCGCGCGAGGTAATACGCGCTTGCCACGCCCACCACACCGCTGCCCAGAATGACGACTCGCATAGCTGCTCCAGATGGAAGGGACCAGATCGAGGCCGGACGCACCCGCGGTTCCGTGTAACCTCTAGCTGATCTAGTTTTTTGAGCTATGGTATTGTCGAATGTGCAGGTTTTGTTATCGTATTTTTCAGGTTTTCAGCATAAACAAATGAGAACGCAACGTCAGCCCGTACGCTCGCTCGACAAGCTCGACCGACGCATCCTCAAACTGCTCCAGGACGACGGCCGGATGGCGATGAAAGACCTCGCGGAACAGGTCGGCCTGACTGTCACGCCGTGCATCGAGCGCGTGCGGCGCATGGAGCGGGACGGCGTGATCACCGGCTATCACGCGCGGGTCGACCCGGGCCAGCTGGGTGCCGCGCTGCTGGTGTTCGTCGAGATCACGCTCGGCCACAAGGGCGGCAACATGTTCGAGCAATTCCGTCGGGAAGTGATGAAGATCGACGAGGTGCTCGAATGCCACCTCGTATCCGGCGATTTCGACTACCTGATCAAGGCGCGGATCGGCGAGATGGCCGACTACCGGAAGCTGCTCGGCGACATCCTGCTGCAGTTGCCCGGCGCCGTGCAGTCGAAGAGCTATGTCGTGATGGAGGAAATCAAGGAAACGCTGACGATCGCGGTCGGCGAGTGACGCGCCGGCGGCCCGTTACCGGGCCCCTTATCCCGCCCTTGGCATGCTGCGCTCAATACTGTATAAATGTACAGTATTGAGCGCAGGCGAATGGGTGGGCACATGGACGATCGATCCGACAACGAATTTCCGGTAGCGCCGCCCGTGCCCCGCAAGGGGCGCGGTGCGGTCGACAACCTGCAGGGGCGGTACGAGCTCGCGCAGCGCGAAGCGGTCGACGACGGCTGGACGCACGAGTCGGACGATGCCGACTTCGCCGCGCCGCTGCGCACGCAGGTGTTCGAGGAGCGTGCGAAGAGCATCCTGACGCACAACCAGTCGCCCGATATTCCGTTCAGCGTATCGCTCAATCCGTATCGCGGTTGCGAGCACGGCTGCATCTACTGCTTCGCACGGCCGACGCACAGCTATCTCGGCCTGTCGCCGGGGCTCGATTTCGAAAGCCGCATCTACGCGAAGGTCAATGCGGCCGAACTGCTCGAGCGCGAGATTTCGCGCAAGCGCTACGTGCCTGAGCCGATCGCGCTCGGCGTCAATACCGACGCCTATCAGCCGGTCGAGCGCGACCTGCGCATCACGCGCAGCGTGATCCAGGTGATGCACGATCGCGGGTTGCCGTTCGCCGCGATCACGAAGTCGTCGCTGATCGAGCGCGATCTCGACCTGCTTGCACCGATGGCGGAGCGCGGGCAGGTGATGGCGGCAGTCACGATCACGACGCTCGATGCCGATCTCTCGCGCACGCTTGAGCCGCGGGCGGCGACGCCGGCGCGCCGGTTGCGCACGATCCGCGCGCTGCGCGATGCAGGCGTTCCGGTCGGCGTGAGCATTGCGCCGGTGATCCCGTTCGTCACCGAGCCCGACATGGAGCGCGTGCTCGAAGCATGCGCGGAAGCGGGCGCGACGCACGCGAGCTACATCATCCTGCGGTTGCCGTGGGAGGTCGCGCCGCTGTTCAAGAACTGGCTCGCCGCGCATTTTCCCGATCGCGCGGAGCGCGTGATGAACCGCGTGCGCGACATGCGCGGCGGGAAAGACTACGACTCGGATTTCTCGAAACGGATGAAAGGCGAGGGGATCTGGGCCGACCTGTTGCGGCAGCGTTTCCGCCAGGCCGTCAAGCGGCTCGGGCTGAACGAGCGCACGAACGGCATCCTCGATCTGTCGCAGTTTCGCGGCGCGCCGGCCGCCGCAGTGCCTGCGCCGCGCATGGCAGTGCGCGCTGCCGGCGCGAAGTCGCGCGACGACATGCAGTTGAATCTGTTCTGACTGGCGCGCAATATCGGTGCTCGTCGGCGCCGGTGTGTCGCGCTCGTTACGCTTACTGCGAAATCTGCTTCGCTGCTTCGACCTGCGATTCGAAATACGTCTGGAACGACAGCGCGAGCGCGGTCATCAGCAGGAACGCACCGATCAGCAGCGAGAAGATCACGACAAAGATCACGGTCCAGCCCGACCGGCTGTGCTTGCCGGTCTCCGCGTTGAATTGCGCGTCCCACTTTTCGTCGGGGCGCAGCCCGTAGACGAGTGCGGCGAGGAACGCCGCCAGCAGAGAGATCGCGCCAGGTACCGCGAGCCACCAGCCGAGGCCGGCGCTGCGCTGGGTCGCCGCGAGCAGGAGGAAGCCCGGGATGCCGACGATCGTCGCGAGCAGGTGTGCCCAGCCGTACACGTCGCGAAAGCCGTACAGATAGAAGCGGTGCGCGCCGAGCGATCCGAACAGGAATGCGAGGGCGGCGGTGAGCGTCTTGGAACGGAAGCGGCGGGACGGTGCGGTGCTGCTGGACATGGATGGCGGCGTATTGTCGTTGGCATGGGCGGCCGGCGGGCCGGCGCGGGCGCGCGGCCCGGCACGCATTCTACGATGCCCGGTCGGGCCCGGTCACCCCCGGCCTGCGTCAAGGTGCCGCATAGGTCACGCGGTAGATTGCGCCTGCGTAATCGTCGCTCACGAGCAGCGAACCGTCCGGCAGCGGCAGCACGTCGGCCGGGCGTCCCCACACCGTGCCGTCGGGTCGCAGCCAGCCCGTGACGAATGGGGTTTGGCGCGCCTGGCTGCCGTCCACCGATACGACGACGCGCATCACGCGGTAGCCGACCTTCGTGCTGCGGTTCCACGAACCGTGTTCGGCGATGAACACGTTATTGCGATACGACGCCGGAAACATCGGCCCGGTATAGAAGCGCATGCCGAGCGCCGCGACGTGTGCGCCGAGTTTCAATGCGGGCGGCACATAACGGCGGCACACGTCGGTGCTGCCGAATTCGGGGTCGGGCGTATCGCCGCCATGGCAGTATGGAAAGCCGAAGTCGAGGCCGGCGCGCGGCGCGCGGTTGAGCTTGTCGTCGGGCACGTCGTCGCCCATCATGTCGCGCCCATTGTCGGTAAACCACAGCTCGCCCGAATCGGGGTGCCATGCGAAGCCGACCGTATTGCGCACGCCGCGGGCGACGACCTCGCTTCCGCTGCCGTCGGCCTTCATGCGCGCAATGATCGCGTAGCGGCCGCGATCGGCGAGACAGACGTTGCACGGTGCGCCGGTCGGCACGTAAAGCTTGCCGTCGGGGCCGAACGCGATGAATTTCCAGCCGTGATGGTGGTCGGTCGGCAGCGCGTCGGTCACGACGGCAGGGGGCGGTGGCTTGGCGAGCCGGTCGTCGATGCGATCGAGGCGCAGGATGCGCGACACGGCTGATATATAGAGCGCACCATCGCGGTAGGCTACGCCGACAGGCATGTCGAGTCCGGACGCGATCACGTGACGCGTGCTGATCCGGCCCTCGTGCATCTCGAACGCATGCACGCGGCCTTCCAGCGTGCCGACATACAGGATGCCGCGCGGCGACCACGCCATTTCGCGTGCGGTCGGTACCGCGTCGGTCAGCACTTCCACGTGGAAGCCGGGCGGCACGACCAGTTCATCGACCGGCAACGGCGCGGCGAACGCCGTTGCGGACGCGAGGCAGGCAAGGCCGGCAAGCAGCGCGATGAAACGGTGCTGCGCGCGGCGCGTCGGGGCGGCGCGAAGGAGCGGCATGACGGTCGGGAGCGTCCTGGACACGACGATTGTATGCCCGGCGGACGGGCCGTCCGTGGATTTTTTGCGCGTAAGTGTTTGTTGTGCCTCTGGTTTCCGGCTATAATCGCGTGTTTCAGTAGTTTCGAACCCGGTTTTCCGAAGGACATCATATGGTTATCATCCGTCTGGCTCGTGGCGGCTCGAAGAAGCGCCCGTTCTACAACATCGTTGCTACCGATTCGCGCAACCGTCGTGACGGCCGCTTCATCGAGCGCGTCGGTTTCTACAACCCGGTCGCCACGAAGGGCGAATCGCTGCGTATCGCTCAGGACCGCCTGACGTACTGGCAAGGTGTTGGCGCGCAACTGTCGCCGACCGTCCAGCGTCTCGTGAAGGAAGCGCAAAAGGCGCAACCGGCTGCCTAACATGGCACGGTGTGCCGGTCGTGCCGGCTGTGAGGTGCATTGATGGCGGGTCACGATTCCGGTAATGAAAGGCGCGGGCGTGCGTCATTCGGCGCATTCGTCCGCAAGCCGGTCGAGCGCGACGTTGTCGCGAACGCCGGTCGGGCTGCCGAACAGGGTAGTCTCGAAGCGACGCAAGCCTGGCCCGACGATGCCGTCGAGGTCGGGGCGGTGGTCGACGCCTACGGCCTGAAGGGATGGGTCAAGGTGGCGGCGCATGCCGATGCCGGTCGCGGCGGCGACGCGTTGCTCAACGCGCGCCGCTGGTGGCTGGAACGCGGTGCGGAGCGGCTTTCCGTCCGCATCATGCAGTCGAAGACGCACAGCGACACGGTCGTTGCGCAACCCGCGGGCGTCAGCGACCGCGATGCCGCGCTGGCCATGCGCGGCTTTCGCGTGTTCGTGCGCCGGGAAGATTTCCCGGCATTGGCCGCGGACGAATTCTATTGGGTCGACCTGATCGGCCTCGATGTCGTCAACGAGCAATCGGTGGCGCTCGGGAAAGTGAGCGGGATGATCGACAACGGTGTGCATGCGATCATGCGTGTCGAGTATCCCGCGACCGGCAAAGACGGTCAGCCGACCACCGACGAACGGTTGATTCCGTTTGTCGGCGTATACGTCAAAACGGTGGATCAGGCGGCGCGTCGCATCGTCGTCGACTGGGAAGCCGATTACTGAAATGAACCAGGTTACCGAGAGCGCGGTGCAGTTCGACGTCGTCACGCTCTTTCCCGAGATGTTCCGTGCACTGACCGACTGGGGAATCACCAGCCGGGCCGTCAAGCAGGGGCGCTTCGGGCTGCGCACCTGGAACCCGCGTGATTTCACGACGGACAACTACCGCACGGTCGACGATCGTCCGTACGGCGGCGGTCCGGGCATGGTGATGCTGGCCAGGCCGCTCGAAGCCGCGATCGGCGCCGCGAAAGCGGCGCAGGCGGCGCAGGGCATCGCGAGCACGCGCGTCGTGATGATGTCGCCGCAGGGCGCGCCGCTCACGCACGAGCGAGCGGTGCGGATGGCGCAGGAGCCGGGTGTCGTCGTGCTGTGCGGCCGCTACGAAGCGATCGATCAGCGCCTGCTCGACCGTTGCGTCGACGAGGAAATCAGCCTCGGCGATTTCGTACTGTCGGGCGGGGAACTGCCGGCGATGGCGATGATGGATGCGGTCGTGCGGCTGCTGCCCGGTGTGCTGAACGATTCGCAGTCGGCCGTGCAGGACAGTTTCGTCGACGGCCTGCTCGATTGTCCGCATTACACACGCCCCGAGGAATATGACGGCGTGCGCGTGCCGGACGTGCTGCTCGGCGGGCATCATGCCGAGATCGAGCGGTGGCGGCGTCAGGAAGCATTGCGGAATACGTTGGGGAAGCGGCCGGACCTGATCGTTCGGGCGCGCCGCGAAAAGTTGTTGAGCCGTGCCGACGAGGCATGGCTTGCGAACCTCGCACGCGAAGCGAAGGACGCCTCCTGAGGCGGCGTCGCGGGCGGGAATTGGCGGTGCCGTGCATGCGTGCGCGGTGCCTGATGTGAATCCATCCTCTATCGGGGCCGGCCTGGGAGCAGGCAGGTGCAAACGCCGACACGATGGCAATAGGAGTCAGTGATGAACCTCATCGCAAAACTTGAGCAGGAAGAAATCGAGCGCGCGCTCGCCGGCAAGACGATCCCCGAATTCGCCCCGGGCGACACGGTGATCGTGAACGTGAACGTGGTTGAAGGTAACCGCAAGCGCGTTCAGGCTTACGAAGGCGTCGTGATCGCGATTCGCAACCGTGGCCTGAACTCGAACTTCATCGTTCGCAAGATCTCGTCGGGCGAAGGCGTCGAGCGTACGTTCCAGACGTACTCGCCGCTGCTGGCAAGCATCGTCGTGAAGCGCCGCGGCGATGTGCGTCGCGCGAAGCTGTACTACCTGCGCGAGCGTTCGGGCAAGTCGGCTCGTATCAAGGAAAAGCTGGTGTCGAAGGATCGCACCGCAGCAGCTTCCCAAGAGTAAGAGCTGTAAGGAAAAAGCACCCACCCGGGTGCTTTTTTCATTCTGGCGCGACAATATGCTCGATACGACACGAACCAGAGAGCCCCATTGAACCGCCGCCCCATCATCGATCCCGAAGTATTGCCGGTCGAAGGCACCGGCGCCGGCCTGCCCGCCATCGATCCGCACCAGATGACGCCGTCCGGCTTGCGCGACCGTTTCGCGCGCACGCTCGACTGGAACGTCGAGCCCGGAGAGGCGAGGCTGCAGGAAGGCGTCGATCCGCGCAGCGCGGCCGTCCTCGTGCCGCTCGTTGCCCGTGAGTCGGGCCTCACCGTGCTGCTGACCCAGCGCGCCGACCACCTGAACGACCATGCCGGGCAGATCAGCTTTCCCGGCGGCCGTCGCGAACCGTTCGATCGCGACGCGACCGCCACTGCACTGCGCGAGGCGAAGGAAGAGATCGGGCTGGACGCCGAACGCGTCGAGATCCTCGGCGCGCTGCCCGATTACCTGACCGGCACCGGCTTCTGCGTGGCGCCGGTGGTCGGCCTCGTGCATCCGCCGTTCACCGTGCAGGCCGACACGTTCGAAGTCGCCGAGATCTTCGAGGTACCGCTCGCGTTCGTGATGAATCCCGCGAACCATCAAGTCCGCGTGTTCCGCTGGGAAGGCGGCGAGCGTCGTTTTTTTGCGATGCCCTATCCGAACGGCAGACCAGGCGGGCATTACTTCATCTGGGGCGCAACTGCCGCCATGTTTCGCAATCTGTACCGCTTCTTGGCCGCTGCATAGGCGCACACACCGGCTCACGCGCGCGGCCGGCCGCCGGGCGACCGCGCCGGCAGCCATGCTTGGCTTACGCTGTGCTATCGTTATGCAAAAAATGACATAACTCCGAAGACGGCGCCACGCATGACTTTCTTTTCGGTTCTCCTTGCCCTCATCATCGAACAGGTCCGCGCGTTGTCGCCGAACAATCCGGTGTTCGCGCTGTTCCAGTTTCATGCGGAAACCGTCGCGCATGGCCTCGACGCCGGCAAGCAGAAGCACGGCATCCTCGCGTGGCTCGCGGTCGTGCTGCCGTGGGTGCTGGTCGTCGCACTGATCTATTTCCTGCTGTACAAGGTGAGCTTCGTGCTCGCGTTCCTGTGGAACGTGGTCGTCGTGTATTTCACGCTTGGCTTCCGCCAGTTCAGCCATTACTTCACCGACATCCATCTCGCGCTCAACAACGACGACGTGCCGCGCGCGCGCGAAATCCTGCGCGAGTGGACGGGCATCGACACGGTCGACATGCCGGTCGGCGAAATCGTCCGCCATACGCTGATTCACGCGGTTGTCGCATCGCATCGCCACGTGTTCGGCGTGTTCTTCTGGTATGTGCTGCCGATCGGGCCGGCCGGCGCCGTGCTGTACCGGATTTCCGAATATCTCGCGCGCAGCTGGTCGACGCCGGGCGACGAGCGCACGGCCGCCTTCTCGACGTTCGCGCAACGCGCATTCTTCGTGATCGACTGGATCCCCGCGCGACTGACCGCACTCGGCTTCGCGATCGTCGGCAATTTCGAGGATGCGATCTACGCGTGGCGCAACCACACGCGCCAGTGGCCCGACCCGAACGACGGCGTGCTGCTGGCAGCCGGCAGCGGGGCGCTCGGCGCGCGTCTCGCGGGGCCGCTCGCGGAACCGTCGAGCCTCGACGCGCTGGCGGTCGGCGACAGCGGTCCGCTGACGGTCGGTGATGATTGCACGCCGCGTACGCTGCAGTCGGCGGTCGGCCTCGTCTGGCGCGCGGTGATCCTGTGGATGATCCTGCTGCTGATGCTGACGCTCGCCGTGTGGGTGTCGTGACGGGGCCGCGCAGCGCTCGATGAAAGGCAAAGGCCGGCTTGATGCCGGCCTTTTTGCTGTGGGTCAGTCGTCGAGCGGATCGCGCACGGCGCCGCATTGCCAGCACGCCGTGAACTGGGCCTCGAGCGCTTCGCCGCACTGTCGGCAGCGCCACGGCACGGCGCCGGCCGACGGGCCGTGCGACGCGGCATCGAGCAGCCGGCGAGCGAGCGCGTCGTCGCGTTCGTCGTCGAGCCACAGCTCGGGCGTGCACGCGTCGGCGGGCAGGCCGCCGAGTGCGCCGGTCGCGTAGCAGTTATGCAGCTCGCAACCGATGCCGGCCACCTGAAGCACGTTGGCCCAATGCTGTGCCGTCGCAAGATCGGGTGCCTTGAAACGCATGGCGGCTCCTGTCGATGAAGGTCGGCCCGAACGGCATCGGCCGCCGCGCGCCTGTCGCGCGATCAGCGGACGATCTGGCTCGCCTCGTGCACGAGCTGCGCATACAGCGCGTGCCGCGACGGCGCGATGCGGCCGTCGGCGACCGCTTCGAGAATCGCGCAGCCGGGCTCGTGCAGATGATGACAATTATAGAAACGGCAGTCCGCGAGCAACGGCCGGAACTCCGGAAACGCGCGCTCGAGACGGCCTTCCGTCAGATGGTAGAGGCCGAATTCCTGGAAGCCAGGCGAATCGATCAGCGCGCCGCCGCCCTCCAGCGGGTAGAGGCGCGTGAACGTCGTCGTGTGGCGGCCGCTGTTGAGCGCGGCCGAGATCTCGCGCGTCGCGGCTTCGGCATCGGGAACGAGCAGGTTCACGAGCGTCGACTTGCCCATCCCGGACTGGCCGAGCAGGATCGTCGAATGGCCGGCGAGGTGCGGCATCAGTTGTGCGCGCGCGTCGTCGGGCGAGCCCTTCACCGACAGCTCGAGCACGTCGTAGCCGAGCGCGCGGTACGGTGCGAGGCGCTCGCGCGCGACCGGCAGCGCAGCCTCGACGTCGATCTTGTTCAGCACGACGAGCGGCTTCAGCTCGTTCGCCTCGGCGGCGATCAGCGCGCGGCCGAGCAGGTCTTCGCTGAAATAGGGCTCGGTCGCGAGCACGATCAGCAACTGGTCGAGGTTGGCCGCGAAGAGCTTCGACTTGAACTGGTCGGAACGGTACAGCAGGTTGCGCCGTTCGCCGATCTCGACGATCACGCCCTGGTCGGCCGACGCGTGTTCGTATACGACGCGGTCGCCGACCGCGATGTCGCTCTTCTTGCCGCGCGGGAAGCACTGCAGCATCGGGCCGCCGTCGTCGGGCGCGACGATGTAGTGGCGGCCGTGCGCCGCGATCACGCGGCCTTCGACACGTTGCGCGCCCGACGCGCGCGGGGCCGGCTTGCGGGAAGGCGGCCGGCTCATGCGAGCTGCAGCAGGCGGTCGATCCGCTGCGATGCGGGCGGATGCGAGTAATAGAAGGCCGTGTAGACGGGGTCGGGCGTCAGCGTCGACGCGTTGTCCTCGTAGAGCTTCACGAGCGCGCTGACGAGATCCTGCGCGTCGGTCTGGCTGGCCGCGAACGCGTCGGCCTCGAATTCGTGCTTGCGCGACGTGAGGCTGCTGAACGGCGTCGCGAAGAACAGGAACACCGGAATCGCGAGGAAGAACAACACGAGCGCGGCGCCCGCGTTGCTCGTGTCGAGCGACGGCGTGACGCCGAGCCCTGTATAGAACCAGGTGCGCTGCGCCAGCCAGCCGAGCAGCGCGAGCAGCACGAGGCTCAACACGAACGACACGAGCATCCGCTTCATCACGTGGCGGCGCTTGAAATGGCCGAGTTCGTGCGCGAGCACGGCTTCGATTTCCTGGCCGGACAGGCGCGCGAGCAGCGTGTCGAAGAACACGATCCGCTTCGATGCGCCAAAGCCCGTGAAGTACGCATTGCCGTGCGCGGAGCGGCGGCTGCCGTCCATCACGAACAGCCCCTTCGCCGCGAAGCCGCAGCGCTTCATCAGCGACTCGATGCGCGTGCGCAGCGCGTCGTCCTTCAGCGGCTCGAACTTGTTGAAGAGCGGTGCGATGAAGGTCGGGTAGATCAGCAGCACGAGCAACTGGAACGCGACCCAGACGATCCAGGTCCACAGCCACCACAGGCTGCCGGCCTGGTTCATCAGCCACAGCACGACGAACAGCAGCGGCAGGCCGAGCGCGGCGCCGAGCAGCGAGTTTTTCAGCATGTCGGTGAAGAACAGCCGCTTCGTCATCCGGTTGAAGCCGAAACGCTGTTCGATCCCGAACTGGCGGTAATACTCGAACGGGACGTCGATCACGCTCGTGATCACGAGCACCGCCGCGACGAGCGCGACCTGCTGCCCGTAGCCGCGGCCGAGCCAGCCGGTCAGCAGCGTGTCGAGCGCGCCGACGCCGCCGAGCAGCGTGAGGCCGACCAGCACGGCCGCGCTGACGACGATCTCGAGCATCGTCAGCCGGGTACGCTCGACCGTATAGTCGGCCGCGCGCTGGTGGGCGGTCAGCGGGATGGTTGCGCTGAACTGCGCGGGCACGCCGTTGCGATGCGCGGCGACGAAGCGGATCTGCCGCGACGCGAGCCACAGCTTGGTGACGACCATCGCGAGCACGGCGAGCGCGAACAGCAGGGTGAACGAAAAGGGTGACATCGAAGGCGCCAAAGGGTTCTATGCGAGAATTATATGTTCTTGCGGACCGGGCCCGCTGATGCGTTGCCGGCCGCCCGGGCGGCGTCGCGCGCCGTCCGCCATTTTCCAGGATGACTCATGACCGATACCGCCGCTTCCGCCAGCCAGCCCGCGCTCGTGCGCAACGAGTTGAACCTCGTCTGGCTCGACATGGAGATGACGGGCCTCGACCCGGATAACGACCGCATCATCGAGATCGCGGTCGTCGTGACCAATTCCACGCTCGACGTTGCCGTCGAAGGCCCCGTGTTCGCGATCCACCAGAGCGACGAAACGCTCGCGAAGATGGACGACTGGAACAAGTCGACGCACGGCCGCTCGGGCCTGGTCGAGCGCGTGCGCGCATCGACCGTGACCGAGGCGGAAGCCGCCGCGCAACTGCAGGCGTTCCTCGCGCAGTACGTGTCGCCCGGCAAGTCGCCGATGTGCGGCAACTCGATCTGCCAGGACCGCCGTTTCATGGCGCGCTGGATGCCCGAATTCGAGAAATTCTTCCACTACCGCAATCTCGACGTCAGCACGCTGAAGGAGCTGTGCCGCCGCTGGCAGCCCGCGATCTACAAGGGCTTCCAGAAACGCGCGATGCACACGGCGCTCGCGGACATCCACGAGTCGATCGACGAGCTGAAGTACTACCGCGAGCATTTCCTGATTCCGGCCGCGTCGGCGTCGGCAGGCGAGTCCGCGCCGGCCGCCTGAGCGGGCCGGCACGCGCTCGGCGCTCGACAAACGCTCAGCGCTGCGCGCTTTTCGGCCGGAACGCCGCGACCACCGCGGCGTCGGTCTCGATGTACGGGCCGCCGATCAGGTCGATGCAGTAGGGCACCGCTGCGAAGATGCCGGGCACGGTCGACTTGCCGTCGGCGTCGCGCAGCCCTTCGAGCGTTTCCCGGATCGACTTCGGCTGGCCGGGCAGGTTGATGATCAGCGCCGCATGGTCGGCCGTCTCGCGAATCACCGCGACCTGCCGCGACAGGATCGCCGTCGGCACGAAATTCAGGCTGATCTGCCGCATCTGTTCGCCGAATCCCGGCATTTCCTTCGTCGCCACGGCCAGCGTGGCCTCGGGCGTCACGTCGCGGCGCGCGGGGCCCGTGCCGCCCGTCGTCAGCACGAGGTCGCAGCCGGCGACGTCGACGAGCTCGGCGAGGGTCGCGGAGATCGTCGGCGCGTCGTCCTGGATCAGCCGGGTTTCGGCGCGCCACGGCGAGACCAGCGCACCGGCGAGCCACTCCTGCAGCGCCGGAATGCCTTTGTCTTCATAGACACCCGTGCTGGCACGGTCGCTGATCGACACGAGGCCGACGACGAGTTCGTCCGGGTGGTCAGGCTTCGTCGTCATGGTCGTCTCCGGCGTCGTCGGCCGCTTCATCATCCCCGCCGGGGGTGCCGCTCGCGGTCTTGACCCACTGGAACAGTTCGCGGAAATAGCGCGGCGGCTTGCCTTGCTGCGCTTCCTTGCGCGCGTTGCGGATCAGCGTGCGGCCTTCCTGGATGTCGGCGTCGGGGTGCCGGCGCAGGAATTCGGTCAGTGCGTCGTCGCTGGCGAGCAACTGTTCGCGCGTGCGCTCGATCCAATGCAGGCGGGCCGTCGCGGCCTTGTTCACGCCGCGCTGCGCGTCGAGCGCGGTGCGCAGCGCGGCCGTCTCGTCGTCGGCCAGCGAGCGCATCACGCGGCCGACGTACTGGAGCTGGCGGCGCTTGCCTTCGTGATCGGTGATCCGGCGCGCCTCGCGAACGGCGTCCGCGAGGGCTTCCGGCATCGGCATGCGCTTGAGCGCGTCCTTCGGCAGGTCGACGAGCGCCTGGCCGAGCTCCTGCAGCGCGTGCATCTCGCGCTTCAACTGGGATTTGCTGGGGCGATCGTAGCCGTTGTCGTCGTCTTCGACGGCAGGCTCGATCGGCTGAATTCGGGTTTTGCGTGTCATGGGCGGCATTGTATCGCGGCGCGGACACCCCAAGCTTGTCTGTGTCCGTCCCCGGACCTTGCTATGATCGCGGGATACGCAACATTTTGAACATGCGGGCGCCCGCCCGCCACCGGATACCAAGACGATGGCAGCCAATCTCGACGTACAAGCGCGCTATTTCCCGCACACGCAGGACCAGCTCAAAGAAATCGCGTCGGACATCCTTCGCCATGCGAAGGCACTCGGCGCGACGGACGCCGCCACCGAAATCTCCGAGGGCGACGGCCTGTCGGTGTCGGTGCGCCGCGGCGAAGTCGAAACGATCGAGCACAACCGCGACAAGATGGTCGGCGTGACCGTGTTCATCGGCAAGAAGCGCGGCAACGCGAGCACGTCCGATTTTTCACCGGCCGCGATCAAGGATACCGTCGCCGCCGCCTACAACATCGCACGTTTCACGGCCGAGGACGAAGCGGCCGGCCTTGCCGAGGCCGAGCTGCTCGAAACCGACCCGCGCGACCTCGATCTCTATCATCCGTGGGCGCTGACGGCCGACGAGGCCGTCGAACTTGCCCGCCGCGCGGAAGACGCCGCCTTCGCGGTCAGCCCGCAGATCCGCAATTCGGAAGGCGCGAGCGTGTCGGCGCAGCATTCGCAGTTCGTGCTCGCGACGTCGCGCGGCTTCCTGTCCGGCTATCCGTACTCGCGCCACTACATCGCATGCGCGCCGATCGCGGGCAGCGGCCGTCAAATGCAGCGCGACGACTGGTATTCGTCGAAGCGCAGCGCGATCGATCTCGCGGCACCCGAAGCGGTGGGCCGTTATGCGGCCGAGCGTGCGCTCGCGCGGATGGGCGCGCGCCGTCTCGACACCCGCAAGGTGCCCGTGCTGTTCGAGGCGCCGCTCGCGGCCGGCCTGCTCGGCGCATTCGTGCAGGCCGTGAGCGGCGGCGCGCTGTACCGCAAGACGTCGTTCCTCGTCGACAGCCTCGGCAAGCCGGTGTTTGCGCCGCACATCCAGGTCGTCGAGGATCCGCACGTGCCGCGCGCGATGGGCAGCGCGCCGTTCGACGAGGAAGGCGTACGTACGCGTGCGCGCAGTGTCGTCAAGGACGGCGTCGTCGAAGGCTACTTCCTGTCGACCTATTCGGCACGCAAGCTCGGCACGCAGACCACCGGCAACGCGGGCGGCTCGCACAACCTCGCGCTGCGCAGCTCGAACACGCAGCCGGGCGACGATTTCGACGCGATGCTGAAGAAGCTCGGTACGGGCCTGCTGCTGACCGAACTGATGGGGCAGGGCGTGAACTATGTGACGGGCGACTATTCGCGCGGCGCGGCAGGTTTCTGGGTTGAGAACGGCGTGATCCAGTATCCGGTCGAGGAAATCACCGTCGCGAGCACGCTGCAGGAGATGTTCCGGCATATCGTCGCGATCGGCGCGGATTCGATCGTCCGCGGTACGAAGGAAACGGGCTCGGTGCTGATCGAGCAGATGACGATCGCAGGGCAGTAAGCCGCGCGCGGCGCAGGCCGCCACGAAACGAAAAAGCCCGACCGGCGCGAGCCGGTCGGGCTTTGCTCATTGTGCGTGACTCGTCAGACGCGCTTGCGTTCGTAGACGACGAACGCATAACCGAACGTGTTCGGCGCGGCGGCCTGGTGTGCATCGCGCGAGACTTCCTGCCAGTGCGCGGCGTCGGGCGCTGGGAACGATGCATCGCCGTCGAAGTCGGCATCGATCTCGGTGACGATCAGTTTATCCGCGAGCACGAGGCCTTCCGCGTAGAGTTGCGCACCGCCGATCAGGAATGCTTCGGGCACGCCGTCGCGCTCGACGAGGGCCAGCGCGTCGGCGAGCGATGTGACCGTGTCGCAGCCATCGAAGCGGCGCGTTGCGTCGCGCGTGACGACGATGTTGCGGCGGCCCGGCAGCGGCCGGCCGATCGACTCGTGGGTCTTGCGGCCCATCACGATCGGCGCGCCCATTGTCGTGCGCTTGAAGAACGCGAGATCCTCGGGAAGTTTCCAGGGCAACTGGTTGTCGCGGCCGATGATGCCGTTGCGGGCACGCGCGACGATCAGGGTCAACGTCGTCATGAAGGTCGGAGAAGAGGAAAGCCGGAATGGCGCCGATTCTACCGGAACGGCGGTGCCTGCCGGATTCCTCGCACGTGCATCGGCTTTCCGGTGTTGCGCGCCGCGATGCGCGATGCAATGCGGCGCGGCGACGGACTGAGTAAAAAGAGTGCCCGCCGGGGGACGGAGCACAAAAACCGCTTAGTGTCGCGGGGCGGTGAGGATGGTCGCGATCGATGCTGTCCGGCAGATCCCAATAGCTACGGAATCCTCATCGAATGGGTTGGCGCATGCTCACTGGTGCGTGGTGCCTTGTGCGTTTTTTTCCATCGCGTGCTGCACGTCGCGTGGCTGCGGTACCGGGAGCGGTGTCGGTAACTGGGGCGGAGGCGGGATCTCGTCCCACAGCGTCACTGAAGCCTTGCCGGCCGGCAGCGGTTGCGGCGCCGACACGGTCACGATGCCGAACCCGTTGCCGGGCTGCATGCCTGGCGCGTTTTCGGCGAGCAGCATCGCGCGATCCAGCTTCATGTTTTCATCCGCATGCGCCGGCGCAGGCGGGCCGGCGGCCGAGAGCGAAATCGCCATCGGCATGAAGGAAAGTAACAGATGTTTTCGCATGGTCGCTGTCTCCGATGTATTCCTATGCAGCGAAATACATGCCATCGCGCCGGGACCCTTGTCACGATTGCGATTCGCGCACACGCGTCGACAATTGCGGCGAAAAACGCCTGAAAGTGTTTCAGGCCTGAAACGAGGGGGCTTGGGAATACTGCGGATTCAATCGATACGCTACAAGGATGAAAATCGACGCGTGTGATGAAAGAGCACTTCGCTGCGCAGGTGCTATGTGCAGATGATTGACATGCGTCGACTTCCCGAGCGATTTGACCGCATCGCCCGAGGTGCTGAAATCGGTTTGTCGCATTCAGTGCCTATAACTAAGCTGTGTTGATCAAAAAAAACGGACGCGAAATTAGCGCCATCATGCGAGGCTTTGTCGTTGCCGCGCATCGGCATGGCGAATCGAGCCACCTTTGGCTGACCCGATTCGATCCTTTCGCACGCGACTTGGCGTGCGCGGCAATCGTTGGATGGTTGATGAACGGGGTGGGCATATGGGAGCCGATCAGCGGCACGTGATCTATTACTCGCGCGAACCGAACGATGCGTTGCGCGGCCATTTCGACGAATGCGGTTGGCGCGTCGATCTCGCGGAGACCGTACGCGACGTACGGCGCGTCGTGCAGCACGGCGTTGCAACGGCCGGCCTGCTCGATTTCTCGCCGGGCTTCAAGCCCTCGGACCTGCGCGAACTCGAATCCTGCCTGAGCATCCAGCACATCGGCTGGATCGCGGCGACGCGGCGCGGCCAGTTGCAGGACGCCACGCTGCGCCATCTCATTCGCGACTATTGCTTCGACTACGTGACGATGCCGTACGAGATGTCGCGGATCGTCGAGACCGTCGGTCATGCGCATGGCATGGTCGCGCTGACCGAGCCCGTTGCGCCGCTTGCCGGTGCGGGCCGCAGCGAAGGCGAGATGGTCGGCACCTGCGATGCGATGCTCGGACTCTTCAGGACAATCCGTCGCGTCGCGGCGACCGATGCGCCGGTGTTCATCTCCGGCGAATCGGGCACGGGCAAGGAATTGACGGCGGTCGCGATTCACGAGCGCTCGTCGCGTGCGCAGGCGCCGTTCATCGCGATCAATTGCGGTGCGATCCCGTCGACGCTGCTGCAGGCCGAGCTGTTCGGCTATGAGCGCGGCGCGTTCACCGGTGCGAACCAGCGCAAGATCGGCCGCGTCGAGGCCGCCAACAGCGGCACGCTGTTTCTCGACGAGATCGGCGACCTGCCGCTCGAAAGCCAGGCGAGCTTGTTGCGCTTCCTGCAGGAAGGCAAGATCGAGCGGCTCGGTGCGCACGTGTCGGTGCCGGTCGATGTGCGCGTGATCTGCGCGACGCACGTGGACATGGAAGCGGCGCTGCGCGAAGGGCGGTTCCGCGAAGACCTGTTCCATCGCCTGTGCGTGCTGAAGATCGAGGAGCCGCCGCTGCGCGCGCGGGGCAAGGACATTGAGGTGATCGCGCGCCACATGCTCGAGCGTTTCAAGGGCGATGCGCATCGCCGCCTGCGCGGCTTTTCCCCTGATGCGGTGGCCTCACTGTACGGCTATTCGTGGCCGGGCAACGTGCGTGAGCTGATCAATCGCGTGCGCCGCGCGATCGTGATGTCGGAGGGCCGGATGATCACCGCGGCCGATCTCGAGCTGAACGACTACGCGACGCTCGCGCCCGTGTCGCTGCTGGAGGCGCGCGAGGCGGCCGAACGGCAGGCGATCGAGCAGGCGCTGCTGCGCCATCGCGGCCGTTTCGCGGATGCCGCGCGCGAACTCGGCGTGTCGCGCGTCACGCTCTACCGGCTGATGTGCGCGCACGGAATGCGCGATCGCGGCGACGCGCTGGCGGGGTTTCCTGCGTCGTTGCCGGAGTTTCCGCATCACGCTTGCTAAAATTGGCGGGTACGGCCGCCCTCGCGGCCGAAGGAACCCGCATGAAACAGTATCTCGACCTCGTTCGTACCATTCTCGATACCGGCACCTGGCAGGAGAACCGCACGGGGATCCGCACCATCAGCATGCCGGGCGCGATGCTGCGCTTCGACCTGCAGCAAGGCTTCCCGGCCGTCACGACCAAGAAGCTCGCGTTCAAGTCCGCGGTCGGCGAACTGGTCGGCTTCCTGCGCGCGTCGCGCAGCGCGGCCGATTTCCGCGCGCTCGGCTGCAAGGTGTGGGACGCGAACGCGAACGAGAACGCGCAGTGGCTCGCGAACCCGTACCGCCAGGGCGTCGACGATCTCGGCGACGTGTACGGCGTGCAATGGCGCCAGTGGCCGGGCTACAAGGTGCTCGATGCGGGCGCCGATGCGCAGATCGCCGACGCGACGCGCCGCGGCTTCCGGATCGTCACGCGATTCGACGAAGACGGCGCACCGAAGGTGCTGCTGTACAAGGCGATCGACCAGTTGCGCCAGTGCCTGGACACGATCATGGAGAATCCGGCCGACCGTCGTATCCTGTTTCACGCGTGGAATCCGGCCGTGCTCGACCAGATCGCGCTGCCCGCATGCCATCTGCTGTACCAGTTCCTGCCGAATGCGACGAAGCGCGAAATCTCGCTGTGCCTGTACATCCGCAGCAACGACGTCGGGCTCGGCACGCCGTTCAACCTGACGGAAGGGGCCGCACTGCTGTCGCTCGTCGGCCGGCTGACGGGCTATACGCCGCGCTGGTTCACGTATTTCATCGGTGACGCGCACATCTACGAGAACCAGCTCGACATGCTGCAGCAGCAGCTCACACGCGAGCCGTACGAAAGCCCGCGGCTCGAGATCGCCGAGCGCGTGCCTGAATACGCGAAGACGGGCGTCTATGCGCCCGAGTGGCTCGAGCAGATCGAGCCGTCCGATTTCTCGCTCGTCGGCTATCGCCACCATGAGCCGCTGACCGCGCCGATGGCGGTCTGATCGCGCCGCCCCCGCAGAAAGAAGGCCTGACCGGCATCAGCCGGTCGGGCCTTTTTGCTTCACGTTTGCGGCACTTACTGGCGGTGCCGCTCTTCGTGACCGCCTTGCGGCGGCGGGTTGCTCGGGCGCGGCGCCTCGACGTGCGGCGCCGGTTGCGGCCGCGGTTCCATTCGGGGCGCGGGCATCGACGGGCGCGGTTCCACGTGCGGTGCGGGCATCGACGGCCGTGGCTCCATGCGCGGCGCCTGCGGCTGCGGGCGCGGCATTTCATGTGCGGCGGGGGCCGGCGGGCGGTACTCGTTCACGCGCGGCGGTGCGACTTCGCGGTGTGGCGCCGGTTGCGCGAATTCGGGGCGCGGTTGCGGCGCGGGGGCGGCCCGTTCCGGTTGCGGCTGCCCATGCTGGGCCGGCGTCGGGAATTCGGGGCGCGGACGCGGCTGCGGGATTTGCGCCGTATTGTCGAACCTCGGCTGCGGCAGCGCGCGCGGCGCTTCGTTCCGGCCGCCGGGCTGCGCGCCCTGCGGAGCCGGCGTGCCGTCCGGATGCGGCACCGGCACCGCGCTGCGCACGGGCGGCAGCGCATTCTGTCCTGCCGTGTGCAGCGCGGCCGGCGGGGCGGGGCGCTGACGCTCCATCGGCGTGTGCGGCTGCATCCACGCCGGTGACGGCGCTTCGGCTGCGTGTGCGTTGCCGTTGCCCGACGGGAAATTGCCGGCCACCGGCGGATGCGGGACACCGTCTCCGGGCCCGAACGCCTGGCGCGGCGCCGGGTTGCCCGGTGCCTGCGACATGCCGCCGTTGGCGAAGCGCGGCGCATTGGGGTTCTCGCCGTTCGCCGGCCGCGCGAGAGTCGGCGCGCCCGGCACCGGCACCGGTGCGCCCGGACGTCCGGCCTGCGCGGCTGGCGGCTGGCCTTCGCGCGGCGCGCGTGAAGGTTGCACGACGGGGCCGTGCGGATTCACGAGCTGCACGTTGTGCATTGCCCATGCGCCGCCGTTCGGGTTGCCCGGAACGCGAACCGGGCGAGCCGTATAGTCCGCCGGCACGTTCGTCTTCACGACGGGGGCGCCGGCGCCCGGCACGCGTGCGCCTTGCTGCGCAAGGTGGGCGGCGGCCTGGTCGCGATACGCGGCCGGCACGGCAGGATTGCGCGTCGCGACGTACGGGTGCTGCGCGATCGCCTCCGGCGGACGGTAGCCGGCATTGCGCAGCCCGCCGGTAAAGCTCTGGCGCACCGGCGCGATACCGGGCGTGCCCGGTGTCACGTGCGCATTGCGCCATTGCTGCGGATCGACATGCTGCGAGAAGTGCGCAACAGGTTGACCGTGCACGAACGCGGAGGCCGGCACGGCCGTGATCGCGTGCGGCGCGTGGAAGTTCACGTACGTCTTGTTGATATTGGTGATGTTCGTCACGTTCACGGTCTTGTTCACGTTGACGTTGTTCACCACGATGTTGCGGTTCACGCGATCGTAGTAGTGCGGGCTCCAGCCGCCCCAGCCGGGGTGCCACGGCTCACCCGGGCCGAGCGCGAACCATGCGCAGCCGGCCGCGGCGACGCCGCCGACGGTGAGCGCGACGCTCCAGTCGGGACCGCCGCCGCCACCGACGAACGCGACGAGCGCCGGCGCATAGACGGGCGGCTGGCTGACGACCATCGGGCCGGGCACCCATGCCCAGCTATCGTCCACGTACGCCCAGCGGCCGTAGTGATACGGCGCGAAGCCCCACGGTGCATCGTCGACCCACGTCCAGCCCCACGGTGCCTGCCAGATCCAGTGGCCGTCGTGATACGGCGCCCAGTCGGCCGGCGTGTCGTTCGGCACCCATACCGAGCCGTAATTCGGGGTTTCGCGCCACGTGCCGTTCGCGTCGAGATCCTGGTAGCCGGGAACGTTGCGGGACACATAGCGGGCCGATACCGAGCGCTCCTCGGCCGCGTCGCGGCTGGCGGCCCACTGGTCGAGCGCATCGGGGCCCGGCGCGGGCGATTGCTGCGCAACCTGCAGGTCGGTGCCCGTGAACACGACCTGCTGTCCGGGTGACAGCGGGTATTGTCCGTTGCTGCCGTAGACGGTCGCGCTGCCGCTGCGCACCGTGACCGTCGTGCTCGCTCCGTTCGGCGCGACATCGACGCGATAGTCGCCGGGGCCCGTGATGCCGAGCGCGAGGTTCGGCGTGTCGATTTCATACGATCCGCCGGCCGGCAACTGGCGCACGTGCGTCGATACGGTGCCGAGGCCGACCTTCAGTTGCGTCGTCGTGTCGTCGAGGTTCAGCACCGACAGGCTCGTCGAATTGCCGAGCCGCACCGCGGTCGAGCCGATATGCAGCTCCGAGCGCGCGCCGGCATCGTTCCAGAGCTGGTCGCCGGTCGTCAGCGGCCGGTTCACGGCGGCATACGACCATGTATCGGTGCCGGCCGGTTCGGTCGTCACGGCGCCCGACAGGTAATTGAGCCGCGCGACGCGGCCCGGCGGATCGCCGCCCGGTTGCCGGGCCGCGGCCGCATACGGCGGGGCATCGGCCGATTGTGCGAATGCGGGGGGCAGCGTCGCAAGCGCGACGAACGCGAGCAGCGTATAGCGGGCGGATCGCTTGAGCGTGAACAGGGGGGCCATGGTGAGCGTCTTCGTCGTTATCGCGGCGCGTCGATTCGTGCCGTTGAGTTCACAATATCCGCTCGGTCTGTTTCAGTGCTCGGTGTTTTGTAAGCCGGATGGCACGCGATGTAACAAAACCTGTCCATCGCGAGCCGTTGTCGTGCAGCTGCAATGCTGGCGTCAAGCGGACGTAAGCCACCCGTCGAAAACCTGCTGTCCGGGCACGGTGACGCGCAGCACGCGCGGTCGTGCGGAGCGCTCGATCCAGCCGTGCGCACAGAAGCTCTCGAGCAGTGCGGCGCCGAGCGCGCCGCCGAGATGCGAGCGCCGCTCGCTCCAGTCGAGACAGCCGCACGCGAAGCGGCGCCGGCGCGCGCGCTGCTGGGCGACGTCGATGCCCCATTGCGCGAGCGCCCGGGTGCCGAGTTCGGTGGTCTCGATCTCATCGCCGTTGGCGAGCAGCCAGCCGCGCGCGGTGAGCCCGTCGAAGATGCGCACTGCGAGTTCGCCGGCCATGTGGTCGTAGCAGGTGCGTGCGTAGCGCAGTTCGGCCGGCACCGTGCGCGACGGCGGCGGAACCGGGCGGTGCGGCGCGGCCGCGCGGGCGACGTTCGCGAGCGCCTCGAGCGATGCCGCGATGTCGGACGATGCGATCCGGTAATAGCGGTGCCGGCCGCGCACTTCGAGCGCGAGCAGGCCGCCTTCGGTCAGCCGCGCGAGATGCGCGCTTGCCGCGGACGGCGACAGCCCCGCGATCATCGTCAGTTCGCCGGCCGGTCGCGCGCTGCCGTCCATCAGCACCCACAGCATCGCGGCGCGCCCCGGGTCGGCGATCAGCGCGCCGATGCGGCTCAGGCCCGGAAAGTGGTGGTCGTCGTGATCGGTCATCGTCGTGTCTCGTCAGGCGGGATGACGTGCAGTGTAGTGGGTGCGGGCATTCGATGTTTCGGATCCGGCTGAAATGTCGAATAGCGGTACCGGCGCGGGCGCCGACCCTGCGGGAGACCGGGCTGCGGTCCCGTGCGGGGCACGCGTAGAATGGCCGGACGCGGCGGCAGCGGGCCGCCGCACGTGACACGATGCAACGATGAAGACGATTTTCTGCCTGTTGGCGGCCGCGCTCGTCTGCGCGGCCTGTGCGCAGGGCGGCGCGGGCACTGCCGGCGCGCGGGGCGGCAGCCTCGAGATGTACGGGACGATCGACCAGGGCATCACGATACGCCGCTGACGGGCGCCGATCCGTGTGCGTTTCGGGCGCGTCGGCGCCGCCGCGCCATACGGGGCGCCCCGCGACGCGTTGCCGCAGTGCAACGTATAATGGCCCGATCACAGCGCCCCTGCCGCCCGGAGCCAACAAGATGCCCCAACCGTCCCCCGTACCGGCCGCTCTCGACCGCACCGAAACCGTATTCCGCTTCCTCGCCGAGCCGTCGTCCGTGAACTTCGGCGGCAAGGTGCATGGCGGCGCGCTGATGAAGTGGATCGACGAGGTCGCGTATGCATGCGCGGCCGTCTGGTCGAGCCGCTATTGCGTGACGGTCAGTGTCGGCAACATCCGTTTCCAGCGCCCGATCCTGGTCGGCAATCTCGTCGAGCTGAAGGCGCGCGTCGTCGCGACGGGGCGCACCAGCATGCATATCCATGTATCCGTGCACGCCGGCGATCCGAAGGGCGGCGTGTTGCGCCAGACGACCGATTGCCTGGTCGTGTTCGTCGCGGTCGACGAGAACGGCAACCCGGTACCGGTGCCGCCGTTCGTGCCCGAGACCGACGAGCAGAAGGTGCTCGCGAAATATGCGGCCGACGTGCGGGCCGCGCTCGACAAGATCGTCGAGTTGAAGCCGGAAGAGGTCGCGAAGGGCACGGTCTGACCGGCGCGGGCGCCGCGCCCTTCGCGCCGCGCCCGTCGTTCCGCCATTACTGCGACCCGATCATCTGCTCGGGACGCACCCACGCATCGAATTCCGCCTCGGTCAGGTAGCCGAGCGCGAGCGCGGCGGCTTTCAGCGTCGTACCTTCCTTGTGCGCCTTCTTCGCGATCTGCGCGGACTTGTCGTAGCCGATATGCGGATTGAGCGCCGTCACGAGCATCAGCGATTCGTTCAGCAGCAGGTCGATGCGCGCGCGATTCGGCTCGATGCCCACCGCGCAGTGGTCGTTGAAGCTCTGCGCGCCGTCGGCGAGCAGCCGCACCGATTGCAGTACGTTGTGCGCGATCATCGGCCGGAACACGTTCAACTCGAAATTGCCGCTCGCGCCGCCGACGTTGACTGCGACGTCGTTGCCGAACACCTGGCAGCACAGCATCGTCACGGCCTCCGACTGTGTCGGGTTCACCTTGCCCGGCATGATCGAGCTGCCCGGCTCGTTCTCCGGAATCGACAGCTCGCCGAGCCCGCAGCGCGGCCCGCTCGCGAGCCAGCGGATGTCGTTCGCGATCTTCATCAGGCCGGCCGCGACGGTCTTCAGCGCGCCGTGCGCGAACACCAGCGCGTCAGCCGCCGCCATCACCTCGAACTTGCTCGGCGCCGTCACGAACGGCAGCTTCGCCAGGCGGCCGATTTCGTCGGCGACGCGCACCGCGAACTCCGGATGCGCGTTCAGCCCCGTGCCGACCGCGGTGCCGCCGAGTGCGAGTTCGTACAGGTGCGGCAGCGCCGATTCGACGTGACGGATGCCCTGGTCGAGTTGCGCGACATAGCCGGAAAACTCCTGGCCGAGCGTGAGCGGTGTCGCGTCCTGCAGGTGCGTGCGGCCGATCTTCACGATATCGGCGAACGCCTTCGATTTCGCGTCGAGCGTCGTGCGCAGCGTGCGCAGCGCCGGCAGCAGGTGATTGACGATCGCGTAAGCGGCCGCGACGTGCATCGCGGTCGGGAACACGTCGTTCGACGATTGGCCGCGGTTCACGTCGTCGTTCGGATGAACCTTGCGCGCTTCGCCGCGCTCGCCGCCCATCAGCTCGCTCGCGCGGTTCGCGATCACCTCGTTGAGGTTCATGTTGGTCTGCGTGCCGGAGCCCGTCTGCCAGACCGCGAGCGGGAATTCGCGCGGATGCTTGCCGGCGATGATCTCGTCGGCCGCGTCGATGATCGCGCGCGCCTTGTCGTCGGCCAGCACGCCGAGCGACTGGTTCACGGCCGCCGCGGCACGCTTGACGATCGCCAGCGCGTGGATCAGCTCGGGCGACTGCTTCTCCGTCGAGATCCGGAAATTCTGCAGCGAGCGCTCGGTCTGCGCGCCCCAGAGCCGGTCGGCCGGCACGGCGATCTCGCCGAACGTGTCGCGTTCCATCCGAACTGCTTCGTTCATGATGCACTCCTCTTGGAAAGGGGAAAGGCCGCGCAATGCGCGGCGTCGGGCGTATCGTGAGGCAGTCGCGCCGCTCGCGCGGCGTCTTCGGGACTTCGGGCCTTCAGCCGACAAGCATAGCGTCGGCCGCGATTTCGTGTCGTGCCGCGCTCAATGCCGCGCCGCGATGAGCGACGCGGTCTTCAGATGAAAGCGCCATGCCATCAGCGCCGCGACGCTCGCGAGGCCGGCCGCGAGCCCCCACCACAGGCCGCGCGCGCCGAGGCCTGCATGGAACGCGAACCAGTAGCCGGTCGGGAAGCCGATGCCCCAGTAGCCGAAGGTCGCGGCGAGCATCGGGATGCGCGTGTCCTTCAGGCCGCGCAGCGCGCCCGACGCGACGGTCTGCATCCCGTCGACGATCTGGAACACCGCGGCGATGCCGAGCAGCGATGCCGCGAGCGACACCGTGGCGGCATTGGCCGGGTCGTCGAGATGAAGATACAGGCCGACGATCGTGTGCGGCGCGACGATCATCACGATGCCCGACAGCGACATGAACGCGACGCCGAGCGCGAGCGCGACGAAGCCCGCATGCCGCGCGGCGACGGGCGAGCCCGCGCCGACCCAGTAGCCGACCCGGACGTTGGCGGCCTGGCCGATCGCGAGCGGTACCATGAACGATACCGACGCGACGTTCAGCGCGATCTGGTGCGCGGCGAGCGACGTCGCACCGAGTACGCCGACCGTGAGCCCGGTGGCGAGGAACAGCGTCGATTCGACCCCGTACGTGATCGCAACGGGCCAGCCGATGCCGATCAGCTCGCCCATCACGGGCAGCTTCGGGCGCGCCGCGGTCACGAAATGGCGGAAGCGCTGCCGGCCGTGCAGCAGCCAGATCAGCGCGAGCGCGGTGAGCCAGATCGTGATCGTCGTTGCGACCGCCGACCCGAGAAAGCCGAGGCGCGGCAGCCCGAATGCGCCGTGGATCAGCCCGTAGTTCAGCACGCCGTTGACGCCGACACCGCCGATCGACACCCACAGCAGCCGCCGCGCGGCGCCGATCGCCGGCAGGAACGCGCGCATCAGCCCGACACCGATCAGGCTGCCGAGCGCCGCGAAGCGCAGGATGCCCGTGTATTCGCCGACGTGATGCGCGAGCAGCGGCGGCTCGTGGAACATCAGCAGGATCGGTTCGGCCAGCGACAGCGCGGCGATTGCCGGAATTGCGAGCAGCACGGACAGCGCGAACCCGGTCCAGTAGATGTGCGGCACGCGGTCCTCGGCCTGGGCGCCGCGCGCATGCGCGACGCTCACGCTGACCGACGACAGCACGCCTTGCAGAATGGTGACGATGACGAAGAAGAAGTTCGCGCCTAGACCGCCGGCCGCGAGCGAATCGGGGCCGAGCGAACCGAGCAGCACCGTGTCGGTGACGCTCATCGCCATTTGTGAAAGTTGCGCGATCGCGAGTGGTGCGGCGAGGCGCGCGGTATCGGCAGCATGACTGGACAGCGACGGCGGCGCGGCGGCCGTCCGCGTGAGACCGGAATGCGACATGGAATGGGCGCTCGCGCGGGTGCGGGCCCGCGCTGTCTGTATTTATTTTGAGAGACGGCTAGCTTACGGCTTTATTCGTACCGTGTCGAACGCGCGCGCCGATGGCCATGTCGCGGACAGGGGGAACAGGCCCTAAGCCTCGCGCACCGCGATGCGCGTGTCGCCGAGCAGCACGACCTGGCCCGCGCGGATCTTGCAGGTCTTGCGAAGCTCGACCGCGCCGTCGACTTTCACCGCGCCGGACGCGACGATCAGCTTCGCGGTGCCTCCGCTGTCCGCGAGGCCGGTGATCTTGAGAAGGTTGTGCAGTTCGACGTATTCGCCGGTCAGCGTGAAATCCAGATTGGGCATGACGAAGAAGGTGCGCAAAGCGCGGAAGGAATCGCCTCGCATCATACGGCACCGCGGGCCGGCGTGCGAGCGCGGGCGGCCGCGGCACGCAGATGTTAAGGACTGTGAGCGATTCGTCAGCAAATGAAACGGTGGGTAACAGTCTGAGAGATTCGAGAACCTGCCGTGCGGGCCGCGGGTCTTTTGTCGTACCTGCTGCGTGTTGCGGCGGGGGACGCGACGGACCGCATCGCTGCGGTTCGCGCCCACAACTTCTTGAGGAGGATTGTCATGTCCAAGATTCGTACGATGCTGATCGGTGCCGCGCTGACGGCGTTCGCCACTTCGGCCGCGTTTGCCCAGACGGGCGCGGCGGCGCAGGGCGCGGCAGGTACCGGCGTGCAGGCGCAGACCCCGGCAGCGGGTGTCGGCGCGGGCGTGCAGGGCGGCGCCGGCGCGAACGCGTCGGGCAATGCGGTCGGCGGCGCAACCGATGCGGTCGGCGCGGCAGCCGACGGCGCGAAGGATACGGCGTCGTCGGCCGTCCACTCGGTCAAGAAGCACGCGAAGCACACCGCGAAGTCGGCCAAGAGCCATGTCGGCTCGGCCAAGGCGAAGGCCGGCGAAGCGACCGAAGGCGGTGCATCGGTCGGCGCGGAGGGCGGTGCATCGGCCCAGGGCGCCACGCAGTAAGCGGTGCCTGGCGCCGCGCGACGCTCGCCCTGGACGGCGCGTCGCGACGGCGGCCGTCCGGCGGCCCGGTTCACTTCGCGCGAACCGGGCCGTTTTCATGTGTTCATGCTTTCAGCAGCGCGGGCGCGCGGTCACGGCCGGCGCTGTCCCTGGCCTTGTCCCTGCGCGGGGCGCGCGGCAGCCGGCGTGAATACGCTGCGCAGCCATGCGGCGAGCCGCGCGAAGACGTCGTACGGCTCTTCGACGAAGATCTCCGGTTTCAGCAGCCGCAGGTATTCCATGATCTGCTGCGCTTCCTGTTTCTGGAACGAGCCATGTGCGAGCCCGAGCCGCAGCAATCCGCGCAGTTCGCCGAGCTTGTCGCGCGCGGTGCTGCCGACGCTCATCTCGCATGCGAGCTTGGCCTCGTAAATCCGTTGCCGCAGCGATTCCGCGAGTCGCCATGCGGGCGTCTGCATCAGTTCTTCGAGCGCCTGGATGTCCTGAGCCGCGCCCTTGATCTGCGACGCGAGCGGGTCGATCTGCGCCGGGTCGCCCTGCGCCTCGGCGACGATCGCCTTCGCCCAGTCGCGGCACGCCTTCGCGAGTTCGTCGGGCGTCCATTCGGAGCGCGACGCGAAACCGAAGCCGAATTCGCCGGCCTGCCGCATCAGGATCGCGACGACGTCCGGAAATTCCTTGTCGAGCGTGCGCTTTGCCCACGCGTACTGGCCGCCCTGCAGCATGCGCTGCACCGCGTGCTCGGTCAGCGGAACCATGTTGTCGAGCAGCTTCGCGCGCAGGAAATCCTCGAACGACGGTGTCGCGAACTGCGGGTCGAGTTTCAGCGACACGCGGACGAACGCGTCGTAGTCCTTGCGCAGGGACTCGAGCGTGTCGTCCTTGAGGGAAAGGGTGATCTGGCCCATGAATCGTCTCGATGGCGGCCCGCGCAGGCCGGCGGTCGGCACGGCGCACCGGTGCGGGCGCAGCGTCGACTGACCGGTGCGCGCCGAGGCCGGTGGCGGGTTTTCATTTCCTATATCGGCGCGCCGCGCGGAAACTTGAGCGCGCGCGGTGGAGTGTCCGCTCAGGCGGGCAGCCAGTGCGGCAGCACGATCCCTTGCCAGAAAAAGAACACCGCGAGACCCGCCGCGATCGTCACGAGCGGGCGGCGGGTCGCAGCCGACACGAGCACGGCGGCGAGCGCGCCGACGAGCTGCGGATTGCGCCAGGTCAGCTCGGCCGTGCCGCCATGCGGCGAGACGGTCATCGGCACGATGATCGCGGTCAGCACGGTGACGGGCACGAAGCCGAGTGCGGTCCGCACGAGCGGCGGGAAGGTCAGCCGCTCGCCGAACAGGAACAGCGTCGTGCGGATTGCGTACGTGATGACGGCCATCCCGAGGATCAGCAGCGCGTAGCTCACGATGCGGCCTCCGTGCGTGACCGCGCGCGCGAGCGCTCGTGCCTCAGCGTCAGCGCGACGCCGATCGCGACGCCGGCGGCAACCGCGCCGAGCAGCCCGAGCTTGTACGGCCAGCCCTGCCAGAAGTACGCGAGCGTGCCGGCCGTCGCGGCCGCCGCGAAATAGCGCAGCGTGCCGAGCTGCGGGACGACGATCGCGATGAAGGTCGCCGCCATCGCGAAATCGAGGCCGAGCGACTGCAGGCCCGGGAATGCCGCGCCGAAGCCGATGCCCGCGAGCGTCCAGACCTGCCAGTTCAGGTACATCGCGAGCCCGGAGCCGAAAAAGTAGTGCGGGCCGATCGTACCGGGCGGGAAGTGCCGGTAGTGCCCATAGGCGACCGCGAAGACCTCGTCGGTCATCAGCGCGCCGAGCGTGGCGCGCCAGCGCAGCGGCAGGTGCGCGACATAGGGCGCGAGCGTCGCGCTGTACAGCAGGTGGCGCAGGTTCACGATCAGCGTCGTCGCGAGTACGACGACGAAGCTCGCGCTGCCCGCGATCAGGCCGAGCGCGATGAACTGCGCGGAGCCTGCGAACACGGCGAGCGACATCAGCACGCCGTGCCACGCGGCAAGCGGGCCGCCGCCGACGAGCGTGCCGAAAATCACGCCGAACGGCGCCGCGCCGATCATCATCGGGATCGTGTCGCGCGCGCCGTCGAGCCATTCATTGAGCGGGCGGCGACGGGGCGATGCGGGTGTCGGGTTCAAAGCCGGGTTCAAAGCGTGCTCCTCCATGCGCTGGAGGATAGCGGGCCCGTGGTTTTCGGGCTTGTATGTTCTTGCGGTCGCGGGCGGGGTGGCGGCCCGGGCGGTTGTCGGCGCGGCGGCAAGCGAACGGCCGGATGCGGGAAGCCGCGCGTCAGCTCGCCTGCCAGCGCCCGGGCGGCACGCCGAACATCCGTTTGAAATGCCGCGTGAAGTGGCTCTGGTCGACGAAGCCGCTGGCCGCCGCGACGTCGGCGACGGGCACGCCCGCCCGCAGCGGCGCCAGCGCGCGCTGCAATCGCAGCTGGTTGCGCCAGGCATGCGGCGGCATGCCGGTCGTACGCGTGAACAGGCGCGCCGCGTGGAACGGCGACAGGCCGGCCGCCTGCGCGACTTCGTCGAGCGTCACCGTGCACGTGAGATCGGCGGCGAGCCGCTCGCGCATCGCATCGACGCGCGGTTCGTCCGCCGCGAGCGGCGCCGGTCGCGGCTGCGCGTCGGCATGGCGCACGATCAGCGTCGACAGCGCGTCGAGCATGGCCGTTTCGGCGGCGAGCGGATCATAGATGGGTGCGCCGGAGGCTGGATCACCGGCCGCCGGATCGCCGGCCGCCGGATCGTCGGCCGGCTGCCCGTGCGCATGGGAGGACAGCGCGCGCTCGCTGCCGGCTTCCATCATCCGGTGCGCCAGCGCGAGCCGGGCCGCGAGGTCGGCGTCGCGAATCACGTCGGGGGCAAACCACGGCGCGTCCTGCGGGCGGCCGGCGATCGCGCTTGTGAGTTCGCGGATGAATTCGACCGGCAGGTAGCTGACGCGATAGCACCAGCCTTCGTCGGCCGCGCGCGAGCCCGTATGCACTTCGCCGGGATTGATCACGGGCACGGTGCCCGTTTCGGCGACATGGCCGCTGCCGCGATAGGTGAAGCGTTCCGCGCCTTCGAGAATCACGGGGATCGTGTACGCGTCGTGCCAGTGGGGCGCGAACGTGTGGTCGCGATAGGTGGCCGTGACCAGATCTGCCTCCGGCAGCAGCGGCGTGCGCCAGTAGCGTGCGGAGTCTGGAAGGCGGGTGGCAGACATGATCGGGCGCGGGAGCGGTCGAACCGACAGTGTATCGCTCGCGCGCCCGGCGGGTGCGGGCCTTACTTGACCGGAATCGTCGTGCCCGCCGGCATCGGCACCGCGGTGACGGCGTTCTTCGGGCTGCCGCTGACGATGCGGTCGCTGTAGGTCAGGTAGACGATCGTGTTGCGCTTCTTGTCGACCACGCGCACGACGTGCAGCGTCTTGAAGATGAACGACATGCGTTCGCTGAACACGTCGGTCTGCTGCTTGAGCGGTTCCTTGAAAGTGATCGGGCCGACCTGCCGGCACGCGATCGACGCCTCGCTCGGATCCTCGGCGACGCCGAGCGTGCCCTTGATGCCGCCCGTGCGGGCGCGCGACACGTAGCAAGTCACGCCGTTGACGACCGGATCGTCGTACGCCTCGACGACGACGCGGTCGGAGCCCGTTACGCGGAAGTGGGTATTGACGCTGCCGACTTCCTCCGCGTGCGCGAGCGGCGCGATGGCGAATGCGGAGAGCAGGACGGCGAAGGGTGCGGCGCGCAGGAGGCGGTGCTTCATCGACGGAACCGGATGCGAATGCGGGACAGAGACTCTAGCATGCGCGGGACCGGGCCACGATAACGCGAAAGGGCGGCCGGAAAAACAAAAGGCCCGTCGAATGACGGGCCTTTCGCTGTCTGGCTCCCCGACCTGGGCTCGAACCAGGGACCTACGGATTAACAGTCCGGCGCTCTACCGACTGAGCTATCGGGGAATAAATCGGTACATCTGCGTGTTCGGTTACCAGCAAAAAGCCCGTCCACTTTCAACGGGCCTATGCATTTTTGGCTCCCCGACCTGGGCTCGAACCAGGGACCTACGGATTAACAGTCCGGCGCTCTACCGACTGAGCTATCGGGGAACAAACAGCAGAGAAACGAGATTTTATGGAGTGTTGGCTAACCTGTCAATACTTTTGGGCCGCAGCGCACAAAAAAATTCTGCGGCCGCCGCGCGATCAGCGCTCGAGCAGGTGCAACTTGTCCTGCACGTCCTTCCACTCGTCCGCGTCGGCCGGTGCCGGCTTGGTCTTCGTGATCGACGGCCAGCCCTTTGCCAGCTCGGCATTCAGCTCGGTGAACTGCTGCTGGTCGCCCGGAACGTCTTCTTCGGCATAGATCGCATTGGTCGGGCACTCGGCAACGCACACGGCGCAGTCGATGCACTCGTCCGGATCGATGGCGAGAAAGTTGGGACCTTCACGGAAGCAATCCACCGGGCACACATCCACGCAATCCGTGTATTTGCACTTGATGCAGCCTTCGGTCACAACGTGAGTCATTAAAACGCTCCTGCTTGGCGGTATATATGGGGTGGCGTTGGCGCCAAAAGCGGCATTGTAACTGAAGCGCAAAACCCGCATGGCGTGGTCGGCTTTCCGGCTTATATCGTTTCGTGATTAGTTTATGGGCCCCCGCCGAGGGGCGCGCAAAGCGGAACCCGGATACGGGCGTCGGCGCGACGGAGCGGGGCGGCAGGCGGTTTCGCGATGGTCGGGCCCGCATTCGGGTAACATGGCCGACAGACCGGGCGGCGCGCTGTGCGCCGGGGCCCTGTCACGATATTGGCGGTGCCGCAAATCATGATCATCACTTCGCTGCTCGACACGGATCTCTACAAGTTCACGATGATGCAGGTCGTCCTGCATCACTTCCCGGCGGCCAACGTCGAATACCGTTTCAAGTGCCGCACGCAAGGCGTCGATCTCGTGCCGTACATCGACGAGATCCGCGACGAGGTGCGCGGCCTGTGCTCGCTGCGTTTTTCCGACGTCGAACTCGACTACCTGCGGCGGATGCGCTTCATCAAGAGCGATTTCGTCGATTTCCTCGCGCTGTTCCACCTGAACGAGAAGTACATTTCGATCACGCCTTCGCCGAAGGGCAACGGCGAGATCGACATCGTGATCGAGGGGCCGTGGCTGCATACGATCCTGTTCGAGATCCCGGTGCTCGCGATCGTCAACGAAGTCTATTTCCGCAATACGCAGCGCGAGCCCGACTATCGCGAAGGCCGCGAGCGGCTGCGCGAGAAGATCAAGCTGCTCGGCGCGAAGCCCGAGTTCGCCGACTGCAAGATCGCCGACTACGGCACGCGCCGGCGCTTCTCGAAGGTCTGGCACGAGGAAGTCGCGCTCACGCTGCGCGACGGCCTCGGCCCGCAGTTCGCGGGCACGAGCAACGTGCTGTACGCGATGAAGCACGACATCACGCCGCTCGGCACGATGGCTCACGAGTACCTGCAGGCGTGCCAGGCGCTCGGCCCGAGGCTGCGCGACTCGCAGATCTACGGCTTCGAGATGTGGGCGAAGGAATACCGCGGCGACCTCGGGATCGCGCTGTCGGATGTCTACGGGATGGATGCGTTCCTGAACGACTTCGACATGTACTTCTGCAAGCTGTTCGACGGCGCGCGCCACGATTCGGGCGATCCGTTCGACTGGGGCGAGCGGATGCTGCGCCATTACGAGGCGAACCGGTGCGACCCGCGCACGAAGGTGCTCGTGTTCTCGGACGCGCTCGACATCCCGAAGGTCATGCAGTTGTACGAACGGTTCCGCGGCCGTTGCAAGCTCGCGTTCGGCGTCGGCACGAACCTCACCAACGACCTCGGCTACGTGCCGCTGCAGATCGTGATCAAGATGGTGCGCTGCAACGGCCAGCCAGTCGCGAAGCTGTCGGATTCGCCGGGCAAGAGCATGTGCGACGACAAGGCCTATCTCGCCTACCTGCGCCAGGTGTTCGGCATCGCGCAACCGGTCGAGGAAGACGCGTCGAAGTGAGCGTCGGCCGTTCGGTCGAAGGTGCGTGGCGGCAGGGGCGGCCGGTATAATCCGACGTATTGCACGCCAACGTCACGAGGACCGTTCATGGACACTTCTGCTGCCCGTCGCCAGATCCTCGCGCGCATTCGCGCGGCGCAGGGGCGCGCGGCCGAGCCCGATGCAGCGGAGCGCGACGGCGTCGCCGATTATCTCGCCCGCCATCCGCAGGGCCCGCGTCCGCCGATGCCGGCCGATCTCGTTGCCGCATTCGTCGACGAAGCGGCACGCCTGTCGACGACGGTCGACGAAGTCGCGGCGCTCGCCGACGCACCGACCGCCGCCGCCCGCTATCTTTCCGCTCACGGCCTGCCGACGCAGGCCGTCGCATGGCGCACGCTGGCCGATCTCGACTGGGCCGGCGCAGGCCTGTCGGTCGAGTGCCGCAAGCCGCGCGACGGCGATCTCGTCGGCCTCACGGGCTGCTTTTGCGCGACCGCCGAAACGGGTTCGCTGGTGCTGCTGTCCGGTCCCGATACCTATGCATCGGCCGGCCTGCTGCCGGAGACGCACATCGCGATCGTGCCCGCGTCGCGGATCGTCGCCGGTCATGAAGACGCGTTCGCGCTGATCCGTGCGGAGCGCGGCGAGTTGCCGCGCGCGGTCAATTTCGTGTCGGGCCCGTCGCGCACGGGCGACATCGAGCAGACCATCGTACTGGGCGCGCACGGCCCGTACCGCGTGCATGCGATCGTCGTCCGGGGCGCATGACGCGCCCGCCGCATCCACTACCACTCGAACAAGGAAGTTCTGCATGAAACGACATGCCGCCTGGGCGGGCATGGCGTCGGGAGTCGCGCTTGGCGCCGTTCCCGCGCTTGCCTCGGCCGCAACGCTCGACGGTGCCACACTGTCCGCGCTCTGGGGCATCCCGTTTGCCGGGATCCTGCTGTCCATCGCACTGTTCCCGCTCGCTGCCCCGGTATTCTGGCATCACCACTTCGGCAAGATTGCGGCGGGGTGGGCGGTCGTGTTCCTGATCCCGTTCGCGTTCGCGTTCGGCGCGGGCACCGCGTTCGGCACGCTCGTGCATGCGCTGCTCGAGGAATACATTCCGTTCATCGTGCTGCTCACCGCGCTCTATACGGTGGCAGGCGGCATCTGCGTGAACGGCAACCTGCACGGATCACCGAAGCTGAACACTGCGATCCTCGCGCTCGGCACGCTGCTCGCGAGCGTGATGGGCACGACCGGCGCCGCGATGCTGTTGATCCGGCCGCTGCTGCGCGCGAACGACAACCGCAAGCATGTCGTGCACGTCGTGATTTTCTTCATCTTCCTCGTCGCGAACGCGGGCGGCTCGCTGTCGCCGCTCGGCGATCCGCCGTTGTTCCTCGGATTCCTGAACGGCGTGAGCTTCTTCTGGACGACGACCCATCTCGCGCTGCCGATGCTGTTCATCTGCGTCGTGCTGCTGGCGCTGTTCTTCGTGCTCGACACGTATTTCTACCGGAAGGGCGGCGAGGAGCGGCCGGCCGCGCTCGACCCGACGCCCGACGGCGCGGCGCTATCGATCGACGGCAAGATCAACTTCGTGCTGCTCGCGGCCGTGGTCGCGCTCGTGCTGATGAGCGGCATCTGGAAGCCGGACATCGCGTTCGACGTGTGGGGCACGCACGTCGCGCTGCAGAACCTCGCGCGCGACGTCGCGCTCGTGGTCGTGACGCTCGCGTCGCTCGCGCTGACGCCGCGTTCCGCACGTGAAGGCAACGCGTTCAACTGGGCGCCGATCGAGGAGGTAGCGAAGCTGTTCGCGGGAATCTTCGTGACGATCGCGCCGGTGATCGTGATCCTGCGCGCGGGCGCGGACGGCGCATTCGCGCAGATCGTCCATCTCGTCACGGGGCCGGACGGCAAGCCGGTCGACGCGATGTACTTCTGGGCGACGGGCCTACTGTCGTCGTTCCTCGACAATGCGCCGACCTATCTGGTGTTCTTCAACCTCGCGGGCGGCGATGCGCAGACGCTGATGACGACGGGTGCGTCGACGCTCGCCGCGATCTCCGCGGGCGCGGTGTTCATGGGCGCGAACAGCTATATCGGCAACGCGCCGAATTTCATGGTGAAGGCGATCGCGGAGTCGCGCGGCGTGAAGATGCCGAGCTTCTTCGCATACCTCGGCTGGGCGCTCGTCATCCTGGTGCCGGTGTTCCTGCTGACGTCGCTGATCTTCTTCCCGGCGTAACCTGACAACTTTCAACCAAGCGCGGGCAGTCCCGGCGGCGCGATGCGCGCCGCGATCGGCCCGCGGCATACGGAGATGGCGATGCAGAAGATTCTGGTCGCGCGTCCGATCTTTCCGGACGTGATCGAACGCCTCAAGCAGTATTTCGAAGTCGACTGGAACGACGGCGACGCGCTCGCACCCGATGCGCTCACCGCGCGTCTGGCCGACAAGGACGGCGCGCTGACGGCCGGCGATCCAGTCGGCGCGGCGGCGCTCGCGGCGGCGCCGCGCCTGCGCGTCGTGTCGAACATGGCGGTCGGCTACAACAACTTCGACATGGCCGCGTTCAACGCGGCGAACGTGCTCGGCACCAACACGCCGGACGTGCTGAACGAGTCGACCGCCGATTTCGGCTGGGCGCTGATGATGGCCGCCGCGCGCCGGATCGCCGAATCCGAACACTGGCTGCGCGCCGGTCACTGGCAGAAGTGGGCGTACGACGGTTTCCTCGGCAACGACATTTACGGCTCGACGCTCGGCGTCATCGGGATGGGCCGAATCGGCCAGGCGCTCGCGCGCCGCGCGCGCGGTTTCGGGATGCAGGTGATCTATCACAACCGGTCGCGGGTCGCGCCCGAGATCGAGGCCGAGCTGAACGCCGAATACGTGTCGAAGGATGCGCTGCTCGCGCGCGCCGATCACGTCGTGCTCGTGCTGCCGTACACGAAGGAAAACCATCACACGATCGGCGCGGCCGAACTCGCGAAGATGAAGCCCACCGCGACGCTGACCAACATCGCGCGCGGCGGGATCGTCGACGACGCGGCGCTGGCCGCTGCGCTGCGCGACGGGACGATCGCCGCGGCCGGCCTCGACGTGTACGAAGGCGAACCGGCCGTGCATCCGGCGCTGCTCGAGGTGCCGAACGTCGTGCTGACGCCGCATATCGCGAGCGCGACCGAAAAGACGCGCCGTGCGATGGCGAACCTTGCCGCCGACAACCTGATCGCCGCACTGGGCGAGGGGCCGCGCGCGGGGCAGCCGCCGAATCCGATCAACCCTGACGTGATCGGGAAGCCGCGCGCATGACGATGACGTTGTTGCTTGCGGCGGTCGTCGTGCTGGCCGTCGCGCTCGCGGTGGCGATCGTCGCGATCGTGCGCGGCGGCGGCCGCCACGACGATGCGGGGGTGCTCGGCGACCAGATCGAGGATGCCGCGCATGCGCAGGCGCGCGCGGTCGAGCGGCTCGAACGCGAATTGCGCGGCGAGATCGTCGAGAACGCGCGCGGTTCGCGCACCGAGCTGGCCGGCAGTTTCTCGCAGCTTCAGCAGACGCTCGCCGCGCAATTGACGAGCGTGGCGACCGTGCAGAACAACCAGATCGAGGGTTTCGCTCAGCAGCTCGGCAAGCTCGTCGCCGGCAATGCGCAGCAGTTCGACGCGATGCGCGAGAGCGTGCAGCGTCAGGCGCAGCAGGCGCGCGAGGAGCAGACGGCCGCGCTCAGGTTGTTCGGCGATACGTTGAACCGGCAGCTCACGCAACTGACCGAAGCGAACGATCGCCGGATTGGCGAAGTGCGCGCGACGCTCGAACAGCGGCTGAAGGAAATCGAGACGAACAACGCGGCGAAGCTCGAGGAGATGCGCCGCACCGTTGACGAGAAACTGCACGCGACGCTCGAACAGCGGCTCGGCGAATCGTTCAAGCTCGTGTCGGACCGGCTCGAGCAGGTCCATCGCGGGCTCGGCGAGATGCAGACGCTCGCGGCGGGCGTCGGCGATCTGAAAAAGGTGCTGACCAACGTGAAGACGCGCGGCACCTGGGGCGAGGTGCAGCTCGAGGCGCTGCTCGAACAGATGCTGACACCCGATCAGTACGCGAAGAACGTCGCGACGGTGCCGAAAAGTACCGAGCGCGTCGAATTCGCGATCCGGCTGCCGGGCCGCGATGCGGGCACGCGCGATGCGCCGCCGGTGTGGCTGCCGATCGACGCGAAATTTCCGCGCGAAGACTACGAGCGGCTGATCGACGCGCAGGAGCGCGCCGATACGGCGGCGGTCGAGGAAGCGGCACGTGCGCTCGAAGCGCGCGTGCGGCTGGAGGCGCGCACGATTGCCGAGAAGTACGTCGCGCCGCCGCACACGACCGATTTCGCGCTGCTGTTCCTGCCGACCGAAGGGCTTTATGCGGAAATCCTGCGCCGCCCGGGGCTGACCGACCTGCTGCAGCGCGACTACCGCGTGACGGTCGCGGGGCCGACGACGCTCACCGCGTTGCTGAACAGCCTGCAGATGGGGTTCCGTACGCTCGCGATCGAGCAGCGCTCGAGCGAGGTCTGGCAGGTGCTCGGCGCGGTGAAGACGGAGTTCGGCAAGTTCGGCGACGTGCTCGCGCGCACGAAGGCGCAGCTCGAAACGGTCACGCGCTCGATCGAGTCCGCCGAGCAGCGTACGCGTGTGATGAGCCGCAAGCTGAAGCAGGTCGAGGCGTTGCCGGGCGATACGGCGGCTGGCTTGCTCGGTTCGGACGGCGCGGACGGCGGTGCCGATGCCGACGACGCTTGACGGGTTCAGCCGCTCGAGTGCGGGCGGATCGCAATGAAATCGGGCGCCGTCGGCGCCCGTTTCCTTTTGCGGCAGGGGTAGTTCGGCCGCGGCTCGCGCGGGCCGACGCTCAGCGGCCTGCGAGCGTATCCAGCGCGTCGCCCGTTACGCGAACGATGCGCCATTCGGGCAGCACGGTCGCGCCCATCTTTTCGTAGAAATCGATCGCGGGCTGATTCCAGTCGAGGACCGACCATTCGAAACGCCCGCAACGACGCTCGACGGCCAGTGCCGCGAGGTGGCGCAGCATCGCGGTGCCGAGGCCGGTGCCGCGCTGCGACGGCTGCACGTACAGATCCTCGAGATAGAGGCCGCGACGACCGAGGAACGTCGAATAGTTGTGAAAGAACAGCGCATACGCGACGATCGCGCCGTTGCGCTCGGCCACGAGCGCTTCGGCGGCAGGCCGCTCGCCGAACAGCGCGTCGGCGAGATCCGCTTCGGTCGCGACGAACAGGTGCGTGAGCTTCTCGAATTCGGCCAGCTCGCGCATCAGCGCGAGGATCGTGCCGGCGTCGCGCGCTTCGGCCGCGCGGATCAGCGGCGCGTCGCTCACGCTTCCTCCGGCGGATCGGACAACACGATCTCGATGCCGCCGAAGCGCGATGCGACCCAATTGTATGCGTGGCATGCGATCCACAGCAGCACGAAGCCGAGGATGGCGTTCAGCAGCAGCGCGCTCAGGATCGTGCTCAACTCGACCATCCCGTAACGGATGTACGCGACGAGAATGCCGAGCAGCACGATCGGCACGCTGAACGTCAGGTAGACGAGGATCAACGCCTTCGCGGTCTGCCCCGCGGCGATCGACGAAATTTGTTTCTTCATGTGCGGATTGCCCCCGTAGAGATATATCGATAGTGAAATTCAGATCAGGCCGTCGAGCGGCAGGATGTCGACCGGAGTGCCCGCGTCGACTGCCGCGGTATCGTGGCCCAGGACGATGAAACAGTTGGCGGCCGCGAGGCCGCTCAGCGACGCGGAACTCTGCGAACCGGCCGGCGCGACGTGCCAGCGGCCGTCGGCGGCGCGCGTCGCGATGCCGCGCAGGTATTCGGTGCGGCCCGCACGCGTCTTCAGCGCATGCGTGCTGAGCGCCGTGTACATCGCCGGCGGCGGCGTCTGCGCGCCGGCCAGCGTGAGCAGCGCGGGGCGCACGATCGCGTGGAACGTCACGGCGGACGCGACCGGATTGCCGGGCAGCCCGAAGAACAGCGCGTGACCGGCGCCATCGGGCGCACGTGCGAGCGTGCCGCACGCGAGCGGCCGGCCGGGCCGCAGCGCGAGGCTCGCGAACGTGACGTCGCCGAGCCGTGCCATCACGTCGCGCGTGAAGTCGGCTTCACCGACCGATACGCCGCCCGACGTGATCACCGCATCGGCCTGCGCGGCGACGGCGTCGCGCAACGCGGCTTCGAGCGCGGCCGGGTCGTCGCGGACAATCCCGAGATCGATCGCGTCGACGTGCAGCCTTTCGAGCATCGCGATCAGCATCCCGCGGTTGCTGTCATACAGCGCGCCGCGACCGAGCGGTTCGCCGGGCTCGCGCAGTTCGTCGCCGGTCGAGAACACGGCGACGCGCACGCGCCGGCGCACCGTGACGTCGGTGAAGCCGAATGACGCGAGCAGGCCAAGATCGGACGGCCGCAGGAGGCGGCCCGCGGCGAGCGCGCAGGCGCCGCGCGCGAGATCCTCGCCGGCCTTGCGGCAGTTCGCGCCGTGCGCGACGTCGTGCGCGGCGAAGCGGATCGTGTCGCCGTCGACACGCACGCGTTCCTGCGGAATCACCGTATCGCATCCGGCCGGCATCGGCGCGCCCGTCATGATGCGCACGCATGACCCGGCCGCCACGGCGCCGTCGAACGGATGGCCCGCGAACGCGGTGCCGGCGACCGTCAGCGCGACGTCCCCCTGCGGCGCCGCGTGCGCACCGGCGCTGCCGTCGAACGCATAACCGTCCATTGCCGAGTTGTCGTACGCGGGAATGTCGAACGGTGCGTTCACGTCGGCCGCAAGCACGCGGTCGAGCGCGTCGCGCAGCGTCACCGTGTCGCACGCATCCACAGGCACCGCGAAGCGGCACGCGAGCGCCTGCGCGTCGGCAAGCGACAGCGGGGCATCGGAATCGGGTGCGGTTCGGGAGGCGGGCGAGGATTGCGTGATCATCAGTCGGACTGCGCCGCGAGGCGTATCGGGTTCGTGGCCGGTGGCGCGAGGAGGGTGCCTGGGCGCGGGTTTCGCGTGCGGTGGACGCCGGGCGGGAACGGCGCGGGCGCCGTCAGCGACGGGCCAACGCGGCAAGTTCCTGCCAGGAGTTGGCATTGTAAAACGCACGCTCGTCGCGAAACTCGACTTCGACCGTCTTGTGGCGTGCGTACCACGCACGCACCTTGCGGTCGCCGGCGGCAAGCCGCGAGGCGAGATCGTCGGCCAGCGCCGTGCGCAGCAGCGCGAACGTCGGCTGTGGCGAGCGCGCCTGCTGCGCATCGACAGTGACCGCAATCGCGATGTCGGCCTGCTGCGCGTCGAGCGCGGCATGCAGCCGCGCGACCAGGTCGGCGGGCAGAAACGGCGTATCGCACGGCGAACACGCGACGAGCGGCGCGCGCGCGGCCCGCATGCCGGCGAGCAGACCCGCGAGCGGGCCGGGGAAATCGGGTGTTTCGTCCGCGACGACGCGTGCATCGAACGGCGCACCGAGCTCCGCATAACGATCGGCGTGGCGATTCGCGCTGATCAGCGTCTCGTCGACCTGCGGCGAGAGCCGGCGCAGCACGTGCAGCGCGAGCGGCGTACCGTCGAGCAGTTGCAGGCCCTTGTCGACGCCGTCCATGCGCGTGGCGCGCCCGCCTGCGAGCAGCAGGCCGGCGATCGAGGGAGAGGCGGAAACGGGCATCGTGCGAAGGCGGAAAGGGCGGCGTGCGTCAGCCGCCGATATACGACATTTCGACGCGCTTGCCGGCGCCGTCGGGCGCGGGTTCGGCCGACGCGCTGCCGCGCAGTTGCGAATAGCGGTCGGTGCGCGCCTGCCAGATGCGGGCGATCGCGGTCGCGATCTCGGCGTCGCTTGCGCCGCCGCGCACGAGCGCGCGCAGGTCGTGGCCCGTCGACGCGAACAGGCACAGGTACAGCTTGCCTTCGGTCGACAGCCGCGCGCGCGTACAGTCGCCGCAGAAGGCCTGCGTGACGCTCGAGATCACGCCGATCTCGCCGCTGCCGTCCGCATAACCCCAGCGTTGCGCGGTTTCGGCCGCCGTGTGCGCGTCGAGCGGCACGAGCGGGAAATGTTCGGCGATCCGCGCAACGACGTCCGCCGACGGCAGCACCTCGGTCATGTTCCAGCCGTTCGAGGTGCCGACGTCCATGTATTCGATGAAGCGCAGGATCACGCCGGTGCCGCGGAAACGCTTGGCCATCGGCAGGATCTCGCCGTCGTTGGTACCGCGCTTCACGACCATGTTGACCTTGACCGGCGCGAGGCCGGCGGCCTGGGCCGCGAAGATGCCGTCGAGCACGTCGGCGCTCGCGAACTCGGCGTCGTTCATGCGCTTGAACAGCGTATCGTCGAGCGCGTCGAGGCTGACCGTCACGCGTGTGAGCCCGGCGTCCTTCAGCGCGCGCGCCTTGCGCGCGAGCAGCGAGCCGTTGGTCGTCAGCGTCAGGTCGAGCGGGCGGCCGTCATGCGTTGTCAGGCGCGCGAGGCGCTCGATCAGGAATTCGAGATTCTTGCGCAGCAGCGGCTCGCCGCCCGTGATGCGGATCTTCTCGACGCCGTGTGCGACAAAGAGTCGCGCCACGCGTTCGATTTCCTCGTGCGTGAGCAGCGCGCTGTGCGGCAGGAACGGGTAGTCCTTGTCGAAGACCGCGCGCGGCATGCAGTACACGCAGCGGAAATTGCAGCGGTCCGTCACCGAGATGCGCAGGTCGCGCAGCGGCCTGGCGAACGTGTCGGCCAGCGTGCCGTCGGGGGCATGCGCGACGCCGGAGACGTCCGGCATCCCGCTGACGTCGGCGAGAGGAATGATGCGTCGGGACATGTTGAAAGAAGTGCGAGCCAGACTTGTATTTTAGCCGCAAGCGGCCGCCCGGGTCCGGTGGGCGGAAACCCGCAGCATGGATGTGAAAAAGCCCGCCGGAGGCGGGCTTTTCCTGGTCGGGCGATGTGCCGGTCAGTGGTGCGTCGTTTCGACCTGCTGCATCGGGGCCGTATCGACCGGCGGCAGCGCCTTGCGTTCGCGCGGCACGCGGGCCGGACGCGGGAGGCGCGATGCGGCTTCCTGCGCAGCGGCGAACTTGTCGGCGTCCGTGTTCACCCAGACGAGACCGGCCTGCTCCAGCACGACATCCAGGCTCGCCGAAGCGGGCGAGGCTGCCGGTTGCGCGGGGGCAGGAGCCGGTGCCGGTGCTGCAACGGCCTCGACCGGTGCCGCTTCGACATGCGCCGGCTCGACAGCCGCCGGAGCGGCTTCGGTCGTCACGGCCGGTGCGGCTTGCTCGACGGGCGCGGACTGCGGCGCCTCGACAGCGGCCGGCGCTGCTGCCGGTACTGCCGGCACTTCGAACGCATCGGTCGGCGAAACCGCGACCGGAGCCGGACCGGCTTCCATGTCGACGGCCGGTGCGACCGGTGCCGGTTCTGCCGCTGCCTCGACGGCGACCGCGGGCTCGACCGGAGCGGCCGGAGCCGCTTCGACGTATGCCGGTGCCGGCTGAGCTTCGACAGCGGCCGGCGCAGCATGCTGCTCGACCGCTGCTTCGACGACGACGGCGCCTGCCACGGCCGCGACGACTGCCGGTGCGGCCGTGTGGGCCGGTTCGGCAGCGGCCGGTGCTTCCGGCGTCACGGTTTGCGCTGAGGCTTCGCCATTCGGGCCTTGCTCGGCCTGGTCGACGACTGCGCCGTCTTCGTCGCGCTCGCGACGACCGCCGCGGCGGCCGCGACGGCGGCGACGACGTTCCTCGCCGTCACGCGCGCCGGCTTCCGCATCGGCTGCCAGCTCGGCACCGGGCAGGGCTTCTGCAACGGCCTTGTCGGTTTCCGCTTCCGGATGGTTTTCGCCACGGGTGACGGTCTCGAGCGTGGCCGCATGCTGGGTCGGCTTGCGGCGTTCGCCGCGCTCGCGACGCTCGCCGCGTTCCTGGCGCTCGCCACGACCTGCTGCGTCGACGCCTTCCGGCTGCTCGGCACGCTCGCGCGGTTCACGCGGCTCACGCGGCTCACGGCTTTCGCGCGGCTCGCGCGGTTCGCGACCTTCGCGCTGGCCACGGCCCTCGCGACCTTCGCGGCCCTCACGACCTTCACGGATTTCGCGACCTTCACGCGGCTCGCGACCCTCGCGCGGCTCACGGCCTTCACGCGGTTCGCGCGCTTCCTTGCCTTCGCGCTCCAGGCGTTGCGGCTGACCACGGCCTGCTGCTGCCTGGTCGCGCCCGCCTTGCGCCTGCTGGGCGCCGCCGCGACGGTTGCGGTTGCGATCGCCGCCGCGCTGCTCGGTCTTCTCGGTACGCTCGCGAGCCGGGCGGGCCGCCGGTTCCTTCGCCGGTGCCGGAGCAACCGGTGCGGGCGCCGGAGCCGGCGACATGCCGAACAGGCCCTTCAGCCAGCCGATGAAACCGCCGCTTGCCGCGGCGACAGGTGCGGGGGCCGGAACGGGCTCGACCGGGCGCTGCGGCGCCGGGCTCGGGGCCGGGCGCTCGGGCGTGATGCCCTTGACCGCGGCTTCCTGCTTCGGCTTCACTTCTGCCGTGCGCTTGCTGTAGCCGGTTTCCGACTCGAGTTCGCGGGCAGCTTCCTCGGCCATCTTCCAGGACGCGCGCGGATCGTCGAGGCGCGCGTCGTCGTGGCGCAGGCGCTCGAGCTTGTAGTGCGGCGTATCGAGGTGCTTGTTCGGGATCAGCACGATGCCGACCTTGAAGCGCGACTCGATCTTGTTGATTTCCTGACGCTTTTCGTTGAGCAGGAAGGCGGTCACCTCGACCGGCACCTGGCAGTGGATCGCCGCGGTGTTTTCCTTCATCGCTTCTTCCTGAATGATCCGCAGGACCTGCAGCGCGGACGATTCGGTATCGCGGATGTGGCCGGTGCCGTTACAGCGCGGGCAGGTCACGTGGCTGCCTTCCGACAGGGCCGGACGCAGGCGCTGGCGCGACAGCTCCATCAGGCCGAAGCGGGAAATCTTGCCCATCTGCACGCGTGCACGGTCATGCTTGAGCGCGTCTTTCAGGCGCTGCTCGACTTCGCGCTGGCTCTTCGCCGATTCCATGTCGATGAAATCGATCACGATCAGGCCGCCGAGGTCGCGCAGGCGGAGCTGGCGGGCGACTTCGTCGGCCGCTTCGAGGTTCGTGCGGGTCGCCGTTTCCTCGATGTCCGCGCCCTTGGTCGCGCGCGCCGAGTTCACGTCGATCGCGACGAGCGCTTCGGTGTGGTCGATCACGATCGCGCCGCCGGACGGCAGCGGCACCGTGCGCGAGTAGGCCGTTTCGATCTGGTGCTCGATCTGGAAGCGGGAGAACAGCGGCACGTCGTCGTGGTAGCGCTTCACCTTCGACACGTTGTCCGGCATCACGATGTCCATGAACGCACGGGCCTGATCGTGGATCTCGGTCGTGTCGATCAGGATTTCGCCGATATCGGGCTGGAAATAGTCCCGGATCGCGCGGATCACGAGGCTCGATTCCAGGTAGATCAGCATCGGCTGGCCGGAGTTGCCGCTTTGCGACGCCGCTTCGATCGCGCGCCACAGTTGCAGCAGGTAGTTCAGGTCCCACTGCAGTTCCTCGGCGCTGCGGCCGATGCCCGCGGTGCGGGCGATCATGCTCATGCCGTCCGGAATCTGCAGTTGCGACATCGTTTCGCGCAGTTCCTGGCGCTCGTCGCCCTCGATCCGGCGCGATACACCGCCGCCGCGCGGATTGTTCGGCATCAGCACCAGGTAGCGGCCGGCGAGCGAGATGAAGGTCGTGAGGGCGGCGCCCTTGTTGCCACGCTCTTCCTTCTCGACCTGGACGATCAGCTCCTGGCCTTCGCGCAGGGCATCCTGGATGCGCGCGGAGCGCATGTCGATGCCTTCCTTGAAGTACTGGCGGGCGACTTCCTTGAACGGCAGGAAGCCGTGGCGATCTTCGCCGTAGTTGACGAAGCACGCTTCGAGCGACGGCTCGATGCGGGTGACGACACCTTTGTAGATATTGCCTTTGCGCTGTTCGCGCCCGGCTGTCTCGATGTCGATGTCGATGAGCTTTTGCCCATCGACGATGGCGACGCGCAGCTCCTCCTGCTGCGTCGCATTGAACAGCATGCGTTTCATGAACGACTCCAGGCGGCTCCGCAGCCGACGCCTCGCGGTTGTCAGTCGCGAGGGCGGGAACGACGGCAGGCCGCACCTTGTTGTGTTGTCACGAGCACGCTGGAGCGGGAACGATGGCGGGGAGAATTGCCTGAAGAGGCGCTTGGGCCCGAAAGACGGGGCCGGCGGCCGTAGGGCACCTGCGAATACGGCTTCAAAGCACGGCGTTCACACACCGCACGCTGCAAAAAAGCGCGCTAAGCCTGAGTCCGGGCATTGCCACGGGCGCGCGCAATGGGTCGCGCGCGCCGGCTGGCGGCAGATGCTGCGGCTTGGGCCGCAGCGGGGAGTATCGAATCCAGCCCGACTTTCCCGCTTGGGGTGTACTTCCCTGGTTTGACGTCGCCAAGCCCCGCACGCTTCGCGGGGCCAAATCGGGCGCAACGCCGTAATTTTCGCAACCGGCAGCCTGCGGACGCACTTCGCGCCGTCGGGCTGCCGATCAAATTCTTTTCAACCAACTTTCCGTTACCGCGGCGCCTTGCCGACCGAATCCGCCTGTGGGCGCGATCCTTGCCGACGGGCGGCGCCGTGCGTGCAACTTGCTGCATCTCTTTGATTAGGGGCGAGCAGCGGACCCCCGGCGCAAGTAAAATAATGGTTTCCGCTTGCACCTTGCCCGACTCGGTCGGGGCCGGCCGGTCAGGCCACCCTCAACGTCAGGCTGGGCAAAATTATATTCAGTATGAATGAGTTAGGCAAAATATCCCAGAATTCGGTCGCAAGCGGCCAGGTATCGATGATCGAGATCGATGAAAACTCGGCCGGTCAGCGGATCGACAACTTCCTGTTGCGCGTCTGTAAAGGCGTGCCGAAAAGCCATATTTACCGGATCCTCCGCAGCGGCGAAGTGCGCGTGAACAAGGGCCGGATCGATGCACAGTACCGTCTCGCGCTCGGCGACGTCGTCCGCGTGCCGCCCGTGCGCGTGGCGGCGGCGGACCTCGCGCGTGCCGACACGCCCATCGTGCCGCCCGCGAATTTCGACGTGCTGTACGAGGATGACGCGATGCTCGTCATCGACAAGCCGGCCGGGGTCGCCGTGCACGGCGGCAGCGGCGTCGCGTTCGGCGTGATCGAGCAGATGCGCCAGGCGCACCCGCGCGCGAAATTCCTCGAACTCGTGCACCGGCTCGACCGCGAGACGTCCGGGATCCTGATGCTCGCGAAGAAACGCACGGCGCTCGTGGGCCTGCACGAACAGATCCGCGAGAACCGGATGGACAAACGTTACTTCGCATGCGTCCACGGCGAATGGCAGCCCGACTGGGGGCGCCGTCGCGCGGTAAAGGTGCCGCTGTTCAAGTATTCGACCCCGGAAGGGGAGCGCCGCGTGCGCGTGCAGGACGACGGGCTGCCGTCGCATACGGTGTTCAACCTCGTCGACCGCTGGCCCGACTACGCGCTCGTCGAGGCGGAACTCAAAACGGGTCGGACCCATCAGATCCGCGTGCACCTCGCGCATCTCGGCCTGCCGATCGCCGGCGACGCCAAGTATGGCGATTTCGCACTGAACAAGGCGCTGGCGCGCGCGAATGCGCAGCCGTCGTTGAAACGGATGTTCCTGCACGCGCACCGGCTGCGGCTCAACCATCCGCTGACCGGCGAGGCGCTGCAGTTCGATGCGCCGCTGCCGGACGAATGCCGGCGCTTCCTCGACCAACTCAGCGCACTGCGCGATACCGCCTGAACCGCATGGCTCGACAGCAATTTGACCTGATCGTCTTCGACTGGGACGGCACGCTGATGGATTCGACTGCGCACATCGCGCACAGCATCCAGGCCGCATGCCGCGATCTCGGCCTGCCCACGCCATCCGACGAGGCGTCGCGCTACGTGATCGGCCTCGGCCTGCGCGATGCGCTGCAGGTTACCGCTCCGACCCTCGATCCGTCCGACTATCCGCGGCTGGCCGAGCGCTACCGTTATCACTATCTGCTCGACGACCAGCGCATCGAGCTGTTCGCCGGCGTGCGCGAGCTGCTCGCCGAGTTGCGCGATACGGGCTACCTGCTCGCCGTTGCAACCGGCAAGGGGCGGGTCGGGCTGAACCGCGTGCTTGACCAGTCGAAGCTGACGAGCCTGTTCGACGCGACGCGCTGCGCGGACGAGACGTTCTCGAAGCCGCATCCGGCGATGCTGCACGAGTTGTCCCGGGAATTGGGGCAGGACCTCGCGCGCACCGTGATGATCGGCGACACGACGCATGACCTGCAGATGGCCGCGAGCGCCGGAGCGGCCGGCGTCGGTGTCGCATACGGCGCGCACACGGCCGACGCGCTGGCTGCGCTCGCGCCGCGCTTCGTCGCGCCGGACGTCGACGCGCTGGCTGCGTGGCTGCGGGAGCACGCATGAGCGCGGCGCCGGACGCCGTGCGCGTGTGCGCATCGGACGCGCTGGCCGACGGCGGCGCCGGCGTGCGCGTCGACGCGACGCTGCGCGGCGAGCAGGCCGTCGTGTTCTTCGTGCGCTACGACGGTCGCGCATACGGTTACCTGAATCGCTGCGCACATGTGCCGATGGAGCTCGACTGGTCCGAAGGGCAGTTCTTCGAGTCGTCGGGCCTGTACCTGATGTGCGCGACGCACGGCGCGATCTACGCGCCGGATACCGGCAAGTGCGTCGGCGGCCCGTGCCGCGGCGCCCGCCTGCGGCCGGTCGAGGTCGACGAACGCGACACGCCCGACGGGCGTGCGGTATTCTGGGTGCCCGACGCCGACCTGCGTCCTGCCGCTCCCGCCACGACCGACTGACGACAACACTGCATGGCCGACCAACCGAATTCCCCCGATTCCTCCTCCCGTCCCGACAGCCGCGAACCGAACTGGGAGCGCGCGGCGCTCGAGCGGATCGCGCTCGCGGCCGTGAAGGAACAGCGCGCGGCGCGGCGCTGGAAGATTTTCTTCCGCTTCGCGTTCCTGGGCGTGTTCGTGCTGCTCGCGTTCGCGCTGATCGATTTCTCGAGCGATTCGAAATTATCGTCGAGCGGGCGGCATACGGCGCTCGTGACGATCGACGGCGAGATCGCGGCCGGCGTCAATGCGAATGCCGAAGACATCAATACGGCGCTCGGCTCCGCGTTCGACGACGACGGCACGGTCGGCGTCGTGCTGCGGATCAACAGCCCGGGCGGCAGCCCCGTGCAGGCCGGCATGGTCTACGACGAGATCCGGCGGCTGCGTGCGAAGCATCCGGACAAGCCGCTGTACGTCGTCGTGACCGACATGTGCGCATCGGGCGGCTATTACATCGCGGCCGCGGCCGACAAGATCTTCGTCGACAAGGCGAGCATCGTCGGGTCGATCGGCGTGCTGATGGACGGTTTCGGCTTCACCGGGCTGATGGGCAAGCTCGGTGTCGATCGGCGCCTGCACACGTCGGGCGAAAACAAGGGTTTCTACGATCCGTTCTCGCCGGAGACGCCGAAGATGGACGCGCATGCGCAAGCGCTGCTCGACCAGGTGCACGCGCAGTTCATCAAGGCCGTGAAGGAGGGCCGCGGCAAGCGTCTGCATGAGACGCCCGACATGTTCTCCGGCCTGTTCTGGACCGGCGAGAAGAGCGTCGAACTCGGGCTTGCCGACGGCTACGGCACGACCGACACGGTCGCGCGCGACGTGCTGAAGGCGCCCGATCTCGTCGACTATACGGTGAAGGAAAGTCTGACGAACCGCGTCGCACGCAAGTTCGGCGCCGCCGTCGGCGGCGCCGCGATGAAGGCTTTGACGGCCGGCGGCGCGTCGTTCAGCCTGCGCTGACCGGCGTCCGGCGGGCCATGATGGCCCGCTGGCCGGCCGCGGCTTCAGTTCGCGAGCAGCAGGAAGATCGCAGGACGCTTGTGCAGATTCGGCGCAGGCGCCTTTTTCCAGTCCGCCACGGTGCGGCTCGCGATCGTCTCGGTCGCGAGGGTCAGGTCGGCCGCGACGCAGATCTGCGTCGACGGCGCGCAGGTCGCAATCAGCGTGTCGAGCATCGCGTGATTCCGGTACGGCGTCTCGATGAAGATCTGCGTCTGGCGCGCCTTGCGCGACAGCTGCTCGAGTTCGCGCAGGCGTTTCGCGCGCGCGGCCGCGTCGACCGGCAGGTAGCCGTTGAACGCGAAGCTCTGGCCGTTCAGGCCCGACGCCATCAGCGCGAGCAGGATCGAACTCGGTCCGACGAGCGGCACGACCTTCACGCCGCGCTCGTGCGCGCGGCGTACCAGCAATGCGCCGGGATCGGCGACGGCCGGGCAGCCGGCCTCGGACACGAGGCCGGCGTCCGCGCCGGCCAGCACGGGCGCGAGCAGGCGGTCGATTTCGCCGGCCGGCGTATTGACGTTCAGCTCGCGGATCTCGATTTCCTGGATCGGACGCGTCGTGCCGATCTTCTTCAGAAAGACGCGCGTCGTTTTCGCGTTCTCGCCGATGTAATAGCCGAGCGTGCCGGCGCGTGCCTGCACGGCCGCGGGCAGCACGGCGGCGAGCATCGATTCGTCGCCCTCGCCAAGCGTGTTCGGGACGAGATAAAGCGTGCCGGCCGTCATGCGCGGTCTCCACGGATGGTTGCAAACAGCGGATATTCGACGGCACGCAGCATCCGCGTGAGCGCGATCAGCGGCAGGCCGACGAGCGCGGTCGGGTCGTCCGAGTCGATCGCGTCGAGCAGCGCGATGCCGAGCCCTTCGGATTTCGCGCTGCCGGCGACGTCGTACGGCGTTTCCGCGCGCAGGTACGCGTCGAGTTCGGCCTCGGGCAGCGAGCGGAAGCGCACGCGCGTGATGATGTCCTCGACCTGCGCCTCGCCCGTGCGGCTGTCGTACAGGCAGAGTGCGCTGTGGAATTCGACTTCGCGGCCTTGCATCGACACGAGCTGCGCGAGCGCGCGCTGGTGCGTGCCGGGCTTGCCGATCTGGAGCCCGTCGAAGGTCGCGACCTGATCCGACCCGATCACGAGCACGCCGTCCGGCGCGTCGATCGTCGCGGCGACGGCGCGCGCTTTCGCGCCTGCGAGGCGCAGGGCGGTCGAGGCCGGAGTTTCGTCGTCGAGCGGGGTTTCGTCGAGGTCGGGCGACACGACGTCGAACGGCACGCCGAGGCGCTCGAGGAGCGTGCGGCGGTAGCGGGAACTGGAGGCAAGAATCAGCCGCGGCGGGCGGCAAACGGTATCCGGCATGGTCGGTTGGATCGGTGAGTCGTCGGGTGTTGTGCGGACGCAAGCTTAAGTGATTGACCGCAAAAGGTAAAACAGGTATGCTTGCCCGCTTTTCGTCGGCAGGCTTCCGTGGTGGCGCCTGCCGGGTCTTCGGAAGTAAAGTACGTACCCGTACGTGAGTGAGCGGCGCCAAGCCGGATCCCGCAAGTCAGCCTGTAGGCAGGAGCGCACATGAACACTTCTTCTGGCAAACCTGCGGCGCCGCTTGATCCGCACGCGGTCGACCTGTTCGAGTTCGCCCGCAGCGGGCGACAGGCAGCAGGGGCGGTGCGCCTCTCGCAACTGCCGCGCATGTTAAACGAAGTGCCGGCGGACGCGCCAGATCGCGACACGGTCTTCACGTGGCAGGCGGAAGGGTTCACGCAGAAGGAGTTGCAGGACGACGGCGCCGATGGGCAGCAGCCGTATCTGCGCCTCGCGGTGCATGGCCAGGCGTGGCTCACGTGCCAGCGCTGCATGACCCCGTACGACCAGACGTTCGGCGTCGACATGGTGTACCGCGTCGTCGCGACCGAAGAAGAAGCTGAAGAATTTCCGCTCGACGACGATGAAGCCGATGTGATCGTGGGCTCACGCCAGTTCGATCTCGTCGACTTGATCGAAGAGGAGTTGCTGCTTTCGTTGCCGCTCGTGCCCAAGCACGAGGTTTGCCCGGCAGTTCACGAAAGCCTCGTGTCGGGTGCGAGCGGTCCTGAGGAAGAGGCGGGCGAAGAGCCCGACGAAGCCGCGGACGAAGGCAAACGGCCGAATCCGTTCGCAGCGCTGCAAGCGCTGAAGAAGGACGGTGACGGCACCAAGAAACACTAAGCAGTTGTGGCGCGGGAAGGCGTAAGGGCTTTGGGCCAGGGTAGTTAAGCGCCGGATCGGGCTGTGTTAGAATCCGGAAAATTATTTAGGAGTTAGTCATGGCAGTCCAGCAAAACAAGAAGTCGCCGTCGAAGCGCGGCATGCATCGTTCGCACGATTTCCTGACGGCAACGCCGCTGGCAGTCGAGCCGAGCACGGGTGAAGTGCACCTGCGTCACCACGTCAGCCCGAACGGCTACTATCGCGGCAAGAAAGTCGTCAAGACGAAGAACGACTAAGCGTCAAGTCACGCGTTGCGCGCTACGTTCGCCGTTCGCGTGACAACTGGTTCGCTTGACACTTTCCTGGCGCAACAAAAAGGCGGCATTCAACTGCCGCTTTTTTGTGCCTGAAATTCGTCGCATTCCATGACCGTAAAGCTCACAATCGATTGCATGGGAGGCGACCACGGCCCGTCCGTGACCGTTCCCGCGGCAGTCAAGTTCGTCCGCGCGCATCCCGATGCGCACCTGATGCTCGTCGGCATCGAAAGCGCGATCCGCGCTCAGCTCAAGAAGCTGAAAGCTCTCGACGATCCCGCGCTGACCATCGTGCCCGCCACCGAAGTCGTGGCGATGGACGACCCTGTCGAAGTGGCGCTGCGCAAGAAGAAGGATTCTTCGATGCGCGTCGCGCTCAACCACGTCAAGGAAGGCGCGGCGCAGGCCTGCATCTCCGCCGGCAATACCGGCGCGCTGATGGCCGTTTCCCGTTACGTACTCAAGACGCTGCCCGGCATCGAGCGGCCCGCGATCGCGTCCGCGCTGCCGAACCCGACCGGCTACACGATGATGCTGGACCTCGGCGCGAACGTCGACTGCGAGCCGCAGCACCTGCTGCAGTTCGCGGAGATGGGGCACGCACTGGTGGCCGCGCTCGAAGGCAAGGAGCGGCCGACGATCGGCCTGCTGAACATCGGTGAAGAGGTCATCAAGGGCAACGACACGATCAAGCGCGCAGGCGAGCTGCTGCGCGCCAGCACGCTGAATTTCCGCGGCAACGTGGAGGGCAACGACATCTACAAGGGCACCGTCGACGTGATCGTGTGCGACGGCTTCGTCGGCAACGTCGCGCTGAAGACGTCCGAGGGGCTCGCGCAGATGCTGTCCAACATCATCCGCGAGGAGTTCGGCCGTTCGCTGATGTCGAGGTTGATGGCGCTGCTCGCGCTGCCTGTCCTGATGCGTTTCAAGAAGCGCGTCGACCACCGCCAGTACAACGGCGCGGCGCTGCTGGGGCTGAAGAGCCTCGTGATCAAGAGCCACGGTTCGGCCGATGCCTACGCGTTTGAGTGGGCGATTAAACGCGGGTATGATGCGGTCAAAAACGGCGTGCTGGAGCGCCTCGCGCGCGCGATGGCGGACAATTCGGCGTCGCTCGGCGACGGCGAGCACGACGCGGGCGGCGCGGGCCATGCAAGCCCGGCCGCAGGCCCTCACGCCGAACCTTCCGCTGCGCAATCCTCTAAAGCATAAATGGCCCAATCGACTCTCTATTCCCGCGTGCTCGGCACGGGCAGCTACCTGCCGCCCGACCGCGTCACGAACCAGCAGTTGACCGATCGTCTCGCGAAGGAAGGCATCGAGACGAGCGATGAATGGATCGTTGCGCGCACGGGTATCCGTGCGCGCCATTTCGCCGCGCCGGACGTCACGACGAGCGATCTCGCGCTCGAGGCGTCGCGTCGTGCGATCGAAATGGCCGGTATCGATCCGCAGTCGATCGACCTGATCATCGTCGCGACTTCGACCCCCGATTTCGTGTTCCCGAGCACCGCGTGCCTGCTGCAGAACAAGCTCGGCATCAAGAACGGCGGCGCGGCATTCGACGTGCAGGCCGTGTGTTCAGGCTTTGCGTATGCGATGGCGACGGCCGACAGCTTCATCCGCAGCGGCCAGCACCGCACGGCGTTGATCGTCGGCGCCGAGACGTTCTCGCGCATCCTCGACTTCAAGGACCGCACGACCTGCGTGCTGTTCGGCGACGGCGCGGGCGCGGTGATCCTGTCCGCGTCGGAAGAGCCGGGCGTGCTCGGCAGCGCGCTGCACGCTGACGGCAGCTATTCGCATATCCTCTGCACGCCGGGCAACGTGAATCGTGGCGTGATCGAGGGCAGCGCGTTCCTGTACATGGACGGGCAGGCCGTGTTCAAGCTCGCGGTCAACGTACTCGAGAAGGTTGCGATCGAGGCGCTTGCAAAGGCGAATCTCGCGCCTGAACAAATCGACTGGCTGATTCCGCACCAGGCCAACATCCGCATCATGACCAGCACCTGCCGCAAGCTCGGCCTGCCGCAGGAACGCATGGTCGTGACGGTCGACCAGCACGGCAACACGTCGGCCGCGTCGATCCCGCTGGCGTTCGACACCGCGGTGCGCGACGGCCGCATCCAGCGTGGCCAGCACGTGCTGATCGAAGGTGTCGGTGGCGGCTTTACCTGGGGCGCGTCGGTCTTCCGCTTCTGATCCGCGGCGCGCGACTGCTGCGCGCGGATCTCATCGGCGCGCCGTTCGTGCGCGCCGTCCGAATCGATTCAATTGGGGACGATATGAAATTTGCATTCGTTTTTCCGGGGCAGGGCTCGCAGGCAGTCGGCATGCTCAACGCATTCGCCGATCTGGCTGTCGTGCGCGAGACGCTCCAGGAGGCGTCTGACGCACTCAATCAGGACCTCGGCAAGCTGATCTCCGAAGGCCCGGCCGAAGAGCTGAATCTGACCACCAACACGCAGCCCGTGATGCTGACCGCCGCTTACGTGTGCTACCGCGCGTGGCAGCAGGCAGGCGGCCCGGCGCCGTCGATCGTCGCCGGTCACAGCCTCGGTGAATACACGGCGCTCGTCGCGGCGGGCGCGCTCGCCTTCAAGGACGCGGTGCCGCTCGTGCGCTTCCGCGCGCAGGCGATGCAGGCGGCCGTGCCGGTCGGTCAGGGCGGCATGGCCGCGATCCTGGGCCTCGACGACGACACGGTGCGCGCGGTGTGCGCCGAAGCCGCGGAAGCGGGCGTCGTCGAAGCGGTGAACTTCAATGCGCCCGCGCAGGTCGTGATCGCGGGCAACAAGGCTGCCGTCGAGAAGGCGTGCGAGATCGCGAAGGCGAAGGGCGCGAAGCGCGCACTGCCGCTGCCTGTGTCGGCACCGTTCCATTCGTCGCTGCTCAAGCCGGCATCGGACCAGTTGCGCGACTATCTCGCGAATGTCGACGTGAAGGCGCCGCAGATTCCGGTCGTGAACAATATCGACGTCGCCGTGGTCAGCGATCCGGCCGCGATCAAGGACGCGCTGGTGCGTCAGGCGGCAGGCCCGGTGCGCTGGGTCGAGTGCGTGCGGCACATCGCCGGCACGGGCGTCACGCACGTGATCGAATGCGGTCCGGGCAAGGTGCTCGCCGGCCTGACGAAGCGCATCGACGGCAACCTGACGGGGGCGTCGGTGTTCGATCCGGCGTCGCTCGACGAAGCGCTCAAGCTGGTGACCGCCTGACGCGGCGCCTTTTCTCAAGAGACGGATATTCGATTCATGGAAAAGACTCTCGATAAACAGGTTGCGATCGTGACCGGCGCGTCGCGCGGCATCGGCCGTTCGATCGCGCTCGAACTCGCGCGCCTGGGCGCGACGGTGATCGGCACCGCAACGAGCGAATCGGGCGCTGCCGCGATCACCGCGGCGTTCGCGGAAGCGGGCGTCACGGGCCGCGGCGCGGTACTGAACGTCAACGACGCGGCGGCCGCCGAGACGCTGATCGACGCGACCGTGAAGGAATTCGGCGCGCTGAACGTGCTCGTCAACAACGCGGGCATCACGCAGGACCAGCTCGCGATGCGGATGAAGGACGAGGACTGGGACGCGGTGATCGACACCAACCTGAAGTCGGTGTTCCGCCTGTCGCGCGCGGTGCTGCGCCCGATGATGAAGGCGCGCGGCGGCCGTATCATCAACATCACGTCGGTGGTCGGTTCGGCCGGCAACCCGGGGCAGGTCAACTATGCTGCCGCGAAGGCCGGCGTCGCGGGCATGACGCGTGCGCTCGCACGCGAAATCGGCAGCCGCGGCATCACCGTGAACTGCGTCGCGCCGGGCTTCATCGACACCGACATGACGAAGACGCTGCCGGAAGAACAGCAGGCCGCGCTCAAGACCCAGATTCCGCTCGGCCGCCTCGGCAGCCCGGAGGACATCGCCCATGCCGTCGCGTTCCTCGCATCGCCGCAGGCCGGTTACATCACCGGCACGACGCTGCACGTGAACGGCGGCATGTACATGTCGTAACGATTTTCGTTTACTATCCGCGCCGTATCCCGTTTTTCAGGCGGATCGGCGCTTGATCGGCCATCAAGCCAACGCGCGTTTTGGCGTCAGCAAACCTGATAAAATGCGCGCACTTGTAAATCTGAACTTTCCCTCGGAGGGGTAATGGACAACATCGAACAACGTGTCAAGAAGATCGTCGCTGAACAACTGGGCGTCGCGGAAGCCGAGATCAAGAACGAAGCTTCGTTCGTGAACGATCTGGGCGCCGACTCGCTCGACACGGTCGAACTGGTGATGGCTCTCGAAGACGAGTTCGGCATGGAAATCCCGGACGAAGAAGCAGAGAAGATCACGACCGTTCAGCAAGCGATCGACTACGCTCGCGCAAACGTCAAGGCGTAAGCGCCTTTCGCGCTTGTTCGCCACGTCGCCGCGATCTTCGCGATTGACGCGCCATCCTGCCGGCTTCGCGCCGGACGGACTAACAGCCACAGGGCTCGCAGGGCTGGTTCCTGTGGCCACTGTGGCTTTTGTTTTTGTCATCCAATAATGGAAAAGAGGTTACCGTGAGCCGCCGTCGTGTTGTTGTTACAGGCCTGGGGCTGATTTCGCCTGTTGGCAATAATGTTGCCGACGGTTGGGCCAATCTCGTCGCCGGCAAGTCCGGTATCGCCACCGTCACGAAGTTCGATCCGTCGAACCTCGCCGTGCATTTCGCGGGCGAGGTGAAGGGTTTCAGCGCCGAGGAGTACATCCCGGCGAAGGAAGCCCGCAGCATGGATACCTTCATCCATTACGGCATCGCCGCCGGCGTGCAGGCGCTCAAGGACAGTGGTCTGGAAGTGACCGACGCCAATGCGGAACGCATCGGCGTGCTGGTCGGTTCCGGCATCGGCGGCCTGCCGATGATCGAAGATACGCACCAGACCTACGTCGATCGCGGCCCGCGCCGGATTTCGCCGTTCTTCGTGCCGGGTTCGATCATCAACATGATCTCGGGCCACCTGAGCATCATGTTCGGCCTGAAGGGCCCGAACCTCGCGACCGTGACGGCCTGCACGACCGGCCTGCATAGCATCGGTCTCGCCGCGCGCCTGATCCAGGCCGGCGACGCGGACGTGATGGTCGCGGGCGGCGCCGAATCGACGGTGTCGCCGCTCGGCATCGGCGGCTTCGCGGCCGCGCGAGCGCTGTCGACCCGCAACGATGATCCGGCGACCGCGTCCCGTCCGTGGGACAAGGATCGCGACGGCTTCGTGCTGGGCGAGGGCGCAGGCGTGATGGTGCTGGAAGAGTACGAGTCGGCGAAGGCGCGTGGCGCGAAGATCTACGCGGAAGTCGCGGGCTTCGGCATGACGGGCGACGCGTACCACATGACCGCGCCGAACATGGACGGTCCGCGCCGCTGCATGGTCGCGGCGCTGCGCGACGCCGGCGTGAACCCGGACGAGGTCCAGTACCTGAACGCGCACGGCACGTCGACCCAGCTGGGCGACAAGAACGAGTCCGACGCGGTGAAGGCGGCCTTCGGCGAGCATGCGTACAAGCTCGTCGTGAACTCGACGAAGTCGATGACAGGCCACCTGCTGGGCGGCGCGGGCGGCCTCGAGTCGGTGTTCACGGTGCTGGCGCTGCACAACAACGTGTCGCCGCCGACCATCAACATCTTCAACCAGGACCCCGAATGCGATCTCGATTACTGTGCGAACACCGCGCGTGACATGAAGATCGACGTGGCCGTGAAGAACAATTTCGGCTTCGGCGGTACCAACGGCACGCTGGTGTTCAAGCGCGTCTGACGCTGAAATCGCTTGACGAGTCCATTCGATGCTCCGGCCGGGCGTCCGCAGCGCTTTGCGTTGCGGGCCTCGGCCGTGTCGTATGTCGTGCTGGCCGCGTTCGTCGCGTCGGCTGCCGCGTCGGCATACCTGTTCTGGACGCCGCGCGCGGGCGCTGCCGCCGGCGCATGCGTGTCGGCCGCGACGGCCGCGCTGCTGGCCGTGTGCGCCGCGCGGGCCTGCGCCCGCCGGCTACCGGCCGAGTTGCGGATCGACGCATTCGGGGAAGTTGCGGCGTTTGGCCGCACCGGGCGGCTGCTGGCCCGCGGCCGTGTGACGGGCCATGCGCACTGGAGCAGCCTGCTGCTCGTGCTGTCGGTCGGGCAGGGCACCCGGCGGGCCCGGCCGCTGCTGATTCCGGCCGATGCGCTCGACGCCGCGTCGTTCAGCGCGCTGTCCGTGCTGGCGAGAACCGCGGGCGCGGCGGGGCGGGCATGACGGCGGCGCGGTTACCGACCGTAACCAGCGGCCGGTGCGGGAACGCTACAATAGCGCTCCACGTTGCATCCCTAGTTAATGGATTTGTCAGGTGAGTGAAAAAGAAATTGATCAGGTTCTGGTCGAGCGCGTACAGAAGGGCGACAAGGCAGCGTTCGAACTCCTGGTCTCCAAATACCACCGCAAGATCATTCGGCTGATCTCGCGCCTCGTGCGGGATCCCGCCGAGGTCGAGGATGTAGCCCAGGACGCGTTCATCAAGGCGTACCGTGCGTTGCCGCAATTTCGCGGCGAATCTGCGTTCTACACGTGGTTATACCGGATTGCCGTCAATACGGCGAAGAACTACCTTGCGACGCAAGGTCGCCGCGCACCGACCTCGACCGAGGCCGATGCGGAGGAAGCGGAAACTTTCTCCGACGCAGACCAACTAAGGGATATCAACACGCCTGAGTCGATGTTGATGAGCAAGCAGATTGCCGAGACGGTCAACGCTGCAATGGCCGCGTTGCCCGAAGAATTGCGCCAGGCGATTACGCTGCGCGAGATCGAGGGCCTGAGCTACGAAGAGATCGCGGAAATGATGGGCTGTCCGATCGGGACGGTCCGGTCGCGGATTTTCCGTGCTCGCGAGGCAATCGCTGCCAAATTGCGTCCGCTGCTCGATACGCCCGAAGGCAAGCGCTGGTAAGCGCGATGGGCGGAACGACGCGGGTCGGGGTCTAGTAACGGATAGAGTCGTGAAGTCACGACGGGGTGTGCAAGATGGGGAGCATCATGGGGTCGGTCAATACGCAGTCGCAGGCGTGCTCACGCGGCGAGCGCCTTTCCGCGCTGGTCGACGGCGAAATGTTCGATGGCCCGGATCACGGGCAGTTTCTGGCTGAGCTCGACCGCGCGGATCGCGCTGCGTGGGCCCATTACCACCTGATCGGCGATGCGCTGCGCTCGGACGAACTCGCGTTGTCGCCCGCGCTGAGCGTCGCGTTCACCGCGCGCATGTCGGCCGCGCTCGAGAGCGAGCCGCACCTGCTCGCGCCGGCGGCCGCGCCGGTCGCGCGCAGGCTGCTGTCGCTGCGCCGGCGTGTCGTGCCCGCGTTCGCGGTGGCCGCCGCGGCGGCCACGCTGACGTGGATCGTCGTTCCGCAACTGCAGACGGCCGGCACGCCGGGCGCCGTCCAGGTCGCGTCGGTCGGTGCGCCGCAAAGCGGCAACCTGCAGCGCGTGACGGTCGCGCAGGCGTCGGCCCAGCCGGGGCTGCAGGACGTCAACATCATTCGCGACGCCAGTCTCGACCAATACCTTGAAGCGCACCAGCAATTCGCGCAGCAGCCCGTCGTCACGGGTTCGATGCCGCTGATCCGCGCTGCCGTGACCACCACGCCAGGCCAATAAACCCGATGCGGACATTGCAGTTGAATCACGCCATCTCCGGATGGAAGCGGCTGCCGGCCCTCCTGCTTTGTGCAGCCGCCCTGTTGTCCGTTCAATCCCTTCCTGCCAGCGCCCAGCAACCGGACGATCCCGTCGCGACCCGCAAGGGTGCCGCCGACTGGCTCGACCGCGTCCAGCAGGCGGCGCAGCAGCAGAGCTACGAGGGCACGTTCGTCTACCAGCGCGGCGGGTATGTCCAGTCGTCGCGCATCGCGCACGTCGCGTCCCGCGACGGCGAGTTCGAGCGGATCGAGACGCTCGACGGCAAGCCGCGCAAGCTGCTGCGGCATAACGACGAGCTGTACACGTTCGTGCCGGAGCGCAAGCTGTGCGTGGTCGAGCGCCGTCAGACGCGCGATTCGTTCCCCGCGCTGCTCGGCGCGAGCGGCGAACACGTGATGTCCGTCTACGATGCGAAGTTGCTCGGCAAGGACCGCGTGGCCGGGATCGACGCGCAGGTCGTCGAGCTCGTACCGAAGGATGCCTACCGCTTCACGTACAAGCTTTGGGCCGACGCTCGCACGGGGCTGCTGCTGCGTTCGCAGACGCTGGATGCGAACGATCACGTGCTCGAACAGATTGCGTTCTCGCAATTGCAGACGGGCGGTGCGAGCGGCGACAAGGCCGCGATCGCGGCCGGCATGCGCAACCTGAGCGGCTGGACCGTCGTGCGCCCGCCGGTCGCGACGGTCGACATGGAAGCGCAGGGCTGGCAGCTTGCGCCGAGCGTCGCCGGTTTCAAGAAGATCCGCGAAGTGCGCCGGCCGATGGCTGCGCGCGATGCGGGCGATCCGCCGATTCCGGTCGATCAGGCCGTCTTCACCGACGGTCTCGCGACGATCTCCGTTTTCATCGAACCGGCCGAGAAGAACACGCGCAAGGAAGGCGCGGGCAGCACCGGTGCGACGCACGTTCTCGTGAAGCGTCGCGGCGACTACTGGATCACCGTGCTCGGCGAAGTGCCGCCGGCTACGTTGCAGCAGTTCGCGTCTGCCATAGAATACAAGGCTTCCAAGTAACGCTACGGCTTCCGACATGATGAAACACACGCTGCGCAAATGGTTCGCGGCGGCGGCGTTGTCTGCCTGCCTGCCGCTCGTGCCGCATACCGCGATCGCGGTGACGGCTCCCGCTGCCAGCCTGCCCGACTTCGCCGATCTGGTCGAAAGGGTCGGGCCGGCCGTCGTGAACATCAGGACCACCGCCAACGTGCCGACGAGCAGCGGCCCGCGCGGGATGCTCCCGCCGGGCTTCGACAACGGCGACATGTCGGAATTCTTCCGGCGCTTCTTCGGCATTCCGCTGCCGCAGGCGCCCGGCAACGGTAGCGGCAACGGCAACCCGAAGAATGCGCCGGCACCGGACAATCCGCCCGACACCGAGCAGAATCGCGGCGTCGGCTCGGGCTTCATCGTGTCGGCCGACGGTTATGTGATGACCAATGCGCACGTCGTCGACGACGCGGACACCATTTACGTGACGCTGACCGACAAGCGCGAATTCAAGGCGAAGCTGATCGGCGTCGACGATCGCACGGACGTCGCGGTCGTCAAGATCCAGGCGTCGAACCTGCCTGTCGTCGCGATCGGCGACTCGAACAAGGTGCGCGTCGGCGAGTGGGTCGTCGCGATCGGTTCGCCGTTCGGTCTCGACAACACGGTGACGGCCGGCATCGTCAGCTCGAAGAGCCGCAACACGGGCGACTATCTGCCGTTCATCCAGACCGACGTCGCCGTGAACCCCGGCAACTCGGGCGGCCCGCTGATCAACATGCAGGGTGAGGTGATCGGCATCAACTCGCAGATCTACAGCCGTACCGGCGGCTTCATGGGCATTTCGTTCGCGATTCCGATCGACGAGGCGATGCGCGTGGCCGATCAGCTGAAGGCGACGGGCAAGGTCACGCGCGGCCGGATCGCGGTGGCGATCGGCGAGGTGACGAAGGACGTCGCCGACTCGATCGGGTTGCCGAAGGCCGAAGGCGCGCTCGTCAGCAGCGTCGAGCCGGGCGGCCCGGCCGACAAGGCAGGCATCCAGCCGGGCGACATTATCCTGAAGTTCAACGGCCGCCCGGTCGACGCGGCGTCGGACCTGCCGCGCATGGTCGGCGACACGAAGCCCGGCACGAAGGCGACCGTCAGCGTATGGCGCAAGGGTCAGGCGCGCGATTTGCCGATCACGATCGCGGAGACGCCGGTCGAGTCGACGGCCAAGGCCGAACAGCGCAAGAACGCGCCGCAGAAGCCGCGCCAGACCAATTCGCTCGGTCTGACGGTCAGCGACCTGACGGCGGATCAGTTGAAGACGCTGAAGTTGAAGAACGGTGTGCAGATCGACGGCGTCGACGGCCCGGCTGCCCGTGCGGGCCTGCAGCGCGGCGACATCGTGCTGCGCGTCGGCGATACCGACATCACGAGCGCGAAGCAGTTCGCCGAAGTGACCGCGCAGCTCGATCCGCAAAAGGCGGTCGCGGTGCTGGTGCGGCGCGGCGACAATACGCAGTTCGTGCCGGTGCGGCCGCGCCAGAAGTAACGCGCCGATGTTCACGCTCTACGGCCGCGGCTGGTGCCACCTGTGCGACGACATGCGCGGCGCACTGGCGCCGGTGGCGGCCGAATTCGGCGTCGCGGTCGACTATGTCGACATCGACACCGATGCAGCGCTCGTCGCCCGCTACGACGAGGACGTGCCGGTGCTGCTGCTGGACGGCGCGGAAGTGTGCCGCCACCGGTTCGACGACGCGAGGGTGCGCGACGCGCTCATGGCCCGGCGCTGAGCCTGTCGCTGGCCGGTGTCGCTTCGCACGGGACTTCGCCCGGCAGGCGCCCCGGCCGGGCACCGCGCGGCCAGGCGTCCGAAATACCGCCCGGTGAAGGCCTTTTCGGCTAAAATAGGCTGTTTTTTCACCGACTTACACAAGGCGTGCTCCGCAGTCGTCGAGCGCGCCTTTTTCGCTTGATCGGCACTGAATGGATCATATTCGCAATTTCTCGATCATCGCGCACATCGACCATGGCAAGTCGACGCTCGCGGATCGCATCATCCAGGTCTGCGGCGGCCTCGCCGACCGTGAAATGGAAGCGCAGGTGCTCGACTCGATGGATATCGAGCGCGAGCGCGGCATCACGATCAAGGCGCAGACGGCTGCACTGTCCTATCGCGCGCGCGACGGCAAGGTCTACAACCTGAACCTGATCGACACGCCGGGGCACGTCGACTTCTCGTACGAGGTCAGCCGTTCGCTGTCCGCGTGCGAAGGCGCGCTGCTGGTCGTCGACGCGAGCCAGGGCGTCGAGGCGCAGACGGTCGCGAACTGCTACACGGCGATCGAGCTCGGCGTCGAGGTCGTGCCGGTGCTGAACAAGATCGACCTGCCGGCCGCGAACCCCGAGAACGCGATCGAGGAGATCGAGGACGTGATCGGCATCGACGCGACCGACGCGACGCGCTGCAGCGCGAAGACGGGCCTCGGCGTCGAGGATGTGCTCGAAGCGCTGATCGCGAAGGTGCCGCCGCCGAAGGGCGATCCGGACGCGCCGCTGCAGGCGCTCATCATCGATTCGTGGTTCGACAACTACGTCGGCGTCGTAATGCTGGTGCGCATCGTCAACGGCACGCTGCGCCCGAAGGACAAGATCAAGATGATGGCGACCGGCGCGCAGTATCCGGTCGAGCACATCGGCGTGTTCACGCCGAAGTCGCGCAATCTCGATTCGCTGTCGGCGGGGCAGGTGGGCTTCATCATCGCCGGCATCAAGGAACTGACGGCCGCGAAGGTCGGCGATACCGTCACGCATGCGGCCAAGCAGGCGGCGCAAGCGCTGCCGGGCTTCAAGGAAGTGAAGCCGCAGGTGTTCGCCGGCCTCTATCCGGTGGAAGCGAACCAGTACGACGCGCTGCGCGAATCGCTCGAGAAGCTGAAGCTCAACGACGCGTCGCTGCAGTACGAGCCGGAAGTGTCGCAGGCGCTCGGCTTCGGGTTCCGGTGCGGCTTCCTGGGTCTCCTGCATATGGAGATCGTGCAGGAGCGGCTGGAGCGCGAATTCGACATGGACCTCATCACCACGGCGCCGACCGTGGTCTACGAGGTCCTGATGAGCGACGGCTCGATCGTGATGGTCGAGAATCCCGCGAAGATGCCGGAGCCGCCGAAGATCGAGGAGATCCGCGAGCCGATCGTCACGGTGAATCTCTACATGCCGCAGGACTACGTCGGCTCGGTGATCACGCTGTGTACGCAGAAGCGCGGCTCGCAGATCAACATGCAGTATCACGGCCGCCAGGTGCAGCTCACCTACGAAATCCCGATGGCCGAGATCGTGCTCGATTTCTTCGACCGCCTGAAGTCGGTGTCGCGCGGCTACGCGTCGATGGACTACGAGTTCAAGGAATACCGGTCGGCGGACGTCGTGAAGGTCGACATGCTGATCAACGGCGACAAGGTCGACGCGCTGTCGGTGATCGTCCACAGGTCGCAATCGCAGTATCGCGGCCGCGAAGTGGCGGCGAAGATGCGCGAGATCATTCCGCGCCAGATGTACGACGTGGCGATCCAGGCCACGATCGGTGCGCACATCATCGCCCGCGAGAACATCAAGGCGCTGCGCAAGAACGTGCTGGCGAAGTGTTATGGCGGCGACATCACGCGCAAGAAGAAGCTGCTCGAAAAGCAGAAAGCAGGCAAGAAACGCATGAAGCAAGTGGGTTCGGTCGAGATCCCGCAGGAAGCGTTCCTTGCGATCTTGCGCGTCGAAGACAAATAACAGGACTGTTCCTTTCATGAATTTTGCGCTGATTCTTTTTGTGCTCGTCGCCGTGACGGGCGTAGCGTGGGTGCTGGACAAACTGGTGTTCCTGCCGCGGCGACGCATGGCGGCCGACTCGGCGATCGAGGAGTTCGATCGCCAGCAGTCGCGCATCGACAAGCGTTTCGCGGACGAAAACGCCGTGCAGACGCGTTCGAAGCTGCGCGACGAGAAGCTGCGCCAGCCGTGGTGGCTCGAGTACACCGCGAGCTTCTTCCCGGTGATCCTGGCGGTGTTCGTCGTGCGTTCGTTCATCATCGAGCCGTTCAAGATTCCGTCGGGCTCGATGGTGCCGACGCTGCTCGTCGGCGACTTCATCCTCGTCAACAAGTTCGAGTACGGGCTGCGCCTGCCGGTCACGAACACGAAGATCACGCAGGGCAGCCCGCTGTCGCGCGGCGACGTCGTCGTGTTCCGTTATCCGAAGGACGAGTCGGTCGACTACATCAAGCGCGTGATCGGCCTGCCGGGCGACACGGTCGCGTACCAGGACAAGCAGCTCACGATCAACGGCCAGCCGGTGCCCGAAACGCCGCTGCCCGATTTCTTCGACGACGAGCGCCAGAATTACGCGAAGCAGTTCGAGGAGACGATCGGCAACAAGAAGAACGCGATCCTCAACAACCCCGCGGTGCCGCCGTTCGTGATGGGCGCATACGACTATCCGTATCGCGACAACTGCACGTACAACAGCCGCGGCGTGATCTGCAAGGTGCCGCCCGGTCACTACTTCATGATGGGCGACAACCGCGACAACAGCGCGGACAGCCGCTACTGGGGTTTCGTGCCGGACCGGAACATCGTCGGCCGCGCGTTCTTCATCTGGATGAACTTCAGCGACCTGAAGCGCATCGGTTCCTTCAACTGATCGCATTCGACTCACGCGCAATACGCGATGCACGGGCCGCGTCGCGTATTGCCGAACTACTTTAAGAACCGGCGGTAACACCGCCTCGTCACGCCTTTTCGTGTCCGGCCGTGCCGTTTCGGCCCGACCGGCGCCCGCGTTATACTCCTGCACATGCCCCTATCCCAGTTGGAAAGCCGGCTGCGCTACGAATTTCGCAATGCGGAATTGTTGCGCCAGGCTTTGACCCATCGCAGTCACAGCGCCACGCACAACGAACGGCTCGAGTTTCTCGGCGACTCCGTTCTGAATTGCGCGGTGGCCGCCCTTTTGTTCCAGCGTTTCAGCAAGCTGGACGAAGGTGACCTGTCGCGCGTACGCGCCAACCTCGTCAAACAGCAGTCGCTGTACGAAATTGCTCAGGCCCTGAATATTTCGGACGGGTTGCGGCTGGGCGAGGGCGAACTGCGCAGCGGCGGTTTCCGCCGCCCGTCGATCCTCGCGGACGCGTTCGAAGCCATCATCGGGGCCGTGTTCCTCGATGGCGGCTTCGAAGCCGCCCAAGGGGTCATCAAGCGCCTCTACATCCCGATTCTCGACCACATCGATCCGCGCACGCTCGGCAAGGACGCGAAGACGCTGCTGCAGGAATACCTGCAGGGGCACAAGATCGCGCTGCCGACCTACACGGTCGTCGCGACGCATGGTGCGGCGCACAATCAGCAATTCGAAGTCGAATGCACGGTGCCGAAGCTGGACGTGAAGGTGTCGGGCTCCGGTGCGAGCCGGCGCGCGGCCGAGCAGGCCGCAGCGAAGAAGGCGCTCGACGAGGTGATGGCGGCCGCGCCGATGCTGGCCACGAAGCCGAAGCGCTCGAAAAACGCGCGCGGGTCGAAGCATGTCGAACCCGAAATCGTGCCGGGCGTGAAGGGCGTGCAGGAAGCGCTCGACCTGCGCTCGCCGGAGCGGAAGGAACGCGCGGCGGCGCGCGAGGCCAAGGCGGCCGGTGCGGTGCCTGCGGCAACCGCTGCGACCGGCGCCGGCGTAGAGCCGGCTGCGGCGCCGATGGCCGCGATTCGAGCGGCGCATGTCGAGTCGGCTGCCGACAAGGGCGAACGGACGACGAAGCCGGCGAGCGACAAGGTTGCCGAAAAGCCGGCCGAGCGCACCGACAAGGTTGCGGAAAAACCCGCGGAAGCCGCGCCCGCGCCGCGCGCAGCCGACAAACCGGCCGGCCACGCAGCCGATCCGGCATCGTCGTCCACCGACAAGCCTTCGGCCGGCTCCGACCCCGCTTCGCGCGCGACCGTGCGTGCTCGCGATGCCGCGGCGCCCGATTCCGATACGCCGCCGGGCGGTGCGAGCCTCGCTGCCACGCAGGCGCGCGTGGCCGATGCCGACCACTGAATTGCCCATCGATCGTGCCGCGCGCCGCGCGGCCGTTTCCGAACCTGTCTCCCAAACGATATGAACACTCCCGCTCCTACCGGTTTCCGTTGCGGCATGATCGCGATCGTGGGCCGCCCGAACGTCGGCAAGTCGACGTTGATGAACGCACTCGTCGGCCAGAAGATCAGCATCACGTCGCGCAAGGCGCAGACGACCCGCCATCGCATCACCGGCATCAACACGTTCGACGACGCGCAGTTCGTGTTCGTCGACACGCCGGGTTTCCAGACCCGTCACAGCACCGCGCTGAACCGTTCGCTGAACCGCGCGGTCACGTCGACGCTGACGTCGGTCGACGTGATCCTGTTCGTGATCGAAGCGGGCCGCTTCGGGCCCGACGACCAGAAGGTGCTCGACCTGATTCCGCCCGGCATGCCGACGCTGCTGATCGCGAACAAGATCGACCGCGTGGCCGACAAGGCGACGCTGTTCCCGTTCATGCAGCAGATGAGCGCGCTGCGCGAATTCACCGAACTCGTGCCGCTGTCGGCGCAGCGGCCGGAAGACATCAAGCGCCTGCTGGAGACGATCAAGCCGTACCTGCCGGAAGGCGAGCCGATCTACGGCGAGGACGAGCTGACCGATCGCAGCTCGCGCTTCCTCGCGGCCGAGATCCTGCGCGAGAAGGTGTTCCGCTGGACCGGCGACGAACTGCCGTACACGAGCACCGTCATCATCGACAAGTTCGAGGAGGAGGGGCGCCTGAAGCGCATCTTCGCGACGATCCTCGTCGAGCGCGATTCGCACAAGGCGATGGTGATCGGCAAGAAGGGCGAGAAGCTCAAGCAGATCAGCACCGAGGCGCGGATGGACATGGAGAAGCTGTTCGACGGCCCCGTGTACCTCGAGACCTTCGTGAAGGTGAAGAGCGGCTGGGCCGACAACGAGGCGGGGCTGCGCGCCTATGGGTACGAATGACGCGCTGACGTCGACTGAAGACGCGGTGACGGCCGGCGCGAACGACGCGCCGCTGCCGGCACCGCCCGAACCGCCGCGCAAGGCGCGGCGCGCGACGTCTCGCACGTCCGATTTCCGCGTCGCCGAGCAGCCGGCGTTCGTGCTGCACAGCTATCCGTACCGGGAAACGAGCCTGATCGTCGACGTGCTGACGCGCGATCACGGCCGGCTCGCGCTCGTCGCGAAGGGCGCGAAGCGCCCGCACTCCGCACTGCGCGGCGTGCTGCAGACATTCCAGCCGCTGCTGCTGTCCTGGTCGGGCAAATCCGAGGTGCGCACGCTGACGGGCGCCGAGTGGGTCGGCGGGATGCTGCCGCTCGTCGGCGACGGGCTGCTGTGCGGCTTCTACGCGAACGAACTGCTCGTGAAATTCTGCGCGCGCGAAGATCCCCAGCCGCCGCTGTTCAATCATTACGTGCTGACCCTCACGCGCCTCGCGCATGGCGAACCCGCGGTGCAGGTGCTGCGCTCGTTCGAGCGCGTGCTGCTGCGCGAGACCGGCTACGCGATGGCGCTGAACCGCACGGTCGCGCGCCGTGCGGTCGAACCCGACCGCCGCTACGTGTTCGATCCCGAGCGCGGCGTGCGCAATGCTGACGACGATGTGCCGTCGCACTGGCCGGTCATCACCGGACAGACGTTGCTCGACATGGAGCAGGACGATTACCATCGAGCCCAGACGGTTGCGCAAAGCAAGACGCTGATGCGCTTCCTGCTGAACACCTATCTCGGCGGTACGCCGCTTGCCACGCGCCAGATCCTGATCGACCTGCAAAACCTATGAGCTTCTTCCTGACAACGCCCACTGCCATCGACCTCGGCGTGAACATCGACCACGTCGCGACGCTGCGCAATGCGCGCGGCACCGCCTATCCCGATCCGATCCGCGCGGCGCTCGCCGCCGAAGAGGCCGGTGCGGACGCGATCACGCTGCACCTGCGCGAGGATCGCCGTCACATCGTCGACGCGGACGTGCGCAAGCTGCGCCCGCTGCTGAAGACGCGCATGAACCTTGAATGCGCGGTGACGGCCGAGATGCTCGATATCGCGTGTGAAGTGCGTCCGCACGACGCGTGCCTCGTGCCCGAGAAGCGCGAGGAACTGACGACCGAAGGCGGCCTCGACGTCGCCGGCCACTTCGAGGCCGTGCGCGCGGCGTGCAAGCAGCTTGCCGACGTGGGCGTGCGCGTGTCGCTGTTCATCGACCCTGACGAAACGCAGATCCGCGCCGCGCACGAAGCGGGCGCGCCGGTGATCGAGCTGCATACGGGCCGCTACGCCGAGGCGCACGACGAAGCCGCGCAGCAGCGCGAATACGAGCGCATCGTCGCGGGCGTGCAGGCCGGCGCGAAGCTCGGCCTTAAGGTCAACGCGGGTCACGGCCTGCATTACACGAACGTGCAGCAGATCGCCGCGATCGACGGCATCGTCGAGCTGAACATCGGCCACGCAATCGTCGCGCACGCGATCTTCGCGGGCTGGGACAACGCGGTGCGCGAGATGAAGGCGATCATGGTTGCCGCACGCGTCGCCGCGCTGCATGGCGGCGCGCGTTGAAGATGAAATTCCATCGCGCCGCGGGCGCCGTTTGCAACCCGGCCCCGCTGGGGCGTTCCGGCGCGTACTGACATGGCGATCTACGGTATCGGTACCGACATTGCCCAGGTGAGCCGCGTCGCGGCCGTGCTCGAACGCACGGGCGGCCGGTTTGCCGAGAAGGTGCTGGGCCCCGACGAGCTGCGCGTGTTCCATGCGCGTCGCGCACGTTCCGAGGCGCGCGGCATCGCGTTTCTCGCGACGCGCTTTTCCGCGAAGGAAGCGTTCTCGAAGGCGATCGGGCTCGGCATGCACTGGCCGATGACGTGGCGTGCATTGCAGACCCTCAACCACCCGAGCGGCGAGCCGTACGTGGTCGCGTCGGGCGAGCTGGCCGACTGGCTTGCCGCACGCGGCATCACGGCGCGCGTGACGGTCAGCGACGAACGCGACTATGCGGTGTCGTTCGTGATCGCAGAGACGGACGCCGCACCCGCACCTGTTTCCCGAACCTCCTCCTGACGGAATTCCCGATTCGATGAAAACGACTCCCGGCCCGGTCATGCTCGACGTCGTCGGCACGGCCCTGTCGCGCGACGATGCGCGGCGCCTCGCGCATCCGAACACCGGCGGCGTGATCCTGTTCGCGCGGCACTTCCAGAATCGTGCGCAACTGACCGCGTTGACCGACTCGATCCGCGCGGTGCGCGAAGACGTCCTGATCGCCGTCGATCACGAAGGCGGGCGCGTGCAGCGTTTCCGCACCGACGGCTTCACGGTGCTGCCCGCGATGCGCCGCCTCGGCGAGCTGTGGGATCGCGACGTGCTGCTCGCGACGAAGGTCGCGACCGCCGTCGGTTACATCCTGGCCGCCGAGCTGCGCGCGTGCGGGATCGACATGAGCTTCACGCCCGTGCTCGATCTCGACTACGGGCACTCGAAAGTGATCGGCGATCGCGCGTTCCATCGCGACCCGCGCGTCGTCACGCTGCTCGCGAAGAGCCTGAACCACGGGCTGTCGCTTGCCGGCATGGCGAACTGCGGCAAGCATTTTCCGGGGCACGGCTTCGCGGAGGCCGATTCGCACGTCGCGCTGCCGACCGACGATCGCACGCTCGACGCGATCCTCAAGCAGGACGTCGCGCCGTACGACTGGCTCGGCTTGTCGCTGTCCGCGGTGATTCCCGCACACGTGATCTACACGCAGGTCGACCAGCGGCCGGCCGGTTTCTCGCGCGTGTGGCTGCAGGACATCCTGCGCGGCCGGCTCGGCTTCACGGGCGCGATCTTCAGCGACGACCTGTCGATGGAGGCCGCCCGCGAAGGCGGCACGCTCACTCAGGCGGCCGAAGCCGCGCTCGCCGCCGGTTGCGACATGGTGCTCGTCTGCAACCAGCCGGACGCAGCCGAGGTCGTGCTGGACGGGCTGAAGGCGCACGCATCGGCCGAGTCGGTGCGACGTCTCAAGCGGATGCGCGCGCGCGGCAAGGCGCTCAAGTGGGACAAGCTGATCGTGCAGCCCGAGTATCTGCAGGCACAGGCGCTGTTGAGCAGCGCACTGGCGTAAGCGGGGAAGGGGCTGGCGCGGTACCGCGCCATTCCGGTCGCTGAAGCAAAAAGCCGCGCAACAGCGCGGCTTTTTACATGGGGTGCGGCAGGCGTGAACAGGACCGCGGCGGAAATCGGGCATGCCGGCACGGCGACCTCATGGCGCAACTAACGGGCAAATCCTGCCAGCGCCCGCATGCATCGCCGGCCGCTCAGTTCACCTTCATCCGCTGCAGTTTGTTGTACAGCGTCTTGGGGCTGATGCCGAGCAGCGTCGCCGCGCGGTGGCGCGTGCCGCCGACCGCGTCGAGCGTCGCACGGATCAGCAGATCCTCGACGTCGGCCAGCGGCGTGCCGACCTTGATCTGCACGCTGCTGCCGTTCAGCGCGGCGCCGGCGGCGAAGCTGGTCTCGCCGGCGCGCAGCGTCTCGATGAAGTCGCCCGATGCGTCGTACGCGAAGCGCACGCGCTCCTGCAGCTCACGCACGTTGCCGGGCCATTCGTAGGACACGCATTCGCGCACGAAGCCCGGCGCCGCGCGCTTGTCGGTCGTGTTGCGGCCGGTCGCGCGCGCTTCGCGGTTCAGTTCGTCGATCAGCGCGTCCGCGATCGCGAGTGCGTCGCCGTCGCGCTCGCGCAGCGGCGGCATCGTGACCGATGCCGCATCGAGGCGCAGCCACAGATCCTCGCGCAGCGTGCCGTTCGCGACCGCTTCGCGCGCCGGGCGGCGCGTGGTCGCGATCAGCCGGAAATCGCTCGTGATCGCGCTCGTGCCGCCGATCCGCATGAAGTTCTGCGAATCGAGCGCTTGCAGCAGCGCTTCCTGCAGCACGAGCGGCAGCGCGGTGATCTCGTCGAGGAACAGCGTGCCGCCGCCCGCCTGTTCGAACAGGCCCGATTCGCGGCGCTCGGCGCCGTCGAATGCGCCGCGCTCATGGCCGAACAGCACGCTGTCGAGCGATGCGCCGTGCCGGCCTGCCTGCGTGATCGTCCGGCAGTCGAACGACACGAACGGCCCTTTGCGGCGGCGGCTCAGTTCATGCAGCGTGCGTGCGGCCAGCTTCTTGCCGGTGCCGGCTTCGCCCGCGATCAGCACGGCCGTTTCGGTGCGCGCGTTGTGCTCGATCATGTCGTACACGTGCTGCATCGCGTCGCTGCGGCCGACCAGTGCGCCGAAGCGGCCGAGATGGCGCAGCGATGCGCGCAGCGACTGCACTTCGTCGATCAGTTCGTACGGGCGGGGGATTCGCGCGAGCAGGCTGCGCAGGCGCGGAATGTTGATCGGCTTCAGCAGGTAGTCCCAAATACCGTGACGCAGGCCCTCGATTGCGCTTTCGACCGTCGCGTTGCCCGTCAGCACGATGACGGGCAACGAGCCGTTCGGCTGTTGCTGCGGCAGGTGCTGGAGCAGGTCGAACCCGCTGCCGTCCGGCAGGTTCAGGTCGACGAGGACGACATCGGGAATCGAGCGGCCGAGCGCCGTGCGCGCTTCGGCGAGCGACGTGGCCGTGTCGACCGAGAAGCCGTCTGCGGCGAGCAGCGCGGTGAGGCCGGAGAGACTGTTGGGATCGTCTTCGACAATCAGGGCGTGTGGCATGGTGGACGCGAGTCGAGTCAAGAGAGGCGGGCCGTCGGCCATCGGGAGCCGCAGCCGCATGTCAGATTAAAAACTGATTTTATGCCCCGCCGAACGCGTAACGCGCATTATTTCTCCGGCGCTATAAAACAGTTACCGATGATACAAATTGAATATCTTTACCGGTGGATTTTGTGCTTGATATGGCACTGGTTTGCGGTCGCTGTTGGCGACAGGCAAACAAAAAGCGCCCCGAAGGGCGCTTTGTTCGACGCGGGAATCGCTGGCGATTACGCGCGGCTGCGGTATTCGTTCGTGCGCGTATCGATTTCGATCTTGTCGCCGGTGTTGCAGAAGAGCGGAACCTGCAGTTCGAAGCCCGTTGCGAGCTTTGCGTTCTTCAGCACCTTGCCCGACGACGTGTCGCCCTTGACGGCCGGCTCGGTGTAGGTGATCTCGCGAACGAGGATCGTCGGCAGTTCGACCGAGATCGCCTTCTCGTTGTAGAACACGACTTCGCATGCCATGCCGTCTTCGAGGTAGTTCAGCGCTTCGCCCATCATTTCGGCTTCGACTTCGAACTGGTTGTAGTCGGCGTCCATGAACACGTACATCGGGTCGGCGAAGTACGAGTACGTCACTTCCTTGCGGTCGAGCACGACGACGTCGAACTTGTCGTCGGCCTTGTAGACCGATTCCTGGCCTGCGTTGGTCAGCAGGTTCTTCATCTTCATCTTGACGACGGCGGCGTTACGGCCCGACTTGTTGTATTCCGTCTTCGAGATGACCCATGCGTCGCTGCCGATCTGCACGACGTTGCCTACGCGGAGTTCCTGTGCGGTCTTCATAAAAAAACTGTCCTGATCAAATCAAATAAATAGGTGCCTGAGCGTTGCGCAACAGCCGAGGTGCCAAGCGGTGCGTTCCGGTGGACGCCAAAAGCGAGCGCTTGCATGGTCAGCCGTCGGATAACCGCTTATTTTAACTGAGATTTTGCGTATTCGGCCAGCTTTCCGGCGAGATCGCCGACGGCCGCGAGCGTATCGGCCCAGCGGGCCGCGTTGGCGGCCAGGGCGGCCCGGTGTTGCAGGAAATCGGCCCAGTCGGGCGTGCCGGCGCCGTTCCACGCATGCCAGAAGCGCTCGAGCGCCGCGCGCGGCGCGTCGGCGAGGCCGGCAGACAGGTGCGCGAGCGCGGCGTCGAGCTTCGGCAGGTGCACATCGTCGGCCTGCGGGTAGATGTGCCACACGAATGGCTTGCGTGCCCACTGCGCACGGACGAACGAATCCTCGCCGCGTACGAAATTGATGTCGGCCACCCACAGCAGCGGGTCGTAGTCGGCCTGCGGGACGAACGCGAGCCCGTGAGCGACCAGGTTGCCGCTGCTCGCATGCGCGCCTGCGCCGAACGACTCGACCCCGAAAAAGCGCGCCACGGCGGGCGACACGCGGCCGGCCGGCACGAGCGCGACGACCGGTGACGGGCCGTCGCGCCACTGCGCGAGCAGCGCGTCGACGGCCGGATTCTCGTATGCGAACAGGCTGACGACCGTCGTGCCGGGCGCCGGCGGTGCGCCGCCGGTCGCGCGCTGCCACCACGCGGCGCGCGCGGCCGCGTCGGTTTCGAACGCGGTGCGGCGCGCATCGAGGTCGTGTTCCTTCAGGACGCCGCCCGTGCCGGCCGACAGGCCCGGGAAGAAGAATGTCTTCAGCAGCGGGTAGCGCGGATGCGGCGACGGCCGCAAATGGAAATCGGCGACCCAATCCTCGGCGCTCAGGTATTCGAGGTTGATCCACACCGGGCGACGCGCACGGCGTGCCATCGCCGCCAGATACGCACCGGGCAGCTCGCATGCGAATGCCTCGATCACGACGTCGGCGATCTCGAGCGCGTCGCCGGCTTCCGCATGCCAGTGCTCGATCGCGATGCCGTCGACCGACTGCCGTCCCGCGTCGGGATCGATCCCCGGCAGCAGGCGCGCGAACGTGCGCAGGTCGTCGACGAACAGGCGAACCTGCCAGCCGTGCTCGTGTGCGAGCTGGCGCGCGACGCGCCAGCACACGCCGATGTCGCCGAAATTGTCGATTACCGTGCAGAAGAGGTCGCAGGCGATCGGTTCGCCCGGCGCGAGCGGCGCGGCGGATTGGGGGGCAGCGGTGGTGCGTGGCATCGAAGCGGGCCGGTGAATGCTCTAAACTGGCGATTCTAATAGACCCGTCCCGCGTTACAAGGCGCCCGGATCACGCATGACAGCCCCAGAAGCCTCCGATACTCCGTTCGAACCGAAGAAGATCCTTGCGCAGTTGCCGCACATGCCGGGTGTCTATCGCTATTACGACACGGCGGGCGCCGTCCTCTACGTCGGCAAGGCGCGCGACCTGAAGAAGCGCGTGTCGAGCTATTTCACGAAGACGCAACTGTCGCCGCGCATCGCGATGATGGTCACGCGCATCGCGCGCATCGAAACGACCGTCACGCGCTCGGAAGCCGAGGCGCTGCTGCTCGAGAACAACCTGATCAAGGCGCTCGCGCCGCGCTACAACATCCTGTTTCGCGACGACAAGTCATATCCGTACCTTAAGCTCACCGCGCACCGTTTTCCGCGGATGGCCTACTACCGCGGCTCGGTCGACAAGCAGAACCAGTATTTCGGGCCGTTCCCGAGTGCGTGGGCCGTGCGCGAGAGCATCCAGATCCTGCAGCGTGTGTTCCAGTTGCGGACCTGCGAGGATTCGGTCTTCAACAACCGCACGCGGCCGTGCCTGCTGCACCAGATCGGACGCTGCACGGCGCCGTGCGTCGGTGCGATTTCCGACGAGGATTACGCGGTCGACGTGTCGAACGCCGCGCGTTTCCTGCTCGGCCGGCAGTCCGAAGTGATGAACGAGCTCGAGCAGAAGATGCACGCGTTCGCGGCCGAGCTGAAATTCGAGCAGGCGGCTGCGGTGCGCAACCAGATGAGTTCGCTTGCAACGGTGCTGCACCAGCAGGCGATCGAGGTCGGCGGCGACAGCGACGTCGACATCCTGGCGGTCGTCGCGCTGGGCGGCCGCGTGTGCGTGAACCTTGCGATGGTGCGCGGCGGCCGCCATCTCGGCGACAAGGCGTATTTCCCGACGCACGTCGAAAGCGCGCTGACGCTTGCCGAGGGCGGCCTCGGAGACGAGGCCGAGGTGGCGGAGGTTGCCGACGCGGCCGGCGGTGTGCTGCCCGACCAGCCTGCGGCAGAAGGAGGCGGCGCGCGCGGCGACGCGGTGGCGTCGGTCGAGGCCGAAGTGCTCGATGCGTTCATCTCTCAGCACTATCTCGGCAACCGCGTGCCGCCGGTGCTCGTCGTGAGTCATGCGCCCGCGAGCCGCGACCTGCTCGAGCTGCTGTCCGAGCAGGCCGGCCACAAGGTGTCGCTGGTGCGGCAGCCGCAGGGGCAGCGGCGTGCGTGGCTGTCGATGGCCGAGCAGAACGCGCGGCTCGCGCTCGCGCGGCTGCTGTCCGAGCAGGGCTCGCAACAGGCGCGTACGCGCGCGCTTGCGGAGACGCTCGGCTACGAATGCGACGATCTCGCGACGCTGCGGATCGAATGCTTCGACATCAGCCATACGATGGGCGAGGCGACGCAGGCGTCATGCGTCGTCTATCACCATCACAAGATGCAGTCGGGCGAGTATCGTCGCTACAACATCACGGGTATCACGCCGGGCGACGATTACGCGGCGATGCGGCAGGTGCTCACGCGCCGCTACGAGAAGATGGTCGAGCAGGCCGCGCAGGCGGCCGCCGCCGACGATGCGGCGGGCATCGACGGCGAGTCGACGCGCCAGGCCGAGGCGTCGAGCCTGCTGCCGAACCTCGTGCTGATCGACGGCGGCAAGGGTCAGGTCGAAATCGCGCGGCAGGTGTTCACCGAGCTCGGGCTCGACACGTCGATGCTGGTCGGCGTCGCGAAAGGCGAGGGGCGCAAGGTGGGCCTCGAGACGCTCGTGTTCGCGGACGGCCGCACGCCGCTCGAACTCGGCAAGGAGAGCGCCGCGCTGATGCTCGTTGCGCAGATTCGCGACGAGGCGCACCGCTTCGCGATCACGGGCATGCGCGCGAAGCGGGCGAAGGCGCGCCAGACGTCGCGGCTCGAGGAACTCGAGGGCGTCGGCGCGAAGCGCCGGCAGCGGCTGCTCGCGCGCTTCGGCGGGTTGCGCGGCGTCGTTGCCGCGAGCGTCGAGGAACTCGCGAGCGTCGAGGGCATCTCGCACGCGCTTGCCGAGCAGATATACAAGCAGCTTCACTGACGCGCCCGTGCGGCCGGCTGCCTTGCCCGCGTTTTCGCGTTCTTGTGGCAGGCCGGTCGACACGGCACAATTGCGAATCCTTTACTGTCCCGGATGCCATGCCGTTCAATTTCCCGATTTTCCTGACGTGGGTACGGATCGTGCTGATCCCGCTCGTCGTCGGCGTGTTCTATCTGCCGGACACGGTGATGGGCGGCGCGCACCGCAATCTCGCGGCGGCGGCGATCTTCATCCTCGCCGCGCTGACCGACTGGTTCGACGGGTTTCTCGCGCGCAAGTGGAACCAGACCTCGTCGTTCGGCGCGTTTCTCGATCCGGTGGCGGACAAGCTGATGGTGACGGCCGCGCTGCTGATCCTCGTGCAGATTTCGCGGGTCGACGCGGCGATCGCGCTCGTGATCGTCGGCCGCGAGATCGCGATCTCGGCGCTGCGCGAGTGGATGGCGCAGATCGGCGCGTCGAAGAGCGTCGCGGTGAACCAGCTCGGCAAGTTCAAGACCGCGTGCCAGATGGTCGCGATCCCGATGCTGCTGTTCTACGGGCCGCTGCCGCTCGGCGTCGCGACGATCGACACGCGCGTATGGGGCGAGTGGCTGATGTATCTCGCGGCGGTGCTGACGATCTGGTCGATGCTGTACTACATGAAGCTTGCGTGGCCGCAGATTCGCGAGCGCGGCGGCGCGTGACCCGCGCCACGCGTTCGGCGGCGCGGGTTTTTGGAAAAAGGGCTGGAAAAGCCCTTGACATACGAATGTGCCTTAGACATAATCTCGCTTCTCCGCTGCACGGCGAAGTAAGTGCGACGGGGAAGCAGTAGCGCAGCAATACGCGGGAGTAGCTCAGTTGGTAGAGCGCAACCTTGCCAAGGTTGAGGTCGCGAGTTCGAGACTCGTCTCCCGCTCCAG
>NZ_FPJP01000001.1:276977-308574 GCF_900119325.1 Burkholderia sp. NFPP32 | reverse complement strand
AATGCGGGAGTAGCTCAGTTGGTAGAGCGCAACCTTGCCAAGGTTGAGGTCGCGAGTTCGAGACTCGTCTCCCGCTCCAAGTAATGGGGAAGCCACGCTTCCCTTTTTATTTGATGGACTCACGGTCCTCGAATAAGAATCTGTCGCTTGCCTTCACGGCATCCGGACAGTCCGCTTTTGGCGCGATAGCAAAGCGGTTATGCAGCGGCCTGCAAAGCCGTTTAGGCCGGTTCGACTCCGGCTCGCGCCTCCAGGTAGGAAGAGAAAAAGCCCTGAGAAATCAGGGCTTTTTCTTTTTCCGGCCCCACTTTCATCCTTGTAAGAAAGTCGCCTAGAGTGGTACAAAGTCGCCTCTAACCACTCAAGAAACACGCGTAACCACGCCTAAGTCGGCTCTTTGGCCGTATAGGCGAGTTCGCATCAGCGCATGGCGACCAAGCGACTACGACCCTCCGGAACGTGGGAATACATCATCCGACGTTCGAAGCTCCTCCCAAAGCCACTTTCCCTGACGTTTCAGTCCGAAGAAGAGGGCGATGCGTATGTCGCTCGCCTTGAGCAGCTGCTCGACGCCGGCATCGTGCCGGCGGACGTCGTCGAACAACGGGAGATGATTTCAACGACGCTGGATGCAATTCGCGAGTATCTGCGTCGGGTATCGGTGCCCGATTCTGACAACCAGGTGCTGAACACATTGCTTGGTCGGTTGCCGTCAAAGGCGCTCACAACAGTGGACTACGAGTGGGCGGAGCGATGGGTGACAGGGATGAAGCGCGAGCAGCATCTTTCGCCATCGACCATTCGCCACAACGTAGGGGCGCTCGCCCGCTGTTTCGATTGGGTAGTTAAATCCGGCACGCCAATGCTCGCGGTTAATCCGCTTCGATTGCTACCGAAGCGATATGCGACGTATACCGATGAGGATCGTGTGGCCGTCGAGGCACAAGACGTCGCCGTGAAAGAGGATGTGCATCGCGACCGCCGGCCGAGCGCGGGTGAGGAGGCGGAGATTCGGCGCATTATGGCGGGGGAGAAGCCGAAGGGGCGGGAGCGGGCTTTCGAGCTACCGTATCGGCCGGCACTGGTGCTCTTGTTTGAACTGGCGATCGAGTCGGCGATGCGGATGCGTGAGATGTATACGCTAGAACTTGTCCAATTCGACGTTGAGCGGCGTACGGCCGCGCTCGAACGGACCAAGAATGGCAGTAAGCGCGCGGTTCCGCTTACGACGGTTGCGATCGGGGCATTTGAGCGCTACGTTGCCGCCGTGAACGGTCTAGATCCCGAAATGGGAGGTTTTGCGTTTGATGGTGGACGACTCTTTCCGTGGATTGACGAGATCGAGGTAAGCATGCGAGCGAAGAATATGCCGCTTCTGAAACGCAAGGTTCTGGAGCGCGTTACGGTGCGGCTGTCGGGGCAATTCGGTCGGATATTCGATGCGGCTGGTTGTTCCGATCTGGTTTTCCACGACTTGCGGTACGAGGCCACGTCTCGGTTGTACGAACGCACGACGTTGAGCGACATTCAGATTGCCAAGATCACCGGCCACACCGACCCGAAAGTGTTGATGCGCTATGCGAATCTGCGTGGGAGCGATTTAGCTGCACGGCTATGGTAGCGCCGAACGATCATGCGGGATAGGCTGCGGAAATCCACGATAGACTTGGGGTAGGGCCGCGGCCTCTATGCGAGCGTGCCGAATGCGGATCAGTCGACATTCCATGTCGTAGATCGATTAATCATAGTAGTGAAGAGAATAGTACGGGGACATCATGTTGGATAACGACGCTCTCGGGGAGAAGGGGGAGCAACGCTTCGGTGAGATGTGTGCCGAAGCCGGCCTTATCTGCAACAAAGCTGGGCGAGATCGTGCTGGCTGGGATTTTGTCGTTAACTTTGCGGCACCGGGCGTTGGGGCGTTGGACAAACGAGAAGGTGCGCTTTCGTGCTACATACAGGTCAAGACGATTCTCGATGATACACGTGCTGCGAAGCTAAAGCTGAACATGGCCGAACGTCTTGCGAAAGAGCTTAAGCCGGCATTTATTGTCATTTTCAAGGTCAATACGAGAAAGCTCTTTACGGGTGCTTTTTTGCTTCACGTCGCGGATAATAGACTTGGCGCAATATTAAAGCGATTGCGCGAGGAGCAAAAAAACGACCCTGCTTGTCAATTGAATAAGAAGTCAATTTCATTCGCGCCAACCGAGTCTGAGCGGATTGATTTGGATGGCGACTCTCTAAAGTCGGCATTGCTGAGATATATTGGGGGCAATCTATCTGGCTACATAGGGAGGAAGCAGGGTAGTCTCACCAAACTAGGGTTTGGTGAATATCCATATTTGGTGACCGCTAAATTTCAGGGCGTCACTGAATCTGATGTGGCTGACGTGTTTTTGGGCTTGAAGGACAAAATTCCCAATACGATTTTGCAAGTTTCGGAGACGCGCTTCGATATTACGATAACGGAACCGGAATCGGTCGGCGAGATCTCGCTTGTGTCTGGTCCGCATGATTATTGTAAAATTCTATATCGTGCGTCACCGGGTGATATCCCAATCACGTTTAGAGGCGATGTGATTGCTGCGCCGCCAATGGTCAGGGTGCAGAAGATTCGAATTCGATGTCCTCTGATTGATTTTGTAATAGATAAAACCAGGCATCACACGACTATAAACTACACATTCGAACCAAACAACAAGAAGTGTACAGCGTTGGAGTGGATGAAGCACTGGAGGTTGGCTTTGGGGTTGCTTTCTGGAAGCGGAGCTATAGAACTACAGCTTGATTCTAGTGGTCAATCTATCAATGTAAAAGTCGCGCCTCTCCCGATAGATAATTTAAAGCAACTTTTGGCCAGTGCGCGTAAATACTTGCGTGTTTCTGAGGCTCTATTGAATTTGTGTCGATGCGCGGGTGTTGACGATGACTTGGCGTTTTCTTGTGATGAGATGACCTCGAATTATCATCCGATCATGGTGTTTGATGCACTGGTATCGGGTCGGCAGCAACCTGTGTTTAACGTAGATGCTCATACGGGATCCATTTTTCTTGATGAAAAACCGGAAGCTACTATCGTTGCAGGGTGCTTCAGTATTGAGAATGCGCGATTTGTCCTCTATGGGGTCGCGGATGTTGACGTCGATGATCAAGCGTCGAGAGTTTTATTTCATAATTTCAAGTATCGAGAATTTCGCGTAATCCCCGATACGGATGAAGCCTACAAACTGTTTGTTGAGGACGCGTCGAGGAACGAGGGGATCAGGAATTACCTTTTTCTAACGCGTGTGGGCGCTGCAGAAGAAAACAGTGAGGCACTGCCCGATTCATCGGTTGACGTTCCTCGTCTTTCGCAATGAGGACGCCATGGGCAGTTACCCTAGTCGCTGAGACTGCCCGCCGATCGGCGAGCAGTGGCGCATTCACGCGGCGTTAGCGCCCGGCGAGTTAGCGGGGAGATCCGGGAGGCGGGGAAGCGCTCGGGCCGTACGCCCAGGCTTGCGTGCTGGCGGCTGCTGCAACTGGCGCTGGATTGCAGCCCGCGTCCGGCGATCTACTTCTGCGTAATCGGGCGAGGAACGTCCTTCAAGTCGTTCAAGGGTTTGCTGTTGTGCCTGTTCACGCAGAAACGCGACCACGTCATCTTCGAGAAAGACCCATGCGCGGCCAATGCGAGCGCCGACGATGTCTCCTTGTTGAGCCAGTTTCATTGCCGTGGTGCGGTCGACTTTCAGGAAGTCCGCGCATTCTTGTAGATCAAACGTCCTCACGCGTTGTCCCCTTGTGTTGCATCGGCACGGTTGAGCCAATGTTCCAGCTCGCGCACGTATTCGGCATGCGTCGGATGATTCGAAACGGTGAGTTGTCAGACGAGCAAGCCGAGGTGGAAATCCACGCGCTAGCCGATTGGATAAATGAGATTACGGCGGCGAAGCCTCGCACCGATTTCTGGCGACGCTATTTCTAGAGCGACTGGGCTTGATGCCGCACAAGCTCAAAGCCCGCTGCGAGCGGGTTTTTTTGTGCGCTACAAATTTGCTACAGCAAGGGGCGGGAGGCGTTGCGCAACATGACGCGGACGGCGCTGGCTGCGAAAGAGAAGGGCGACCAGCGGGCCGACTTACTCCTAACTGCACTCGCAAACCGTGGTTACAATCCGGCGAACTCTTTGACCGTTTTGCAGGCTCTGGCGGCTTGAGCGTTCAAGCTTGCATCAATCAAGCGGCCTATAACGCGTTCTACGATCTGGCCGCGTGCGCTCTGGAGACGCACAACCCGGAACGCGCAGCGCAGCGGATTGTCGAGGCGCGGGATTATCTTCCACAGGCGGGCGTTAATCGGCTTGTTCGGGAGCTTGAGGCGGACTACTACGAGCTCACCTAGCCTCGTCGCATGTGGTGCGTGGGCGGTGAATCCACGCCGGACTGCCTACGGATGAAGAAAATGTATGGCAAGGAAGTGCGCTGAGGCGAGGGATTTTGTGACCGGGAAAAGTTTTTTCTCCGACCAATGCCTTGTCGTGTCTGCGCATGAGCGATGTCAAGACCTCTATCGCAAATTATCCGTTTGGGCGTTTTGTCAAGCTGTATTACATTATGTCTTAGCAGGGCCAGCCGGCACTGCAAAACAAAGGGCGAGCTACCCGTGGCCTGAGAACCTAGTAGCTCGCCCTACACGAAAAAGGCAAATCGTATGCTTCTTGATCAATCGACGCTGTACGTAGTTCTCGCTGTGACCTACGCATTGATGGCACTGATTCACAGCCATCCGTAAGGCGCCTTTGTATCCTACACAGACATACATAGGATACATCGCAGTCTAGCACTGTGAGCTAAGGCGTCAATAAAATCTCGCGGTTCTTTCGGGTGCGCAATCCGAGGGTAGCGCTTTGTCTCCGCCTGTAGTTTGGCGGAGGCTTTGTCACGCCTATGAGGAGTTGATGCACTCGATTGCTGAGTACCAGAGCCGTGCTGGATAAGCCTCGCGCTTATCATTCCATCCCCTGAACTACGGGTTGGAGTAGCTTCGCAGCAGTTGGGGTTCACGCTTATAGCTCTAAGCCTGCAGCCAAAGTAGCTGCAGGCGGTCGTGTAGTGGACCGGGTGTCGGCCACGTCAGGCCCTATATCGCTCTATCAAGAAAGTAGCTGTTCCAGCACGGACTTCAGCTCGGGCGCAAGCACGATTGATGGCGGTATTTCCAACCGGTGCAAGCGCGAATCGTCCTTGCCTGCAGACTTCACAACCGGCTTCAGTGCTTTTAGCAAGCTCTTTCCGAGAACAGTACCGGCAGTTTGTCCACCCGCGGCCTGCCAAAGCTCCTTGGTCGATGGCTGACCACCCTCGGTACTATCGTAAAGAACGCGGTTCACGACACCTCTTTTCGACGAAAATGTTTCGTAAGCCTTGTTTATGTTTTTCGTTGCTTGATTTATCCAATCGGAGGATTCTGCTTCCGAAACGCCATAAAGTGAAGCGAGATATGCCGGCTGGCAGTAGTATGCTTCGGCATCGACGTGCTCAGTGATCCAAACCGTTGTGTCATCTGTTTTATAGTTGCCAGACCATTTCCTGCTCTCCTCCTCCGTCATGAAGTCTCGGTCCCGATGTATGAGTACCTTGACCACTAAACCGCCTTCGCCTATCAGTCCTTCGAGCAGTTTGTTTTTTGGAAGGTTGTCGATCCCGAAACACCGACAAATCGAAAGTTGCCGGTATAGATTGGGCCACTGACGCAAGAGAGTCCGGATGGGTTGGTCATCCTCGTCCTCGACGAAGAATATACACTTCTTATCAAGACCACCCCAGCCCAAGAGCGTTCGAATAGTATCGTCATCTGTCTTGACTTCGGTGCCATCGCGTATCCATACCAAATTCGCATTGGCGGAAGCAGCGCGAACTATGTGCGGGCTGTGCGTCGTCAAGATTACCTGCGTTTGAAACTCAGCTGCAGCTGCTTCAAGTGCCTCAATAAGACGCTCCTGCTTATCCGGATGCAAATGGGCGTCGGGCTCGTCGACCAAAAGCAGCTTTGGGCGGAACAGTATTAGATAGGCGAAAATCTGTACGACTTGCAAGAGACCAGTCGCAGCGGCCTCCAGCGGTCGTTTTGAACCGGACAGTCGCGCGTCACCGAAAGACGCACGAAGATTCACGTCTTCGCGGTCATCAAAACTGACCTCAACATACGCCCCCGGATGAACGCTTTGAATTAGTTTGTTTAATCTCGTAATTCGAAAAAGTGCTGCTGCATCGTCTGTTTCACCCGGTTGCCGACTCGTCAGGTTAAAGAGCACGTTTCGAAGTACGCTACCAGCATCCCCGCTTGCCGCCTGACGTCTGAGAACCGGTTGAACGAGAATGGTTTCCTTTTCCGAAAGGCCGGCTAGCCCTGGTATATACGCTGTAATGAACTCTCGCCTTTGCTTGAACGGCGTCACCGCAGCTCCGCCTTCAATGTGGACGGATATTCCCCCACGATTTCGCGCCGCCCATATTTTTATGCTTGCGACGGGCTGGCTTTCACCTTCTGCGAATATATGCTTGAAGGCGACAGATGTTGGGGCTGTCCCTGTATCAGAGGACAGCCCTCTTTTGTGCGCCGTCTTCAGCGTGTCGCTTGAAGGTAAATAGTCAAGACGATCAAAAGATACGACTTCCTTGGTGTTCTTGGGCGGGATGTAACTCGCAGCCCGGGCTGCCCAATGGATCGCTTGTAAAACAGATGATTTTCCGCAGCCGTTTGGGCCGACAAGTATCGTCACGTCGGCGACCGGAAGGTCGAGGGCCTCGATGGCCTTGAAGTTTTTTACCTCTACAGACTTCAGCTTGGTCCAACGTGCGATCCGCTGAGTCCGCGCACCGGTAGACGGAGAAAAACTGTCTATTGAAACACCCGTCACGACGGCAGCGACTGCGCTTTCGTCGGTCTCCCCGGGGATGACTGAACTCACGTGTAATTCGTCGTCACCCCGTGAAGCAGCATTGTTCTTTTCCAGCGTTTCGTTCGCGTCGTCGTTCATTGGTCTCGGTCTAATCTAGTGGCCATCCGTTCCTCTCGGTGCAATCAGCAGTGGCTCGCTGGCAAGCCAAGTTCGACTATTTATTTTATCCCTATCGGCCAAATTGCTCACGACTACAGCGCCATGTGGCAAGCAGAGTCCAAGGGGGAAACACCGCTTCGGTCGCTCGGCGCCTATCGTAGAGCGAGCGGCGAGTGTACTTCGGAAGCTGACCTTCCGGCCTATCGATTCCCGAAGACCCCTCAGGATCGGATTACGCCGTTGTAATCAGTGGGCTCGGCCGACCGCATGATATTGTCGCGGCGCTTAAGAGTTAGAGGCGCGCAGCAGAGCGGCCAATATGGATGGTCAATTTCCTCAACATATTGATTTTGAAGATAAAGGTACGGCCTGCAAAGCCGTTTAGGCCGGTTCGACTCCGGCTCGCGCCTCCAGGTAGGAAGAGAAAAGCCCCGCTTCGGCGGGGCTTTTCTTTTTCTGTCTCGCGTTCGACGGGTTTCGCATCGAGATGGTGTTCGATCATCGGCGGGGCCTGGTCCGGCGATTCACGTCAATCGAATCGGGTGACGCCTTGTCATGGATCGGACATAACGTCACTTTGCTGCCCGGGTTTGCCGGCGGCTCCGACACCGTCGCGCGAGGTTCGCCTTTCGATCCGTTTCGCTCTGCACTTGCAAATGTGCCTGTCCGATTTAGTATGCGGAAACCACGCCCGGCGCGGGCGCACACTTATGCGGTAAGGAGACCCATGCACCCCCGGACGGCAGCACCTTACTCCATTGTGGCAGTCGGCATCGTGATCGCCTGCGCGCTGATGGGCCTGTGCGTGCTGCAACTGTTCCAGAGCCGCCACGACGCACTGGAGCGCGCCAGCGAGACCTCGCGCAATCTCGGCCTGATTGCCGAGCGCGACATCGAGCGCAACTTCGAACTCTACGACCTGTCCTTGCAGGCGTTGATCCATGGCCTGCAGCGGCCCGACGTGATGGCTGCTTCGCCGGCCCTGCGGCACGGCGTGCTGTTCGACAACTCGATGACCGCGCAATTTCTCGGTTCGCAACTGGTGCTCGATGCCGACGGCAACATCATTCTGGATTCGGCCAACGACGTTCCGCGCAAGGGCAATTTCGCCGATCGCAAGTACTTCACCGTTCACCGCGACAATCCAAACGTGGGGCTCTATGTCAGCGATCCGTTCGCGTCGCGCCTGCGCAGCGGCATGCTCAGCATTGCGCTGTCGCGGCGAATCTCGAACCCGGACGGGTCGTTTGCCGGCGTCGCGCTGATTGCGATCAATCTCGAATATTTCCACCAGCTGTTCGCGGGGCTGTCGCTGGGGCGGCATGGGTCGATGTCGCTGATCGGCAAGGATGGCGTCATGGTCATGCGCCAGCCATATGATGTCCGTACCATCGGCCGCGACATCAGCAAGGCGGCAACCTTTCGACGGTTCGGAGCCGCCCCGGAGGGCTCGTTCTCGGAAACGTCGTCGATCGACGGCGTGCGCCGTCTCTACTACTTCAAGCATCTACCGACGCTGCCGCTGATCATCATGGTTGCGGAAGCCGAGCAGGACATCTATGCGGCGTGGCGGCACCGCGCCGTGACGATCGGTGCGCTTGTGGTGACGTTCGGCGCCGCGTTTATTGCGCTGTCCTTCATGCTCGGCGCGCAACTGCGGCGACGGATGCGTGCGGAATCCGAGCTTGTGCTGCTGGCGCGCACCGACGGTCTCACCGGCTTGAACAATCGCCGCAGCTTTGGCGAAGTGCTGGACCGGGAATGGCGTCGCGCACGGCGGGCCAGTTCCATTTTCTCGCTGCTGTTCGTCGACGTTGACCGCTTCAAGGCCTACAACGACATCTATGGCCATCAGGCGGGCGACGACGCGTTGACTGCGGTCGCACGCTGCATCGGCGAAAACATCCGCCGGCCGGTAGATACCGCGGCCCGCTACGGCGGGGAGGAATTCGTGGTGTTGCTCCCCGATACCCCGCAGACGGGGGCAGCCCAGATTGCCGAGCGGATTCGGGCGGCAATCGACGAACTGGCACTCGAGCACGCCGGAAGCGAATACGGGCGCGTCACCGCCAGTATCGGGCTGGCGAGTTGGGCGCCGGATCAGGAGGGTGAGCCGAGTGCCGTGATCAAGGCGGCCGACGAGGCGCTCTACTATGCAAAGGCAACCGGTCGGAACAAGGTCGCTACCTTCCAGCCCACGGCTTGATGGAAACCGGACTCGTCAGTGACCTATGGTTTGGTGGCTTCGATAACACAAAAGCCCCGCTTGGCCGTTGCGGATGCAACGGCCAAGCGGGCGATCAGCCATCCACCGGCTGCGCCGGCGTTTCGAGCTTCAACTGATAGAACGCCGCATCGAGCCAGCGGCCGAACTTGAATCCCGCCTCCGTGATCGTGCCCGAGTGCACGAACCCCAGTTTCGTATGCAGTGCGATGCTCCCGGCATTGGTCGCGTCGATACAGCCGACCAGCACGTGCACCTGCGCTTCGCGCGCGCGCCGGACCACTTCGCGCAGCAGCAGTTCGCCGAGCCCGTGGCCGCGCTGGTCGCGGTGCACGTAGACGCTGTGTTCCACCGTGTACTTGTACGCGGGGAACGCGCGGAACGTACCCCAGCTCGCGAAGCCAAGCAGCGTGCCCGATGCGTCCACTGCGCCGACGACCGGAAAACCGCCCGCGCGCTTCGTTGCAAACCACGTGACCATCGCTTCCGGCGGGCGCGGCCGGTAGTCGTACAGCGCGGTCGAATTCACGATCGCGTCGTTCAGGATCTCGAGGATGGCCGCTGCGTGCTCGGCCTCGCTGCAATCGATCAGGCGCACGTCGTCGCGCTGTTTCGGGGAATTCATAACGGCTCCGGTTGGTTTTGAACGGGTTGCGCACACGGCGCGCGCATCACGCGCTCCGCGCGCCGGCCGCGTCGCAGATCACGACGACATAACGCGCGGCATGCGACGACGGATTGCTGAAGATCAGCGGCCGATCGAGCCGCATGGCCAGGCAGTCGCCTTCGTGAAGTTCGTGAAGCTCGCTGCCGAACGTGACGTCGACGCGGCCGCTGATGATCCATATCTGCTGATGCAGCGCGCTTTCGCGTCCGCCGCTGTCGTACGCGACGCGCGCGCCGGGCGGGAAATCGACCTCGACGAGCTGGATCGGCGACGGCCAGCCGGGCGGGGACAGGTTGCGCCGCACATAGCCGGACGCCGGATCGCGCCATTCGGCCTGCTGCGCGCGCAGTGCCAGCGGCTGCGCGGGCGCGTCGTCCCGGTCGCCGCCGAACAGCCCGGCCAGCGACACGCCGAGACCTGCCGCGAGCTTGTCGAGCACGACGGCCGTCGGGCTGGCCGACGCGCGTTCGATGAGCGAGATCATCGAACGGCTGACGCCGGAGCGCGCGGCCAGCGCATCGAGCGTGTAGCCTCGAGCAGTACGCAGGTCGCGCACGCGCCGGGCGATGCGCTCGTTGATGCCGGTATCGTCGGCAGCGGTCGTCACTGATTCTTGCATGATGGATTTATTCTCCAGCAAACTGGAATTCGGTGTCAACGGTGCATTGGCGGCGGCCGACCGATGGCGCGATGGCCTCCGAACGCCTTGCCCGGCAGTCACGCGCAGCGTAATATACGAATCGACTACGTTTCGTTTAATTGGGGATATATGGGCATCATCAAGATTTCCGAGCACATGCACGAACGGCTGCGCTCGACGAGCACGGCGCTGAGTCGGTCGATCAACGCACAGGCCGAACACTGGCTGCGTGTCGGGATGCTGGCGGAACTCAATCCGGCGCTGTCGTACGGTGACATCTGCCGGATGCTGATCGAGGCCGAAGCGCGGGGCGGCGATGTGGCTCCGGCGGAGCCGGTCGCGCATGGCATCGAGCAGGTGGCGTAATGGCGAAGCGCGAAATCCCGATCCGCGGCACCGCGGAAATCGCCAAGTCGCGCGAGGCCGCGAAGCTCGCGTCGCAAGTGCTGACGATGATCGCCGAGCATGTGAAGCCTGGCGTCTCCACCGATGAACTGGACGCGCGCTGCCGCGAATACATCGTCGACGTGCTCGGCGCGATACCGGCGAACATCGGCTACCACGGCTATCCGAAGACCCTGTGCGCGTCGGTCAACCATGTGGTCTGTCACGGCATTCCATCGCCACGCCCGATGCGTGACGGCGACATCGTGAACCTCGACATCGCGGTGATCAAGGACGGCTGGTACGGCGATACGAGCCGCATGTATTTCGTCGGCGAACCGGGCGAACTCGCGCGGCGTCTCGTCGCGGCAACCTACGAAGCGATGCACGCGGGTATCCGCGCGGTGCGTCCGGGCGCGACGCTCGGCGACGTCGGTTACGCGATCCAGCAGGTCGCGCATCGCGAAGGGTTCAGCGTGGTCCGCGAGTACTGCGGGCACGGCATCGGCGACGTCTATCACGACGAGCCGCAGGTGCTTCACTACGGCCGTCCGGGCACCGGTGTGCCGCTGCGGCCGGGGATGATCTTCACGATCGAGCCGATGCTCAACGCGGGCAAGCGCGACACGCGCGTGCTGCCGGACGGCTGGACGGTCGTCACGAAGGACCATTCGCTGTCCGCGCAATGGGAGCACATGGTCGTGGTGACGGAAACGGGCTTCGAGGTGCTGACCGACGATGCGAAGCCGCTGGCATTTGCGGCGCTTTCCGGCACGCACGTGGCCTGACGCGTGCCGTGCGCCGCGTCAGGCGGCGCAGCGGCGCGGCGGCGCAAATGAACGGGCCCCGCAGCAGGGCCTGTTTCGTTCGAGGTCGCGCGGCACGATTCACCCGCGACTGCGGCTGCCTGTTGCGTGACGCGAGACCGCGGCTTAACCGCGCGCTTTCTGCCATGCGTGTTCGACGAACACGCGGCACAGCGCTTCCATCCCTTTGCGGTCTTCATCGTCGAAGCGTGCGGCGACCGGGCTGTCGACGTCCCACACGCCGATCAGCGTGCCGTCGCCGGCCACCAGCGGCACGACGATTTCCGATTCCGATGCCGCATCGCACGCGATATGGCCGGGGAAGTCATGCACGTCGCGCACGACCTGCGTCTCGCGCGTCTGCGCGGCCGTGCCGCACACGCCCTTGCCGAGCGCGATCCGCACGCACGCCGGCTTGCCCTGGAACGGCCCGACCACGAGTTCGGCCCCGTCGAAGAAGTAGAAGCCGGCCCAGTTGAGGCGGTCGAGCGAGTGGTAGACGAGCGCGGAGAAATTCGCCGCGTTCGCGGTCAGGTCGCGTTCGGACTCGACGAGCGCACGTGCCTGCTCGACAAGCGTCGCATATTGATCGGCCTTGGAGGCGGTGGGGTCGTTGGACAGCGTGAACATGGCGGGAAAGCGATAGGGGTTGTGAAAATGCGTGATGCGCAAAATGCGCGATGCGCGTCCCGCAGTCTACGGCACGCGCGTGCGGTCTGCAGCGCGCGGTTGCGTGTGACGCGGCGCGCTCAATCGGGCTCGAGCCCGGCAAACCGCTCCGCCAGAAAATCGAGCAGCGCCCGCACCGCGGGCAGCAGCCCGCGCCGCGACGCGAATACTGCGTGCACGATCTCGCGGCGCGGCGCCCAGTCCGGCAGCACGGTCGCCAGTTCGCCGTGCGTGACCTCGTCGCGTACCATCATCGTCGGCAATTGCACGACACCGACGCCCGCGACCGCCGCCGCGCGCAGCGCGAGCATGCCGCCCGTCACGAAGCGCGGCTGGTGATGGATCTCGGCCTGAGCGCCGTCGGGCCCGCGCAGCCGCCACACGTGCGCGGACTGCGGCACGCCGTGATCGAGGCTCGGCAGACGCGCGAGATCGGCGGGAACGGCCGGCACGCCATGTTCGCGCAGCAGTGCGGGGCTCGCGACGAGGCACTGGCCGCGCTCGGCCAGCACGCGCAGCGCGAGATCGCTGTCCTCGAGCGGCGGCGGGCGCACGCGGATCGCGACGTCGATCCCTTCGCCGACCACGTCGACGCGCCGGTTGGTCGCCTCCAAGTGGATCTCGACGCGCGGGCACTCGGCCATGAACGCGGCGATCATCGTGCCGACCAGCGAATCGAGCAGCACGATCGGGCAACTGACGCGCACGATGCCGCGCGGCTCCTCGTGCAGCAGCGCGATCGCCTCGTCGGCCGCATCGGCCTCGACGAGCATCGCGCGGCAATGCGCGTAATAGGTCTGGCCGACGTCGGTGACCGTGAAGCGGCGCGTCGAGCGCTGGATCAGCCGCATCCCGAGCCGCGCCTCGAGCAGTGCGACGCGACGGCTCAGCTTCGATTTCGGCATGTCCAGCGCGCGCCCGGCCGACGCAAAGCCGCCATGCTCGACGACCTGCACGAAATAGTAGAGATCGTTCAGATCTCGTTCTTTATCGTTCATGAAATGGAACGCTGAGTGCGATTTTGGCAGTCTACCGGATCGATCGTTCCACCTCTATATTCATGCTCAGGATGCGAAACACGTGTTTCGCCGCAATTTGGAGAGGGCAATGAAGAAGATCCAGGGTGTGTACAGTGCGCCGCGCGGCCATTGGGTTGGCGACGGTTTCCCGGTGCGTTCGATGTTCAGCTACCAGTCTCACGGCGCGCACCTGAGCCCGTTCCTGCTGCTCGATTACGCGGGCCCCGCGACGTTCGAGCCGGCTTCGGCTCCGCGCGGTGTCGGCGAGCATCCGCATCGCGGGTTCGAAACGGTGACGATCGTCTATGACGGCGAAGTCGCGCACCGCGACTCGACCGGCGCGGGCGGCGTGATCGGCCCGGGCGACGTGCAGTGGATGACGGCCGCGAGCGGGATCCTGCACGAGGAATTCCACTCGGAGGCATTCACGAAGCGTGGCGGCCCGCTCGAGATGGTGCAGCTGTGGGTGAACCTGCCCGCCGCGGACAAGATGGGCGCACCTGGCTACCAGACGCTGCTGAACGCGGACATCCCCGTGGTCGAATTGCCGGACGGCGCGGGGCGTGCGCGGATCATCGCGGGCGAACTCGACGGGCGGCGCGGCCCGGCCCGCACGCACACGCCGATCGACGTGTGGGACGTGCGGCTCGTGGCAGGCGGCCATGCGCGGTTCCCGGTCGCCGACGGGCGTACGCTCGCGGTGGTCGTGCTGAGCGGTACGGTGCAGGTGAACGGCGAGACGGTCGCCCGCGAAGCGCAGTTCGTGCAACTGGGTCGCGACGGCCGCGACGTCGAGATCGAAGCGAACGGCGACGCGAAGCTGCTGATCCTGAGCGGCGAGCCGATCGACGAGCCCGTCGTCGGTTACGGGCCGTTCGTGATGAACTCGCAAGCGGAGATCCGTACCGCGATCGAGGATTTCAACAGTGGCCGCTTCGGCAAGATGCCGGCATGACGGACAGGCCCCGCGCAATGCGGGGCCTTTTTTGCGCGCGGGCGTTACGCGCGGGCGGACGGTCGCGCGTGCTTCGAGGCATAATCAGCGGTTGCCGCGCGCCGGTCGGCGCGCCCGAATCAGGACCGCACATGAACGCATCCGCACCCGCCGCATCCCCGAGCGCCGCCGATCTCGACTGGCGCTGGAAATCCTTCGACGCGCTGACGGCGCGCGAAATCTACTCGATCCTCGAAGCGCGCAGCGCGGTGTTCGTGGTCGAGCAGAACTGCGTGTATCACGATATCGACGATGCGGACCAGGCCGCGTGGCACCTGGCCGCATACGATCCGGCCGGCCGTCTGGCCGGCTATCTGCGCGTGCTGCTGCCCGATGCGCAGAACACCGACGTGCGCATCGGCCGCGTGCTGACGACCGCCGCGTTTCGCGGCGCGGGCCTCGGCAACGGGCTGCTGTCGCGCGCGCTCGAGCATATCCGCGCGCAGTGGCCGGATACGCCCGTGAGCCTGCATGCGCAGGCCCACTTGCAGCGCTTTTACGGCGCATTCGGCTTCACGCCGAGTTCGGACGTGCACGACGAAGATGGTATCCCGCACGTGTGGATGAGCAGCACGCGCGCGTGATGCGCGACGCGCCCGGCAGTCAGTGCGCGGTGCGCGCCACCGATGGCTGGTCCGCGCGCTGCACGGCCCGTTCGCCGATCAGGCGCCCGCGCGCGGACAGCCGCAGCCAGTGCCGCAGCGCGATCAGCGCGCCGATCACGCTCATCATCGAGCCGGGAATCCACAGCAGCAGGCCGCCGATCTGCTGGTCGCGCAGCGGGCTCAGCCACGTGAACGCGCGGCCGCAGATCGAGTAGATCGGATACAGCTCGTGCGGCGTGAAGAAGATCAGCGCGCCGAGCGCGATCTGCGGCGGGATCGCCGCGACGACGATCAGGATCCGGCGGCCGGGCGACAACCGCGCGGGCGGCGCGGGGCGCGGATCGACGACGAGCCACCAGAACAGCAGCCCGTCGATCACCATGCTCCAGTTCATCACGCGATAGAGGCGCCAGTCGAGCATCGCGATGAAGTGGATCGGCGACAGCAGCCAGAAATAGATCAGCCCGACGAACAGCACGACCGCGACGACGGGATGGAACACCACGTCGAGCGTCGCGCGCACGGGCGCCCACGCGAGCGCGGGGCGCACGAAGCGCTGCCGCCAGCGAAACGGGATGCCCGCGCGAATCGCCGCGCCCGGATAGGACAGCGCGATGAAGAACGGCCCGAGGTGGTGCAGCACGAGGTGCTGCGCGCGGTGCAGGAAGAACTCGTGCTCGAAGAAATAGTCGAGCCGCGTATGCAGCGCGATGTAGAGTGCCGTCAGCCCGAACCAGAACGAGAACTGCCGCAGCGGCGACACCTTCGCCTTCTTCATGCCGCGCGCGAACAGCACGGCAGCCGTCAGCACCGCGATGACGACGGTCGGCGACGGTTCCCACGGATCGAGCCAGTACAGGAGGTTCATCGCGCGCGCATCACTTCGCCTGGGCCGGCGACTTCACGGCGAACGGCGTGTCGACCGTTTCGCCGTCGGAGAATTTCAGGCGCAGGTGCACGGTGTCGCCCGGCTTGATCGCGTGTTTCGGCTCCTCGAGCATGAAGTGATAGCCGCCCGGCGCGATGTCGACCTTGCCGCGCGCGGGGATCGTCAGCTTGTCGACCATTTCCATCTTCTGCGTCGAGCCGTTCGAGACGGTCTGGTGCAGCATCGTCATCCCGTAGTCGGGGCTGTCGACATCGACGAGATCGACCGGCTTGTCGCCCGTGTTCACGAGCGTCACGTAGCCGCCGGCCGGCAGCTTGTTCGGCAGCCACCTCACCCACGCGTTCTGCGCGGTGATCGTGCCGGCGGCATAGGCCTGGGCGCCGGCGCACAGCGCGGCGAGGAGGGCGAATGTCTTGAGGGTTGTCTTCGTCTTCATGTCGGAATGCATTCAGGTAGGGGAGGCGGTGTCGATGATCCGGCGCACATCGGCGGCGATGGCGTCGGGCGAGTCGCGGTCGGTCGCGAGCAGGCGCGCACGGCCGCTCGCATCGAAGATGTAGACGGCCGAGCTGTGCGTGACTTCGTAGCCGCCGGACGGATCGCGTTTTTCCATCTGGTACGCAACGCGATAGCGCTTTGCGAGCGATTCGATCTGGCGGTCGGTGCCGGTCAGGCCGCGCGCATGCGCGGGGTCGAACGCGGCGACATACGACTGCATCGCCTGCGGCGTGTCGCGCGCGGGATCGACCGAGACGAACAGGATGCGCGCGTCGTTCGCCTGCGGGCCGAGCTTCGCGAGCACGTCCATCAGCCGCGCCATCGTTTCGGGGCAGACATCGGGGCAGTGCGTGTAGCCGAAGTAGACGAGCGCGACGCGGCCGCGGAATGCATCGGCTTCGACGGGATGGCCGTCGCCGCCCGTCAGCGTGAACGACAGGTCGGGCAGGTGGCCGGTGACGTTGGTCAGGTTCCAGCGCGGCTCGTCGCGCGTGCACGCGGCGAGCGCCATGGCGGCGGCGAGGGCCGCGGCCGTGCGGATGAAACGGGAGAAGCGCCGGCGCGGCGCGGGACGGGCAGACGGCATCTCAGGGACTGTTTCCATATGGAACGCGCATGCGTTGCCACGAGAACGGCCGCTCGCGAGGCGCGTGACGCTGCGAATACTGACGTATTCGCAAGGAGCGCAACGCGGCGAGCGGCCGTTCTCGTGGCAACCCCAAATTTAAAAAAACCATCCCACGGGAATGCCCGAAATCGCCCGTAGGGCGGCATCGCTCGTCACTTGTTTGGCTCGGCCAAACGGCGCTCCTTACTCCTTGCCCTACGGGCGATTTCGGGCATTCGCATGTGCGTTCCATATGGAAACAGTCCCTGGGGCTCGATCGGACGGAATGGTGTGGCCGGCCGGCGCGGCGCCATGCGTCGCGCGGCAGGCGGTTGCGACTGTAGCGCAATTCCCGCGCCTGCGTCCTTTCGAAACCGGTACGGCGCGGGCGAGCGGGGCAATATGTCGCAGTCGACGCGGCTGGCGGCACGCTGCTTGCGACGCGCCGGTTTCGCCCAACTCGATGCGCAGGCGCGGTAAGATGCGCACAATTCCATTCGCGCAGCGGCAGCCCGGCGTTTGCCGGCCGCCCCTCACATTATCGAATCGATGCAATCCGTTCCGGCTTCCCTGTCCCTGACCGATACCGCGTTCTTCTTCGACTTCGACGGCACGCTCGTCGAACTGGCGCCGACGCCCGACAGCATTCATGTTCCGCCGTCGCTGCCGACGCTGCTCGACGAGCTGCGCCGACGCTCGCACGGCGCGGTCGCGATCGTGTCCGGGCGCGGCATCGACAACCTCGACACGTTCCTGAAGATGCCCGGCCTGCCGATCGCCGGCCTGCACGGCGCGGAGCGCCGCGATGCGAACGGCGACACGCAGCGCATCGGCTTCAACGACGAACGTCTGCTGCGCATCGAGCGCGAGCTCGCGGCCGTCGTCGACCGCCATTCGGGCATGCTGCTCGAAATCAAGGGCGCGGCCGTCGCGCTGCACTATCGCAACGCGCCCGAGCGCGAGGCGGTTGCGCGCGAAGCGGCCGAGCGCCTCGTCGCCGAATACGCGGATGCGTATGTGCTGCAGCCCGGCAAGATGGTGTTCGAGATCAAGCCGAAGGGTGTCGACAAGGGGCGCGCGCTGGCCGCGTTCCTCGACGAGCCGCCGTTCGCGGGCCGCATGCCGCTGTTCGCGGGCGACGACCTGACCGACGAGAAGGGCTTCGCGGTGGTCAACGCGCGCGGCGGCCTGTCGATCAAGGTCGGCGCGGGCGAGACGTCCGCCCGCATGCGGCTCGACTCGGTCGACGCGCTGCACGAGCAGATCGCGTGCTGGCTTGGCGCGGGGCTGCCGCACGCATGAGCCGGCTCATCATCGTTTCAAACCGCGTCGCCCCGATTTCGGAAGGCGAACCGGCGGCGGGCGGCCTCGCGATCGGCGTCTACGATGCGCTGAAGGAGACGGGCGGCATGTGGTTCGGCTGGAGCGGCGAGGTCGTCGCCTCCGGCGCGCCGCAGATCCGCATCGAGGAGCGCGGGCCCGTGACGTTCGCGACCGTCGGCCTGTCGCGCCGCGATTACGACCAGTATTACCGCGGCTTCTCGAATGCGACGCTATGGCCCGCGTTCCATTACCGCGCGGACCTGATCCAGTACGACCGCCACGAATTCGACGGCTATCGCCGCGTCAACGTATGGCTTGCACAGCAGCTCGTGCCGCTGCTGCAGGACGACGACGTGATCTGGGTGCACGACTATCACCTGATCCCGTTCGCACGCGCGCTGCGCGAGGCCGGCGTGAAGAACCGCATCGGCTTCTTCCTGCACATCCCGTTTCCGGCCGCGCAGGTGCTCGTCAACGTGCCGCCGCACCGCGAGCTCGTCGAGTCGCTGTGCGCGTTCGACCTGCTCGGTTTCCAGACCGAGCCCGACCTGCGCGCGTTCTGCGACTACGTCGAATTCGAGGCGGGCGGCGAGGTCGAACGCGACGGCCATACGGTGCGCGTGCGCGCGTTCGGCCAGACGCTGCGCGCGGCCGCCTATCCGATCGGCGTATATCCGGACGAGATCGCGACGCTCGCGCAGGCGGGCGAGCACGGCAAGGCCGTACGCACGCTCGCGACGTCGCTGCGCGGGCGGCAACTGATCATGAGCGTCGACCGGCTCGATTATTCGAAAGGGCTCGTCGAGCGGTTCCGCGCGTTCGAGAAACTGCTCGAACACCAGGCGTCGATCCGCAACCGCGTGTCGTTCCTGCAGATCGCACCGTCGACGCGCGCGGACCTGCGCGCATACCAGGACATCCGCCTGCAGCTCGAAGCGGAGTCGGGGCGCATCAACGGGCGTTACGCGGAGCTCGACTGGGCGCCGATCCTCTACATTCACCGCCAGTACGACCGCCAGGTGCTGGCCGCGCTGTACCGGCTCGCACGCGTGGGTTTCGTGACGCCGCTGCGCGACGGGATGAACCTCGTCGCGAAGGAGTACGTGTCCGCGCAGAATCCGGACGATCCGGGCGTGCTCGTGCTGTCGCGTTTCGCGGGCGCCGCGCGCGAGCTGACGGGCGCGCTGATCGTCAATCCGATCGATATCGACGGGATGGCCGATGCGCTGTCACAGGCGCTGACGATGCCGCTCGCCGAGCGGCGCGCGCGTTACGCGGACATGATCGCGCAGCTTCGCGAGAACAACGTGTCGGTGTGGCGCGACAACTTCCTGCGCGATCTGCAGCATGGCTAGCCGGTAGGTCCGACGCATCGCGCGGCGCATTCCGCGCCATCCCGGCTGGCCGTTCCCGATGCAATGAAAAAAAGCCGCAGTGCGTGAAGCACTGCGGCTTTTTTTATCGGCTGCGCGCGGACGCGTCAGGCCACGCGTTCGCCGGTCGGCGCGTTGCCGTCGGGGGCCGCGTGATGGCGGCCGTGCTGCTTCGCGAGCAGGTCGCGATACAGGCCGGGGCGGTTGCGCAGTACTTCGGGGCTGCCGTCGTCGATCACCTTGCCGTTGCTCATCACGATGATCCGGTCGAAGTTGCGCAGCGTCGACAGGCGGTGGGCGATCGCGATCACCGTGCGGCCGACCATCAGGCGGTCGAGCGCGCTCTGGATCGCTTCCTCGGATGCGCTGTCGAGCGCCGACGTCGCTTCGTCGAGCAGCAGGATCGGCGCATCCTTCAGGATCGCGCGCGCGATCGCGATGCGCTGGCGCTGGCCGCCCGACAGCTTGACGCCGCGGTCGCCGACGATCGTGTCATAACCTTCCGGCATCGCCTCGATGAACTCCGCGCAGCGCGCGTCGCGCGCTGCGGCGAGCACTTCGTCGCGGGTCGCGTCGGGGCGGCCGTACGCGATGTTGTCGTAGATCGTTCGGTGCAGCAGCGAGATGTCCTGCGGCACGAGCGCGATTGCGTGGCGCAGGCTGTCCTGCGTGATCGCCTTCACGTCCTGGCCGTCGACCTTCACGACGCCGTCCTGCGTGTCATAGAAGCGCTGCAGCAGCGCGAGCACGGTCGACTTGCCGGCGCCCGACTTGCCGATCAGGCCGACGCGCTGGCCCGGTTCGATATGGAGATCGAAGTGGTCGAGGATCGCACGGCGGTGCGGATACGCGAACGTCACGCGCTCGAAGGCGACGCGGCCGCCCTTGGCCGACAGCGGCTGCGCATCGGAGCGGTCCTGCATCCCGTGCGGCTCGAGCAGCGTCTTCACGGCTTCGGACAGCCGTGCGACGTGCTGCGTGACGTCGACGAGCGCAACCGCGAGATCGCGCGTGCCGTGCAGGATCGTGAAGCCGAGCGAGCTGACGAGCACGATGTCGCCCGACGTCGCGCGGCCCTGGTCCCACAGCCACAGTGCCCAGCCGAGCAGGCCGGCGGACAGCATCGCGGTGATCACCGCGTGCAGCAGGCGCAGCTTCTCGAGATAGAGCAGGCTCTGCTGGCGCGCGTCCATCTCGGCCTTGACCGTCGCGCCGAAACGCTTCTGCTCGCGCAGCGTCATCCCGAACGCACGCACGAGGCCCATGTTGCCGATCACGTCGACGAGTTCGCCGTCGACCGCCGCGGCCTTTGCCGCGAACGCATGGTGGCGGGCCGAGCCGCGCCCGGCGAGCTTGAACAGGATCACGGACAGCACCGCCGAGCAGCCGAGCAGGCCGGCGGCCATCAGCGGATTGACGACGATGATCATCAGGATCGCGCCCATCACCGCGATGCACGGCGGCAGCACGTTCCACGCCATCGTGTTCTCCGACGTGTAGACCGCGTTCGACGTGGCCGTGATGCGGCTCGCGAGCGTGCCGGGCTGTTTTTCCGAGTAGTAGGTCGGCGAATGGCCGATCAGGTACTGGAACAGGTCGCGCCGCAGGTCGCCGGTGACCGCGACGAACGTGTGCGCGGCGACCCAGCCGCCGACGCGCCACAGCAGGTTGTCGGCCGCGATCAGCCCGACGAGCAGCGCGAACGCGCTCCACAGCGGGCCCGGGTGATGGCGCCCGGTCGCCAGCACGTCGATCAGGTGCTTGATCGCGTATTGCGAGCCGAGCGCGCAGCCGACGGCGGCCAGCACGCTGCAGAGCACGATGAGGTGGGCCACGGGATGCAGGCGGATGTAGCGGAACAGGAACGCGATCGGCCGGTGCGCGTAGCTCGACAGCTTCGCGTTGTGGGCGTTGCGCTGGGCAGGGGTGAGAGATTCCAAAATATGCGTGCGGTGATTCGGTGGTTGAGCGTTGCGGCGGGATCGCATGCCGGCGTTCGCCCGGACTGAATAATCCGGCATTGTAAACAACGCATGCGTTGCGCTGCGCGAATCTTGCCTTGGCCAGGGGCTCGCGATCTATTTTGAGATAAAATCCGGCATCCCGTCCTGCCTCATGTGCCGGAATCAAGCTGCCGGCAGTCACGGGTGACCAGGATCGCCAAAAGGGCCTTCCACTCTAGAACGGACACCCGAGTCCGCGGGTTGCAAAGTGTTGCGCCTTTGTAACAAAGTAAAGTGTTTGAAATGTTGTGCGCCGTATCGGGATTAACCCTAGATAATCGGCTCCGGGTTCGATTCCAGGTTTTTTTACGAACCCCTGTCAACGGGTCTTCGTTTCAAACGTTCTATGCCTGTCGCGTCGCCGACGCTCCTCGAGCAGCGCGGGTTCGACGCCCCCGGCAGGCTGATTCGTCCGATTTTTCGGACGAAATGCATCCAGCCCGGAGACCGCCGGCAGGTTGCCGACCCAACCTGGTTTTTAGCCGATTTTTTAGGAGTTACGCATGCGAATCGCCCAAATCGCTCCGTTGCACGAAGCAGTTCCCCCGAAGCTGTACGGCGGTACTGAGCGAGTGGTGTCCTACCTCACCGAAGCACTTGTCGAGATGGGGCATGACGTCACGCTCTTCGCGAGCGGCGATTCGCAAACCTCCGCGAAGCTCGAAGCGTGCTGGCCGCAGGCACTGCGCCTCGACCCGACGATCCGCGACGTGATGGCACCGCATATGCTGCTCCTCGAGCAGGTGCGCCGCCGCGCGGAAGAGTTCGATGTCCTGCACTGCCACATCGACTACTACCCGTTCTCGCTGTTCTCGCGCCAGCCGGTTCCGCATCTGACGACGATGCACGGCCGTCTCGACCTGCCGGAACTGCAGCCGATCTTCAACGCATTCAGCGACGTGCCGGTCGTGTCGATCTCCGACAACCAGCGCATCCCGCTGCCGCAGGCGAACTGGCTGTCGACCGTTTATCACGGCCTGCCGGAAAACCTGCTGACGCCGATCCCGAACGTGAAGCCGAGCTATCTCGCGTTCCTCGGCCGCATCTCGCCGGAGAAGCGCGTCGACACGGCGATCCGCATCGCCGAGCAGGCCGGCCTGCCGATCAAGATCGCCGCGAAGCTCGACAAGGCCGACCGCGCGTACTACGAAGAGAAGATCAAGCCGCTGTTCGCGCTGCCGCACGTCGAGTACATCGGCGAAATCAGCGAGTCCGAAAAGACCGAATTCCTCGGCAACGCGCACGCGCTGTTGTTCCCGATCGACTGGCCGGAGCCCTTCGGCCTGGTGATGATCGAGGCGATGGCATGCGGCACGCCGGTGATCGCGTTCAAGCGCGGCTCGGTGCCGGAAGTGATCGACAACGGCGTGTCGGGCTTCGTCGTCGAAGACGAACTGTCGGCCGTCGCGGCGCTCAAGCGCCTCGATACGCTGCCGCGCGAGAAGGTCCGCGCCGCGTTCGAAGCACGTTTCTCGTCGAAGGTGATGGCGCAGAACTACGTGAAGGGCTACGAGGAACTGCTGCGCCAGAAGCGCCGCACCGTGCTCCGCGAAGTCAACGCAAGCTGATTCGCCGGCTGCCGCCGCGCGGCGGCGCGCGGCCGTCATCGACGCCCCGTCCGGGTTCCCGGCGGGGCGTTGTCACATCCGCGGCGCGGATCTGTTGTATTCTCGCCGCGCCCGACGCCGCGAACGGCCCATGAAGCGGCCGGGCATGCCATCCGGCAGTCTGTCCAGACGGTAATGTCCCTATAATGGCCGTGCCGTGAAATCCGGCCCCGCACGATCATCCAGAGGAGAGCTGTCTTGGCGAGAACGAAAACCACGCGCGCAGCGCCGGCCCCGGGCGCCGGCGTGATCTTCGCGTTGCGCGCGATCGGTCTCGTGCTGCTCGCGCGCTGGCTGTTCTCGATGTCCCAGATGGGCTATCGGGCGTCGCTGTCGGCGATGGTGTCGTCGCCGTGGGCGTTCGTCTACCTCGTGCTGATCTTCCTGCTGCTCGCGTTGCCGGGTGCCGTCGCGCGCGCCGAGCGGCCGTTTCATCCGCTGCCGCAATGGCTGCGCCAGGCGCTGCGCGTCTTCGCGCTGATCGGCTTCCTGTTCGCCGTCTGGTCGGTCGGCGCGTTCGCATGGGCGGCCGGCTGGCGCCGCGCGCTGCATGCGGTGACGGCGACCAACGGCTGGCTCGTCGCCGCGCCGGCGCTCTATGCGGCGATCGTCTGGATCTGCCGTCCGCGGCCGCTGTGGCGGACCAACGTGGCGGCACGCCGCTTCGCGGTCGGCCGCTACGCGATTTCGCTCGACGTGCTGACGCGTACCGCGATCGTCTGGATGGAAAGCCGCAAGGTCGGCCAGTACGACGCGCGCGAGCTGTCGGTGCGCTGGCCTGGCCGGGCGGCGCCCGTCGCGGGTGATCAGGGCGCGCCGGACGTGCAGCCGGCGGCCGTGCTGCCACGCCGCGGCGGCCTGTTCCGGCGGCCGAAGGTGGAGTTGCTGTGGGATTCGCCGGCAGCCGTCGGCCATAACCGGCAGATCGTAATGCGCGCGCCGCTTGCGACCGAGGGCGACCGCGTCGCGGTGCTCGCGCTCGACGCGGCGCTCAAGCAGATCGTCTGACACCGCTCGCGCACCGGGCGCGGGCGACAAGGAGGCACGATGATCGTCCGTTGGTTGCTGGCTGCCGTTCACCTGAGCGCGTTCGCCGTCGCGTTTGCCGCGATCGCGGGACGCAACCGCGCATTGCGCCGGCTCATCGCGTCGGCGCAGGCGGCCGACTTGCCCGCCGTATTCAAGGCCGATGCTGCCTGGGGGCTGTCGGCGCTCGTGCTGATCGTGACGGGGCTGATGCGCGCGTTCGGCGGTTTCGAGAAAGGCACCGCGTACTACCTGCACGAACCGCTCTTTCATCTGAAGATGACCGCGCTCGTGATGATCCTGCTGCTTGAGGTCGTGCCGATGCTCGGGCTGATCCGCTGGCGTGTCGCCGCGCGGCAGCAGCAGATGCCCGACATCGGCCGCGCGCGCACCTATGTGCGGATCGGCCATTGGCAGGCCGTGCTGCTGGTCGTCATCGTGTTCGCCGCATCGGGGATGGCGCGGGGGATTGGGGCGGCCGGCTAGGGATGGCCGCGTAGCGCTAGCCGGCCAGGTGCGGCCGGCCAGGTGCGGCTCGGCTGGTCCGGCATAGCCGCAAGCAACCGTCCGGATCTCGTTCCACCTGCACCGCCTCTCCAGCCCGACATCAGCCGGGCCGGCCTCGAACTGCATCATTCCTTCGGACTTCGTCCCGGCCGGGCGAGGCCGTCGCCCGGGCCGTCCGTGCTCAGCGCACGAGGCAGGGGCGCTTGTTGTCGAACGTCCACCCCGGAATCAGATACTGCATGGCCGCCGCGTCGTCGCGGGCGCCGAGTCCGTGCTGCTTGTACAGCTCGTGCGCGATCGCGACCGCATCCATGTCGATGTCGATGCCGAGCCCCGGCCGCTTCGGCACTTCCACCAGCCCGTTCTCGATCTTCAGCGGTTCGCGCGTCAGCCGTTCGCCGTCCTGCCAGATCCAGTGCGTGTCGATCGCGGTGACCTGGCCCGGCGCGGCGGCCGCGACATGCGTGAACATCGCGAGCGATACGTCGAAGTGGTTGTTCGAGTGCGAGCCCCACGTGAGACCCCAGTCGCGGCACATCTGCGCGACGCGCACCGAACCCTGCATCGTCCAGAAGTGCGGATCGGCGAGCGGGATGTCGACAGCCTGAAGCTGCACCGCGTGACCCATTTGCCGCCAGTCGGTCGCAATCATGTTGGTCGCCGTCGGCAATCCCGTCGCGCGACGGAATTCGGCCATCACCTCGCGGCCCGAGTAACCGTTCTCCGCGCCGCACGGATCTTCCGCATAGGCGAGCACGTGATGCTGGTCGCGGCACAGCCGCACGGCCTCGTCGAGCGACCACGCGCCGTTCGGATCGAGCGTCACGCGCGCGTCGGGGAAGCGCTCGGCGAGCGCCGTCACGGCCTCGATCTCGCTCGCGCCTTCGAACACGCCGCCTTTCAGCTTGAAGTCGTTGAAGCCGTAGCGCGCATGCGCGGCCTCGGCGAGCCGCACGACCGCCTCGGGCGTCAGCGCCGGCTCGTCGCGCACGCGGGTCCAGTCGTCGGTCGCGCCGCTGCCGTCGCGATAGGGCAGCGCGGTCTTCGTGCGGTCGCCGACGTAGAACAGGTAGCCGAGCATTTCGACGCGCTCGCGCTGCTGGCCTTCGCCGAGCAGTGCGGCGACCGGCACGCCGAGATGCTGGCCGAGCAGGTCGAGCAGCGCGGCTTCGAGCGCGGTGACCGCGTGGATCGTCGTGCGCAGGTCGAAGGTCTGCAGCCCGCGGCCGCTCGCGTCGCGGTCGGCGAAGGTGCGCCGCACGTCGTTGAGCACCGCGTGGTAATTGCCGACCGGCTGGCCGACGACGAGTGCGCGCGCATCGTCGAGCGTGCGGCGGATGCTTTCGCCGCCCGGCACTTCGCCGACGCCGGTCCGGCCCGCGCTGTCCTTCAGGATCACGAGGTTGCGGGTGAAGAACGGGCCGTGCGCGCCGCTCAGGTTGAGCAGCATGCTGTCGTGGCCGGCGACCGGAATCGCTTGCAGGTCGACGATGCGCGGCGTGTCGTGGGAAGGCGAGGCAGTGGCGGCGTTCATGGGCGGCGATGGCGAAAGGGTGGGCAATGCCGTGCGGCAAAAGCTTTGCCGCGCGCGGCGGGAGGTGCGATCATTCGACAACCGACGTGCGCGGCGCGCAAGGCCCGCATGTCGACAGCAAACCCGGAACGGGGTGGGAGCGACAACCGGACCAGCGAAGCGCAGAACGCGAACGCTGGCTGATCGTAACGCATGGGACCAGCAGGCGCCGGAACGCCGGCTTGAGTCGACAGGAGAACCGTGCGTATATCATCAGTCGTCGGATGACTTGTGACGCAGTATAATGAATCATCGGCTTTCGCTCAAACCCCGCGTAAACCCTCGGCCCACATTACGATCATTCAAAAAGGAACCGGCCTCATGTCCGTGCCTACGTTTCCCGCAGCGCCGCGCCGTCGCGCACGCAGCCTCGCACAAGATGTCGTCGACGCGCTGACCGCGCAGATCGAAAACGGCACGCTGCGTCCCGGCGACAAGCTGCCGACCGAAACCGAAGTCATGGCGGCGCAGGGCGTGAGCCGCACGGTCGTGCGCGAGGCGATCTCCCGGATGCAGGCGAGCGGCCTCGTCGAAACGCGCCACGGCATCGGCAGCTTCGTGCTGGAGCCGTCGCGCCGCCAGGCGCTCGGCATCGATCCCGCGACGATCACGACGCTGCGCGACGTGCTCGCGGTGCTCGAACTGCGCATCAGCCTCGAGAGCGAGTGCGCGAGCCTCGCCGCGCAGCGCGCGAACGATACCGACCTCGCCGCGCTGCGGCGTGCGCTCGATGCGATCGCGACGGGGGCGGGCGGCGGCCGCGACACGGCGCAGCTCGACTACCAGTTCCACCTGCAGATCGCGCAGTCCACCGGCAACCGCTATTTCGTCGACATCATGACGCAACTCGGCACGTCGATCATCCCGCGCACTCGCGTGAATTCGGCGCGCTTTGCCGGCGACGACCTCGAGCGCTACGTCGGCCGGCTGAATCACGAGCACGAGGATATCTACGAGGCGATCGCGCGCCACGACCCGGAGGCCGCCCGCGCCGCGATGCGCACACACCTCACCAACAGCCGCGAGCGGCTGCGCCGCGCGCACGAGGCGGCCGAAGCCGAGCGCGACACGCAGGCCAATTGATCCGCCGGGCAGTGCGGCCCGCGTTGCCGCGGGCCCGATTGCATCGCGCCAACATCAGTCGTCATACGAGATCGGCGTAACTTCGCCGGTCTCCGGGGCCGGACGGCGTTTCCGCCGCCGGCCGCCGACACCGCCGATCAGCCTCCCTTCGTCACGATCGTCTTCCACGCGCCGCTCTTCACCTGGTACAGCGTCGACATCCCGCTCTTCAGCGAGCCGTCGTTCGCGAACGAGATGCGGCCGGTGACCCCTTCGAAGTCGACCTTCTTGAGCACCGGGCGATAGACCTTCGGGTCGGTCGAGCCGGCCGCCTGCATCGCCTTGATCGCCGCCCAGGCCGCGTCGTAGCCGAACTGCGCGTACGACAGCACGTCGACGCCGAAGCGCTTCTTGAAGCGCTGTTCGAAATCCTTGCCTTGCGGCAGTTCGTCGAGCGGCCGGCCGTATTCCCACGCCATCGCGCCTTCGGCAGCCGCGCCCGCGATCTTGATGAACTCGTTGTCCTTCACGCCGCCGCCGCCGACGAACTGCGCGTTCAGCCCGAGCTGGCGCATCTGCTTGACGAAGTTCGCGGCGAGCGAATCGAGGCCGCCGAAGAAGATCAGGTCGGGGTTCTTGCCCTTCAGGCTCGTGATCTGCGCGCGGAAGTCGACCGCCTGGTTGTTGGTGAACTCGCGGCCGATGATCGTGCCGCCGGCGGCCTTCACGGCCTTCTCGAACTCGTCGGCCTCGCCCTGGCCGAACGCGGTGCGGTCGTCGATGATCGCGATGCGCTTCGCCTTCGTCACGTCGACCGCATACTTGCCCGCGTTGCCGGCGTTCTGGCCGTCGGTCGCGATCACCATGAACATGTTCGCGAGCCCGCGCGACGTGAGCGTCGGGTTGGTCGCGGCCGGATCGATCACCGGGATGCCGGCCTTGTCGTAGACGACCGACGCCGGAATCGTCGTCCCCGAGTTGAAGTGGCCGACCACGACCGACACGTTCTGGTCGACGAGCGCTTGCGCGGCCTGCACGCCGATGCGCGGGTCGGCCTGGTCGTCCTGCACGACGAGATTGAAGTGCACGGGCTTGCCGGCGATCTGCACCTTCTGCGCGGCGGCGTCGTCGAGCGCGAGCTGCACGCCGTTCTGCAGGTCCTTGCCGTAGCCTGCGTTCACGCCCGTGAGCGGCGCGGCGAAGCCGACCTTCACGTCGGTTGCGTCGGCGGCCCGGGCGGCCTGTTGCGAGAGGAGGGCCAGCGCGGATGCAATCGACACCGACAGCAGGGAATGACGGAATTTCATGTGGTTCCTCTTGTTCGATACCTGCGAGTGGGTACCGCACGCGCTCGGGCGGGCCAGGCGCGTGCGACGGGCGGGCGGTTCGACCGCTTCTCGGAATCGGGCGGGGAGGTCGGCATCGTGATCCTCGGAAGAATCTCCCGTCAGGCTCCGCGAAGAGCCCCGATCGCCTCGATTTATAGGTCGCCGATATGCACGGGTCTTGGCAATTTGCCGCGCATTCGATGAGGATTTGCGCACAGCTTCCGCGCGTGCGGTGGCGGCCGGTATCGGGAGTTTCCCGTCGCGAACGGAACGGGCGGGGAGGAGGGGGAGCGGCGCGGGCCAAGACGCGGCACGGCCCGCCGGGGCCGCGCCGCGTGTGGGACACCGTCAGTCGGACAGCGCGTCCGATGCAGCCTCGGCGTCGCTGTGCGACGACGTCGTGCGGATCGCCGGGTCGCTCGTGCTCGGGCGGCCCGTCTCGACGTGGCCTGCGAAGCGGCGCTGGAAGCCGAGCGGCTTGCCGTCGCTGACGGTCAGGTCGTACCAGCCGTGGCTGCCGCGCAGGTCCCAGTAGTCGTCGACCCGCGCGCCCGGTGCGAGGTCGAACGTGCGCGCGTGGCCGTGGCCGTAAGCGTTCGTGACCTTGAGCCGCACGGCCTTGTGGCCGCGGTTCATCAGGCGCAGCGTGATGTTGCCGTTCGCGACGTCGTAGCCGTAGATCACCTCGGGGTTGACGCTCGCGGGGCCGACCGCCGACGCGGCGGGGCTGCGGAAGTGGCAGTAGAAGCCGTTCGGGCCGTACACGTCGAGGTCGTACAGGCCGAGCGACGGCGCGGGGCTCCACGTGTCGGAGATCCGCTTGCCGGCGTCGACCGTGTAGGCCCACGGGCCGTCGACGCGGTTGCGCGCCTGGACCTGGAACGCCGCGCCGGCGGCGCCGGTGTTTGCGAAGGTCAGCCGGAACTGGCCGCTCGCGTTGTCGATCCGCCCGTGCACGAACAGTTCGTACGGCAGCGCGCGCGCCGGACGCAGGCCGTGTTCCTGCTTCGGCAGATGCTGGACGACCGGCGGCACCGGGATGTAGTCGGGGTGACGATTGCGGTCGGGCGGCGCGTAGCCGGTCGTGTCCGGGAGCTGCGGCCAGCTTGCGTCGGGCGTCGAGAAGTCGAACGCGGACGTCAGGTTGCCGCACACCGTGCGGCGCCACGGCGACACATTGGCCGCGGTGACCGCATACTGCGCGCCGAACCGCGCCTCGATGAATTGCAGCAGCGACGTGTGATCGAAGGTCTGCGAGCAGACCCAGCCGCCCTTGGTCCACGGCGACACGACGAGCATCGGCACGCGCGGCCCGAGCCCGTACGGGCCAGCCATGTGCGACGCGTCGCCGGCGAACACTTCGTTGGTCGTCTCGACGGTCGACAGCCCGTTGTCGCGCGATTGCGGCGCGAACGGCGGCGGCACGTGGTCGAAGAAACCGTCGTTTTCGTCGTACGTGATGAACAGCGCGGTCTTGCTCCACACGTCGGGATTCGACACGAGCGCCTTCAGCACCTGCTCGATGTACCACGCGCCGTAGTTCGCGGGCCAGTTCGGGTGCTCGGAATACGCTTCCGGCGCGCAGATCCACGACACCTGCGGCAGCGTGCCGTTCTTCACGTCCTGCTGCAGCACGTCGAACAGCGTGCCGCCCGCGCTGATGTTGGTGCCGGTGCGCGCCTTCTCGTACAGCGGCGTGCCGGGCAGCGCGGTGCGGTACTGGTTGAAGTAGAGCAGCGCGTTGTCGCCGTAGTTGCCGATGTACGGGTTTTGCGTCCAGCCCCACGAGCCGTTCGCGTCGAGCCCCGTGCCGACGTCCTGGTAGATCTTCCACGACACGCCGGCCTGTTCGAGCACTTCCGGATAGGTCTTCCAGCCGTAGCCCTTTTCCTCGTTGCCGAGCACCGGGCCGCCGCCCGTGCCGTCGTTGCCGACGTAGCCCGTCCACATGTAATAGCGGTTCGGGTCGGTCGAGCTCGGGATCGCGCAGTGGTACGCATCGCAGATCGTGAACGCGTCGGCGAGCTGGTAATGGAACTGGATGTCGTCGCGCTTCAGGTAAGCCATCGTCGTGGTGCCCTTGTTCGGCACCCACTGATCGTAGCGGCCCTTGTTCCACGCGGCGTGCATGTCCTGCCAGCCGTGCGGCAGGTCCTGCAGGAACTGCAGGCCGAGCTTGTCCGCGCCGGGGTGGAACGGCAGCAGTTCGGCCGGGCCGACCGGCTGGTGGAACACCGACTTGCCGTTCGCGAGACGCAGCGCGCGCGGGTCGCCGAAGCCGCGGACACCGCGCATCGTGCCGAAGTAATGGTCGAACGAGCGATTCTCCTGCATCAGGATCACGATGTGTTCGATGTCGCGGATCGTGCCGGTGCGGCGGTTTGCGGGAATCGCAAGCGCATCGCGGATCACGGGCGGAAACAGGTTCAGCGCGGCGGCGCCGGCAGTGCCGGCGGCGACGCGCAGGAAGTCACGACGGTTCGATCGGGTCATGGTCGTTATCGTGCGGTAAAGAGGGGAGCCGATTGGCGGGACCTACGGGAAGGGCGCGTCCGGGTCGCAGGATGCGGCTGCGCGGGGGCGTGCCGACGCGAGCATAGCGAGGAATCGGTGTCATTCATGTGAAGTCCGGAATCGTTTGCACATGCATCGGACCGGCATCGGGATGCGTATCGCCGGCGGTTATGGTGCGGCAGGGAAAGCAGGACGGCAGGGAAAGCAGGACGGCAGGGAAAGCAGGACGGCAGG
>NZ_FPJP01000001.1:77772-276952 GCF_900119325.1 Burkholderia sp. NFPP32 | reverse complement strand
CGGCAGGGAAAGCAGGACGGCAGGGAAAGCAGGACGGCAGGGAAAGCAGGACGGCAGGAAAGCAGGAAAGCAGGAAAGCAGGAAAGCAGGAAAGCAGGAAAGCAGGAAAGCAGGAAAGCAGGAAAGCAGGAAAGCAGGAAAGCAGGAAAGCAGGGCGGCGCGCATGCGCGCCGGCGAAGCGGAGGTCGGTGCGGGCGCGTCAGGCGTCCGTCACCCACGCGCCGAACCATTCGCTCGGGCGTGCGATCTCGTCCTGCGCGGCGACGAGTTCGAGTTCGTAGCGGCGCGCATCGTAGGTGGCCTTCACGACCGCGTGCACGGCCGCGAGCGTATGCTCGAACGCGGCGCGCACGGAGTCGCCGCGCAGCCGGCGCGCGACGAACACCGCGCTGGTGAGGTCGCCGACGCCGACCGGATGGCGCGGAAATGCGTATAACGGACGCTGGCCGATCCACGCTTCGGTTTCAGTGACCGCAAGCATGTTGAAGCGGTCGGCCGGGCTGTTGCGGTCGTGCAGGTGCTTGACGAGGATGATCTGCGGGCCGCGGCGGATCAGCGCGCGGCACGCGTCGACGGCTTCGGCGACGGTCTCGATGCGCCGCCCGACGAGCTTTTGCAGTTCGGTGTGGTTCGGCGACATGCCGTCCGCGAGCGCGGGCACCTCCTGGACCATGAATTCCTCGACGCCGGGCTCGGGCCGGATGCCGCCCGTCTGGCCCATTGCCGGATCGCAGAAGTACCACGCGTCCGGATTCATCGCCTTCACCGTGCGGACGATCTCGACTGCCGCGCGCGCCTGCGGCGGCGAGCCGAGGAAGCCGGACAGCACGGCGTCGCAGCGCTTGAGCGCGCCGATCGCGGCGATCCCGTCGACGAGCTGCTCCATCTTCGCGGCATCGATCGCGCTGCCGGCCCAGTGGCCGTACTGCATGTGGTTCGACAACTGGACGGTATTGAGCGGCCAGACGTTGACGCCGAGGCGCTGCATCGGGAACACGGCCGCACTGTTGCCGGCATGGCCGTAGATGACGTGCGACTGAATGCTGAGGACGTTTTTCATGGGAATCCGCCTGCAGGCGTTTCAGGGTCACGTCACACGATACCCGAGTTCGTCGCGCACACGGAAGTCGCGCGGCCACCGAGTGTTGCGCGCCGTCGTCAGCCGACCGCGTAGAATCGCGGGGCGCGGCGCCGTCCGGCTGCCCGCGTGCGTTTCCAATCACCGTGACCGCCATGCCTTCGATTTGCAAGATGTTGTCCGTCGCGCGCGCCGCCCTGCTCGGCGCGGGCGTTGCCTTCGCATGCGCGAACGCCGCCGCCGAGGCCGCCCCGGTGCCCGCCGGCAACGACGGGCCGGCGTACGGCCCGCGCCTGGAAGGCTTCACCTACCCGGAACCCCTGCACCGCTACGCGTTCGTGTCGCAGCGTGAAACCCTCGAGATGATTTACATGGACGTGCAGCCGGCGCACCCGAACGGCCGCACCGTCGTGCTGCTGCACGGCAAGAACTTCTGCGCGGGGACCTGGGAAGACACGATCGGCGTGCTGAGCCGCGCCGGCTATCGCGTGATCGCGCCGGACCAGATCGGCTTCTGCAAGTCGTCGAAACCCGATCGCTACCAGTACAGCTTCCAGCAGCTCGCGCGCAACACGCACGCACTGCTGGAATCGATCGGCGTGAAGTCGGCGACGATCGTCGGCCACTCGACGGGCGGGATGCTCGCGATGCGCTACGCGCTGATGTACCCGAAGGCGACCGACCAGCTCGTGCTCGTGAATCCGATCGGCCTGGAGGACTGGAAGGCGCTCGGCGTGCCGCCGCTGTCGGTCGACTACTGGTATGCGCGCGAGCTGAAGACGACGGCCGACGGCATCCGCCGCTACGAGCAGAGCACGTACTACGCGGGCAAGTGGTCGCCGTCGTACGAGCGCTGGGTGCAGATGCTCGCCGGGATGTATCGCGGCGCCGGCCGCGACGCGGTCGCGTGGAACTCCGCGCTGATCTACGACATGATCCTCACGCAGCCGGTGGTCTACGAACTCGGTGCGATCCGCGTGCCGACGCTGCTCATGATCGGCGACAAGGACACGACCGCGATCGGCAAGGACGTCGCGCCGCCCGACGTGCATGCGAAGCTCGGCCGCTATCCGGAACTCGCGAAGCGCACGCAGGCGGCGATCCCCGGCGCGCAGCTAGTCGAATTCCCGGCGCTCGGTCACGCACCGCAGATCCAGGATCCGGATGCATTCCACAAGGCGCTGCTCGACGCTCTGGAGGCCGCGCACCCGCAGTGATGCGGGGCGCGCTCGCGCCGTCAGCGCGTTTCGTTCGCGAGTTCGTCGCGGATCTGCGCGGCCAGTTCGAACGAGCGCAGCCGCGCGGCGTGATCGTAGATCTGCGCGGTGACGATCAATTCGTCCGCCCCCGTCTGCGCGATGCGGTCGCGCAGCTTGTCGCGCACCGTGTCGCGCGAGCCGACCGCCGCGAACGACAGCGAATGCGCGACGTTCGCGAGTTCGAGCTCGTTCGCCTCGAGCACGTCGACGGGCGGCGGCAGCTTGCCCGGCGTGCCGCGCCGCAGATTGATGAACTGCTGCTGCAGCGACGTGAACAGGCGCCGCGCCTCGTCGTCGGTATCGGCCGCGAACACGTTGACGCCGACCATCGCGTGCGGCTTCGGCCATGCGGCCGACGGCCGGTACTGTGCGCGGTAGATCTCGAGCGCGCGCATCAGGTAGTCCGGCGCGAAGTGCGACGCGAACGCGAACGGCAGCCCGAGCATCGCGGCGAGCTGCGCGCTGAACAGGCTCGAACCGAGCAGCCACACGGGCACGTCGAGCCCCGCGCCGGGCACCGCGCGCACGCGCTGGCCGGGCACCGGCTCCGCGAAGTAGCGCAGCAGCTCGGCGACGTCGTCCGGAAACGAGTCGGCGCTGCCGATCAGGTCGCGGCGCAGCGCGCGCGACGTGGTCTGGTCGGTGCCGGGCGCGCGGCCGAGGCCGAGATCGATGCGCCCCGGATATAGCGACGCGAGCGTGCCGAACTGCTCGGCGATCACGAGCGGCGCGTGGTTCGGCAGCATGATGCCGCCGGACCCGACGCGGATCGTCTTCGTGGCGCCCGCGACATGGCCGATCACGACGGCGGTCGCCGCGCTCGCGATGCCGGGCATGTTGTGATGCTCGGCGAGCCAGTAGCGCTGGTAGCCCCAGCGTTCCGCGTGCTGCGCGAGATCGACGGTGTTGCGGAAAGCCTGCGAGGCGTCGGCGCCGGCCGGAATGGGGGCGAGATCGAGTACGGAAAACGGAGTCATCGGGTGGCCTTCGAAAGGGGCGCGCGGTGATGCGCTTACGCAACAAATGCCAAGGATTTTGCCAAAGGGTTCCGGAACGTGCTGGGCGCGCGCCGATACCCATGCGCGTCGCAGGGACGCAGGGGCGCATTCGATGATTGTTGCAAAAATCAATCCAATCGCTGGTTAATTACCAATCTTTACGGCAATTGGACGTGAATCCGCATCGACCAACAAATTTGCACGAAACGTTTGATTTTCAAGACTGCAATACGCCTGCAAAGTGCTTACGCTAACGTAAACGCGGTTGCGCCTGAATGGTTCGCCGGCCGGACAGCTTTGCTGAAATTGCACCAGTCCGTTTCTCGTAGTGCCGAGCGCGGGGTGCCGCAGGCTGATAAAATCCGGCGCCTGCCCATGTTGTGCCGATGGTAGCCATACGAGTCTTCCCGCATCCCCGTCCGGGCGTCGCGCGGAGATGCGCCATACGAAGCCGGGCATGGCAACACCCGAAAGCGGGTCGTGCCTCCCCCATATACAGACGCTGCTGGAACAAGGAGTCGGGTCGTGCCCGCGTTCGTCGCTGTCCGAATACCGCATCACGCTCAATCACGCTCAAGCGTTCGCCGTGGCGTTCAGGTCGCCGGGAGGCGTCGCGCATGACGCCGACCGCAACGCTGCTCGACTGGCTCCTGATCGCGTTCACGCTGGCCGCGGCCGGTTATGCGCTCGTCGCCGCGTTCGCGCCGCAGCCGCGCATGCCGCGCACGGCCGCGCGCGACGGCTACGAGCCGGTCAGCGTGCTCAAGCCGCTGTGCGGCGCGGAGCCGCACCTGTACGAAAACCTCGCGACCTTCTGCGAGCAGCGCCATCCGCGCCATGAAGTGCTGTTCGGCGTCGCGTCGGCGGCCGATCCGGCCATTGCCGTCGTCGAGCGGCTGCGTGCCGACTATCCCGAGTGCGACATCACGCTGGTGGTCGACTCGCGCGTGCACGGCAAGAACCTGAAGGTCAGCAACCTGATCAATCTCGCCGAGCGCGCGAAGTACGGCCGCATCGTGATCGCGGACAGCGACATCGCGGTGAAGCCCGATTATCTGGAGCGCGTGACGGCGCCGCTCGCCGACGTGTCGGTCGGCGTCGTCACGTGCTTGTATCATGCGCGCAGCGTCGGCGGGTTCTGGACGCGGATCGGCGCGCAGTTCGTCGACGCCTGGTTCGCGCCGTCGGTGCGAATCACGCACCTCGGCCGCTCGAGCCGCTTCGGCTTCGGCGCGACGCTCGCGCTGACGCGCGACACGCTCGACCGGATCGGCGGCTTTCTCGCGCTGAAGGACGAGCTGGCCGACGATTTCTGGCTCGCCGAACTGCCGCGCCGCCTCGGGCGGCGCACCGTGCTGTCGGAAGTCGACGTCGCGACCGACGTGATCGAGCCGTCGTTCGGGCCGCTGTGGCACCGCGAGACGCGCTGGCTGCGTACGATCCGGTCGCTGAACCCGGCGGGCTTCGCGTTTCTGTTCATCACATTTACCGCGCCGTGGCTCGCGATTGGCGCGGCGCTCGCGCTGCGTCTCGACGGAACCTTCGCCGGCACGCTGGCGGGCGGGGCGGCCGCCGTCGGCGCATTCGGGCGGCTCGTGCTGCACGCGCGCGGCGAGGACGGCTGGCGCGCGTTCTGGCGCGACCTGCCGCTCGTCGCGGTGCGCGACACGCTGCTCGCGCTCGAGTGGCTCGCGGCGGTGTTCGGCACGCACGTCGTGTGGCGCGGCGCAAGGATGACGGTCGTCGGCGGCGAACGCGCGACGGCGGCCGTGGAAGGGGGGGACGGCCGCTAGGGCCGCTCCCGGACGAACCCGGCCCGAGGGCCGAGACGCGCTGTGCGGCGATGCCGCGCGGCGCGACATGACAGAGAGGCGGGCGCCGGCAGGGCGGCCCGCGGTTTTTTGACTGAATCGTTGTATCGAAACGAACTATGCAGGCTACCGGAGCATTCATGAAAACGCTGTTCTTGCAGGCCCCTTCGTATGACGGCTTCGACGGCGGAGCCGGCTCGCGCTATCAGGCGAAGCGCGAAATCCGTTCCTTCTGGTATCCGACGTGGCTCGCGCAGCCGGCCGCGCTCGTGCCGGGCAGCCGCGTCGTCGACGCACCGGCCGACGGCCTGTCGGTCGAGGAGACGCTGAAGATCGCGAACGACTACGATCTCGTGATCATCCACACGAGCACGCCGTCGTTCCCGACCGATGCGATGTTCGCGCAGGATCTCAAGAAGATGAAGCCGTCGATGCTGGTCGGCATGGTGGGCGCGAAGGTGATGGTCGATCCGCACAACTCGCTCACGGCGAGCGAGGCAATCGACTTCGTGTGCCGCGAGGAATTCGACTACACCTGCAAGGAAATCGCCGAAGGCAAGCCATTCCCCGAGATCAAGGGCTTGAGCTGGCGCGCGAAGGACGGCTCGATCGAGCACAACGAAGCGCGTCCGATCCTCGAGAACATGGACGAACTGCCGTTCGTCGCGCCCGTCTACAAGCGCGACCTGAAGATCGACAACTACTTCATCGGCTACCTGAACTACCCGTACGTGTCGATCTACACGGGCCGCGGCTGCAAGTCGCGCTGCACGTTCTGCCTGTGGCCGCAGACGGTCAGCGGCCATCGCTACCGCACGCGCTCGGTCGAGAACGTGCTCGCGGAAGCGAAGTGGATCCGCGACAACATGCCGGAAGTGAAGGAACTGATGTTCGACGACGACACCTTCACCGACGACCTGCCGCGCGCCGAAGCCATCGCCATCGGTCTGGGCAAGCTCGGCATGACGTGGTCGTGCAACGCGAAGGCGAACGTGCCGTACAAGACGCTGAAGGTCATGAAGGAAAACGGCCTGCGCCTGCTGCTGGTCGGCTTCGAATCCGGCGACGACCAGATTCTCGTGAACATCAAGAAGGGCGTGCGCACGGATTTCGCGCGCCGCTTCAGCGCGGACTGCAAGAAGCTCGGCATCAAGATCCACGGCACCTTCATTCTCGGCCTGCCGGGCGAGACGCAGGAGACCATCAAGAAGACGATCGAGTACGCGAAGGAAATCAATCCGCACACGATCCAGGTCTCGCTCGCCGCGCCATACCCGGGCACGACGCTCTACAAGCAGGCCGTGGAAAACGGCTGGATGGAAGAGAACAAGACCATCAACCTGGTGAGCAAGGAAGGCGTGCAGCTCGCGGCGATCGGCTATGCGCACCTGTCGCGCGACGAGATCTATCACCACCTCGAGCAGTTCTATCGCGAGTTCTACTTCCGTCCGTCGAAGATCTGGGAGATCGTCCGCGAGATGCTGACGAGCTGGGACATGATGAAGCGCCGCCTGCGCGAGGGCGTCGAGTTCTTCCGCTTCCTGCGCGCGCACGAGGCCTGATTCGTGGCGACGCAGCGGGCGGCGCGGGCGCTGATCTTCACCGCGGACGACTTCGGGCTGCACCCGCGCGTCAATGCGGCGGTCGAGCGTGCGCATCGCGACGGCGTGCTGAACGCCGCGAGCCTGATGGTCGGTGCGCCCGCCGTGCAGGATGCGATCGAACGCGCGCGGCGGCTGCCGTCGCTCGCGGTCGGCCTGCACCTCGTCCTCGCGGACGGGCCGGCCACGCTGCCCGCGCATGACATTCCCGCGCTCGTCGGCTCCGACGGGCGGTTCGGCGACGCGATGGCGAAGGACGGCTGCCGCTTCTTCTTCCTGCCGCACGTGCGTGCGCAACTGCGCCGCGAGATCCGCGCGCAGTTCGACGCGTTCGCGGCGAGCGGCCTGCCGCTCGACCACGTGAACGCGCACAAGCATTTCCATCTGCATCCGACCGTGCTGTCGATGATCATCGAGATCGGCCGCGACTACGGGTTGCGTGCGGTGCGGCTGCCGTACGAGACGAGCGCGCCCGCGCTGCTCAAGCCGTGGATCGCGCTCGTGCGCGCACGGCTCGACCGCGCCGGGCTCGCGCACAACGACTACGTGGTCGGGATCGAACACACGGGCGCGATGGACGAGGCCGTGCTGCTCGACGCGCTCGCGACGCTGCCGCCGGGCGTCGGCGAGATCTACTGCCATCCGGCCGAGGCCGGCGACGGCCCGATCACGCCGACGATGGCCGGCTACCGTCCGGTGGACGAACTCGATGCGCTGCTGTCGCCGCGCGTCGCCGCCGCGCTGAAGGCGGCGGGCGTCGCGACCGGCGGCTTTGCCGACGTGTTCGGTCAGCGTGCGGCCAGGCGCGGCACGCACACGCCGCGCGCACCGGGAGCGCAGCCGTCATGACCAGGTGGATCAAGTGGCTCGGCTGGCCGATCGGCATCGGCATCCTGCTCGCGCTGGGGCTGCACGAAGGCATCGGCGACGTGTCGCAGATGCTCGCGCGCGCCGGTTACGCGCTGCTGTGGCTCGTGCCGTTCCATGCGCTGCCGCTGCTGCTCGATGCGTATGCATGGCACCTGCTGCTCGACCGGCGCAGCTCGCTGCCGTTCCTGTGGTGGATCGCGACCGTGCGCGAGGCCGTGAACCGGCTGCTGCCGGTGGTCGGGATCGGCGGCGAACTCGTCGGCATCCGGCTCGCGCGCTGGCAGGTGCCCGACGCGAGCCGCGTGACGGCGTCGGTGATCGTCGAGGTGCTCGTGACGATCGTCGTCCAGTATGCATTCGCGGCGCTCGGCCTCGTGCTGCTGCTTTCGACGACGCACGACATGGGCGGCGGCACGATCGGCCTCGCGCTGCTGCTGACGCTGCCGTTGCCCGTGCTCGGCGTCGTGCTGATGCGGCGCGGCGGCATCTTCCACGCGATCGAGCGTTTCGCGGGCCGCCTGCTCGGCGATTCGCACCGGCTGCTGCAGGGCGTCGACGGCCGCCGGCTCGACGCCGACATCGACGGGCTGATGTCGCGCACGGGCCTGCTGTTCAGCGCGTTCTTCTGGCAACTGGCCGGCTACGTGCTCGGCGCGCTCGAGATCTACTGGGCGCTCGCGCTGCTCGGCCATCCGGTGTCGATCGGCGGTGCGATCGCGATCGAGGCGATGACGCAGGCCGTGCGGCATGCGGCGTTCATGGTGCCGGGCGGCCTCGGCGTGCAGGAGGCGACCGTCGTGCTGCTCGCGCAGATGTTCGGCGTCGATCGCGAGACGGCACTGTCGCTCGCGCTGGTCAAGCGCGGCCGCGAGGTGCTGTTCGGCTGCGTGGCGCTCGGTTCGTGGCAGCTCGCCGAACTCGTGCGCACGCGCCGCCGCATCAACGACGCGCCGCCGGCCGGGCCGCGCGGGCCGCATCCGGCGAGCCGCACGCCCGAAACCGAAGCTGAAACCGAAACGACGCATTGAACACGAGACGGGCCGCGCGCCCGTCTCGCGCTTTTGGCGTCGTGCGGGTATGCTTGCCGCGTGTTTTCTCGACGCGCATTTCTTCCGATGATTTTCCGTTTCCGGCTGCTTCCCGTGACGATGCTGGCCGCCGCGCTGGCGCTGACCGGCTGCGACGACAAGCAAGGTAACCTCGACGTGCAACGCATCCGGGACTTCTTCAACGCGATCAAGCCCGCGCCGCTGCTGCTGAAGGGGCTGAAGATCGGCGAATCGACCGAGGCCGACGTGCGCGGCACGATGGGCAAGCCCGAGACCGAGCGCGTGTTCACCGACGGCTCGAAGCGTCTCGAATATCCGCGCGGCCCGATGGGCAACCAGACGTGGTTCGTCGATCTCGATGCGAGCGGCCGTTACACGGGCGCGACGCAGGTGCTGACCGCAGAGAATTTCGCGAAGGTGCGCCCCGGGATGAACGAGGACGAGGTGCGGCGCCTGCTCGGCAAGCCCGGCGACATCGCGCAGTATCCGCTGAAGCCCGAGACGGTCTGGAGCTGGCGCTGGCTCGAGGACGGCGTCAACACCGACGCATTCTTCAACGTCCATTTCGGCCCGGACGGGCTTGTCTATACGACTTCGCGCTCCGACATCCTGAAGGGGCGGTGAGCCGGCCCGCGTTCGGCGCTATATCGAAAAAGCGACCGGAAAATTGCAAAAAGTCCGCTTCCCTGCGTGTCATCCGACTGTCAGGAAGCGGCTTTTTTCCTTTTGAAACAGCGGCGTAGGCCGGGGTTGCAAATGGCGGGACGGGTTGCTGCAATGCAGCAATCGCGCGCAAGGTGATTTGAGACAAACAATTTCGCTTGCGACTATCCGCGTCAGCCCGGCGCGGGACAGGCATTCGCGTCGACATCCATTCCAACTCTGGAGACGCGCGTGTTCCTTTACGGCTTTGGTCCTGTCCTCTGGGCCGGCACCGTGCAGACCATCGAACTGTCGGTGCTGTCGCTCGCCACTGCGGTGGCGCTGGGGCTGATCGGCGCGGTGGCGAAGCTGTCGCACAACCGGGTGCTGCGAGCGATCGCGACCGGTTATACGACGCTGATCCGCTCGGTGCCTGATCTTGTGCTGATGCTGCTGCTGTTCTACAGCATCCAGATCTGGCTGAACCAGTTCACCGACCTCGTCGGCTGGAACCAGATCGACATCGATCCGTTCGTGGCCGGCGTGCTAACGCTAGGCTTCATCTACGGCGCGTACTTCACCGAGACGTTTCGCGGTGCGTTCCTGTCGGTGCCGCGCGGCCAGCTCGAAGCCGGTGCCGCATACGGGATGAGCGGCGCGCGCGTGTTCGCTCGGATCATGTTTCCTCAGATGATGCGCTTTGCGCTGCCCGGGATCGGGAACAACTGGCAGGTGCTCGTGAAGGCGACCGCGCTGGTGTCGATCATCGGTCTCGCGGACGTCGTGAAGGCCGCGCAGGACGCCGGCAAGAGCACGTTCAACATGTTCTTCTTCATCCTCGTCGCGGCGCTGATCTACCTCGCGATCACGACCGTTTCCAACCTCGTGCTGATCCAGCTCGAGAAGCGTTATTCCATGGGCGTGCGGCACGCAGAACTATGATCGAGATCCTCCAGGAATTCGGCAAGGCGTTCCTTTTCTGGGACGGCCAGCGCCTCTCCGGCCTTGCGGTGACGCTGTGGCTGCTCGTCGCGTCGATTTCGCTCGGCTTCGTGTGCGCGGTGCCGCTCGCGGTCGCGCGCGTGTCGAGGAAGAAGTGGGTGTCGATGCCCGTGCGGTTCTATACGTATGTGTTCCGCGGCACGCCGCTCTACGTGCAGTTGCTGCTGATGTACACGGGCATGTACAGCCTCGAGTTCGTGCGTTCGCATTCGCTGCTCGACGCGTTTTTCCGCAGCGGCTTCAACTGCGCGATTCTCGCGTTCGCGCTGAATACCTGCGCGTACACGACCGAGATCTTCGCGGGGGCGATCCGCGCGATTCCGCACGGCGAGGTCGAGGCTGCGCGGGCGTACGGGATGACGCCGTTCACGATGTACCGCCGCGTGATCCTGCCGTCGGCGCTGCGTCGCGCGCTGCCGCTGTACAGCAACGAGGTGATCCTGATGCTGCACGCGACGACCGTCGCGTTCACGGCGACCGTACCCGACATCCTGAAGGTCGCGCGCGACGCGAATTCCGCGACCTACATGGCGTTCCAGTCGTTCGGAATCGCCGCGCTGATCTATCTTGCGGTATCTTTCGCACTCGTCGCGGCGTTTCGCCGTGCGGAGCGCCACTGGCTCGCGTATCTCGCGGCCGGCCGTCATTGATTTCACTTCGAGGAGAGCCAGATGGCCGAGATCACTCAAACGAGCGCTACCGCTTCCACCAAGCTTGCGGCGGTCGACATCCACAAGCGCTATGGCGACAACGAGGTGCTCAAGGGCGTGTCGCTGAACGCGAAGGCCGGTGACGTCATCAGCATCATCGGCGCGAGCGGTTCGGGCAAGAGCACGTTCCTGCGCTGCATCAATTTCCTCGAGCGGCCGAATGCGGGGCAGATCGTCGTCGACGGCGAGACCGTCCGCACGAAGACCGACCGCACCGGTGCGCTCGAAGTCGCCGATCACAAGCAGCTTCAGCGTATCCGCACGAAGCTCGCGATGGTGTTCCAGCACTTCAATCTGTGGGCGCACATGAACGTGCTCGAGAACGTGATGGAAGCGCCCGTACACGTGCTCGGCATCCCGAAGAAGGAAGCCGAGGATCGCGCGCGCGCGTATCTCGAGAAGGTCGGCCTCGCGCCGCGCGTCGAGAAGCAGTATCCGTCGCACCTGTCGGGCGGCCAGCAGCAGCGCGTCGCGATCGCGCGTGCGCTCGCGATGCATCCGGACGTGATGCTGTTCGACGAGCCGACGTCTGCGCTCGACCCGGAGCTGGTGGGCGAAGTGCTGAAGGTGATGCAGAAGCTCGCCGAGGAAGGCCGCACGATGATCGTCGTCACGCACGAGATGGGCTTTGCGCGCAACGTGTCGAATCATGTGATGTTCCTGCATCAGGGGCGGACCGAGGAAGAGGGCGATCCGAAGGAGGTGCTGGTGCGCCCGCAGAGCGAGCGTCTCAAGCAGTTCCTGTCGGGCAGCCTCAAGTAACGCGACAGGGCAGGTTTCATACGTGGTACCGGTGTCCCGTCCCGCAGGCGCCACCCGCACGACGCAGGTGGTGATCGTTGCATTGCCGCCCGTGTCGATGTCGGGCGTGGGCCCGATCGTCGATGCGCTGAATCTTGCGAACGAGATCGACGGGCGGCTGCTGTATCGCTGGCAGGTATGTTCGTGGGACGGGCGGCCCGTGCCGCTCGCGGGCGGCGCGCAATGGCATGCCGATGCGGCGTTCAACGATGCGATCGCGTGCGACTGGCTGATCGTCGTGACCGAGCGGTTTCAGCAGTTTGCCGATTACCGGCTGTTTCTCGCGAGTCTCGCGCGCGTCGGGCAGCGTACGCCGCTCGTGACCGGCATTCATCACGGCGTGTGGTGGCTTGCGATGGCCGGGCAGCTTTCCGGTTATCGCGTGAGCGTGAACTGGGAGACGTATCAACAGTTTGCCGAGCAGTTCGAGCGGTCGATCGTCACGCAGCAGATCTTCGAGATCGATCGGGACCGCGCGACGTGCGCGGGCGGGCAGGCTACCGTGGATTTCATGCTGGCCATGATCGGCCGGGAACATGGGCCCGATCTCGGCGAGCGGATTGCCGATGCGCTTGGTGCGGGGACGTTGAGGAGTGGCGAGGAACGTCAGCGGATTCCTTTCGTGACTGCGCCCGGCGAGCGGCATCCGCGGTTGAACGATGCGTTGCTGTTGATGGAAGCCAATGTCGAGGATCCTTTGACGACCGATGAGATCGCCGAATTGGTCGGCGTTTCGCGCCGACAGTTAGAGCGGTTGTTTCGGCAGTATCTTGGGGCGATGCCCTCGAAGTATTACCTCAATCTCCGGTTGCTCAAGGCAAGGACGCAGTTGCAGCGCACGAGCAAGTCGGTCGTGCAGGTTAGTCTTGCCTGTGGGTTTTCTTCCGCTGCGCATTTTTCCAATGCCTATCGCGAAAGGTTCGGGGTGACGCCTCGGGAAGATCGGCGAGCGTGGCTCGAGAAGCAGACCGGGAGTGAGCCTCGCGGGGGCGCGTTGGTCGAGCGCGGTGGGAAGGATTGATTCGTGGTTTCGTGGGTTGCTTGCGGTTTTCGTGAAGCACCTGTGATCGTGTCGGTCTATTAGTGTCGCCCCTGCGCGGGGCGGCGGTTACTTTTCTTTGTCTTGCCAAAGAAAAGTAACCAAAAGAAAGGCGCTGTGAAAACGCAAGACCTCCCGGTGCCGTGGTCATCAGAGTGGCCGCCGCCTAAGTGTCCGCGCCAGTCAGGAAACCGGAGTGGTTCGAGCAATGGTTCTGACACCACTCACCACCCAACAGAGCGGTATACCGCCCGCAAGCTCCGCCCTCGCTTCGCTCGGCCAACAGGTACATATCCCTCAAGCAGCACAATCGGAATACCACCCCAAACTCGATATGCACGCGGTCCGCACCTCTCGTTGCAGAAAAAGAGGGACGCACTCAACGAACACCGAAACTCGCGCCCGCCCAGGGCAGTGGAGCCAGCGCTGGTAGCTGGCAACCGGCCTGGTCGCACGAAGATGTGAATAGTGAGAATGCTCGACCCGGCGATGTGTTGCGGTTGGAAGCACACGAGCGCAAGCCGCACGACCTGAAGTACCTTGCAGCCGAGCGAAGCGAGGATGGAGCTAGCGGGCGGTATACCGCTTCGTTGGGTGGTGCGGCGCGTCAGAACCATTGCTCGAACCACTCCGGTTTCCTGACTGGCGCGGACACTTAGGCGGCGGCCACTCTGATGACCACGGCACCGGGAGGTCTTGCGTTTTCACAGCGCCTTTCTTTTGGTTACTTTTCTTTGGCAAGACAAAGAAAAGTAACCGCCGCCCCGCGCAGGGGCGACACTAATAGACCGACACGATCACAGGTGCTTCACGAAAACCCGGCCCAACCACCCGAGAGAGAGCCCTAAAAACCGCCCACACCCGCCGGGCAGGCAAAATAGCGTGAAGAAAGGGCTTCCGATAGAACCCGTCGCAATTCCGCAAGACGCTTGCGTCACCCTTACCTAAACTTGATCCTGTTGAACCCTCTTACGAAACCGAAAGGAACGACCATGACGACCTCGACCGTGACCCGCCAGACATTCGACGAAGTGATGGTGCCGGTATTTTCCCCCGCCCCGTTCGTGCCGGATCGCGCAGAGGGCTCCCGCGTGTGGGACACGGCCGGCCGCGAGTACGTGGATTTCGCATGCGGCATCGCGGTGACGTCGCTCGGCCACGGCCACCCGGAACTGCTGAAGGTCCTGGACGAACAAGGCCGCAAGCTCTGGCACATCGGCAACGGCTACACGAACGAACCGGTGCTGCGCCTCGCGAAACGCCTCGAATCGCTGACCTTCGCCGATCGCGCATTCTTCGCGAACTCGGGCGCGGAAGCGAACGAAGCCGCACTGAAGCTCGCACGCCGCGTCGCGTTCGATCGCCACGGCGCCGACAAATTCGAAATCATCTCGTTCGTTCAGTCGTTCCACGGCCGCACGTTCTTCACGGTCAGCGTCGGCGGCCAGCCGAAGTACTCGGAAGGCTTCGGCCCCGTGCCGGCCGGCATCAAGCACCTGCCGTACAACGACATCGAAGCCGCGAAGGCGGCGATCGGCCCGCAAACCTGCGCGGTGATCGTCGAGCCCGTGCAGGGCGAAGGCGGCGTGATCCCGGCCGATCCGGCCTTCCTGAAGGCGCTGCGCGAAGCGTGCGACGCCAACAACGCACTGCTGATCTTCGACGAAGTGCAAACGGGCGTCGGCCGCACGGGCCAGTTCTACGCATACATGGACACGGGCGTCACGCCGGATATCCTGACGACCGCCAAGGCGCTCGGCAACGGCTTCCCGATCGGCGCGATGCTGACGACGAACGAACTGGCCGCGCACTTCAAGGTCGGCGTGCACGGCACGACGTACGGCGGCAACCCGCTCGCATCGGCGATCGCCGACAAGGTCGTCGAACTGATCGGCGACCCGGCACTGCTCGAAGGCGTGCGCGAACGCAGCGTGCGCCTGAAGGGCGCGCTCGAACGCATCAACGCACGCTTCGGCATCTTCAAGGACATCCGCGGCAAGGGCCTGCTCGTCGGCGCGGAGCTCACCGCCGCGTTCGACGGCCGCGCAAAGGACTTCGTCAACGCCGCAGCGGAGAACGGCCTGATCATGCTGATCGCCGGCCCGAACGTGCTGCGCTTCGTCCCGTCGCTGGTGATCCCGTTCGATCTGCTCGACGAAGGCGTCAAGCGCTTCGAGAAGGCGGTCGAACAAGTGCTCGCCGCGCAGGAAGCCACCGCGCGCTGATCGGCGCACCCATCGCAGACAGGAACGACGATGCTATTTGTTCGCCCCGGCAAACTCACGGATCTCGATGCGCTCGCGCACATGGCGCGCACCGCGCAGCCGGTCCTGCACTCGCTGCCGCACGACCGCGCGGCGCTCGAAGCGCGCGTGGCGCTCTCCGAGGATTCGTTTCGCGCGGACGTCGACTTCGCCGGCGAGGAGTTCTACCTCTTCGTGCTCGAGGATTCGTCGACGGGCAAGCTGCTCGGCACGGCGAGCATCGTGGCCGCGGCCGGCTACTCGGAACCGTTCTACGCGTTCCGCAACGACGCACTGATCCACGCGTCGCGCGAGCTGCACGTGAACCGCAAGATCCACGCGCTCACGATGTCGCACGAGCTGACCGGCAAGAGCCGGCTCGCCGGCTTCTACGTCGATCCGTCGCTGCGCGGCGACGCGGCCGCGCACCTGATCTCGCGCGCCCGGATGATGTACATCGCCGCGAACCGCCGCCGCTTCACGCCCGAAGTGTTCACGCTGCTGCTCGGCGTGAGCGACGGCAACGGCGCATCGCCGTTCTGGGAAGCGGTGGGCCGCAAGTTCTTCGGCCGCGACTTCACCGACGTCGACATCGCGTCGGGCGGCCGCAGCCGCACGTTCATCGCGGAAGTGATGCCGGCCTATCCGATCTACGTGCCGCTGCTGCCGGAAGCCGCGCAGCGCGTGCTCGGCGAGCCGAACGAGACGGCACTGCTCGCGTACGACATCCATCTCGAGGAAGGCTTCGAGCCCGACCGCTTCGTCGACATCTTCGACGCGGGCCCGGTGCTGACCGCGCAGGTCGACCGCATCGCGTGCGTGAAGCACGGTATGGAGCGCGTCGTGCGCGAGGCCTCGCACCAGCAGGGCGACGTCGCGTACATGGTGTCGACGGGCAGCGGCGAATCGTTCCGCTGCGTGCTGGCCGACCTGCCGGGCGACACGGCCGATGCGCCGCTGGCCGGCGACGTGCGCGCGGCGCTCGGTGTGAAGGATGGCGATGTCGTGCGCTGCGTGCCGCTGCACCGCCGCGACGATGAAGATTTGAAGGGAGACGCAGCATGATCGTCGTTCGGGTCGTACAAACGGGCGACGTCGACGCGCTCGTGTCGCTCGCGAAGGAAACCGGGCCGGGCCTGACCACGTTCAAGCCCGACCGCGACGCGCTCGCCGCGCGCATCGAGCGCACGCGCCGCACGCTGGCGGGCGAGGCCGCGCCGGGCGAAGCCGGCTACTTCTTCGTTATGGAAGACTCGAAGACGGGCGACATCGCGGGCGTGTGCGGGATCGAATCGCAGGTCGGCCTCGAACAGCCGTTCTACAACTACCGCGTGAGCACGGTCGTGCACGCGAGCCAGGAGCTCGGCGTATGGACGCGGATGTCCGCGCTGAACATCTCGCACGACCTGACGGGCTATGCGGAAGTGTGTTCGCTGTTCCTGAGCCCGCGCTATCGCACGGGCGGCGTCGGCGGCCTGCTGTCGCGCTCGCGCTTCATGTTCATCGCGCAGTTCCGCGAGCGCTTTCCGGAGCGCATCTGCGCGGAATTGCGCGGCCACTTCGACGAAGACGGCACGTCGCCGTTCTGGCGCGCAGTCGGTTCGCACTTCTACCAGATCGATTTCAACGCGGCCGACTACCTGAGCTCGCACGGGCGCAAGTCGTTCCTCGCGGAACTGATGCCGCGCTATCCGGTGTATGTCGACCTGCTGCCGCAGGACGCGCAGGATGCGGTCGGCCTCACGCACCGCGACACGCTGCCGGCCCGCAAGATGCTCGAGGCGGAAGGGCTGCGTTACCAGAACCACGTCGACATCTTCGACGCGGGCCCCGTGCTCGAATGCCACGTGAACGACTTGCGCACGGTGCGCGAGAGCGTCGTCGTGCCGGTCGCGATCGGCGTGCCCGACGCGCAGGGCGACCATCCGCCGACGTCGCTCGTATCGAATACGTCGCTCACCGATTTCCGCGTCGGCGTCGCGCCGGGCGTGGTCGCGAACGGCTCGTTCGTGCTGTCGGCCGACGATGCCGTCGCGCTCGACGTGAAGGCCGGCGATCCGGTCCGCGTGCTGCCGCTCAAAGTCAAACAGGGATAAACGAATCATGACGGAACTCTTCATCGACGGCGCCTGGGTCGCAGGCTCGGGCCCCGTCTTCGCTTCGCGCAACCCGGGCACCGACGAGATCGCATGGCAGGGCGACAGCGCATCGGCGGCCGACGTCGACCGCGCGGTCGCGAGCGCGCGCCGCGCGTTCGCCGGCTGGTCGGCGCTCGACTTCGAATTGCGCTGCGCGATCGTGAAGCGCTTCGCGGCATTGCTCAACGAACGCAAGGAAGCGATCGCAACCGCGATCGGCCGCGAGACGGGCAAGCCGCTGTGGGAAGCGCGCACCGAAGTCGCGTCGATGGCCGCGAAGGTCGGCATCTCGATCCAGGCCTACCAGGAACGCACGGGCGAGAAGCGCCAGGACATGGCCGACGGCGTCGCGGTGCTGCGCCACCGCCCGCACGGCGTCGTCGCGGTGTTCGGCCCGTACAACTTCCCCGGCCACTTGCCGAACGGCCATATCGTGCCCGCGCTGATTGCCGGCAACACGGTCGTGTTCAAGCCGTCGGAGCTTGCACCGGGCGTCGCGCGCGCGACGGTCGAGGTGTGGAAGGAAGCCGGGCTGCCGGCCGGCGTGCTGAACCTCGTGCAGGGCGAGAAGGACACGGGCATCGCGCTCGCGAACCATCGGCAGATCGACGGGCTGTTCTTCACGGGCAGCTCGGACACCGGCACGCTGCTGCACCGGCAGTTCGGCGGCCGTCCGGAAATCGTGCTCGCGCTCGAGATGGGCGGCAACAACCCGCTCGTGATCGGCGAAGTCGAGGACATCGATGCGGCCGTGCATCACACGATCCAGTCGGCATTCCTGTCGGCTGGCCAGCGCTGCACGTGCGCGCGCCGCATCTTCGTGCCGCAGGGCGCGTTCGGCGACCGCTTCCTCGCGCGCTTCGCCGACGTCACGTCGAAGATCACGGCCGACGTGTTCGATGCCGATCCGCAGCCGTTCATGGGCGCGGTGATCTCGGCGCGCGCGGCGGCGAAGCTCGTCGACGCGCAGTCGCGCCTGATCGGGCAGGGCGCGAAGCCGATCGTCGCGATGACGCAGCGCGATCCGCGTCTCGGTTTCGTGAACGCGGCGATCGTCGACGTGACGGGCGTGGCGAACCTGCCCGACGAAGAGCATTTCGGTCCGCTCGCGCAAATTGCCCGCTACGCGACGTTCGACGAAGCGATCGAGCGCGCGAACGACACGGCGTTCGGCCTGTCCGCCGGCCTGCTCGCCGACGACGTGCGTGCCTGGGAGCACTTCCGCCGCACGATTCGCGCCGGGATCGTCAACTGGAACCGGCCGACCAACGGCGCATCGTCCGCCGCGCCGTTCGGCGGCACGGGCCGCTCGGGCAACCATCGTCCGAGCGCATATTACGCGGCCGACTATTGCGCGTATCCGATGGCGTCGGTGGAAAGCACGCAACTGACTTTGCCCGCGAGCCTGTCGCCGGGCCTGCATTTCTGATCGAGGGAACGACGATGAACGCACAAGAAGCCAATTTCGACGGGCTCGTCGGCCCGACCCACAACTACGCCGGGCTGTCGTTCGGCAACGTGGCGTCGCTCAACAACGAGAAGTCGGCCGCGAACCCGAAGGCCGCCGCGAAGCAGGGGCTGCGCAAGATGAAGCAGCTCGCGGATCTCGGTTTCGCGCAGGGCGTGCTGCCGCCGCAGGAGCGGCCGTCGCTGCGCCTGCTGCGCGAGCTCGGCTTCTCGGGCAAGGACGCGGACGTGATCGCGAAGGCCGCGAAGCAGGCGCCCGAGCTGCTCGCGGCGGCGAGCTCGGCGTCGGCGATGTGGACCGCAAACGCGGCCACCGTCAGCCCGTCGGCCGATACGAGCGACGGCCGCGTGCACTTCACGCCGGCGAACCTGTGCAGCAAGCTGCATCGCGCGATCGAGCACGACGCGACGCGCCGCACGCTGTCGACGCTGTTCGCCGATCCCGCGCACTTCGCGGTGCACGAGGCGCTGACGGGCACGCCGGCGCTCGGCGACGAAGGCGCGGCGAACCACACGCGCTTTTGCGCCGAATACGGCAAGCCGGGCATCGAGTTCTTCGTGTACGGCCGTGCGGAATACCGCCGCGGCCCCGAGCCGAAGCGCTTCCCGGCACGCCAGACCTTCGAGGCGAGCCGCGCGGTCGCGCATCGCCACGGGCTCGCCGAAGAGGCGACGGTCTATGCGCAGCAGGATCCGGACGTGATCGACGCGGGTGTGTTCCACAACGACGTGATCTCGGTCGGCAACCGCGACACGCTGTTCACGCACGAGCGCGCATTCGTCAACAAGCAGGCGATCTACGACACGCTGACCGCCGCGCTCGACGCACGCGGCGCGCGCCTGAACGTGATCGAGGTGCCCGACGCGGCCGTGAGCGTGAACGACGCGGTGACGTCGTATCTGTTCAACAGCCAGCTGCTGTCGCGCGCGGACGGCTCGCAAGTGCTCGTCGTGCCGCAGGAATGCCGCGAGAACGCGAACGTCGCGGCCTATCTCGACCGTCTCGCGGCCGGTAACGGCCCGATTCACGACGTGCTCGTGTTCGACCTGCGCGAAAGCATGAAGAACGGCGGCGGCCCCGCGTGCCTGCGCCTGCGCGTCGTGCTGAACGAGGCGGAGCGCGCGGCGGTCACGTCGAACGTGTGGATCAACGACACGCTGTTCGCGTCGCTCGACGCGTGGATCGACAAGCACTATCGCGATCGCCTCGCACCGGAAGACCTCGCCGATCCGGCGCTGCTCGACGAATCGCGCACGGCGCTCGACGAGCTCACGCAGATCCTGCGCGTCGGGTCGCTGTATGACTTCCAGCGCTGACGCACCGATGTCCGCCGCCGCGCCGCTCGACGACTTTCTCGCGTTCACGCTGGCCGGCACCGTGCCGGCCGCGACGGACGGCGCCTGCGCGGGCGGGGCAGTCCGCTGGCAATGGCTCGGCGACGGGCTGCTCGCGCTCGAACCGGCCGCGGCTGACGGCGCGGCGCGCGCGAGCGTGCTCGTATCGGCGGGCGTGCACGGCGACGAGACGGCGCCGATCGAGCTGCTGTCGATGCTCGTGCGGGATCTCGCATCGGGCGCGCTGCCGCTCGCGTGCCGGCTGCTGGTCGTGCTCGGCAACGTGCCGGCGATGCGTGCCGGCGAGCGTTATCTCGACGACGACCTGAACCGCCTGTTCAGCGGCCGTCACGCGCAGGTGCCCGCGAGCCGCGAAGCGCCGCGCGCCGCGCGGCTCGAAGCGGCGGCTGCCGCGTTCTTCGCGGCGGCGCCGGCGGGCGGCGTGCGCTGGCACATCGACATGCATACGGCGATCCGCGCGTCGGTGTTCGAACAGTTCGCGCTGCTGCCGCATACCGGCACGCCGCCGACGCGCACGATGGTCGAATGGCTCGGCGACGCGCGCATCGCGGCCGTGCTGCTGCATACGGCGAAGGGCAACACGTATTCGCATTTCACGGCCGAGCACTGCGGCGCGCTCGCATGCACGCTGGAACTCGGCAAGGTGCGGCCGTTCGGCCAGAACGACCTGACGCGCTTCGCGCCGGCCGACCTGGCCGTGCGTCGACTCGTATCGGGTGCGCGGAGCGACGCCGGGGCCGAGTTGCCGCGTGTATTCACCGTGATCGACCAGATCACGAAGCAGAGCGACGCGCTCGAGCTGTTCGTCGCGGCCGACGTCGCGAACTTCACCGCGTTCGCGCGCGGCACGGTGCTCGCGCAGGACGGCGACTACCGCTACACGGTGACGCACGACGAGGAACGGATCGTGTTTCCGAACCCGACCGTGAAGCCGGGCCTGCGCGCGGGACTGCTCGTCGTCGACACGACGCGCGAGACGCTCGCGGCACTTGTCTGAGCGCGTGTCCCGATCGATTGCGCGGCCGCGACGGCACGCGGCCTTGCATATTTGCGACATCGTCTTGCAAGTTCGGCTGCCGACACGGCCGGTGCCGTGCACGCACCGCAGCATCGCGCGCGGGCGGCCGCTTTGCCATATCGGGTCGCGCGGATTGGTACAATCGCGGCCTTGCGGCTGTTGCGCCGCATCACGGCGCGGCATCGACATTGTCGCGGCCATCCGGCCCTGCAATGATGCAAGCGCCCGTAGTTCCGGAACATTCGAGTATCGAGGAGAGCACCTGATGAAGTTGGATTGGCGTAAAGTGGCCGCGCACGCGGTGGTGGCGGCATCGGTGGCGGCGGCAGGCAGCGCGTTTGCCGCGGATCTGAAGGAGATCCGGTTCGGCGTCGAGGCCTCGTACGCACCGTTCGAATACAAGACGCCCGACGGCAAGCTGACCGGCTTCGACATCGATATCGGCAACGCGGTGTGCGCGAAGCTGAAGACGAAGTGCGTGTGGGTCGAGAACGACTTCGACGGCCTGATCCCCGCGCTGCAGGCGCGCAAGTTCGACGCGATCAACTCGGACATGACGATCACCGACCAGCGCAAGCACGCGATCGCGTTCACCGATCCGATCTACACGATTCCGAACCAGCTGATCGCGAAGCAGGGCAGCGGCCTGCTGCCGACCCCGCAATCGCTGAAGGGCAAGCGCGTCGGCGTGCTGCAGGGCACGATCCAGGAAGCGTACGCGAAGAAGAAGTGGGCGCCGGCCGGCGTCGAAGTCGTGCCGTACCAGACTCAGGACCTGGCCTATGCCGACCTGAAGTCGGGCCGTCTCGACGCGACGTTCCAGGATTCGGAAGCCGGTTCGAAGGGCTTCCTGACCAAGCCGCAAGGCCAGGGCTTCGCGTTCGCGGGCGGCACGGTCAGCGACACCGAGATCCTCGGCTCGGGCGTCGGCTTTGGCCTGCGCAAGAACGACGCGGCGCTGAAGACCGCGCTCGATCAGGCGCTGAAGGACCTGAAGGCCGACGGCACGATCGACAACCTCGCGAAGAAGTACTTCAGCGTGCCCGTGACGCTCAAATAAGCGTTTCGTTCGATCGCACGATGCAAGCAAACCGGCCGCTCATGCGGCCGGTTTGCGTTCGGGAGGCTGGAAACGACGCGGGCAGGCCGCCGCTGGCCGCGCTACGCGGGAAAGAACCGGCCCAGTTCGCGCGCGAGCTCGTTGAGCACGCTCATCTCCTGCTGCGCGATCTTGCGCGCGGGCTGCGCACCTGCCCAGTCGCCGTACAGCAGCGCGACGGTCGTCGTGCCGACCCGCACGGGCAGCAGCACGAACGCACGCGTGTCGTCGAACGCGTCCAGATACCACGCGGGCAGGCGCTTGAGCATCTTCGGTTCCTGCGCCTGCTCGATGAAGATGCCGACCGAATTCGTGATCGCGAGATGAAACACGTCCGGCTCGAAGCGTTCGTCGAAGCGCAGCCGGTCGAGCGCCGTATCGACGCCGGGGCCGAAGCCGAGGCGCGCGGCGAACGTGCCGTCGTCGTGACGCACGAACATCACGGTGCGCGTGAACGCGAGGCCGGCCAGCAGGCTTTCCGACGCGAGCGCGAGCACCGGCGTCAGCACATGCTCGGACGGCAGCGCGCGCAGGTCCGCGAGGCCGGCTTCGAGGCATGCCTCGGGCTCGGCCTGCGCGCGCGCGATCGCATCGGCGTTCGCGCGCAGCTCGACGATCTCGCGCATCACGGTGTCGCTCGCTTCCTCGCGCGCGAGCAGCTCGGCGATCTCGACTAGCGCGTCGGACTCCATGTCGAGCTCCGTGCCGTAGTGCTGCGCGAGCGTCGCAATGCGCGCGTCGCGCTGCGGGCTCGCGGGCATCACGAGCGCGCTCGCGACCTCGGTCGAGCAGCGGCTCACCGCGCGCAGCCAGCGTACGCGGTCGGCCGGGCCGTCGTCGGCAGCATGGCCCGCGTTGCGGTCGTCGTCGTATTCGTCGTCGAACGCGTCGGCGTGGGCCGCGTGATCGTCGTTGGCCATCCCCGCGCGAATCACGTCGGGCAGCCGCCAGCGCGCGGCCGCTTCGAGCCCGATCTCGTCGAAGCCGACGCCGAGCACGTCGATGCACGCGGCCGCTTCGTCGCCGTTCAGTTCGGCCGTGCGCCGGCGGATCCGGTCCCATTCGCTGTCGAGATAGCAGACCACCAGCAGCTTGCCGACCTGGCGCATCAGCGTGCAGACGACGGCTTCCTCGCCGCCGCGCAGCTCGGCGTGCTCGGTCAGCTTGCGCGCGACGCAGCCGGACAGCAGCGCGCGGTTCAGTTCGAGCTTCGCGTCGATGCGTCGCGGCGTGCTGTGGTGGAAATGGTCGACGAGCTTCAGCCCGACGACGAGATGGCCGACCGCGTCGAGGCCGAGCACCATCAGCGCGCGGGTGACGGTCGTGATGTTGCCGCCGAACGCCATGTACATCGCGGAGTTCGCGAGCCGCAGCACTTTCTGCGTGAGCGCAAAATCCGACAGCACGACGCGCACGAGCGCTGTGAAGTCGAGGTCGTCGTTCTTCATCGCGGCCATCGTCGCGCGCAGCGATTCCGACAGCAGCGGGAAGTCGCCCCGTTCGTTCATCCGGGCCCACAGCTTGTCGAGCAACGCGGTGCGGGGCAGGTATTCGGTGGTTGACATACGGATCTGTCCGGTTCGCCGCGCGTGTCAGGCGGCGGCGTGCAGGTGCAGTTGCTGCGCCTCGAAGCGCCGTGCGAGTTCCTCGGACGGCAGCGCCTGGCAGACGAGCCAGCCCTGGATGTGATTGCAGCCCATCTCCGTCAGCAGTTCGCGCTGCGCCTCGGTCTCGACGCCTTCGGCGACGAGCTCGAGATCGAGCGTCTGCGCGAGCCCGACCACCGCCGACACGATCGCGCGGTCGTTGCGCGACGTCAGCAGGTTCTCGACGAAGCTGCGGTCGATCTTCAGCTTCGCGAGCGGGAAGCGCTGCAGGTACGCGAGGCTCGAATAGCCGGTGCCGAAATCGTCGATCGCGAAACGGATGCCGAGATCGGTCAGCTCCTCGAGCAGCCCCTTCGCGTGCGCGGGGTCGTGCATCAGCAGGCTTTCGGTGATTTCGAGCACGATGCGGCGCGGGTCGATGCCCGTCAGCGCGATCGCCTCGCGCACGCTCTGCGTGAAGCGCGGGTCGCGGAACTGCTGCGGCGACACGTTGACCGCCACGTACTGCAGCGCGAGCCCCTGACGGTCCCACGCAACGAGCTGCATGCACGCGGCCTTGAGCACCCAGTTGCCGAGATAGTTGATCAGGCCGATAGATTCGGCGAGCGGAATGAAGGTCGCCGGCGGCACGAGGCCGTGCACCGGATGGCGCCAGCGGATCAGCGCCTCGACGCCGACCACCGCGCACGACTGGCTGTGCGTGATCGGCTGGAAATGGAGCGAAAACTCGCCGTTGCGCACGCCGTCGTACAGGTCGGCTTCGAGCTTCAGCCGTTCGGCGTCGGCCGGATCGTCGACAGGCGCATGGAACGCGAGCGCGTTGCCGCCCGATGCCTTCGCCTGCGCGAGCGCGTGATCGGCGCGGCGCAGCAGCGGGCTGTGGTGCTGCGCGCGATGCGGCGCGGCACGCTCGTCCGGATAGAGCGCGATGCCGATGCTGGCGGACAAATGCACCGTCTGCCCCTGGTACACGTAGGGTTCGCGCACCGCGGCCTGCAGCCGGCGCGCGAGCGCGTCGGCGGCATGGCTCGCCTGTGCGCGGTCCGGCGCGCCGAGCACGATCGCGAACTTGTCGCTTGCGACGCGCGCGAGCCGTTCGTTCGGCGTGACGAGCGCCTTCAGCCGCTGCGCGGTTTCGCGCAGCAGCGTGTCGCCCGCGTCGTAGCCGAGCGCGCGGTTGATCCGCTGGTAGTCGTCGAGGTCGAGCAGCAGCAGCGCCGCGCAGGTGCCGCCCTCGTCGGCGGTCTGCTGCGCGCGCATCAGCGCGGGCACGAGCGCGGACAGGTTGTCGAGCCCCGTCATCGGATCGTGGTGCATTTCGTACGTGAGGCGCGCCTCGAGCGCGCGCCACGACGATACGTCGAACGCCGCGATCGCGAAGCCGTCGACCCCGAGGTGACGGCTCTTGAACGCGCGGATCTCGACGTCGAGCGGGTAGGTCAGCGACTTGACGATGCACATCGTCGCCTTCTCGACCTGGCCCGAATGCGCGGCGCGCGCAAGCAGGCCTTCGAGCGCCGCGGTATCCTGTTCGGCGATCAGGTCGCGCAGCGTCAGCGTGTGCAGGTAGTCGCGGTGGTAGCCGATGAAGCGCAGGCTCGCGTCGGACACGTACAGAAAGCGCAGCTCGCGGTCGACATGGGCGAGGAAATCCACCGTGCCGACCGTCTGTTCCAGCCAGTTGCGCACGGAGTCGTCGCGCCGCGGCGCGCCGGCGCGCGCGGGCATCAGCGCACCGCCCGACCAGGCGAAGCGGCGCAGCGTATGCAAGGCGCTGCGCCAGGAGCCCTTGCGTGACGTCTGTTTCCTGTTGGCTTCCATGTTTCTCGCTGACGTGAAGGGCTGGAACCGGTTGTCCGGAAGGAATAACGGCAGACTGTGCGGAATCTTTAACGGGCCGGGCGCGGATGGCGCTGCCGCTGGACCGGATCATGCACGTGCGTTCGACAGGCGAACGCCAACGTGGCCTACATCGAGGCTGACTTTATAAGAAATGAGGACGCAGATGAAGCGAAAACTGTTGCTGGGCGCCGCGGCGGCGCTGGTGGCCGGCCATGCGCTGATCGCACAGGCGGAACTGAAGCCGGGCGCCGCGGCGCCGGACTTCACGACGCAGGCGTCGCTGGGCGGCAAGACTTACACGTACTCGCTCGCCGATGCGCTGAAGCATGGGCCGGTCGTGCTGTATTTCTACCCGGCCGCGTTCACGAAGGGCTGCACGATCGAGGCGCATGCGTTCGCGGATGCGGTCGACCGTTACAAGGCTTATGGCGCGACGGTGATCGGCGTATCGGCAGACAATATCGACACGCTGACGAAATTCTCGGTGAGCGAGTGCCGGAGCAAGTTCCCGGTCGCGGCCGATCCGGACGCGAAGATCATCCGTGAATACGACGCGAAGCTGCCGGCGCTCGACCGCGCGAACCGCGTGTCCTACGTGATTTCGCCGGAAGGGAAGATTCTGTACGAATACACGAGCCTGTCGCCCGACAAGCACGTCGAGAACACGCTGGCCGCCGTGAAGGCGTGGGCCGACGCGCATCCGAAGCAGTAAGCGGCAGGCCCACGCGTAAGCGGCCCGTCGTGCGGGCCGCGGGCACGGGAAAACGCGCCGCCTCGCGAGGCGGCGCGCGTGGAGCCGCGTTATGCGCGCAATGCCTGCTCGATCGGCACGCCGCCGCCGACGAAGCCGACGATCTTGCGCGAGATGCCGAGCTTGATCGCCTCGATCGCGGCCCACGCGACATCCTGGCGCGATACCGGCGGCGCGGGCTCGACGCGTTCCTCGGTCAGCGCGATCTTGCCGACGCCCGGCGTGTCCGTGAGCGGGCCGGGGCGCAGGATCACGTAGTCGACGCCGGATGCGATCACGCGCTCGTCGCCTTCGCGCTTCATCTGCGAATAGTGGCGCAGCGCGTCGGGGCTCTGCTCGGGCCAGTACGCGGACAGCGAGCTGATCACGACGAGCTTCTGCACGTTGTACGCCAGCGCATACTCGGCCGCGCGGGCGACCGCGTCGCGGTCGATCTGCTCCTCTTCGGCCGCGCCTTCCGATTCGGCCGAGCCGGCCGTATAGATCACGTGCGTGATGCCCTGGAATGCGTGCGAAAAATCGTCCGTCAGATCGGCCTCGACGACCTTCGCGCCCGGCAGCGCATAGCCTTGCCGGCGCACCAGCGCCGTCACCTCGAATTCCGGCTGCTTGAGCAGCAGATCCGCGCAGGCCTGGCCGGTGCGGCCGGTCGCGCCAATCAGCAGTACCTTCGTCGTCATGAAACCGCTCCTTGCTCGATGCGTCATCCTCCCAGATAGGGACGGACGACCGATAACTCAAGTGTAATGTCGAATCGCGGCGGCGGCGCACAGGTAATAAGGGGCGTACCGGCGCGGACTGCCGGCGTGGATACGCGGCCCCCGGCGACATGGCGCACGTTCGGGCGGTCATTCATTCACCCGGATTCGGGAATGACGCGCCGACCGGCTATCATGTGCGCGATGCATTTTTCGACGCTACGTCCCATAACGCGTCGGCCAACCGGTTGGAGTACACATGGCATTACCCCTGGACAACGTCAGCATGGCCGTGTTCTGCGACTTCGAGAACGTCGCGCTCGGCGTGCGCGACGCGAAGTACGAGAAATTCGACATCCAGCCCGTGCTGGAGCGCTTGCTGCTGAAGGGCAGCATCGTCGTGAAGAAGGCCTATTGCGACTGGGATCGCTACAAGGGCTTCAAGGCGTCGATGCACGAGGCGAGCTTCGAGCTGATCGAGATTCCGCACGTGCGCCAGTCGGGCAAGAATTCGGCCGACATCCGGCTCGTCGTGGACGCGCTCGATCTCTGCTACACGAAGTCGCACGTCGATACGTTCGTGATCATCAGCGGCGACTCGGACTTTTCGCCGCTCGTGTCGAAGCTGCGCGAGAACGCGAAGAAGGTGATCGGCGTCGGCGTGAAGAAATCGACGTCGGACCTGCTGGTCGCGAACTGCGACGAATTCATCTTCTACGACGATCTGGTGCGCGAGCAGCAGCGCACGCTCGCGAAGCGCGAACAACAGCAGCGCGCCGGTAACGGCGGCGCGAAGCGGCCCGACGAGCCGTCGCGCAAGCACGACATGGACGCGCGCAAGGCCGAGGCGATCGCGCTGGCGGTCGAGACGTTCGACGCGCTCGCGTCGGAGCGCGACGACGTCGGCAAGATCTGGGCGTCGGTGCTCAAGAGCGCGATCAAGCGCCGCAAGCCGGATTTCAACGAGTCGTACTACGGGTTCCGCGCGTTCGGCAACCTGCTCGACGAGGCGCAGGCGCGCGGCCTGCTCGAAGTGGGGCGCGACGACAAGTCGGGCGCGTTCGTGTCGCGGGCACGCCAGCCGGCGGCCGCGGAGCACGTCGCGGCGGGCGGTGAAGGCGCCGCCGCGCACCACGGCCCGCGCGCGACGGAGCCGGCGCGGGCCGGGCGCGAATCGCGACGTCGCGGGCAGCGGGCGGAAGCGGTCGTGCACGAGAGCGTGCAGGTCGAAGCGCAGGAGGCGGTCGTTGCCGAAGTCGCCGACGCAGCGGCGGTCGCGCCTGCCGTCACGGCCGATGCGGCCGATGCGGCCGATACGCACGGCGACGCGAAGGACGGCCGCAAGCGCGCACGCAAGAGTGCGGCGAAGAAGACCGGCGCGAAGAAAACCGCCGCCGCGAAGAGCGCCGGCCGTCACGAGGCCGGGAAGCCGGACGATGCCGCGCATGGCGCGGCGCAGCACGGTGGCGACAAGCACGCGCACGGCAGGCATGCCGACGACGCACATCGCGATGCGGGGCAGGGCGACGACCGGCACGCCGCGGTGACGCACGCCGAGCCGGCGGCCGGCGATTTCGGCGGCGAGGTTGCCGCGGCGCAGCCGTCGCATGACGCCGCGCCGGTCGAATCGGCTGCCGAAGCACCGGCCGCTGCCAAGCCGAAGAAGCCGGCCCGCAAGGCGGCGCCGCGCGCGCGTCGTCCGCGCAAGACGGCGGCTACCGAGTAAATAAACCGCAGCCGGGCCGGGATCGTCCGAAACAGGACGGCACCCGGCCCGCGCAATACCGGCCGGCGCAACGCCGGCCGGCCTGCCGAGCTAACCGTTCAGCACATACGGCCGCGTCATCACTTCGAGGAAATGGCCGTCCGGATCGTCGAAATACACGCCGCGGCCGCCGTTGTGGCGGTAGATGTCGCCGGGCTGCCGCTTTGCCGGATCGGCCCAGTGCGGCAGCCCGCGCTCGCGAATGCGCGCGAACACGCGGTCGAAGCCGGCTTCGTCGGTCAGGAACGCGTAATGCTGCGCCGCGATCTCCCCCGTCTTTTCGTAAAAATCGAGCGACACGCCGTTGTCGAGCGCGACGACCAGCATCGCGCCGAACGGCGTCGGCGGCGGCAGTTCCAGAATCTCGGTGAGGAAGCGGCTCGACGCGTGTTTGTCGCGGCACCAGACGATCGTGTGGTTCAACTGGACGTTCATGGCGTGTTCCGGGAAAGGGTGCCGGCGGTGGGCATGGAAACACGATAGCCGATCGCCGCCGGTGTTCAAGCGCGGAAAGCGGCCGCCTGACGGGCGGCCGCTGCCGTCATTCCCCGGCGACCGCCGGCCCGCCCGGATTCCGGCGGTTGCGCCGCTTCTCGGCCCACACGCGCAGCCGGTCCATGTACAGATAGACGACCGGCGTCGTATAGAGCGTCAGCACCTGCGACACGACCAGGCCGCCGGCGATCGCGATCCCGAGCGGCGCGCGCAGCTCGGCGCCGTCGCCGCTGCCGAACGCGAGCGGCAGCGCGCCGAGCAGTGCCGCCATCGTCGTCATCATGATCGGGCGGAAGCGCAGCAGGCACGCCTCGTGGATCGCGTCGAACGACGACTTCCGGTTGTTGCGCGTCTGGTCGATCGCGAAATCGACCATCATGATCGCGTTCTTCTTCACGATGCCGATCAGCAGGATCACGCCGATCAGCGCGATGATGCTGAACTCGGTCTTGAACAGCAGCAGCGCGAGCAGCGCGCCGACGCCGGCCGACGGCAGCGTCGACAGGATCGTGATCGGGTGGATGTAGCTCTCGTACAGAATCCCGAGCACGATATAGACGGCCAGCAGCGCGGCGAGGATCAGGATCGGCTGGTCGTTCAACGACTGCTGGAACGCCTGCGCGGTGCCCTGGAAGCTGCCGACGATCGTCGGCGGGACGCCGACCTGCGCCATCGTCTGGTAGATCACCTGCGTCGCCTGCGACAGCGACACGCCCGGCGGCAGGTTGAACGAGATCGTCGTCGCGACGAACAGCCCCTGGTGGTTGACCGACAGCGGCGTCGTGCTCGGCCCGAACGTCGCGATCGCCGACAGCGGGATCATCGTCGACTTCGACGTCGATACCGATGCGCCCGACGACGTGCTCGACTTGCCGCTGGCCGCGATCGAGTTGAGCGCCTGGTTGCGCGCGGAATCGGATGCGATCGCCGCGGCGCTCTGCGCGGCCGTGCCGGCGCTCGACGTGCCGGCCGACGTCGCGACGTAGGTGCCGGCCGCCGCGTTGGTGGTCTGCGAGCCGTTCGCGCTGCCGCCCGACGTGCTGATCCATACCTGGTTCAGCATCTCGGGGCTCTGCCAGTATTTCGGCGCGACTTCCATCACGACGTGGTACTGGTTCAGCGGGTTGTAGATCGTCGAGACCTGGCGCTGGCCGAACGCGTCGTACAGCGTGTTGTCGATCTGCGCGGGCTTGATGCCGAACCGCGCGGCCGTCGCGCGATCGATCGTCACCATCGCCTCGAGGCCGCCTTGCTGCTGGTCGGAGTTCACGTCGGTCAGCTCGGGGCGCTTTTGCAGCGCCTCGGTCAGGATCGGCCCCCACTTGTACAGGTCGGCGCTCGAATCGCCGAGCAGCGTGAACTGGTACTGCGCGTTGCTCTGCCGGCCGCCGACGCGGATGTCCTGCGCGGCCTGCAGGAACGTGCGCGCGCCCGCGACGTCCGCCAGCGGCGGGCGCAGTTGCTGGATCACCTGGTCGGCCGACAGCTTGCGCTCGGTGCGGTCCTTCAGCGTGACGAACATGAAGCCCGAGTTGGTCTGCGTGCCGCCGGTGAAGCCCGCGACGCTCTTCACGTTCGGATTGCCCTGCACGATCCGCATCATTTCGGAGAACTTCAGCTTCATCGCCTGGAACGACGTCGACTGGTCGGCCTGGATGCCGCCGATCATCAGCCCGGTGTCCTGCTGCGGGAAGAAGCCCTTCGGCACGACGATGTACAGGTAGACGTTCAGCCCGATCGTTGCAAACAGGGTCATCAGGATCAGCAGCGGCCGGCGCAGCGCCCACGACAGCGAGCGCTCGTAGCCGCGCTGCATGCGCGTGAAGCCGCGCTCGAGGAAGCGCCCGAAGCGGCCTTCGCTTCGCGGGTCGTGCGACTCGGGCAAGAGGCGCGCGCACATCATCGGCGTGACGGTCAGCGACACCGCGAGCGACACGGCGATCGCGAGCGACAGCGTCAGCGCGAACTCGCGGAACAGGCGCCCGACGATGCCGCCCATCAGCAGGATCGGCAGGAACACGGCGACGAGCGAGATGCTCATCGACAGCACCGTGAAACCGACCTCGCGCGCGCCGTCGAACGCGGCCTGCATCCGCGATTTGCCGTTCTCGATGTGCCGCGAGATGTTCTCGAGCACGACGATCGCATCGTCGACGACGAAGCCGGTCGCGACGATCAGCGCCATCAGCGACAGGTTGTCGATCGAGAAGCCGAGCAGGTACATCGCGCCGAACGTGCCGATGATCGAGATCGGCACCGCGACGCTCGGGATCAGCGTCGCGCGCCAGTTGCGCAGGAACAGGAACACGACCATCACGACGAGGCTGACCGCGATCAGCAGCGTGTGCTCGGTGTCCTTCAGCGACGCGCGGATCGTCGTCGACCGGTCGAGCACGGGCGTGACCGTGATGTCGGCCGGCAGCGACGCGGTGAGCCGCGGCAGCGCCGCGTGCACGCGGTCGATCGTCTCGATGATGTTCGCGCCGGGCGAACGGTACAGGATCACGAGCACCGCTCGCTTGCCGTTCGCGAGGCCCAGGTTGCGCAGGTCCTCGACCGAATCGACGACGTCGGACAGGTCGGACAGCCGCACGGCCGAGCCGTTGCGGTACGCGACGACGAGGTCGCGGTATTGCGACGCGTCGGAGGCCTGGTCGTTGGTATAGAGCTGGTAGCGCTGCGGGCCGAATTCGATCGCGCCCTTCGGTGCGTTCGCGTTCGCGGACGCGAGCGCCGCGCGCACGTCCTCGAGGCCGATCCCGTAGTGGAACAGCGCCTGCGGTTCGAGCTCGACGCGCACGGCCGGGTTGGCGGAACCGCTCACCGACACCTGGCCGATCCCGTCGATCTGCGACAGCGACTGCTGCAGCACCGTCGACGCCGCGTCGTACAGCTTGGCCGGCGATGAGGTTTCGGACGTGAGCGACACGACCATGATCGGCGAATCGGCCGGGTTGACCTTGCGGTAGGTCGGGTTGCTCTTCAGCGCGGCGGGCAGGTCGGCGCGCGCCGCGTTGATCGCGGCCTGCACGTCGCGCGCGGCGCCGTCGATGTCGCGGTTCAGGCCGAACTGCAGGATGATCCGCGCGTTGCCGACCGTGCTCGTCGACGTCATTTCGGACACGTCGGCGATCGAGCCGAGGTGCCGCTCGAGCGGGCTCGTCACGCTGGTCGCGACGGTCTCGGGGCTCGCGCCGGGCAGCGACGCCTGCACCGAGATGGTCGGGAAGTCGACCTGCGGCAGCGGCGACACCGGCAGCTTGATGAACGCGAACAGGCCCGCGAGCGCGACGCCGAGCGCGAGCAGCGTCGTCGCGACGGGGCGGGTGATGAAGGGGCGCGACAGGTTCATGGCTTACGCATCCGTGCGCGTGCCGGCAGCGGGGCCATGGCGTTCGAACCAGCCGCGCACGCGGCGCGCGAGCGAGTCGAAGCCGAGGTAGATCACGGGCGTCGTGAACAGCGTCAGCACCTGCGACACGATCAGGCCGCCGGCGATCGCGATCCCGAGCGGCTGGCGCAGTTCGGAGCCCGCGCCGGAGCCGACGATCAGCGGCACCGCGCCGAGCAGCGCGGCGAGCGTGGTCATCAGGATCGGCCGGAAGCGCAGCAGGCACGCCTGGAAGATCGCCTCGCGAGGCGGCTTGCCTTCGTTGCGTTCGGCGTCGAGCGCGAAGTCGATCATCATGATCGCGTTCTTCTTCACGATGCCGATCAGCAGCACGATGCCGATGATCCCGATGATGTCGAGGTCGTGCCCGGTGATCATCAGCGCGAGCAGCGCGCCGACGCCGGCCGACGGCAGCGTCGACAGGATCGTGATCGGGTGGATGTAGCTTTCGTACAGCACGCCGAGCACGATGTACATCGTGATGATCGCCGCGAGAATCAGGAAAACCTGGTTCGACAGCGATGCCTGGAACGCGAGTGCCGCGCCCTGGAAGCGCGTCTGGAACGACGCGGGCAGCGCGATGTCCTTCTCGGCGGCCTCGATCGCCTTGACGGCCTCGCCGAGCGACGCGCCGGGCGCGAGGTTGAACGAGATCGTCGTCGACGGGAACTGCGACAGATGCGCGACCAGCAGCGGCGACGGCCGCTCGTGGAACGACGCGATCGACGACAGCGGCACCTGGCCGCCGCCGGCCGACGGCAGGTAGATGTCGTTCAGCGATTTCGCGTAGTGCTGCTCCTTCGGTTCGGACTCGAGAATCACGCGGTACTGGTTCGACTGCGTGAAGATGGTCGACACGATGCGCTGGCCGAACGCGTCGTACAGCGCGTTGTCGACGGTCGCCGGCGTGATGCCGAAGCGCGCGGCGCTCGCGCGGTCGATCTCGATGTAGACGGACTGGCCGTTGCTCTGCAGGTCGGTCGCGACGTCGGCGAGCGACGGCTCCTGCTGCAGCCGCGCGACGAGCTTCGGCACCCAGGTCGCGAACTCGTCCGAATTCGGGCTCGTCAGCATGAACTGGTACTGCGTCGGGCTGACGGTCGAGTCGATCGTCAGGTCCTGCACCGACTGCATGAAGAGCGAAATGCCCGTGATGTTCGCGACGCGGTGCTGCAGGTCGCGGATGATCTGCGCCGCCGTCTCGGAGCGCTCGTCGCGCGCCTTCAGGTTGATCAGCATCCGGCCGCTGTTCAGCGTGATGTTGCTGCCGTCGACGCCGATGAACGACGTGAGGCTTTCGACGTTCGGATCCTTCAGGATCTCGGCCGCGAGCGCCTGCTGGCGTTCGGCCATCGCGCCGTACGAAATCGACTGCGGCGCCTGCGTGATCGCCTGGATCACGCCGGTGTCCTGCGCGGGGAAGAAGCCCTTCGGTATGTATACGTAAAGCAGGCCGGTCAGCACGAGCGTCAGCAGCGCGACGACGAGCGTCGAGCGCTGGCGGTTCAGCACCCATTCGAGCGCGACCGCGTAGCGCGCGATCACCCAGTCGATCGTCTGGTGCACGCGCGCCTCGAAGCGGTGGCTCTCCGGCGGCGGCGAATGGCGCAGCAGCTTCGCGCACATCATCGGCACGAGCGTGAGCGACACGATCGCCGAGATCACGATCGTCACCGCGAGCGTGATCGCGAATTCGTGGAACAGGCGCCCGACCACGTCGCCCATGAACAGCAGCGGGATCAGCACCGCGATCAGCGATACCGTCAGCGAGATGATCGTGAAACCGATCTGCCGCGAGCCCTTCAGCGCGGCCTCGAGCCCCGATTCGCCTTCCTCGACGTAGCGCGCGATGTTCTCGATCATCACGATCGCGTCGTCGACGACGAAGCCGGTCGCGATGGTGAGCGCCATCAGCGACAGGTTGTTCAGCGAGAAGCCGGCCAGGTACATCACCGCGAGCGTGCCGATCAGCGACAGCGGCACCGACAGGCTCGGGATGATCGTCGCGTAGACGTTCGCGAGGAACAGGTACATCACCAGCACGACCAGCCCGACCGCGAGCAGCAGCTCGAACTGCACGTCGCGCACGGCCGCGCGGATCATCGTCGTGCGGTCGGTGACGATCTGCACGTCGAGCGCGGCCGGCAGCGTTTCCTGCAGCTTCGGCAACTGCGCCTTGATCGCGTCCACCGTCTGGATCACGTTCGCGCCGGGCTGGCGCTGCACGTTCAGGATGATCGCGGGCTCCGAATTCACCCACGCGCCGAGCTTGGTGTTCTCCGAGCCGGCGACGACCGTCGCGACGTCGGTGAGCATCACCGGGCGGCCGTTCTTGTACGCGACGACGGCGCTGTTGTACTGGTCGGCGCTCGTGAGCTGGTCGTTCGCGTTGATCGTGTACGCGCGCGTCGGGCCGTCGAAGTTGCCCTTCGGCGTGTTCACGTTCAGGTTCGAGATCGTCGTGCGCAGGTCGTCGAGGTTCATCCCATACTGCGCGAGTGCGGTCGGGTTCGCCTGGATCCGCACGGCCGGGCGGTTGCCGCCCGACAGGCTGACGAGGCCGACGCCCGCGATCTGCGAGATCTTCATCGCGAGGCGCGTATCGGCCAGATCCTGCACCTGCGTGAGCGGCAGCGTCTTCGACTTGACGGCGAGCGTGATCACCGGCGCGTCGGCCGGGTTGACCTTCGCGTAGATCGGCGGGGCAGGGAGGTCGGACGGCAGCAGGTTGCCGGCCGCGTTGATCGCGGCCTGCACTTCCTGCTCGGCGATGTCGAGCGGCAGGTCGAGCGAGAACTGCAGCGTGATCACCGACGCGCCGGCCGAGCTTTGCGACGACATCTGGTTCAGCGACGGCATCTGCCCGAACTGCCGTTCGAGCGGCGCGGTGACCGACGAGGTCATCACCTCCGGGCTCGCGCCCGGGTAGAAGGTCTGGACCTGGATCGTCGGGTAGTCGACCTCGGGCAGCGCGGCGAGCGGCAGGAAGCGCAGCGCGACGAGGCCGGCCAGCATGATCGCCGCCATCAGGAGGGCGGTGCCGACCGGCCGGAGAATGAAGAGACGGGATGGATTCATCGAGCGGCCCGCGCGTTATCGGGCCGCTGCTTGCGACGCGCCGTGCTGGTGTCCGCCGCGATGGCCGCCGGCGTCCGATGCACCCGACGCCGCGCCGGCGCCGCGCGCGCCCGACGCGCCTTTCGGCTTGTCGGCCGGGATCGAGATTTTCGCGCCTTCGCGCAGGCGGTCGGAGCCGTCGGTCACCACGCGCTCGCCGAGCGCGATGCCGCTGACGATGCTCGTGCGCTCGCCGTCGACCGGGCCGGGCTTGACCTTGCGCACCGTCACCGTGTTGTCGGGTTTCACGACGTAGACGAACTGGCCGATCGAACCCGTCAGCACCGCGGACGTCGGCACGATCGTCGCATCGCGCATCACGTCGACGAGCAGCCGCGTGTTCACGAACTGATTCGGGAACAGCATGCCTTCCTTGTTATCGAAGTTCGCGCGCAGCTTGACCGTGCCCGTGCTCGTGTCGATCTGGTTGTCGAGCGTCGCGAGCGAGCCCGTCTCGAGCGGCACCGTGTTGTTGCGGTTGTATGCGGTGACCGACAGTTTCTGGCCCGCGTTCACCTGCTTGAGGATCTGCGGCAGGTTGTCTTCCGATGTCGTGAAGATCACGCTCATCGGCTGCAACTGCGTGATCACGACGATGCCGGTGCTGTCGCCCGGCGTCACGTAGTTGCCGGGGTCGACCTGACGCAGGCCGACGCGGCCCGACACGGGCGCCGTGATGCGCGCATACGTAAGGTTCAGCTTCGCGGAATCGATCGCGGCCTGGTCGGTCTTTACCGCCCCTTCGTATTGCTTGACGAGCGATTTCTGCGTATCGACGGTTTGCGACGCGATCGAGTCCTGCGACAGCAGCGTCTGGTAGCGCTTCAGGTCGAGGCGCGCCGTCGCGAGCAGTGCCGAGTCGCGCGCGAACGTGCCTTCGGCGTTCTCGAGCGACACCTGGTACGGGCGCGGGTCGATCTGCGCGAGCACGTCGCCTTTCTTGACGATCTGGCCTTCCTGGAACGACACCGACTGCAGATAGCCCGACAACTGCGTCTTCACCGTCACGTTCGCGAGCGGCGTCACGGTGCCGAGCGCGGACAGCACGATCGGCATCTCGCCCTGCGTCGCGGTCGCCACCTGCACGGGCTGCGGAACGTTCGCCATCGCGGCGGGACCGCCGCGGCCGCGATGGCCGCCGGCGCCGCTCGCGCCCTGGGCCGCGCTACCGGCCCCCGGCTTGGCCGCCGACGTGCGATTCCACGGGTGCCACCACAGCAGGCCGCCGATGACGACGACCGCGAGCGTCCCGATCATCAGCGTGCGGCGCGGGCGCCGTGCGGCGGGAGATGCGGGATCTTTCGAAGGGGGCGTGGGATTTTGTTCGTTATCCATCGTGTTCTGTCGGGAAGACGGCGCGGCGTGCCGGGAATCGGACTGCTCTTGGCTGCGCGTGGGCGAGCGGTGCCGGGAGGGGCAACCCGGCTCGGTCCGGTGCCCACCCGACCCGCGCGGGAAAAGAGCTGTGCGCACCGCGAATGCGGCGCGACGATGGGCATGATCCTACGTGCCGTCCCCGTTACAGTCCAGCGGTCTATCTTTCAACGGGTTACGGTCGTTACAGAACGCGACGGAACGCGCAGGACGATGACGGAACGATTACACGCCGATGCGCCGGGCCGGCGCGCCGCCGATCTCGCGGGTGATTTTCGCGATGCATTCGTGCAGTGCGGGTACGACATGTTCCTGTAGCCATTCGGGCGGACACTGGTGCGACGCACCGCCGCAATTCACCGAATAACGCTGGCCCGACGGGCCGACGAAACCGGCAGCGACCGCATTCAGGCCCTCGCGCCACTCGCCGATCGCGATCGCGTGGCCTTCGCGCATCGCTTCGTCGAGCGCGGGATTGAGCCTCGCGGACACATGCGGCCAGTCGTCGCCCGCCGTCGTGCGCAGCGAATCGAGCAGTTGGCGCCGCTCGTCGTCCTCGAGTGCCGCGAGATACGCGCGGCCGACGGCCGTGCGGGCGATGTCCATCCGCGAGCCGATTTCGAGGCGCGTGACGAGCACGGCCGAGCGCGGCCGGATCACGTCGATCGCGACCATGTCGAGCCGGTCGCGCACCGCAAGGTGCACGGACAGCGACGTGCGTTCGGCCAGCTCGATCATGAATGGCCGCGAACGCGCGCGGATGTCGAAGTTGCGCAGGAAGCCGTGGCTCAGCTCGAGCACCGACGCGGTGAGCACGAAGCGCTCGCTGTCGGGCAACTGGAACAGGAAGCCGGCGCTGACCAGCGTCGCGGTGATGCGCGACACGGTCGGCTTCGGGATGCCGGTCAGTTCGGTCAGCTCGCGGTTGCTGACGGGCGCGTCGGCAGCCGCGATGCGGCGCAGCACGGCAAGGCCGCGGGCGAGCGCGGTGATCTCGTCCGGCGACGATTCACGATCTCGGGACGCGGAAGAGGTTACAGTTGTCGACACGAGGGATTCTCTCTATTTCCGAAACTCGATTTCAATTTTGTTGGTATTGTAGGACGATTGTCAAAAGATGCATGTTCCGTGGGTGAACTGGTCATTGGATGAGATTTTGCGGGTTCACCCTTGGTTTATTAGGAAAACGCTCAAAGGAGCATTGCCGGAAAGTGCATGAGCCGGTGCAAATACCGCTTGACTTGTCGGGCGGAAACGGAAAGAATGTCTCACGTTTTCGAAACATCGTTTCAGGAGTTTAACCGGCAACGGTGTTTCGCGCAGTCTCTCAGGTTCTAGCACGGCCCTCGGAATGGCTAGAACTTTTTTAGCGCCACGGTCTCCGTGGCGCTTTTTTTTGCCCGTCCGCCCGGACGCGTCAGGCCCGTATTATCCCCCGATCGCAGAAAACGCCCGTCCGAACGTCCGGCGGAGCATGCTTGCGCGCGATGCATTCGCGGCAGGTTCGATTCGCGCGCGCAAAAAAAAGCGCGATGCCCGCGCTGGGCATCGCGCACAAACCGGCGTGGAGCGCCGACGAATGAACGGTGATGAAGAAAGGAGCGCCCGGCTAGGGGCGCCCGGCCAGGGGCGCAAGGCCCCCTCGCACGAAGCGGTCAGGCCTTCGCGAGCTTGATGCTGGTCTGCTCGGCCGTCAGGTAGCCGACGCTGGCGCCGAAGCGGTCCTTGAAGTTCGCGCGCACGAGCGGGTCGAGCGTCGGCTTGACCTTGTCGTGCAGCGGCGTTTCCCAGTCGCCCGCGTGCTGGAAGTTGCTCATGACGTACGTCCAGCCGTTGATCTCGTCGACCGCGTGCAGGCCCGTCGATTCGGCGCCGGCCGGGCACGACAGCACGCGCACGAGCGATTTCGTGTCGACGTTGTAGGCCCACAGGAAGTTGTTCACGTGCATGCCCGAATCTTCGCCGATGAAGAGCGTGCGCAGCTTCTCGGAGAACTTCAGGTTGTCCGGGTTCGCGATCTTGTCCGGGTTCGCGAGGTTGCCGAGCCCGTCGGCCGCGGCGAGATCCTCGCCGACGAGCGCGGCCGGCGCGCCCATGTCGACCGGCACCCATTCGCTGTCGATCGCGCTGCCCGTCGTGTCGCGCTGGCTGCCCTTCAGGTTCAGCGCGTAGACGGCGCCCGCGGCGATCTTCTTGTCGACCGCGACGTCGCGCGACACCGCGTTGCCCTTGACCATCGACGTCTCGATCCGCGACATCGCCGTGTAGACGATCTTGTCCTTCGCGTTCACGGTCGTGCCTTCGAGCTTCGTGAACGCCATGCTGCCGCCGAGCAGCGCCGCGTAGCGGTGCGTCTCGAGGAAGGCGGCCGCCTTTTCCATCCCCGGCTTCACGCGCATCCAGTTGAACTTGCCGCCGAAGTGGATCTTCGTGTAGCTCGCATCGTTCGGGTCGGTGGTCGTCAGGTCCATGATGTCCGACGCCTTCAGCGTGTTCGCGAGCGCTTCGATCTCGCCGCTCGTCGCGTGGCCGATCCTGATCCACGTAAGCGTCGCCGTGCCCGCGCCGGCGGAGGACGTCTGCGCCCACTTCGCGACGTACAGCGTACCGGCCGACAGGTCGGCCGCCTTGTCGGCGACGAACATGAACAGGCCGCCGTTGGTGGCGTCGTCACCCATCATCACGGTGCGCTGGTCCGGCATCACCTGGATCAACTCGTGCGAGATGCGGCCGAGGCAGTAGTGCTTCTTCACGGTGCCCGTGCCGTCCGCGTTCACGGTGATCTCGGGCAGGTGGCCGTAGTGGTAGGGGTTCGCCTTCGTCTCGTCGCCGAACGTATTCCTGCTGAACGCCTTGAACTGCGCGTCGGTCGCGGCCTTCGTCGCGTCCGGCTCGTACTCCTCGCTCGACAGGTGCGTGCCCCACGGCGACAGGCTCGCGCCGCAGGTGATCCACAGGCCGTGCGCGTTCGACGTGTCGACGTTGTGGTACTTGACGACCTTCAGCGCGCCGGTGGCCGGATCCTGGTCGAGCGTGAGCACCGCGATCGGCGACGGCAGCTGGCCGTACTGCGATGCGCTGGCCTGGTCGCGCGTCGTGTATTCGAACTGCACGACCGCGAACACCGTGTTGCCCTTCACGCCCGGCACATTCGCGTTCTTCAGCGTGAGCAGCGAGCTGCCGTCCGGGCAGTCGGAATAGAACTGGCGCTCCTTGCCGGCTACCGAACGATCGATGATCGGCTGGTTGTTGATGTCGTAGTAGCCGCCCGCGAGCGTCGTGCCGCCCTTGCCGTCCGGCACCATGTCGCCCGTCACGAAGAACGGCCGGTACGCGAGCTTGAAGTTGCGCGACGAGCCGTCCGAGAACGACACCGACAGCGTCGAGCCGACCGTCGTCGTGGCCATCGCGGCCGCGTTGTCGAGCGTGGGTGCGGCCATCGCCGAGAACGTCGCCGACGTATACGCGGCGGCGGCCGGCGTCGACGTCGGATTGTCGTCGCCGCCGCAACCCGTCAGCAGGGCCGGCAGCGCGAGGCCGGAAAGGGGAAGCATCGGCGCGCCGGCGAGGATCTTCAGGGCCTGACGACGGGCGGCATTGGGCAACGCGGGCATGTGGAGTCCAGTTTCAGTTGTTGGAAGAATGGCCTTCGCGAAGCGGAAGCAGGCGTTCGGCAAGCTCCGCGAAGGCAAAGTGAAAACTGGACGGAAGTGTAAGGACGCTTGATGAAAGTTTTTTGAATTGAAAACGTAATGCTGCGTCGGGCGTTCGTCAGGCGCTCAATCGCGTTCGGGCGTCGCCGAGATCCGGTGGATCGACAGGTCCGCGCCGTCGAATTCGGCTTCGCGGTCGAGGCGCAGCCCGACGGTCGCCTTCAGCGCGCCGTAGACGAGCGTGCCGCCGGCGGTGGCGATCGCGATGCCGCCGAGCGTGCCGACGAGCTGCGACAGGAACGACACGCCGCCGAGACCGCCGAGCGCCGGCAGGCCGAACACGCCGGCCGCGAGGCCGCCGAGCGCGCCGCACATCCCGTGCAGCGGCCACACGCCGAGCACGTCGTCGATGCGCCACTTGTTCTGCACGCAGGTGAACATCGCGACGAACAGCGCGCCGGCCGCCGCGCCCGTGACGAGCGCGCCGATCGGGTGCATCACGTCGGAGCCCGCGCACACCGCGACGAGGCCCGCGAGCGGCCCGTTGTACGTGAAGCCCGGGTCGTTGCGGCCCGCCATCCATGCGGCGAGCGTGCCGCCGACCATCGCCATCAGCGAGTTCACGGCGACGAGGCCGCTGATCTTGTCGAGCGTCTGCGCGCTCATCACGTTGAAGCCGAACCAGCCGACCGCGAGCACCCATGCGCCGAGCGCGAGGAACGGGATGTTCGACGGCGGGTGCGCGGCGATCCGGCCGTCCTTCGCATAACGACCGTGGCGCGCGCCGAGCAGCAGCACGGCCGGCAGCGCGACCCAGCCGCCGAACGCATGCACGACGACCGAGCCCGCGAAATCGTGGAACGGCGCACCGAACGCGTGCGTGAGCCAGGCCTGCACGCCGTAGCGTTCGTTCCATGCGATCCCTTCGAAGAACGGATAGATGAAGCCGACGATGATCAGCGTCGCGACGAGCTGCGGATTGAACTTCGCGCGCTCGGCGATGCCGCCGGACACGATCGCGGGAATGGCCGCAGCGAAGGTCAGCAGGAAGAAGAAGCGCACGAGCGCGTAGCCGTTGTGCTGCGACAGCGTGCCGATGTCGTCGAAGAACTCGACGCCGTACGCGATCGTGTAGCCGATGAGGAAGTACGCGAGTGTCGACACCGAGAAGTCGACCAGGATCTTCACGAGCGCGTTGACCTGGTTTTTCTTGCGGACCGTGCCGAGTTCGAGAAATGCGAAGCCCGCGTGCATCGCGAGCACCATGACGGCACCGATCAACAGGAACAGTGTGTCGACGCCGGATTTCAGACCATCCATGCCGTGGCTTCCTTGCGCAAAAAACGGGCGAGGAATGCAAGTATCGAGCCAACTTGGTGAACGATTGCGTGGAATTGGTGCTCAGGCACCACGTGGCGGGGCATTCCGGTGAATCGCGCCCGGTGTTGGCGCACTCATGGTGCGGGCTGGGGCCGCGCCGAACGCACGAATGTGGTGCGGATAGCGCGGGGCTGGTGCGAATGGGTGCGGCGTGGTGCGTCGGCGTATGCCGTTGCGCACCGATCTGGCGCGTCAGTGGCGCACGAACAGTTCGCGTGGCCGGCGCAGCCGCAGTGCGCACGCCGACCAGTATGCGGCGACGGTCGTCAGCCCGAGCGCGGCGAACGAGAGCGCCGCGAAGCCCGCGAGCGACTGGCCGTCGCCGTCGGGGCCGAGGATGCCTTGCGCGACGATCAGCGCGGCCGTCCAGAAGCCGATCACGGCCTGCGTGAGCAGGCGCGCGGACGCGATGCGGCGCGAGCGTCCGGCTTCGGCCAAGCGGCGGGCCGACGGCGGGCGCAGGCACAGGAACAGGGTGGCGGCGAGCAGCGCGGCCAGGGCGATGAACCAGTCGACGAGGAAAGCCATGAGTAAAAAGGGGACACGCATGAAGCGGATAGAAGCGTGCCCACTTTAGTGGCGTAGCGCCCGCGATTGAATCAGACGAATCCGAAATTGAAAGGCATTTTTAATCACGGGTCGTCATTGGGCCTGTTCAACAGGCGGTATCATCGACGTCGGTCCAACCACGAGGCCGTGCGACGCGCGGCCGGAGATTGCTGATGAACATGAACACATCGCGGGCGCGTCGCGCGCCCGGGTTCGCGCTGGCGGCCGTGGCTGCCGGTGCGCTGCTGTTGCTCGCGGGCTGCGAGAAGTCCGGCACGCCGGTCGCCCAACCCGATACGGCCGCGAGCGCGGCCGCCGATGCCGCGAACAACGCGGCCAAGGCGCTCGACCAGGTGGCGAGCACCGTCAACCAGCAGCTCAACGCCGCGAAGGCCGGCATCGCGTCCGCGGCATCGGCCGTGCCGCCGCTGTCCGCGAGCGGCCTCGCGTCCGCCGCGCAGGCGCAGATCGACGCGGCGGCTTCCGCGGTCGTCGCGCATGCGGCTTCCGAAGCTGGAGCGAAGATCGCGGAAGCCGGCAAGAAGCTCCAGCAGTGGAGCCAGCAGAGCGCGTCGGGCGCGAAGCCCGCAAGCGGAGAATGATGCGGGCTTGCATGATCCGCAAAATGTAATTATCATGGTTACATATTGTCGCCGGCTGCGGTCCGGGCCGGCGTCGCCGAGTGAGTGAGGAATGAATACCAGCAGCCGGTTCGCGTTTGCCGTCCACGTGCTCGCCTTGCTGTCGATGCAGGAAGGCGCGCCGCTGTCGTCCGACATCATCGCGGGTAGTGTGAACACGAATCCGGCGCTGATCCGCCGGTTACTGTCGATGCTGGCGGCCGCGGGGCTGACCACGTCGCAGCTCGGTGCGGGCGGCGGCGCGCTGCTGGCGCGCGAGCCCGGGGAGATCACGCTGCTCGACGTGTATCGCGCGGTTGACGATGCCCAATTGTTCGCGCTGCACCGCGAGGCGCCGAATCCCGCGTGTCTCGTCGGGCGGCACATCCAGGGCGTGCTGATCGACTACATCGGCGACGCGCAGCGCGCGATGGAGGCATCGCTCGCCACGCGCACGCTTGCCGACGTAACGGCCGACGTGCTGGATTCGGAGCAGCGCAAGCAACACGCGGGGCGCGCCGGCGGGTGAGCGGCGGCAGGCAGGGCAGGAGGCCGGGCGGCGCGTGGGCGCGGCGATCGGCGCAACGGGGGATTCGCCCCGTTTTTTTCGGTCTTATATGTAATTAATTTGCTTACATATTTTTCTTTGTGGAGAATCGATATGACGCAACGTTCCTTGAATATCGCGCTGTTCGGCGCCACCGGCACGATCGGCTCGCGCATCGCCGCGGAAGCCGCACGGCGCGGCCATCGCGTGACCGCGCTGTCGCGCAATCCCGGCGCGGCCGGCGACGGCATCACCGCGAAAGCGGCCGACCTGTTCGACGCGGCCAGCATCGCGGCTGCGCTGCCGGGCCACGACGTCGTCGCGAGTGCGTACGGCCCGAAGCAGGACGATGCGGCGAAGGTCGTCGCGGCCGCGAAGGCGCTGGTCGCCGGCACGCGTCAGGCGGGCCTGAAGCGGCTCGTCGTGGTGGGCGGCGCCGGTTCGCTCGAAGTCGCGCCCGGCAAGCAACTCGTCGACAGCGAAGGCTTCCCGGAAGCGTACAAGGCGGTCGCGCTCGCGCACCGCGACGCATTCGACTACCTGAAGACGGTCGGCGATCTCGACTGGACGTTCTTCGCGCCGGCCGCGCTGATCGCACCGGGCGAGCGGACGGGCACGTTCCGCACCGGCGTCGACAAGCTGATCGCGGACGCGCAGGGCAACAGCAAGATCTCGGCGGAAGACTACGCGGTCGCGTTCGTCGACGCGCTCGAACAAGGCAGCTTCGTGCGTGAGATCGCGACGGTCGCGTATTGAGCGGCGTAGCGGCCGGTGCCGCATGAGCGCCGGCCTGGCCCGGGCGCGGCACGCGAGACGCAACGGGCGGTGCATGAGGCGATTCCAGCTTGACGGGTGGAATCGCCTTTTTCGTTTGGAGGAGGGTATGTCCGCGCGATCGCGCGCGCGGCGGATTCACGCGTACCGGATTGGTATTTATACCGGTCGACGCGGAGAGGCTGTTTTCATATTGTTCCCCGTTATGCAGAATGCATAGAATAAATTTCTATCTACGAGGGACTGGAGAAATGGACGCCATCGATCGCAAGCTGCTGGAGCTGTTGCAGGCGGATGCCACGCTGCCGATCGCGGAACTGGCGCAGCGCGTGAACCTGTCGCAGACGCCGTGCTGGAAGCGCGTGCAGCGGCTGAAGGAAACCGGCGCGATTCGCGCGCAGGTTGCGCTGTGCGATCCGCGCAAGCTCGGGGTCGGCACGACCGTGTTCGTTGCGATCCGCACGAACCAGCACACCGAGGAATGGGCGCAGCGTTTCACGCAGGTCGTGCGCGACATGCCGGAAGTCGTCGAGGTTTACCGGATGAGCGGCGAGACCGATTACCTGCTGCGCGTCGTCGTTGCCGGCATCGACGATTACGACCGCGTCTACAAGCAGCTGATTCGCGCGGTGCCGCTGTTCGACGTCAGTTCGTCGTTCGCGATGGAGCAGATCAAGTATTCGACCGCGCTGCCCGTGCGCGATCATGCCGAGCCGGCTTGACGCGCTGCAGACGCGGCACCGTTGCGGATCGCGCGGCCGGCGCGGGTTCAGCGGCCGCGCGCCAGTGCGCGCGCACGTTCGTCGGCCAGCGCGTCGCGGCGCACGAAATCCGCGACGAACGGGCTGGCCGGATGGTGATGCAGCGCGTACGGCGTGTCCCATTGCGCGAGCTGGCCGTCCTTCATCACACCGATCCGGTCGGCGATCGCGAACGCTTCGGCCTGGTTGTGCGTGACGAGGATCGCGGTGTGGCCGGTGCGCTTCAGGATGTCGCGCAGTTCGAACGCGAGCCGCTCGCGCGTATCGACGTCGAGATTCGAGAACGGCTCGTCGAGCAGCAGCAGCTCCGGCGACGGCGCGAGCGCGCGCGCGAGTGCGATGCGCTGCTGCTGGCCGCCCGACAGTTCGTGCGGATAGGCGCCGCCGGATTCGGCGAGGCCGACGAGTTCGAGCATCTCCGCGACGCGCGCCCGGCGTTCGGCCTTCGGCATGCGCCGCAGGCCGAACGCGACGTTGTCGGCCGCGCTCAGGTGCGGGAACAGCGCATAGTCCTGAAACATCATGCCGATGCGCCGCCGCTCGGGCGGCACGTCGAGCGACGGCGTCGCGACGGGCGTACCGTCCAGCACGATGCGCCCCATGCGCACGGGCTCGAAGCCGGCGATCGCGCGCAGCACGGTGGTTTTTCCGCAGCCCGACGCGCCGAGCAGGCAGCCGATGTCGCCGCGCGGCAGCGCGAGGCGCAGCCCGTCGACCACCGTGCGGCGGCCTTGCGGCGTGTCGTAGGCGAGACGGAGGTCATCGAGTTCGAGCAGGTTCACGGGTTCAGGCTCCGATCTTGTGGCGGGTGCGGGCGAGCAGGATCACGGGCGCGAGCCCGGCCAGCACGATCGCGAGCGCGGCGACCGCGCCTTCCTCATAGGTGCCGCGCGCGGCTTCCGCATACAGCCAGGTCGCGAGCGTGTCGAAATTCAACGGACGCAGCAGCAGCGTCGCCGGCAGTTCCTTCATCGCGTCGACGAACACGAGCAGCGCGCTCGTCGTGAGCGCGGGCCGCAGCAGCGGCAGGTGCACGCGGCGCAGCGTGCCGCCGGCCGTCTCGCCGAGCGAGCGCGATGCCTGTTCGAGCGACGGCGGAATGCGCGCGAGGCCGGCCTCGATGCTGCCGGCCGGAATCGCGAGAAAGCGCACGGTGTACGCGATGACGAGCGCGGTCGCCGAGCCCATCAGCAGCAGTCCGTCGCGGCCGAGCACCGTGCCGAACAGCCGGTCGGCCGCGGCGAACGGGATCAGCAGGCCGATCGCGAGTACGGTGCCCGGCACCGCGTAGCCGAGGCTCGCGATCCGCGCACACACGCGGGCAGGGCCCGCGCGGGCGCTGTCGCGTTGCGCGCGCGCGGCCCATGCGACGACGAGCCCGCATGCGAGCGTCGCGGCGGTCGCGGCGGTGGCGATCGTCAGCGTGTTCGCGAGCCCCGTCATCAACTGCGCGGACACGCCGCCGACGAGATGCAGCCGCTTGCCGGTCTCGACCGCGAGATACGCGGCCGGCGCGCCGAAGCCGAGCAGCACGGGCAGCCAGCCGAGCGCGGCGGCGCCCCACGCGGCCGCGCCCGTCAGGCGGCGCGGCGCGATCGGCCGCATGCGCCGGCCATGCGCGTAGCGCTGGCGGCGGCGTCCGTAGCGTTCGAGCACGATCATGCCGACGACGATCGCGAGCATCGCGAGCGCGATCTGTGCGGCGCCGGCGAGATCGGAGCGCGTGATCCACGTCGTGTAGACGGACACGGTCAGCGTCTGCACGCCGAGGAATTCCGATGCGCCGATGTCGTTCAGCGTTTCGAGCAGCGCGAGGCTCACGCCGACCGCGATCGCCGGCCGCGCGAGCGGCACGACGACGCGCCAGAACGTCGCGACGCGCCCCGCGCCGAGCGTGCGTGCGGCTTCGAGCAGGCTCGCGGACTGCGTGACGAACATCGCGCGCGTGCTCAGGTACACATACGGATACAGCACGAAGCCGAGCACGAAGATCGCACCGGGCAGCGAGCGCAGGTCGGGCAGGCGGAACTGGCGCGGGCTGTCGAAGCCGAGCAGCCAGCGGATCGAGCCCTGGACGGGGCCGATCGGGTGCAGCAGGTCGAGATACGCGAACGCGACGATATAGGTGGGGACCGCAAGCGGCAGCAGCAGCGCCCACGTCAGCATCCGGCGGCCGGGAAAGTCGTATGCGGTGACGAGCCATGCGCAGCCCGTGCCGACGATCGACACGATCGCGCCGACGCCCGCGAGCAGCAGCAGCGTATTGACGAGCGCCTGCGGCAGCACGAATTCGGCGAGATGCCGCCAGTGCGCGAGATCGGCGTCGAACGCGGCGGCCACGAGCACCGCGAGCGGCGCCGCGACCGCCGCGGCGATCGCCAGCGCCGCGAGCAGCCACAAGCTGCCCGCGCGCAGCCGCAGGCGCGGCCGGTACGGCTGGCGGCGCGCGCCGGCGGGCGATGCGTCAGTTGTCAAAGCCGACCTTGTCGACAAGCTGGCTCGCCTGCTTGCGATGCTTCGCGATGTCCGCCAGCGGCAGCGGATCGACCTTCAGCGTGCCGAAGCTCGCGATCACCGGATCGAGCTTCACGTTCGCGCGCACCGGGTATTCGTAGTTCGCCTGCGCATACAGCGCCTGCGCTTCCGGCGACACGAGGTATTCGAGCAGCTTCACCGCGTTGGCCTTGTGCGGCGCGTGCTTCGCGACCGTCGCGCCGCTGATGTTCACGTGCGTGCCGCCGCTCTTCGCGTTCGCGAACGTCGGTCGCACGACCTTGATCGCGTCGCCCCACTTGCGCGCATCGGTGCCCGGCTCGGCGTTCTTCATGTGACCGACGTAGTACGCGTTGGCAAGACCGACGTCGCAGATGCCGCCGAGGATGTCGCGCGCGACGTCGCGGTCGCCGCCCGTCGCCTTGCGCGCGAGGTTCGCCTTCACGCCGCGCAGCCACTTCTCGGTCGCGGCTTCGCCGTCGTGCGCGATCATCGCGGCGACGAGCGCCGTGTTGTACGGATGCTGGCCCGAGCGGATGCAGACCTTGCCCTTCCATTTCGAATCGGCGAGATCTTCGTAGCGGAACGCATCGACTTTCAGGTCCTTTTCGACGTACAGCACGCGGTCGCGCAGCGACAGTGCATACCAGTCGCCGTTCGCGCCGCGCAGGTTCGCGGGAATCGCGTCGTCGAGCGCCTTCGAGCGCACCGGCTGCGTGAGCCCGCCGTCGACGAGATCGAGCAGGTTGCCGACGTCGACCGTCATCAGCACGTCGGCCGGCGACTGCGCGCCTTCGGCCTTCACGCGCTCGAGCAGGCCGTCCTTCACGAACACCGTGTTGACCTTGACGCCGCTCTGCTTCGTAAACGCGTCGATGAGCGGCTGGATCAGCTTCGGCTCGCGGGTGGTGTACAGGCTCACTTCCTCGGCCGCATGGGCCGGCGGCGCGAATGCGGCCGCGGCAAGGGCGAGGGCGCCGGCGAGCGGCAGCAGGCGGGTGCGCGGATTCGACATGAAGACTCCGGTGGGGCAGGTGGACAAGGGGAGCGTTCCGGGGCGCGCCTGCCGCCCGAGCGATCCGGAACATTACAGAATGAAAGACTCTGGATTCTAGATCGAAATGGGAACGATTATCAAATGAAAGCTTGCAGCAAGCGGTAGGGAAGGCAGGGTCGGGGATCGGAAACGGGACGTCGCGGTGGTGGCGCAAGCGCGTAGAATGCCCGCTTCGACGAATTTGACGGAATCGCCCCGACCATGAACGATCAGCGCAAGAAGAACCCTGTCCGCAACGTGAGCATCCTGATCGTCGTGGCCGTGCTGCTCGTGATCGGGACGATCCTGTACAACGCGATTTCGCAGAAGCACGCGTACGACGAGGCCCATCCGGCCGAGGCCACGAACGCGGCATCGCATTGACGTGCCGATGCTGAGAAGGGGGAGGCCCGCAGCTTCCGGCGCGGCAGTCGCCGCGCGGAGCCGGGAAAGAAGCGGGCGCCGAAACCGGCGCGCCGGGCAGGCAGGTCAGCCGTGCGTCAATGTGACGCAGGCGCGAACTTCGGGCGGATCCGTGCGTAGAACAGGGCCGCGAGCAGCGCGAGCCACGCTGCGCCGACATACAGCGCGACGCGCGTATCCTCGAACCAGCCGAGCATCACGATCACGAAACCCATGAACGCGATCGTCAGTGCCGGCGCGACCGGCCACAGCGGCACCTTGAACTTCAGCGCCGCGACTTCGGCGCTCGACAGGCGGCGGCGCATCGCAACCTGCGACAGCAGGATCATCAGCCACACCCACACCGTTGCGAACGTCGCGATCGCCGCGACCATCAGGAACACGTCCTTCGGCATCAGGTAGTTGAGCAGCACGCCGACGAGCAGCGCGCCCGCCATCACAAGCACCGTGACCCACGGCACGCCGTGTCGCGACGTCGTCGTCAGCACGCGCGGCGCCTGGCCCTGCCGCGCCATCCCGAACATCATCCGGCCCGCGCCGAAGATGTCGCTGTTGATCGCCGAGATCGCCGCGCTGATCACGACCAGGTTGAGAATCGTCGCGGCCGACTTCACGCCGAGCGCCGAGAAGATCTGCACGAACGGGCTGCCGTCGCCGCCGACGCCCGTCCACGGGCTGATCGACATCAGCACGACCATCGTCAGCACGTAGAACAGCAGGATGCGCGCGGGCACCGCGTTGATCGCGCGCGGAATCACGCGCTCCGGGTCCTTCGCCTCGCCGGCGCTCATCCCGATCACCTCGATTCCGCCGTACGCGAAGATCACGACCGACAGCGACGCGATCAGCCCGCCGATACCGTTCGGCAAGAAGCCGCCATGGTTCCACAGGTTCGCGAACGTCGGCACGTCGGCCGAATGGCCGAAGTGCATGCCGGTGAGCAGGATCGCGACGCCGCCGCCGATCATCGCGACGATCGCGCCGACCTTGATGATCGACAGCCAGAACTCGAGCTCGCCGAACACCTTCACGTGGCACAGGTTCAGCCCGCAGATGATCGCGACGACCGCGAGCACCCAGATCCATTGCGGGACATCCGGAAACCAGAAGCCCATGTAGATGCCGAACGCGGTGATGTCGGCGATCGCGACGATCACCATTTCGAGCGTGTAGGTCCAGCCCGTGACGAATCCCGCGAACGGGCCGAGGTTCTCGGTCGCGTAATGGCCGAACGAGCCGGCGACGGGTTCGCGCACGGCCATCTCGCCGAGCGCGCGCATCACCATGTAGACGGCCGCGCCGCCGAGGATGTACGCCAGGATCACGGCCGGGCCCGCGAGCTGGATCGCGGACGCCGAGCCGTAGAACAGGCCCGTGCCGATCGCCGAGCCCAGCGCGAGAAAGCGGATGTGCCGCGCGCTCAGGTGGCGCTGCAAGTTTTTCATCGAGTCTCCGATATCGTTATGCGACGGACCGGGCGAGCGGGACCGGTCCGACTGCGTCAAGTTGTATATACAACTTGAATGTGAACGAATGATAACAAGCCGGGCCCGGTAACCGGAATCGGGTATTCCCTGACTGGCGCGACGCGCGGAATAGGGCGTGGGGCGGTCGCGCGGCGGATGCGCGGGCCGAGTGGAACGGGCGGGTCATGCTTCGGGGTTCGTTGAATCGGGGAACGCCGGCGGCCGGGCCGCGGCGTGCGCGGGCCGGCCATCGGCGGGAACGGTCGGGCAGGGTCAGGCGGGCAGGCGGATCACGCTCGCGTCCTTGCGGATCAGCAGCGACGACGCGAGCATCTGCTTGCACTGGTGCGCGAGCACCTTCAGGTCGTGCGTGAGTTCGGCGCCGACCGCAGCGGATTTTTCCGCGGACACGACCATCGCGTCGAGATCGCGCGTGATCTGCTTCGACGCTTCGAGCTGATCGGCGGGCGGCGGCTCGCCGGCCTCGGCCTTCTCGAGATTGTCGAGCACGGCCGCGAGGCCGCGCTGCAGCGCGTCGTCGTGGACGAGGCCGCCGTCGGCCGAGCACGCGTTGCGGATCAGCGGCGCGGCGGCCGTGATCTGCGCGCCGAGCACGTGCGTCTGCACGAGCAGGTCGTTCAGCTCGGGCACGAAACGCTGGTGCGCCTTCGGCTCGATCATCATCCGCTGGAACGCCTGCCCGAGGTTCGCGAACGCGATATGCACGTCCTTGCGCGCGAGGCGGTAGCGGTAGTCGTCGTCGAGGCTCGCGGCCGGCGTCTCGACCGCCGCGGCGATGACCGGCACCACGGCCGCGCCGTCGGCGGTGGGTACGGGCGGCGGCGACACACCGCGCCCGACGCGCCACACGGCCTCGAAATACTTGCGGGTCGCCGTGAGCATGTCGGCGACCTGCTTGCCCATCAGCCGGTATTCCCAGTACGGGAACAGCCGGCTCGCGGCGATCGCGATCATGCAACCGACCACGGTGTCGATCGCGCGCTCGCCGATGATCCGCATGCTGCCCGGCGCGAGCAGGTGGAACATCAGCAGCACGTACGACGACGTGAATACGACGCTCGCTGCGTAATTGAACAGCAGCAGGCTGTAGCTCATCACCATCGACCCGAACATGATCGCGATCAGCAGGTGCGGCTCCTTCACCGTGTAGATCAGCGCGATGCTCGCCGCGCAGCCGATCAGCGTGCCGACGATACGCTGCGCATTGCGCTGCTTGGTCAGCGAATAGCCAGGCTTCAGGATGATGATGGTCGTCATCACGATCCAGTACGCGTTCGTGAGCGGCAGCAGCCTGCCGAGCCAGAAGCCGACCGCCACCGCGATCGTCACGCGCAGCGCGTGGCGCAAGCTCGGCGAGCTCATGTTCAGGTTCGAGAAGATCAGCAGCGGCGACATCCGGCGGCGCTGCAGGAAGCGCGTGAGCGCCTTGTCGATCTTCAGTTCGGTTTGCTGCGGATCGGCGTGGCCCGACAGGTTGCGGCGCATCCGTTCGATCAGGCGCGTCGCGCTCCAGATGCGCCGGAACGTCGCGAGCACGGCCGCATACGCTTCCGCGTTGGTGGCCGCGAAGTTCTTCTTGCGCATCAGTTCGATCTCGTACTCGATCGCGCGCAGTTCGGCCTTCACGCTGATCCGCGAATGCGGCGCGCGGTTTTCGAGCACCGCGAGGCCGATCTCCTCGAGATCGGCGGCCGCCTTGCGGATCAGGTCGCGGTAGAAAATGATCAGATCGGAGCCGCCGAACGTGTTGCGCACGAGCGGGTAGTCGGTGTGCGCGCCGACGAACAGCTCGTGCAGGTCGACGCTGTTGATGAACAGGTTGTACATCGTCGTGCGGCCGGGATCGAGCTTGCCGCGCCGCAGCTTCGGCAGGTTGCGCAGCACGATGTCGCGCGCGGTTTCCTGCGTTTCGACCGCGGTGATCTGCCGCGCGACGAGATTGCGGTAGCACTCGTCGAGATCGGCATCGAGGTCGTAGAACTGCGCGCGAGCGAGCAGGTAGTCGGCGCACGCGAACAGGCTTTCGGCCAGCGCCTGCTGCTCGATCCGGCGCGCCTGCCAGCGCGACACGAGCGTGGCCCAGTACGTATACCAGAGGCCGCCCGCGAGAATCCAGCCGGCGTTGACGAACGCCTGCAGCGGCGTGAATTGCTCCTCGAGCGTCATCACCATCATGAACAGCGTCGCGAAGCTGATCTGCGGCCAGCGGTTGCCGTAGACGACGATCAGCGACAGCACGAACGTGAGCGGCACGATCGTGAGCCACAGCGCGAAGATGTTCGGTGTCGCGAGGCCGGTGGCGAGCGCGGCCAGGAAGCCGATCACGCTGCACGCGAGCATTTCGTTGTGCTTGTACTTGAGCGGGCCCGGCATGTCGACGACGCACGCGCCGAGCGCACCCGTCGAGATCGTGAAGCCGAGCTCCCGGTTGTGAAACACGATCAGGCACAGCACGGCCGGCAGCGAAACGCCGACCGCGATCCGCAGGCCGCCGAAAAAGTACTGGCTGTAGAGAAACTTTCTGATTTCGACCGAATAGCGCATCGATGGGCTGAATGGCAGACGAAGACGCCCGGGGGCGGCAAATTGACTGGCGACGAGTCTATCGTATTTCGCGGTCCGCAAAACCTGGCCATCCGGCCGATGCTCGCCGCGGCAGGCCATTTGCTATCCTTCGGGAACCTGTTCGCCCGGTCCGGCCGGCGCGAGAATCCGACGCCCGCCTCATGCTCCATCTCTTCTATTCGAATCGTCACGAAACGCTGGCCGACGCGCTGCTCGAGGATCTGGCCGCGTTTCCGGCCCGCAACGGCCCGTGGGCGCCGCAACAGGTCATCGTGCCGAGCGCGGCGCTGCGCCGCCGCCTCGAGCTCGACATCGCCGCGCGCAACGGCGTGTGCGCGAACGTCGAGTTCACGTATCTCGCACAATGGCTGTGGGCGCAGATCGGCCGCGTGCTGACGGTGCCCGCGCGTTCGCCGTTCGCGCCCGACCGTCTCGTGTGGCGCTGCTACCGGCTGTTCGCGCAGGCGGCCGACGGCGCGCCGTGGCTCGCTTCGCCGCGGCTCGCCGCGTACCTGTCCGCCTCCGACGATGCGATGCGCTACGAACTCGCGCATCGCGTGGCGGCCGTGCTCGATCATTACCTGACCTATCGCCCCGAATGGCTGGCGGCGTGGCAGGCCGGCGAGTCGGTGCTCGCGGGCGACGGCGCGCCGCGCGGGATCAGCGACGCCGCACGCGACGACGAGCGCTGGCAGGCAGCGCTGTGGCGCGCGCTGCTCGCGGAACTGAGCGACAGCGGCACGCCGCCCGCGCACCGCTTCCTCGTCGAAGCGCGCCATCTCGATGCCGACGCGGTCGCGCGTGCCGACTGGCCGGAATCGGTCAGCGTGTTCGCACTGCCGACGATGCCGCCGCTGCACGTCGCGCTGCTGCGCGAGCTGTCGCGCTGGATCGACGTGCGCGTTTACGCGCTGAACCCGTGCCGTGAATTCTGGTTCGACATCGTGACCGCCGCGCATGCCGAGGCGCTCGATGCGGCCGGCCGGCTCGACTACCAGGAAGTCGGCCATCCGCTGCTCGCCGAGTGGGGCCGGCAGACGCAGGCGCAACTGCATATGCTGCATGAGCTGACTGAAAGCGCCGCGGTGGGCGATGCGTCGCGTTTCGTCGAGAATCCCGCGCCGACGTGGCTCGCGCGCGTGCAGAACGCGATCCTCGAACTGCAGCCGGAGGCCGAGGCCGGCGATGCGCCGGCCGAACGCGGGATCGAGGTGCACGTGTGCCACAGCCTCGCGCGCCAGCTCGAGGTGCTGCACGACCGGCTGCTCGCGTGGTTCGATGCCGACGCGAGCCTGCAGCCGTCCGACGTGCTCGTCGCGGTGGCCGATCTCGCGGCGGCCGGACCGCTGATCGATGCGGTATTCGGCACGGCCGGCGCCGGCGGCGCGCGCGTGCCTTACCGGATCACCGGCCTGCCGCCGTCGCAGGCAAACCCGGTCGCGCGCGTGCTGCTCGACTGGCTCGCGCTGCCGGAGCGGCAGGTCGGCGCGCCGGAGCTGGTCGAATGGCTGCGCGTCGATGCGGTGGCTGCGCGCTACGGCATCGATGCGGCCGCGCTCGAGACGGTGCAGACCTGGCTCGCGGCCGCCGGCGCGCGGCGCGGGCTGTCGCCGCGTGCGAGCGACGACGCGGCCGTGCCTGCGCCGCGCCATACGTTCTCCGACGCACTCGCGCGGCTCTTTCTCGGCTATGCGATGCCCGAAGGCGCGGCGCCGGTCGGCGCGTGGCTGCCGATCGAGGCGGCCACGGGCAGCGAGGCCGAACTGCTCGGCCGGCTCGCGCGTTTCACCGACGATCTCGACGGCTTCGCGCGGCGGCTCGCCGAATCGCACACGCCGCGCGGCTGGAGCGAGCTGTTCGCCGACACGCTGGCGCGCTTCTTCGATTCGGGCGCCGCGCATGCGGATGCGCTCGCGGGCGTGCGCGACGCGCTCGACGCGATGCTGGCCGCGATGACGGAGGGCGCGCCCGACGAAGCGCTGCCGGCGGCCGTCGTCCGCGCGGGGCTTGCAGCGGCGCTCGACGATCCGGCGCGCGGCGGGGTGCCGTGGGGCGGCGTCACGTTCTCGTCGCTGACGAGCCTGCGCGGCCTGCCGTACCGCGTCGTCTGCCTGCTCGGGATGGACGACGGCGTGCTGCCGAGCCTCTCGCGCGCGGACGAGTTCGACCTGATGGCCGTGATGCCGAAGCTCGGCGACCGACAGCGCCGCGACGACGAGCGCAACCTGTTTCTCGACCTGCTGCTCGCCGCACGCGATCGGCTGCTGATCGCGTACACGGGCCGCAGCATTCGCGACAACGCGCCGTTGCCGCCCGCGGCACTCGTCGACGAACTGCTCGACCATCTCGCGCTCGTCACGGCCGGGCCCGACGCGGCGCCGGACGCCGTCGATGCCGCGCGGCGCGCGTTCATCGTCGAGCATCCGCTGCAACCGTTCGCGGCCGCGTATTTCCAGCCCGGCAGCGGGCTCGTTTCCTATGACGCCGAGCGCGCGACGCTTGCGTCGCTGCTGGCCGCCGACGCGTCGCGCGACGGCTCGCGCGAACTGCCGTTCTTCGCGCAGCCGCTGCCGGCGGAACCGGTCGAGCCCGTCGCGTTCAGCGAATTCGAACGCTTCTGGCGGCATCCCGCGCGGGCGCTGTTGCGCGCACGTCTCGGCATCGTGCTCGCCGATGCGCAGGCCGAATTGCTCGACACGGAGCCGTTCGCGCTCGACTTCGCCGGCAGCGATGCGCTCGCCGAGCGTGTACTGCCGCTCCTGATCGAATCGGATGATGGGGCCGCGCACGATCATGCGCTGCGCATTGCGGACGCGAGCCCCGAGTTGCCGGGCGGCGCGACGGGCGCCGTGTGGCGCGACCAGGCGCTCGGCTCGATGACTCAGCTTGCGTCGAACGTGCGCCGTGCGCTGGCCGACGGCATCGAGAGGCGGCCGTTTTCGCTCGTCATCGTGCCCGCGTGGCCCGATACGGAACAGGCGCTGTTCGGCGCCGACGACGCGATGCTGTCGGGCGACGCGGTCAGCGCACCGCTCGAACTGCACGGCACGCTGAACCGGCTGACGCCGGCCGGGCAGATCATCTACCGCTATGCACGGTCGAGCGCGCGCGACTACCTGTCCGCGTGGCTCGCGCATCTCGTCTACTGCGCGGTCGAACCGGGCGGCCCGCGCCGCACGCTGTGGTTCGGCAGCGGCGGTGCGTTCGAGCTGACGCCCGTCGCGGCGCCGCTCGAACGGCTCGCGCCGCTTGCCGCGCTGTTTCGCGCAGGGCGGCGCATGCCGCTGCGGTTTTTCCCGCGCAGTGCGTGGGCCAGGGTGTCCGACGGCGAAGCCAAGGCCGCGAGCGTCTGGATCAACGAGCGTGTCGTGAGCGAGGCCGACGATCCGGCCATCGCGATCGCGTGGCGCGGCGCGCGCGCGTCGCTCGACGAGCCGTTCGGCACGCTCGCGCGGCTCGTGTTCGAGCCGCTCGTCGAACATCTGAAGGAGGTCGCATGAGCGCCGTGTCGCAGCCGCAGCCGGCGCTCGAACTCGACGTGTTCGCGTGCCCGCTCGACGGCGTCAACCAGATCGAGGCGTCGGCCGGCACCGGCAAGACCTGGAACATCTGCGCGCTGTACGTGCGCCTGCTGCTCGAAAAGGATCTCGGCGCGGACGAAATCCTCGTCGTGACCTTCACGAAGGCGGCGACGGCCGAGCTGCACGAGCGGATTCGCGGCCGGCTCGCGCAGCTCGCGCACGCGCTAGACACGGGCGACGACGGCGGCGATCCGTTCATCGTGCGCCTGCTCGAGACCACGCTCGGCGAAGACGGCGCGCTCGATTCCGACACGGCCGCGAAGCGGATCCGGCGCGCACTGCGCGCGTTCGATCAGGCCGCGATCCACACGATCCATGCGTTCTGCCAGCGCGCGCTGCAGGAAGCGCCGTTCGCGGCCGCGATGCCGTTCGCGTTCGACATGGAGACCGACGACGCGTCGCTGCGCTTCGAACTCGCGGCGGACTTCTGGCGCACGCGCGTCGAACCGGCGGCCGCGCGCTGGCCGGGCTTCGCGACCTGGCTCGTCGAATCGGGCGCCGGCCCGGCCGCGCTCGATGCGCAGCTCGCGCGCCGGCTGAAAAAGCCGCTCGCCGCGCTGCGCTGGGACGGCGTGACCGAGCCGGACGAATCGGCCGAGGCCGCCGCGGCCGAATGCTTCGCCGAGGCGGCGCGGATGTGGGCGGCCGAACGCGACGCGATCGATGCGTTGCTGCGCACCGCGCAGCCCGCGCTCAACCAGCGCTCGCACAAGCCCGACGCGGTTGCCGATGCGCTCGACGCATGGGCCGCGCATTTCGCGCAGGGCGACGCGACGGCCGCGCTGCCGAAGGCCGCACTGAAGCTCACGCGCACCGCGCTCGTGAAAGCGACGAAAAAAGGCGGCGCGACGCCCGAACACGCGTTCTTCGACGTGGCCGACGCGCTCGAAGCGGCCGTGGCGGCAGCCGAGGCAACGCAGCGCGCGCGCTGGCTCGCGCTGATCGCCGAATGGCTCGACATGGCGCCCGGCGAGTTGGCCGAGCGCAAGCGTACGCGGCGCGTCGTGTCGTTCGACGATCTGCTCGCGAACCTGTATCACGCGCTGCATGCGCATCCGTGGCTCGCCGACACGCTGCGTGCGCGCTATCCGGCCGCGCTGATCGACGAGTTCCAGGATACCGACCCGCTGCAGTTCGCGATCTTCAACCGGATCTTCGCGCCGGGCGGGCCGCTCTTCCTCGTCGGCGATCCGAAGCAGGCGATCTACAGCTTCCGCGCGGCCGATCTGCATACCTATCTTGCGGCGCGCGCGAGCGCGAGCGCGTGCTACACGCTCGCGGTCAACCAGCGCTCGACACCCGCGATCGTCGACGCGTGCAACCGCTTCTTCATGTCGAATCCGCGCGCGTTCGTGCTCGACGGGCTCGACTATTACGCGGTGCGTGCCGGCACGCGCGTGCGTGCGCCGTTCGTCGACGAAACCGATCCGGGCCCGGCCGGCGATTTCCGGGTCTGGGCGCTGCCGGGCGGCGAAGGCACGCTGCTCAAGCGCGATGCGCAGGCGCAGGCCGCCCAGGCTTGCGCGGCCGAGATCGCGCGGCTGATGCGCGGCGCGCGCGAAGGGCACGTGCGGCTGGGCGACACGTCGCTGTCGCCGGGCAACATCGCGGTGCTCGTGCAGACGCACCGGCAGGGCAGCCTCGTGAAGCGCGTGCTCGCCACGTGGGGCATCGGCAGCGTCGAGCTGGCGCAGGCCTCGGTGTTCTCGACCGGCGACGCCGAGCAGCTCGAACGCGTGCTGGCGGCGATCGATGCGCCGGGCGACCTGCGGCGTCTGCGTTCGGCGCTCGCGGCCGACTGGTTCGGCCTCGATGCCGGCGCGCTGTGGCGGATGGAACAGGGCGACGGCGATGCGTCGCACGAAGCGTCCGCGGCCGACAGTGCCGACGCGATGAGCTGGGTCGAACGTTTCTCGCGGTATCGGCTGCTGTGGCGCGAGCGCGGTTTCGCGGTGATGTGGCGCACGTTCGCGCGCGAGCTGCGGATCGCCGAGCGGCTGATGGCCGGCGCGGACGGCGAACGCCGCGTGACCGACATCAACCACCTGGCCGAACTGACGCAGGCACGCGCATCCGCGCAGCCGGGCATCGCGCCGACGCTGCGCTGGCTCGCCGCGCAACGGCTCGACGGCGGCGGCGAGGAAGCGCAGTTGCGTCTCGAATCCGATCGCAACCTTGTACAGATCGTGACCGTGCACAAGTCGAAGGGCCTTGAATACGCGATCGTGTTCTGTCCGTTCCTGAACGACGGCGGGCTGCGCGAGCCGCCTTCGTCCGCGCTGCCCGATGCGCGCGAATATCACGACGACGCGGGCGACGCGGTGCTGCATTACGGCTGCGACGACGAGGCGGCCGCGCACGCGGCGCGGCAGGCGATGCGCGAGCAGGCCGCGGAACGCGCGCGGCTCGTCTACGTGGCGCTCACGCGCGCGGTCTATCGCTGCTATGTCGTCGCCGGGCCGTACCAGTCGTCGCGCTCGACGCGCGAAGCGCGGCGCAGCGTGCTCAACTGGCTCGTCGCCGGTGCCGGCCAGTCGTTCGACGCGTGGCTCGACGAGCCGCCCGACGAAGCGGCGCTCGATGCCGCGTGGCTTGCGCTCGCGGGCGGCCCCGTGAGCGTCGCGCCGCTGCCGGTGCCCGCGCGCCGCGAGCGTCTCGCGGCCGGGCACGACGCGTCGCAGACGCTCGCGGCGCGCCATGCGACGCGCGTGCTGCGCGATGCGTGGCGGATGGCGAGCTTCAGTTCGCTGACCGCGTCGATGGCGCGCGAGGAGGCCGGCGTCGCGGCCGTGCCCGACGACGAGCTGCGGCCCGATCACGATGCGCTTGCCGCGGTGATGCCGGACGGCGAGCTCATATTGGCCGATCCGGTTGCGCCCGAACCGCCGGACGACGACATCCTCGTGTTCCCGCGCGGCGCGGCGGCGGGCGAGTGCCTGCACCGTCTGTTCGAACTCAGCCGGTTCACGGAGCCCGAGTCGTGGCACCAGGCCGCGCTCGGCGCGCTGCACGACCGGCCGGTCGAGGCCGAGCCCGAACTCGCGACACGCCTGCCGGCGATGATGGCGCGGCTCGTCGACGATGTGGTGCGCACCGAGCTCGTGCCGGGCATGCGGCTCGCCGATCTCGATCCCGCGAAGCGGCTCGACGAAATGGGGTTCCTGTTCCCGGCACCGTCGCTCGACCTGACGGCGCTGCGCCGGCTGCTGGTCGCGCACGGTTATCCGGACGTTGCACTGGAGGCGGGCATGCTCGCCGGATTCATCAAGGGTTTCATCGACATGATCGTCGAACACGACGGCCGCTTCTGGATCGTCGACTGGAAGTCGAACCATCTCGGCACGACGCCGGACGCCTACGGCGCGCAAGCGCTCGACGTCGCGATGGCCGATCACGCGTATCACCTGCAGGCGCTGCTCTACACGGTCGCGCTGCATCGCTACCTGCGCGGGCGGCTGCCCGATTACGACTACGACACGCATATCGCGGGCTACCTGTACCTGTTCGTGCGCGGCGTGCGGCCCGACTGGCGCAGCGGCGGCCAGCCGGCCGGCGTGCATGCGCGGCGGCCCGAACGCGCGCTCGTCGACGCACTCGACCGGATGATGGAAGGGGGCCGCGCATGAATGCATCCGACGACACGCTCGAATTTACCGGCGGCCTCGTCGCGCGGCTGCCCGAGCCCGCCGACTTCGGCATCGCGCTCGCGGAAGGCTTCGCGCGCCGCATCGGCGACCTCGCGCGGCGCGCCGGCGCGCCGGCTGCGGCCGCGCGCTGGGCGGCGCGCGCCGCGTTCGCGACGAGCCGCGCGACCGCGGGCGGCCACGTATGCGTCGCGCTCGGCGCGCTCGCGCAGCGCTACGAAGAGCCGCTCGACGACATCCGCGCGGCGCTCGCCGCGAGCGGCGTGGTCGCGTTCGGCACGCTCGCGCGCGGCGACGAACGGCCGCTGATCGTCGATCGGCACGACCACCTGTACCTGTCGCGCTATTTCGATTACGAACGGCGGCTGGCCGATGCGCTGGTTGCGCAGGCCGGCGTCGCGGTGCCGGACGACGGGCTGTCGCCCGAACGGCTGCGCGACAACCTCGCGCGTTACTTCGGGCCCGCGACCGGTGACGTCGACTGGCAGCGCGTCGCGGCGATCGTCGCGCTGACGGGCCGCGTGACGATCGTCAGCGGCGGCCCCGGCACCGGCAAGACGACGACCGTCGTCGGCGTGCTGGCCTGTCTGCTCGATGCGCACCCGGGGCTGCGTATCGCGCTGGCCGCACCGACCGGCAAGGCCGCGCAGCGGATGCAGGAAGCGCTGCATGCGCGGGCCGGGGACCTGCCGCCCGAGCTCGCGGCACGCCTGCCCGACACGTCGTACACGCTGCATCGCCTGCTGGGCGGCGGCGGGGCGGCCGGCTTCCGGCACCATCGCGACAATCCGCTGCCGTACGACCTGATCGTCGTCGACGAGGCGTCGATGATCGACGTCGCGCTTGCCGCGCACCTGCTCGACGCCCTCGCGCCGGGCGCGCGGCTCGTACTGCTCGGCGACAAGGATCAACTGGCCGCGGTCGAGGCGGGCGCCGTGTTCGCGGAGCTGAGCGCGCGGCCGGCGTTTACCGCCGCGGCGCGCACGCGCATCGCGCAGGCGCTCGGTATCGACGAGGCGGCGTTCGTCGCGGCGTTGCCGGTGCCGGACGAAGCGGCGGCGACTGTGCCTGCCGCGAATCCGGTTTCCGCTGCGGCCCAGGCTTCCGCTTCGGTATCCGCCGCTGCTTCACGAAAACGCGCGTCGCGTCCGCGCGCCGATGCGCGACAGGCGTCGCTGTTCGACGACGAATCGCAGGACGACGCGGTTGCCGCGGCCGATGTCGCGCCATCTCCGTCCGCCGGTCCGGCATTGACCGATGCCGGCGATATCGGCGATGCGGGCAACGCCCCCGCATGGATCGAGGCCGACGAACTCGCGTGGCTCGACGCCGTCGAGCTGCCGCCGTTCGATGCAGGCGACGCGGCGCTTGCGTCGGTCACGTCGACATTGCCCGGCGTAACCGCTGCGTCGCCCGCCACGCCAGCACCGGCGCCGCTCGCCGACTGCGTCGTGTGGCTCGAACGCAATTACCGCTTCGGCCTCGATTCGCCGATCGGGCGGCTGTCGCTCGCGATCCGCCGCGGCGACGTGCAGGCCGCGCTCGATGCGCTGCCCGCGGACGACGCGGCTGCCGCATCGTTCCACGACGATGCGGGCGAGTCGCTCGCGTCGTCGACGGTCGAGCGGCTCGCACGGCGGTTCGGCGCCTACCTCGATGCATTGCGCGACGCGCTGGCCGCGCCGGTGCCCGATCCGCTGCCGCTGTTCGACGCGCTCAACCGGTTCCGGATCCTGTGCGCAACCCGCAGCGGCTTGCGCGGCGCGGAGCACGTCAACGCGCTCGTGGCCGCGCACGTGCGGCATGCGGCGCGCGTGCCGCTCGCGGTCGGTGCGCACTGGTTCACCGGGCGGCCGATCATGGTGACGCGCAACGACTATGCGCTCGGGCTGTTCAACGGCGACATCGGCATCGCGCTGCCCGATGCGCACGGTGTGCTGCGCGTGTGGTTCAGGCGCGCGGACGGCACCGCGCGCGCGGTGTCGCCGGCCGCGCTGCCGCCGCACGAAACCGCGTTCGCGCTGACGGTCCACAAATCGCAGGGCTCGGAATTCGACGAAGCCGCGCTCGTGCTGCCGGCATCGTTCGGCCGCGTGCTCACGCGCGAGCTCGTTTATACGGCCGTTACGCGAGCACGCACGCGCGTGCAGGTGATCGGGCCGCGGCGCGTGCTGGCGCAGGCGGTCGCGACGCGCACGCAGCGCGATTCGGGGCTCGCGGCCCGCGTCGACGAGGCACTCGCACGACACCGCATGGAGGCTTCGCGATGATGATCCGCTATACGCTCGATCCGGCCGAGGTCGAGTGGACGGCCGTGCGCGCGCAGGGCGCGGGCGGGCAGAACGTGAACAAGGTATCGAGCGCGATCCACCTGCGTTTCGACATCCGCGCATCGTCGCTGCCGCCCGTCATCAAGGAGCGGCTCCTCGCGCTGTCCGACCAGCGCATCACGCGCGACGGCATCGTCGTGATCAAGTCGCAGGAATACCGCACGCAGGAGAAGAACCGCGAAGCCGCGCTCGCGCGGCTCGATACGCTGATCGCCGGCGTCGCGTTCACGCCGCGTGCGCGGGTCGCGACGCGACCGACGCGCGCGTCGAAGGAGCGGCGGCTCGAGCACAAGTCGCGCCGCAGCGCGGTGAAGTCGGGCAGGGGAAAGGTGGTCGACTGACGAATGGATGGGCCGGAGGGCCGCACGCTCGACGGGCATCGCGGGCGAACGCCCGCCGCCGCGCCGGCTGGCTAGCGCATCACGGTTCCCGCGCTGTCGAGCACGAAGTCGACGCAGAACACGACGAGCCGGCTCTGCGCGCGGATCGCGACGGCGGCGGTATAGCAGTCGCGGCCTTCCGTCAGCGAGAAGTGCGGGCCCATCAGTGCGACGCGCCCGGGTGCGGCGATCGCGCGCTGGAAGTACGGGCGCCGCGACCAGTTGCTGTGGGTTTCCGGGAACAGCGGCGAGAGGCGGGTGGCGCTCGCGTGGCCGTCGTCGGGGGGCGCGCCGATTGACGGCAGGAACTGCTCGCCGATCTCGTCGGTGACGAACACGCGGCGCGCGGCGGGCACCGCGAACACGCGTTGCGCGGCATCCTGCAGGTTGCCGCTCGCGGAAAACGCGGCCGCGCCGGTGAGCACAAGCCGCTCGATCGCGTCGAAGCCCGGCTGCTCGGCGACGGCCGGCGTGTGCCGGCGCGCGATGAAGCGCTGCCACGCGGCGTCGAGCATCGCGGGCGCGGCCGCGCTCGCGTGCGCGATCGACGTGTCGGGCTGGCCGAACTGGAAACCCTGCACGAAATCGATGTCGGCCTCCATCAGTGCCTGCAGTGCGTCGTCGCTTTCGACGCCCTCGGCAAGCACCATCGCGCCGGCCTGGTGCAGCATCGACACGAGGTGATGCATGATGCGGCGGTCGTCGGCCGACCCGGTCGAGCGCTCGACGAGCGAGCGATCGAGCTTGACGATGTCGGGCCGTGCGCGCCACACGCGGTCGAAATTCGAGAATCCCGTGCCGAAATCGTCGATCGCGATCAGGAAGTCGCGATGCTGGATCATGTCGATCGTGCGGGCGAGCGCGGCTTCGTCGCGCGACGGCTGTTCGACGACTTCCAGCACGACGCGGTTCGGCGGCAACACGAAATGCCGGCACAGCGCCTCGACGAACTCGCGCTGCACGAGGCCCGAATCGAGCACGCGCGGCGTCACGTTCAGGAACAGCCAGCCATCGCCGATGCCCTGCGCGACGAAATTGGCCGTGTGCAGGCAGCGTGCGAGCCGGTCGAGCAGCAGCGCATCGGCATCTGTGCGCGTCTTGTCGAGGAGGGCGGTGGGCGAGACCAGCGCACCGTTCGCGTCGACGACGCGCAGCAGCGCCTCGTAGCCGACGACGCGCTTGTGCGTGATCGACAGCACGGGCTGGAATACGCTGCGCAGCGTCGTGGTGCGATAGGTGGCGAGCCAGCCGCCGGGCGTCAGCGTGAGGCGTTCGAGCAGGGAATCGAGCGATAGGTCGTGGGCGGGCTTCATGTCAACGGTGCCCAGGGGCGAGCGGCGGGGCGGCAGTGCGCTGCCACACTGAAGCAGTCGCATGCGCAGGCGGACGCGAAAGAACGTGGGGCATCGTGACCGCCTTGTGCGGATGAGTGTTCCGAGTGTAACGGGAATGCGGCGCCGCGCGTATCAGGGAAACTCCACACGCACGCGGTACGCGGCCGCGGCCATGGCGGCGCGCAGCGATGACCGGCGCCGCCCGAGTGCGCGCAGCGCATCACCGCCACGAAGCGAAGGGCGCCGCGCAAGCACATGACAATCCGGTGGCATGGGGCGACGGCATGACCGTGCGTCCTGGCCGCATGGCGTGCGTGGCGGCGCGGGAAAACCCGCGGCGGACAGCCCCGCGCGCGGGCGGGCGTCGTCGTCGGATGAATGCCGGCGCGCCGGGGGAACCGGTTGCGCTCGGCCGTCGGCGGTCACCGCACGACGGTCGGCAGCGCGTGCGCGTCGCTCAGGTCGCTTCGCCGCTACGCGGCCCCAGACCGGGAATCCGCTTGATCACGCCGGTTGCGAGCGCGGTGCCGACGAGCACGATCGCGCAGCCTTCGATCATCACGGCCGACACGTGTTCGTCGAGGAACAGCGCACCCCACAGCAGGCCGAATACCGGGATCACGAACGTCACGGTAATCGCGCGGGCGGGGCCGACATGCGCGATCAGGTAGAAGAAGATGAAATACGCGATGCCCGTGCATGCGATGCCGAGGCCGAGCACGGCGCCCCATGCGTGCGCGCCGACCGACGCGGCCGGCCAGGTGGCGATCGCGAACGGCAGCAGCAGGACGGTCGAGCCGATCATGCTGCCGGTCGCGTTGACGAGCGGGTCGACGCCGCTGAGCTTGCGCTTCGTGTAATTGGCCGCGATGCCGTACAGCAGCGTCGCGCCGAGCGCCGCGGCGGCGGCAAGCGCCGTTGTGCCGGCGCCCGTGTCGCCGTGCGCATTCGCGATCTGGTTCCACACGAGCGTGATCACGCCGGCAAAACCGATCACGAGGCCGAGCGCGCGCGGCAGCGACAGTTTGTCCTTCAGCCACAGGTAGGCCACGAGCGCGCCCCACAGCGGCGTCGTCGCGTTGATCACCGACGTCAGGCCGGCCGACAGCGTCAGTTCGGCGAACGCGAACAGGCAGAACGGTATGCCCGAGTTCAGCGCGCCGACGACGAACAACGGCCATGCATGACGGCGCAGCCGCGCGCCGAGATCGGCGGGTTTGAAGCGCGTCAGCGCAAAGCCGGTGAGAAACAGCGCACCGATGCCCACGCGCAGCGCCATCAGCGGCGCGACGCCGAAATCGATTACGCCGATCCGGATGAACAGGAACGAAGCGCCCCACAGGGCAGCGAGCACGGTCAGCAGAATGGCGTTCTTGGGCGACATCGATCGGGAGGGAGAGGGACGGGATGCGGAGGATCTTACACCGCGTTACCACGCCGTCGTTTCACGATTCGATGAAACGGCAAGAAACGGCAAGAAGCGAGAATACCGCCGGTTGCGGGCGGAGGGTCGGCTGCCGGCGGTATTGCCGATCAGTGATGGCGCCAGCCGCGGCCGCGTCCGCCGAAACCGAAATTGAGCGACAGCGCCGGACCCCAATAGCCGCCCCACGCCGGGCCGTAAGCGGGCGCGTACGCAGGCGCCGGATAGTAGTAGGTGGGGGCTGGATCGACGTACACGGGCGCCGGCTGCACCGGCGCCGCCGTGTAATAGCCGCCAGGATAATAGCCGTACGGGTAGTAGCAGCCGGCGAGCGTCGTGCAGGCGAGCGCCGCTGCGACGAGGGTCCTGTTCATGATGTCTCTCCGGCGGAGCCGGCAATCGGCAGATGCTTAAGCTTAGGCCGCGCGCCGATGACACGGTGTGCAAAACGGTAACGGATCATTTCCGGACCGCTGCTGCCCGTGTTGCGGCGCCACATGCGAAAACGGCGCTTCCGCACTGCGGAAACGCCGTCTGATTGAAATGTTGCGCCGCGTCTGGCAGACCGCGCCTAGCCGTTTTACTTGCCGATCTGGTTGCCGATGATGCCGCCAGCCGCCGCGCCGCCCAGCGTCGACAGCGCGTTGCCGCCGATCGCCGCGCCGGCGACGCCGCCGACACCCGCACCGATTGCCGTGTCGCGCTGGCGTCTCGTCATCGAATCGCAGGCCGACAGGCTTGTCACCGTTGCGACGAGGAGCGCGCATACCCCAATACGCCGAATCGATTTCATGATCGTTGTCCTGTGGTTATGAACGGAGGACGCGCGACCGGCGGGCGGCCACGCATGTTTCCAATCTACGCGCCGTCCCGCGCCGCTGCTGTAAGGACTTGTTAAGCCTCGCGCGGTTTCGTAATCATTTGTTTCCCCGTGCGCCGGCAGGCACGCGACATGCGCAGGGCACGCGACATGCGTAAAAAAGCCCGCTCGAAAGCGGGCTTCGTGCATCGCGACGCGTTTCCGTTGCGGATCGCGCGTTCGCTCGTTCGCTTATTGACGGTGATAGATCTCGGCGCCGGTCTTGACGAACTCGACCGCCTTCACTTCCATCCCCTTCTTCAGCGCTTCGGTTTCCGACACGCCCTGCTGCGCCGCGAATTCGCGCACGTCCTGCGTGATCTTCATCGAGCAGAAGTGCGGACCGCACATCGAGCAGAAGTGCGCGACCTTCGCCGAATCCTTCGGCAGCGTTTCGTCGTGGAATTCGCGTGCCTTGTCCGGATCGAGACCGATGTTGAACTGGTCTTCCCAGCGGAACTCGAAGCGCGCCTTCGACAGCGCGTTGTCGCGCACCTGCGCGCCCGGGTGACCCTTGGCGAGGTCGGCGGCGTGCGCGGCGAGCTTGTACGTGATGATCCCTTCCTTCACGTCGTCCTTGTTCGGCAGGCCGAGGTGCTCCTTCGGCGTCACGTAGCACAGCATCGCGGTGCCGAACCAGCCGATCATCGCGGCGCCGATGCCCGACGTGATGTGGTCGTAGCCCGGCGCGATGTCGGTGGTGAGCGGCCCGAGCGTGTAGAACGGCGCTTCCTTGCACCAGTCGAGCTGGAGATCCATGTTCTCCTTGATCAGCTGCATCGGCACGTGGCCGGGGCCTTCGATCATCACCTGCACGTCGTGCTTCCATGCGATCTGCGTGAGTTCGCCGAGCGTCTTCAGCTCGCCGAGCTGCGCTTCGTCGTTCGCGTCGTAGATCGAGCCGGGACGCAGGCCGTCGCCGAGCGAGAAGCTCACGTCGTACGCCTTCATGATCTCGCAGATCTCTTCGAAGTGTTCGTACAGGAAGCTTTCCTTGTGATGCGCGAGGCACCACTTCGCCATGATCGAGCCGCCGCGCGACACGATGCCGGTCATCCGGTTCGCGGTGAGCGGCACGTACTGCAGGCGCACGCCCGCGTGGATCGTGAAGTAGTCGACGCCTTGCTCGGCCTGTTCGATCAGCGTGTCGCGGAAGATTTCCCAGGTCAGGTCCTCGGCCTTGCCGTTGACCTTTTCGAGTGCCTGGTAGATCGGCACCGTACCGATCGGCACCGGGCTGTTGCGGATGATCCACTCGCGCGTTTCATGGATGTGCTTGCCGGTCGACAGGTCCATCACCGTGTCGCCGCCCCAGCGGATCGCCCACGTCATCTTGTCGACTTCCTCGCCGATCGACGACGTGACGGCCGAGTTGCCGATGTTCGCGTTGATCTTCACGAGGAAGTTGCGGCCGATGATCATCGGCTCCGATTCCGGATGGTTGATGTTCGCGGGGATGATCGCGCGGCCGCGCGCGATTTCGTCGCGCACGAATTCGGGCGTGATCTCGGCCAGCGCATTCGCGCCGAATGCGGCAGCGCCGAACGCCTGGCCCGGATGCTGGCGCCCCATCATCGCGGCGAGCTTCGCGCCGTTCGGGCCGCTCGACTTCAGGCTCTCGATGTATTCGGCGCGACGCTGGTTCTCGCGGATCGCGATGTATTCCATTTCCGGCGTGATGATGCCCTGACGCGCGTAGTGCATCTGCGTGACGTTCTTGCCGGCCTGCGCGCGGCGCGGGTTGCGGTGCAGGCCCGGGAAACGCAGGTCGGCGGTGGCCGGATCGGCCGCGCGCTCGAGGCCGTATCGGCTCGACAGGCCGGGGAGCACTTCGGTGTCGCCGCGCGCTTCGATCCAGCGCTGGCGCAGCGCGGGCAGGCCCGCGCGGATGTCGATCTTGGCTTCCGGATCGGTGTAGGGGCCCGACGTGTCGTACACGTAGATCGGCGGATTCTTTTCGCCGCCGAAGCCGGTCGGCGTGTCGGCCTGCGTGATTTCGCGCATCGGCACGCGGATGTCGGGCTGCGAGCCGGTCACATAGACTTTCCGCGAATTCGGCAGCGGCGCGACGGCAGCGGCATCGACGTGGGCGTCGGCGGACAGAAACTTCGGATTGGCGTTCATGCAATCTCCTGTGTGAGCGCCGGACAGGCGCTTCGGCGCTTGCCCGGAGCCCTTGACGAATGTGGGGCTCGAGCTAAGCAGGAGACGAGGCTTGGTGAGGCGGCGGATTTCGTCAGAAGGATGGCGGCGGAATCCGTACGCTTCCCTGCGCTGGCATTATCCAGATCAGGTTCAAAGGGTATTTCTCACCCGCAATGCCGGTTGTTTGACCGAACGCATTGCAGGACCCCCGCGTTAGCAGCGCACACGATACACTGGCTTTGCGGCGGTTTCAACCGGCGGCAGATCGGTTGCCGCGGTGCAGTTGCAGCATTGCGGGCGGCGCGCCTGCCGCGCAAGCCGCGATGCATGACACCGCCGCACGGCCCTGCAGCCCGGCTGACAACGACGGCGCGGTGCAGCATTGCGGCACTTTTGGCAGCCCCTGAAAAATATTTTCGAAACGACTGTCATTTTCCGCGACGTCCTCCGTCTATTCGGCTCCTCAAACCCATGTTTCGGAGAGATGTCATGAAAAAAGTACTGATCGCAGCCTGTGTCGCCGGTTTCGCCATGGTCGCAACGGGCGCGTATGCGCAGAACGACGCGATGTCGAAGGAAGGTTCGTCGATGTCGAAGGACGCGATGGGCCACGACGCGATGGCGAAGGACGACGCGATGGCCAAGGACGGCGCGATGAAGAAGGGCGCCATGAAGAAGCACGCGATGAAGAAGGACGCGATGTCGCACGACTCGATGGGCAAGCCGAAGTCGGACGACAAGATGGCCCCGTCGAACTGACGGAAACGGACGGAGCGCGGCCGACGCGCGTGTCGCCGCTGCGTGCCGGGGGACGGCACGCGGGGCACGCGCCACGCCGCGCGTCAGCGCATGCGTTGCGTGGCCGGTCTCCGGCCCCGTCTCGCGCTCCGTCGCCTCATTCCGGGAGTTTTCATCATGCAAACCATTCCCGCCACCGGGCGCGCGGCCGCCACGCCGCCCGCACGTCCGATCCATCCGCTGTGGGTGCGCGCGAGCCACTGGCTCAATGCGCTCGCGGCCGTGCTGATGGCGCTGTCCGGCTGGCGCATCTACGACGCGTCGCCGATCTATCCGCCGTTCACGTTTCCTCACGGCATCACGATCGGCGGCTGGCTCGGCGGTGCGCTGCAATGGCATTTCGCGGCGATGTGGCTGCTCGTCGGCAACGGGCTGTTCTACCTCGCGATGTCGCTTGCGACCGGGCGTCTGGTACGCAAGATGCTGCCGGTCACGCCGGCATCCGTGTGGCGCGACGTACGCGCCGCGCTCGGCGGGCGGTTGTCGCACGCCGACCTGAGCGTCTACAACGCGGTGCAGCGCGCGGCGTACCTGACCGCGATCGTCGATCTCGTCGTGCTGGTGCTGTCGGGGCTCGCGATCTGGAAATCCGTGCAGTTCCCGCTGTTGCGCGAGCTGTTCGGCGGTTACGACAACGCGCGCGTCGTGCATTTCTGGGCGATGTCGCTGCTCGTCGCATTTTTTGTCGTACACGTCGCGATGGCGCTGCTGGTGCCGCGCTCGCTGCTCGCGATGCTGCGCGGCCGCTGACCCGCGAGCTGCGGGCGAAGGAAATCATCATGTCGGAATCCGAAAACAGGCGCGGCCAGCCGCGCTGGACCCTCGACCGGAAGTCGCTCGAACTCGACGTGCGCCGCGAGCTCGAGATGCCGTCGCGGCGGCTTTTCAACCGGCGCGTGCTGACGCTCGGCGGGCTGACGATGCTGACCGGCTGCACGCTGCAGGACGACGCATCGGTCAACACGTTCCTCGAGAAAGTGTCGCGCATGAACGATCGCGTGCAGGCCTGGCTGTTCAGCCCCGACCGGCTCGCGCCGACCTACACCGAAGCCGACATCACGCGGCCGTTCCCGTTCAACGCGTACTACGGGATCGACGACGTGCCGCACGTCGATGCGTCGACGTATCGGCTCGTGCTGTCCGGCCGCGTGACGGGCAAGCGCGTGTGGACGCTCGACGAGCTGTATGCACTGCCGCATGCGGAGCAGATCACGCGGCATATCTGCGTGGAAGGGTGGAGCGCGATCGGCCGCTGGGGCGGCACGCCGTTCGGTGCATTCCTCGCGCGCGCGGGCGCCGATACGCGCGCGAAATACGTCGGCTTCAAGTGCGCGGACGACTACTACGAGAGCATCGACATGCCGACCGCGCTGCATCCGCAGACGCTGCTCACGTTCGACTACGACGGCCGCCGGCTGCCGCCGGAATTCGGTTTTCCGATGAAGCTGCGGATGCCGACCAAGCTCGGCTACAAGAACCCGAAGCACATCATGGAAATCTTCGTGACCGATACGTTTCCGGGCGGCTACTGGGTCGATCAGGGATACAACTGGTTCGGCGGATCGTGAGCGGCGCATGGCCCGGCATTGCGGCACATGCGCGTGCCGCGCTGTATCGCGCGTCATGCGCCATGCGTCGCGTCATGCGGATTCGCGCACCTGGAGATCGACGCGCAGGCCGACTGCCGCGGCCATGTTTACGAGCGCATCGAGCCCGAACAGGTTGATCTTGCCGCGCAGCAGGTCGGAGACGCGCGGCTGCGTGACGCCCAGCCGTTGCGCAGCCTGGGCCTGACTGAGCTCGAGCTGCGCGATGCGCTGCTTGAGCGCGATCATCAGTTCGGAGCGCAGCTTCATGTTCTCGGCCTCGGCCGGCTGACCCTCGATTGCGTCCCAGACGTTCGTGTAACGTTCATTGGTCATCGTTTCAACTCCATCATCAACGTGCGATAACGCCGGGTGGCCAGGTCGATATCGGTTTTGTTCGTGCGTGCCGATTGCTTCCGGAAACAGTGCAGCACGTAGACGGCATCGGCGAAGGTCGCGACATAGACGATCCGGAACGCGCCGCTCGCATCGCGCAGGCGAATTTCCCGCACGCCGGCGCCGACGGTGCGCATCGGCTTCCAGTCGTCGGGCGCGAGGCCGCGCTGCACCTGGTCGATCTGGTGGCCGGCATCACGCCGCGCGGGCAGCGGAAAGCCGCGAAGATCGTCGAGCGCGCTGCCGACGAACACGACCGGCTTCGGCGGAAGAATGGTTGGATTATACAAAATTTTGTATGGATGGTGCGGGTTTCGAACGGAGGCTGCGGACGGCACGAGGAGGGTATGCCGACCGTCACGATAAGCGTGAATCGAAGGCCGGCACGCATGATTGGCTGTTCGGCCGATGTCTGGTTCGACCGTTACGGATAGCGATGAATTGCGTGTGCGCGCATCGCACATCCGGGCCCGGATTTCACCCGCCCGCCGGCCTGGAAATGTCGCGCCGAAACGTCAGTCCTTATCCTTTCAGACAGGTCTGACGATGCTTTCGAATCCTTGATGCCATAATCCCGAGCGTGCGCAGCCGAAACGGTTGCGCGCGTTTTTTTCCCCTTTGCCGCCGCTTGCCGGTTCTCTTTCGTCGCCGTTCGCACTGCCATGTCGTTCCGCATGTTTGCTCTGCCTTCCCGGTCCCGCCAGGACCGTTTGCCGGCATTGCCGGCGTCTTTCAGCGGAGCACGCGGTGCGATGTGCGGGCGGGCTGCACGATGACCCCGCTCGACCGTCTCCTCGATTTCTTCTCCCGCCTTTCGTTCCGGGTCCGCCTGCCGCAAAGCCGCGGCGGCCGCGTCGCGCTGGCGCTCGTGTTCATCTATTTCGTCTGGGGTTCGACCTACAGCGGCCTGCACTTCGCGCTGCAGTCGTTCCCGCCGCTGCTGCTGTCGGGGTTGCGCAACCTGCTCGGCGGGATCGGCCTGTTCATCTTCGCGCTGCGGCGCAAGCCCGAATGGCCGACGCTGCTGGAAATCCGCAACTCGGCGATCGTCGGCACGATGCTCGTCGCGCTGTCGTCGGGCACGATCGCGCTCGGGATGCGCACGGTCAGCAGCGGCTCGGCCGCGGTGATGGTGGCCACGGTGCCGCTGTTCGCGACCGTGATCGCGGCGGTGGCCGGGCGGCCGGTGACGAAGGGCGAGTGGGCGGCCGTCGCGCTCGGGATGGTCGGCATCGTCGTGCTGAATTCGGGCGGCGCAGCGGCCGCGAACTCGGCGCTCGGTACGATCTGCGTGCTGGCCGGCGCGCTGTTCTGGGCGGGCGGCGCGCATCTCGCGACGCGGCTCAAGCTGCCGTCCGACCTGTTTTTGTCCACGTCGCTGCAGATCGGCCTCGGCGGGCTGATGTCGACGCTCGTCGCCTGGCTGCTCGGCGAACGCGTCGAGCAGCTGGCCGTCGGGCCCGTGTTCGCGTTTCTGTACCTGATGGTGTTCTGCACGATGGCCGCGTATGTCGCGTACGGCTACCTGATCCGCCACACGAGCCCGATCATCGCGAGCAGCTGCATGTACGTGAACCCGATCGTTGCGGTCGCGCTCGGTGCGCTGCTGCTTGGCGAACCGGTGACGATGGCGACCGTGGTCGCGACGGTCGCGATCCTCGGCAGCGTCGGGCTGTCGTTCGTGTTCGATCCGGCGCGCCGGCCCGCGGCACGCGCGGCGGCTGTCGGTTCGCCGGTCGTGGCGGCCGCGTCGACGGCGGACGTTGCGTCCGCACCCGATCAGATTGCGCTGCCGGAAGCGGCGCCCATCCTGGCGCCTTCCGCCGTCCCGCTGGCGGTACCGACGCCGGCAGCCGTGATGGATCCGGCGGTGGTCATGGATCCGGCGCAGGCGTTCGCACCGCCGCCCGCGGGCGAACCGGCCGCGCCGCGCGCCGACGCGTGATGCCGGCGCCGCCGGTCGCGCTCAGGCGCGCCGGCCGCCGCGATGGTGGGACCAGCCCGCGAGCGCGGTGAACAGCAGCCCGGCTGCACACATGCCGGTCCAGCCGAACGCGTGCCATGCGGCGACGCCGGCCGACGAGCCGAGCGCGCCGCCGATGAAATAGCACACCATGAACACCGTGTTGACGCGGCTGCGCGCCTCGGGCTTCAGCGCATAGATGCGCGACTGGTTCGAGATCTGCGCGGCCTGCACGCCGACATCCAGCACGATCACGCCGATCACGAGCCCGACGAGGCTCGAGCCCGACAGCGCGAAGATCACGAACGACAGCGCGAGCAGCGCGATCGCGAGCGAGATGATCGTGCGCGGGCCGCGCGTGTCCGCGAAGCGGCCCGCGTAGGGCGCCGCAAGCGCGCCTGCCGCGCCGACGATCCCGAACAGGCCGGCTGCCTGCGGGCCGAGATGGAACGGCGCGCCGGCGAGCAATAGCGTGAGCACGGGCCAGAACGCGCTGAACGCCGCGAACAGCGCGGCGCCCGTCAGCGACGCCTCGCGCAGCCCGCGCAGTTCGACCGCCAGATGCCACATCGAGCCGAGCAGCTTGCCGTACGGCAGCGTCGACGTCGGCGAGCTGCGCGGCAGCCGCAGCACGATCACGGCGGCCAGCGCGACGAGCGCCGCGACCGACACTGCGAACACCGCGCGCCAGCCGAAATATTCGGCGACGAAGCCGGCGGCCGTGCGCGCGAGCAGGATGCCCAGCAGCAGGCCGCTCATCACGGTGCCGACCGCGTGCCCGCGTTCGGCGGGCGGCGCGATCTCGGCCGCGAACGGCACGGCCTGTTGCGCGATGGTCGCGAGCACGCCGATCGCGAGGCTCGCGATGGCGAGCACGGCCAGCGACGGCGCGGCGGCCGCCACGACCAGCGCGACCGACAGGCCGGCGATCTGCATCAGGATCAGCCCGCGGCGATCGAAACGGTCGCCGAGCGGCGCGAGCAGGAACATCCCGGCCGCATAGCCGAGCTGGGTCGCGGTCGGCACCGCGCCGATCCACGACGCGCCGTCGGGAAAGGCCGAACGGAAGCTGTCGAGCAGCGGCTGGTTGTAGTAGATGTTCGCGACGGACACGCCCGCGATCGTCGCGAGCAGCAACAGCAGGCTGCGCGAGTAGTGGGGCGAGGCGGCGTCGGTCGGACGGTCGGTGGAGGCGGTGGACATGGCTGCGCGGGCGAAGTTGGGCGGCGCGGCGCGCGGCGTACGTGTCGGGTGCGCAGGCGGGCCGGGCGCTGGCCGAGGCTGCCGATCATACCGGAGCACCGTGAATCCTGCCGGGCGCGGCGAACCGGCACGACCGATACAAGTGGCATGACCGGCCGCTCGTCATCGCACGTTCTTCACGCGTTCAGTCGACCAGCTCCCCCGTCGGCTCATAGAACGGGTAAGGCCCGGCGCCTTCGTCCACATACACGTGGTGCGACGTCATCCCCGTATCCGGCGCATGACGATGCACCGTGAACGCCGGCGGTTCGAGCCGGAACGCGGACGGCGCATCGGCCCGCAGGTCGAACGCGACCTGGTGCGCGGGCGCCGGCACGGCCGACGCGAGCGTGCCGCCGAAACGCGTGAACATCGTACGGTGCACGTGGCCGCACAGCACGCGCTCGACGTTCGGATAAGCACGCAGCAGCGCGTCGAGTTTCGCGGCGGCGGCGGGCGCGAGGCGCAGCGCGTCCATGTGGCCGATCCCCGATACGAACGGCGGGTGATGCAGCGCGACGATCACCGGGCGATCGCGCGCGGCGTCGAGCTGCGCGGCGAGCCATGCGAGCCGTGCGTCGCACAGGTCGCCGTGGCTCGCGCCGGGCACCTGCGAATCGAGCGCGAGCACGCGCACCGCGCCGACGTCGAGCGCGTACTGCACGAATTCGCCGTCCTGCAGTTCGGCGCGATCGGCGAACGCGCGACGCAGCCCGGCGCGGTCGTCGTGATTGCCGATCATCAGGTAGTACGGAATCTCGAGCGGCGCGAGCAGGTCGCGCAGGTTGGCGTATTCGTCGTCGTGGCCGAAATCGGTCAGGTCGCCGGTGACGAGCACGGCGTCGGGGCGCGGCACGAGCGCGTTCAGCCTCGCGATGCAGCGCGCGAGCGCGGCCGCCGTGTCGACGCGCCGGTACGCGAGCTGGCCCGGCCGCTTGATGTGGAGATCGCTGATTTGAGCTAGCAGCATCGTCGGTTCTCGGAATCGTCTGGTTATTGTGGGTACGGCGTCATGCGCCGCGGTGGGGCGTGCATGCGTGGTGCATTCGAAGCGCATTACGCGCCGAGCGCGATCAGTCCTTCCGGTGCAATCGTAATGCCGACCGCCGTGCCGTGCGCGAGCGCGATGCGGCCCGGCACGTCGATCACGAGCGCGTCGGGCGCCGCGTGCTCGATCGTGAGCCGCGTGCGCTCGCCGAGGAACGCGCACGCGCCGACCGTGCCGCGCAACGGCGCATGCGCGGGATCGGCGAGCTGCGCATCCTCGGGGCGGAAGAACCACTCGTCGGACGCATGCGGCGTGACGATCGCGCCGCCCGTCGTCACGAGCGCGCCATCGCGCCATTGTCCGCCAAGCCGGTTCAGCGTGCCGATGAACTGCGCGACCGTGCGGTTGGCCGGCCGGTAGTAGATGTCGCGCGGCGTGCCGATCTGTTCGATGCGACCCGCGCCCATCACGACGATCCGGTCGCCGAGCTCCATCGCTTCGGCCTGGTCGTGCGTCACGTAGACCGTCGTCACGCCGAGCTCGCGCAGCAGCGCATTCATCTCGCGACGCAGCACGTCGCGCAGTTTCGCGTCGAGTGCCGTCAGCGGTTCGTCGAGCAGCAGCACGCGCGGCCGCACCGCGAGCGCGCGCGCCAGCGCGACGCGCTGGCGCTGGCCGCCCGACAGTTGATCGATCGGCTTGTCCGCATGCGCGTCGAGCCGCATCATCGCGAGCAGTTCGTCGACGCGCTCGCGCAGCGCGCGCGGTTCGGTCTTGCGAATCCTGAGCCCGTAGCCGACGTTGCCGCGTACCGTCAGGTTCGGAAACAGCGCGTAGTTCTGGAACACCATGCCGACCTGCCGGCGCTCGATCGGCAGGGCGGTCACGTCGTCGTTGCCGAACACGATCGTGCCGCCGGCGTCCGGCGTGTCGAGGCCCGCGATCAGGCGCAGCGTCGTCGTCTTGCCGCAGCCGGACGGCCCGAGCAGCACGAGCGTTTCGCCCGCGCCGATCGACAGGTCGAGCGGTTCGAGCACGCGCGTGCCGCGGAATGTCTTCGCGCAGCCGGTCAGGGTGATGGGAGTGGAATCGAGTTTCATGTCAGCGAAAAGGTCGGCGGGTCAGCGGGTCAGCGCGGGCGGCGCTTGAGTGCACGCGTGCCGGACGGATCGACGCCGAGCCATTGCATCGCGACGAGGAGCGGCAGCGTCATCAGCAGGAACAGGATCGTGTATGCGCTGCCGACTTCGAGGCGCAGCGACGCATAGGTATCGGCGAGCCCGACGGGCAGTGTCTTGGTGTCGGGCGTATGCAGCATCCACGTGAGGTTGAATTCGCCGATCGACAGCGTGAGCACCGCGAGCGCGCCCGCGACGATGCCGGGGCGCAGGTTCGGCAGCACGATCGTGACGAAGCGCGTGACGAACGATGCACCGAGGCTGGCCGCGCCTTCCTCGAGCGTGCGCAGGTCGGCGCCTGCCGCGACGGCCGCGACCGCGCGCACCATGAACGGCAGCGTGAACACGACGTGGCCGACGACGATGAACCACAGGCTCATCCGGAACGCGGTGAAGCCGCCGTACACGACCAGCAGCGCGAGCGCCGACGCGAGGCCCGGCAGCGCGACCGGCAGCACGAGCGCCTCCTCGATCGCGCGCGCGACGCGGCTCTTGCTGCGCGCGAGCGCATAGCCGGCCGGCACGCCGACCGCGAGCACGATCGCGAGCGTCGCGAACGCGACGTATAGAGACAGCGCGACCGAGCCGTGATACTGCTGCCACACCTGTTCGAGCCAGCGCAGCGTGAGGCCGCTCGACAGTCCGCGGAAGTAGTTGACGGTCAGCCCCGCGAGCACCGACATCACGACGGGCACGATCAGGAATGCGCACAGCAGCAGCGTGACGCTCCATTGCAGCGCGGCGATGGCACGCGCGCCCGTGACGCGCGGCGCGCGCCGCGCAACACCGTTCGCCTGCGCGGAAGCGGAAGCGGGCGCCGGCGACGGCGCGGAAGAGCCGGAAAGCGATTGCATGCAGGAATCCTCAGGCCGCGGCGGCGGCGGTATGGCCGGTGAAGCGGCGCGCGAGCGCGAGCACGGCCCAGGTGACGATGCCGAGCACGATCGACAGGCCGGCCGCCGTCGCGATGTTCGCGTTCAGCGTGAACTCGGTATAGATCGTCATCGGCAGCACGTTCAGGTCGGTGGCCAGCGTGAACGCGGTACCGAATGCGCCCATCGCGGTCGCGAAGCAGATCGCTCCGGCCGCGATCAGGCCCGGCGCGAGCGCGGGCAGCACGATGTCGACGAAGATGCGCCACGGCGATGCGCCGAGCGAGCGCGCGGCTTCCTCGAGCGACGCATCGAGCTTCGACGCGGCCGCGATCACGGTGACGATCACGCGCGGAATCGAGAAGTACAGGTAGCCGACGAACAGGCCCGCGACCGAATACGCGAACACCCACTTGTCGCCCGTGAGCTTCGCGGACAGCATGCCGATCAGCCCCTGGCGCCCGGCGAGCATGATCACCATGAAGCCGACGACGACGCCCGGGAACGCGAGCGGGAACGTGAGCAGCGCGAGCAGCACGCGCTTGCCGGCGAATTCGCGGCGCGCGAGCAGCAGGCCGGAGATCGTCGACAGCGCGAGCGTCGCGAGCGTGACGCCCGCGGACAGCGCGACGGTCTCGCCGAGGCTCTTCATGTAGCGTGCATTGCCGAGCAGCGCCGCGTACTGCGAGAAGAACGCGCCGTCGGCGGACACCTGCACGAGCGCCGCCATCGGCAGCAGCCAGAACGCGGCGAACATCGCGAGTGCCGGCGCGACGAGCGCGACGCGCCAGCGCAGCGGGAAAGTCAGATCGAGCATCGGTTGCGTCCTGCTGCTTACTGCATCACCTGCAGGTACTGCTGGCCGAACGCCTGCTGACCGGCCGCCATCTTCCCGAAGTCGACCGGCTTCGCACGTGCGTACTCGCTAGCCGGCAGGAACTTCGCGGCGACATCGGCGCCGAGCGCCTGCGCGCGAACCGGGCGCAGGTATGCGTTGGCCCACAGCTTCTGGCCTTCGTCCGACAGCACGAAGTCGAGCACCTTCCTGCCGTTCGCATCGTGCGGCGCGCCCTTCACGAGGCTCATCACATACGGCACCGCGATCGTGCCTTCCTTAGGAATCACGAACTCGACGTTTGCGTTGTCCTTGTATTTCGCGCGATACGCGTCGAAGTCGTAGTCGAGCAGGATCGGAATCTCGCCGGACAGCACGCGCGCATACGCGGTCTGCTTCGGCACGATCGGCGCGTTCGCCTTCAGCTTGCGGAACCAGTCGAGCGCCGGCTTGAAGTTGTCGACGCTGCCGCCGAGCGCCTGGTTGACGGCCACCGCACCCGCGTAGCCGACGAATGCGCTGGACGGATCGAGATAACCGACCATGCCCTTGTATTCGGGCTTCAGCAGATCGGCCCACGAGCGCGGCACCGGCTTGCCGTCGAGCGCGTCCTTGTTCACGAAGAAGCCGAGCGTGCCCGAGTGGATCGCGAACCAGTAGCCTTGCGGGTCCTTCAGGTTCGCGGGAATGTCGTTCCAGTGTGCGGGCTTGTACGGCGCGATCACGCCTTTGTCCTTCGCCTGGAATGCCGACGACACGCCGAGGTAGACGACGTCGGCGACCGGGCTCTTCTGCTCGGCGATCAGCTGCGCGATCGACTGGCCCGAGTTCTTGTTGTCGAACGGCACGCGAATGCCGGTCTTCTGCTTGATCGCCGCGATCTGCGCGGCCCAGTCGGCCCATTCGGGCGGGCAGTTGTAGCAGATCGCCGTTTCGTCGGCATGGGCGGCGGGTGCGCCGGCGAAAAGCGCGGCGCAGGCGAGCGGCGCGGCGAGTGCGCGCAGCAGCGAGGTCAGGCGAAAGGACACGGTGGGTCTCCGGGCGAGTGTGTGGCGCTGGGGTGATGTGGTGGTCGGCGTGCGTGGTGGCACGCCGGTGCGTTCAGGCCTTGCGCAATTGCAGGTCGGTGGCCGGCGGCGCGACCGTCGCGCCGTCGCGTACCGCGTGCGGCAGGATCAGCGACGTGCGTTCGATCGTCGCGCCGCCGATGCATTCGACGAGACGCCGCCATGCGTGGCGGCCGATGTCGCGGTTCGGCGTCGCGACGCTCGCGAGCGGCGGCGCGAGCAGTTCGCCGATCGCGATCCCGTCGAAGCCGAGCACCGACAGATCGTCCGGGATCGAGAAGCCCGCGCGGCGCAGGCCGCGCATCACGACCATCGCGAGCAGGTCGTTGCTGCAGAAGAGGGCGGTCGGACGCGTGGCGCGCGAGGTCAGATGCGCGAGCACCGCGTCGGGCAGCTCGGGCGCGTTGAAGTCGACTTCGACCGGCGGCAGCGTGGCGACGCCGCTTTCCTCGAGTGCCTGCGCATAGCCGAGATGGCGCTGGCGCGCGCGATCCGACGCAGCGAGCGAACCGGCCAGCATCAGCACGCGGCGGTGACCGCGCGCGGTCAGCAGCCGCACGCCGTCATAGGCGGCGCTGCGGTTGTCGACCGATACCGACGGGCGGCGCTGCGTGTCGTTGTGCATCAGCACGTAATGCGGGCCGTCGCGGTCGAGCATGTCGAGCAGCGGGTGCGTGTCCGCGTCGGCGACGGTGAGGATCAGCCCTTCGACGCGCTGCTCGCGCAGCGTCTCGATCGCGTGACGCTCGCGTGCCGCGTCGTACTCGGTCGTCATCAGGATCAGCTTGAAGCCGGCCGCGGTCGCGAGTTCGTCGATGCCTTGCAGGCAATCGGCGAACACGGGGTTCGACAGCGTCGGCACGACGACGCCGACGAGCCGCGTGCGTTCGCCGCGCAGTTGCCGGCCGAGCGGGCTCGGGCGGAACTGCAGCGTGTCGATCGCGGTGCGGATCGTCTGCAGCGTGGCGGGGCTGACGGTATGCGGTGCGTTGATCGCGCGCGAGACGGTGGCGATCGAGAAGCCCGCGAGGGCAGCGACGTCCTTGATGGTCGAGGTCATGAAGTAGCGCGATGTAAACGTTTTCGGCAGGGGGATTATCGAAAACGTTTGTGACTTCGCGATGACGTACGCGACGCTTGTTTCGCAACAGGCGCGATACAAACGTCAGACAGTTTGCGACCGTCGGACAAGGCGGACTCGATTGTATCGACGGATATTGCGGCGCGGGACGAAATCGCGGGCAGTGTCGTATCGGCGCCGATTACACTGGATGAATGCGTGCGATGCGATGGTGCGTCGAGCGGCGATGGCGCGCGCACGTACGACGCGTCCCAACGCATGTCGTCCGAATAAGGGAACGTATGCGCAAGCAATGGTAGAATCGCGTCCGCCCTCTTGCCGGGGTGATGAAATTGGTAAACATAGCGGACTTAAACGATTGAGTGCCCGGCCGGAAACGGTCGGTGCAGAACCCTTCAAATTCGGCGAAACCCCTGATGCGCGCATCGAGGCAACGCCGAGCCAAGCCTCGCGGCTCCCGCGAGGAAGGTGTAGAGACTAGACGGGGGGCGCCTAAGGCGCACGGGCAGCGGTCACGCCCGCGCGCGACGGCGAAGGCATAGTCCAGCGCACGAACGGCATCGCGCTCGCGACGCCGGCTTCGAAAGAAGCAGTGTGACGAAAATCCGCCGCCTTAACAGGCTTGCCGGTTCAAGTCCGGTCCCCGGCACCACGAACGCTTCCACGCGATTCCATGAAGGCCCGAAAACCCGCGAGAGATCGAACGCTCGCGGGTTTTTTGTTTTTGCGGCATCGCATCGGATGCGATGACCATGCAACCGACACAAGCGCGCGCGACCGCCAGCCGCGACAGGCATACCATCCCGCCATCCCGCGCCTATCATGGCAAATATGCTCACCGCGATCGAGCGGGTTGGTCATCGACGGCCGGCGCGGCATTGCATAGATTTCCAAGGCTGGCGTGCTTATCCGCGCGCCAGCCTGCGCGCAGGCCGGCAACCGGCCGTGCGCTCCTATCAGCGTGAGACACAATCGAGCGTGGAGACGACACGATGAGCCTGTCAGAGCCATTGCGTCTGCATGTGCCGGAGCCTACCGGGCGCCCGGGCTGCAAGACGGACTTTTCCTATCTGCATCTATCGCCGGCCGGCGCGGTCCGCCGCCCGCCGATCGACGTTGCCCCGGCGGATACCGCCAATCTCGCCCGCAGCCTCGTGCGCGTGCTCGACGACCACGGCAACGCCCTCGGCCCGTGGGCACCGGACCTCGACGATGCGCGCCTGATCGCCGGGCTGCGCGCGATGCTCAAGACCCGCATTTTCGACGCGCGCATGATGATCGCGCAGCGCCAGAAGAAAATCTCGTTCTACATGCTGAGCCTCGGCGAAGAAGCGATCGGCACCGCGCACGCGATGGCGCTGCGCGACGGCGACATGTGCTTCCCGACCTACCGGCAGCAGAGCATCCTGATCGCGCGCGACGTGCCGCTCGAGCGGATGATCTGCCAGCTCATGTCGAACGAAGGCGACCCGCTGAAAGGGCGCCAGCTCCCCGTGATGTACTCGGATCGCGACGCGGGCTTTTTCTCGATTTCCGGCAATCTCGCGACGCAGTTCATCCAGGCGGTCGGCTGGGGGATGGCGTCGGCGATCAAGGGCGACACGAAGATCGCGTCCGCGTGGATCGGCGACGGCGCGACGGCCGAGGCCGACTTCCACACCGCGCTCACGTTCGCGCACGTGTACCGCGCGCCGGTCGTGCTGAACGTCGTCAACAACCAGTGGGCGATCTCGACGTTCCAGGCGATCGCGGGCGGCGAAGGCACGACGTTCGCGGGGCGCGGCGTCGGCTGCGGGATCGCGTCGCTGCGCGTCGACGGCAACGACTTCCTCGCGATCTACGCGGCGTCGAGCTGGGCGGCCGAGCGCGCGCGCCGCAATCTCGGCCCGACGCTGATCGAGTGGGTGACCTACCGCGCGGGCGCGCATTCGACGTCGGACGATCCGACCAAGTACCGGCCGAGCGACGACTGGTCCCATTTCCCGCTCGGCGATCCGATCGCCCGCTTCAAGCGCCACCTGATCGTCAAGGGCATCTGGTCGGACAGCGCGCAGGACGCGCTGACGGCCGAGCTCGAGGCCGAGGTGATCGCCGCGCAGAAGGAAGCGGAGAAATACGGGTCGCTGGCCGACGACCGGATTCCGTCGCCGGCCTCGATGTTCGACGACGTGTACAAGGAGCTGCCCGCGCATCTGCGCCGTCAGCGCCAGGAACTGGGAGCATGACCATGGCGCAACTCGAGACAGGCACGGCGACGCAGCCGATGACGATGATCCAGGCGCTGCGCTCCGCGATGGACGTGATGCTCGGGCGCGACGGCGACGTGGTCGTGTTCGGGCAGGACGTCGGTTATTTCGGCGGCGTGTTCCGCTGTACCGAAGGACTGCAGAACAAATACGGCAAGTCGCGCGTGTTCGATGCGCCGATCTCGGAAGGCGGGATCGTCGGCGTGGCGGTGGGGATGGGCGCATACGGGCTGCGCCCGGTGTGCGAGATCCAGTTCGCCGACTATTTCTACCCGGCATCCGACCAGATCGTGTCGGAAGGCGCACGGCTGCGCTATCGCTCGGCCGGCCAGTTCACCGCGCCGATGACGATCCGGATGCCGTGCGGCGGCGGCATCTACGGCGGCCAGACGCACAGCCAGAGCCCGGAGGCGATGTTCACGCAGGTGTGCGGGCTGCGCACGGTGATGCCGTCGAATCCGTACGACGCGAAAGGGCTGCTGATCGCGTCGATCGAGAACGACGATCCGGTGATCTTCCTCGAGCCGAAACGGCTGTACAACGGGCCGTTCGACGGCCATCACGAGCGGCCCGTCACGTCGTGGCTCAAGCATCCGGCGAGCGCGGTGCCCGAGGGCTACTACACGGTGCCGCTCGATACGGCCGCCGTGGTGCGGCCCGGCAACGACGTGACGGTGCTGACGTACGGCACGACGGTGCACGTGTCGCTCGCCGCGGCCGAGGAGACGGGTATCGACGCCGAGGTGATCGACCTGCGCACGCTGTGGCCGCTCGACCTCGACACGGTCGTCGCGTCGGTGCGCAAGACCGGGCGCTGCGTCGTCGTGCACGAGGCGACGCGCACCTGCGGCTACGGCGCGGAACTGGTGTCGCTGGTGCAGGAACATTGCTTCTACCACCTCGAGGCGCCGGTCGAGCGCACGACGGGCTGGGACACGCCGTATCCGCATGCGCAGGAATGGGCGTATTTTCCGGGCCCGGCCCGGGTCGGCGAAGCGTTGCGACGCGTGATGGAGGCGTGAAATGGGGATTCATGTCATCAAGATGCCGGACATCGGCGAAGGGATCGCCGAGGTCGAGCTGGTGGCCTGGCATGTGGAAGTCGGACAGACGATCGCGGAAGACCAGCCGCTCGCCGACGTGATGACCGACAAGGCGGCGGTCGAGATTCCGTCGCCGGTGTCGGGCAAGGTGCTGGAGCTCGGCGGCCGGATCGGCGAGATGATGGCGGTCGGCAGCGAGCTGATTCGCCTCGAGGTCGAAGGCGACGGCAATCTGAAGCAGGGTGCGCCGGTGCGGGATGCGAAGGCGAAGGCGGAAGCGGCGCCGGTGCAAACGACAGCGGCGGCAAGGTCGGTGCCGGTGGCGGACGCGCCGGCTGCAGCGCCTGCGGCCGCTGCGACGCCGGATCGTGCGGCGAACCGCGCCCCCGCGGAGCCGCGTCGTGCGGAACGTGCCGAACCTGCGGCGCAGCCGCGCGCGGCGCTCGCGCCGGGCGAACGGCCGCTCGCGTCGCCGGCCGTGCGTCAGCGCGCATGGGACATGGGCATCGAGTTGCGCTATGTGCGCGGCACGGGTGAAGCCGGGCGGATCCTGCACGCGGATCTCGATGCATACGCGAAGACGAGCGGCGGTGCGGCGCGTGCGTCGCAAGCGCACGGCTACGAAGAACGCAACGACGAAACCGAAGTGCCGGTGATCGGCCTGCGGCGTGCGATCGCGCGCAAGATGCAGGAAGCGAAGCGCCGCATTCCGCACTTCAGCTACGTCGAGGAAATCGACGTCACCGAGCTCGAATCGTTGCGCGCGGACCTGAACCGCCGCTACGGCGATACGCGCGGCCGGCTCACGCCGCTGCCGCTGCTGATCCGCGCGATGGTGATCGCGCTGCGCGACTTCCCGCAGATCAACGCGCGCTTCGACGACGAAGCGGGCGTCGTCACACGCTACGGCGCGGTGCACATGGGTGTCGCGACGCAGACGGATGCGGGCCTCACGGTGCCCGTGCTGCGTCATGCGGAAGCGCGTGACGTGTGGTCGATCTCCGCCGAAATCGCGCGGCTCGCCGATGCGGTGCGCGCGAACCGCGCGCAGCGCGACGAGTTGAGCGGCTCGACGATCACGATCTCGAGCCTCGGCGCGCTCGGCGGCATCGTGTCGACGCCGGTGATCAATCATCCCGAAGTCGGCATCGTCGGCGTGAACCGGATCGTCGAGCGGCCGATGATCCGCGACGGCGCGGTCGTCGCGCGCAAGATGATGAACCTGTCGTCGTCGTTCGACCATCGCGTCGTCGACGGCGCGGACGCGGCCGAATTCATCCAGGCCGTGCGCGGGGTGCTCGAACGCCCGGCACTGCTGTTCGTGGAGTGAGGCCGATGAAAAACGAACACACCACGCTGCTCGTGATCGGTGGCGGCCCGGGCGGCTACGTCGCCGCGATCCGCGCCGGCCAGCTCGGCATTCCGACCGTGCTGGTCGAGCGCGACCGGCTCGGCGGCACCTGCCTGAACATCGGCTGCATTCCGTCGAAGGCGCTGATCCACGTGGCCGACGCATTCGAACAGGCCTGCGGCCAGGCCGGCGAAGGGGCGCTCGGGATCCGCGTGCGCACGCCCGAGATCGATATCGCGCAAAGCGTCGCGTGGAAGGACGGCATCGTCGACCGGCTGACGCGCGGCGTCGGCGCGCTGCTCAAGAAGAACGGCGTGCGCGTGCTGCACGGCGACGCGCGCGTGATCGACGGCAAGACGGTCGACGTCGTCGCCGGCGGCCATACGGCGCGGATCGGTTGCGAGCACCTGTTGCTCGCGACCGGTTCCGAACCGGTCGAACTGCCGTCGATGCCGTTCGGCGGGCATGTCGTGTCGTCCACCGAGGCGCTGTCGCCCATGGCGTTGCCGAAGCGGCTGGTCGTCGTCGGGGCCGGGTATATCGGGCTCGAACTCGGGATCGTCTATCGCAAGCTAGGGGTCGACGTGAGCGTCGTCGAAGCGGCGGAGCGCGTGTTGCCTGCGTACGATGCCGAGCTCGCGAGGCCGGTTGCCGATTCGCTCGCGCGGCTCGGCGTCGGGCTGTGGCTCGGCCACAAGGTGCTCGGGCTCGCGGAGCACGGTGCGGTGCGCGTGCAGGCGGCCGACGGTGCCGAACGGACGCTGCCGGCCGATCGCGTGCTGGTCGCGGTCGGCCGCCGGCCGCGCGTCGACGGCTTCGGGCTCGAAGCGCTGCCGCTCGATCGCAATGGCCGGGCGCTGTGGATCGACGACGAATGCCGGACGTCGATGCGCAACGTGTGGGCGATCGGCGACATCGCCGGCGAGCCGATGCTTGCGCATCGCGCGATGGCGCAGGGTGAGGTGGTCGCCGAACTGATCGCCGGCCGGCGCCGCAAGTTCATGCCGGCATCGATCCCGGCCGTGTGCTTCACGGATCCCGAGATCGTGACGGCCGGCTGGTCGCCGGACGACGCCCGCGCGGCCGGCGTCGATTGCCTGAGCGCGTCGTTTCCATTCGCGGCGAACGGGCGCGCGATGACGCTGCAGGCAACCGAAGGTTTCGTTCGTGTCGTCGCGCGGCGCGACAACCACCTGATCGTCGGCTGGCAGGCCGTCGGGCGCGGGGTGTCGGAACTGGCCGCGGCGTTCTCGCAGTCGCTGGAGATGGGCGCGCGGCTGGAAGACATCGGCGGCACGATCCATGCGCATCCGACGCTGGGCGAAGCACTGCAGGAGGCGGCATTGCGTGCGCTGGGGCACGCGTTGCATGTTTGACGCGTCGCCCTGAAACGGAGCCGCCGGTGCGCAATGCGCGCATCGGCGGCCTTCAGGTTGTCGTGCGGTTTGCTGCGAGCTGTGCCGGTTCCTGCGTCGAAGCAAATCCGAATCGATCGCGCACGGCTTTGGCGACGCAAAAAAGCCCGCGAATGGGTTTTATATCGTTCGTCGCACAAATATCGAATAACCATGATCTTAATGATCTGAGATGCGATGGCCCGGAGCCGGCGGCGTGACGCGGCCAGTTCGAGATATGGAATGAGTGCGGCCTGTAATTTTTAGAGATGCGGGACGGTTGCCGGCGCCACGTCGGCCGACCATCATGTCGATAGCCGGAAACCGGGCCGCTTCCGGCCCGCCAACGCAGGCTCCACACGGAAGAACCGGACATGAAACTGCTGCTCGTCGGCGCGACCGGGCTCGTCGGGCGCCACGTCCTCGAAGTCGCGCTTGCCGATGCACGGGTCGATCACGTGGTCGTCCTCGCGCGCCGGCCGTTGTCGCCGCATCCGAAGATGCGCGCGCTGGAGGTCGACTTCGATCGTCTGCCCGACGCGGCCGACTGGTGGCAGGCCGATGCGGTGATCTGCACGCTCGGCACCACGATGCGCGCTGCCGGTTCGCAGGCCGCATTCCGGCGCGTCGATCACGACTATCCGCTCGCGGTCGCGCGGCTCGCGCACCGGCACGGCACGCCGGCCTACGTGCTGAACTCGGCACTCGGCGCGGACCCGGCGTCGCGCATCTTCTACAACCGCGTCAAGGGCGAGGTCGAACACGCGCTGGCCGGCGTCGGGTTCGCGTCGCTCACTTATGTGCGGCCGGGCCTGATCGGCGGCAGCCGCGACGAATTCAGGCTCGGCGAGCGGCTGCTGGTGTTCGCGTTGAACGTCGCCCGGCCCGTATTGCCGACAAAGTGGCGCGTGAATCCCGCGTCGCGGATTGCGCGCGCGCTGGTCGACGCCGCGATCGATGCGCGGCCGGGTGTGCAGGTCGTCGCATCGGATCGGCTCGTCTGAAACGGAGCACCCGCCGAACTGTTCGGCGAGCGCTGCGGTGAATGCATACCCGCCATCTCGGCCGGCATTCGACCGGCAAGCGTCGATGACGCCGGCGATGACATTCCGGCGCTCCAGATCGGGTCGGGCGCGCGCGAGCCGAACGCGTGATGCGCACATCGGCCGCCCCCCGACACATCGCGCGTTCTCAAAACTGATTCGTCATGCAAACAGGCCTCGTGCACAAGCGCGAGGCCTTTCATTTTTCAAACTTCGAGCTTACGAAAAACCAGTCGGACACGTCCCGATCGTTAGAACAATTTCGAAAATCGACGGTTATCGGGTAATCACCGATATCTCGCAAGTTGTATATACAAGATCATCCGCTGGCAATGTCGGCACACGTCGTGCCGCTTGCGCGCCAGCGTGCAAACCGTGCGTGCGTGGCGCATGCCGGCGATCCACGGCGCCCCGCACCCGAAGAGCCGAAAGGGCGGCTCGCAGATTCCTGTCTTTTCAAACCATTTGCGGTCCTGAGTATTGTGGAGATTTCCCCGTGTCAACGAATTCCAGTGGAAAAGCCGGCGGCCTGATCGAGGTTCGCTCGATCGACTTCATTCCCGACGCCGAGCGCCACGGCGGGCTGCTGAGCCAGTTCACGCTGTGGCTGTCGGCCAACATGCAGATCACGGCCATCGTCACGGGCGCGCTCGCCGTCGTGCTCGGCGGCGACGTGTTCTGGTCGCTGGTCGCGCTGCTGCTCGGCCAGCTCGTCGGCGGCGCCGTGATGGCGCTGCACGGCGCGCAAGGGCCGCAGCTCGGGCTGCCGCAGATGATCTCGAGCCGCGTGCAGTTCGGCGTGTACGGCGCGATGATCCCGATCGTGCTCGTATGCCTGATGTATATCGGCTTTTCCGCGAGCGGCTCGGTGCTGGCCGGGCAGGCCGTCGCGCAGCTGCTGCACGTCGACGACGCGGCCGGCATCCTGCTGTTCGCGGCCGTGATCGTCGTGCTGACCGTGTTCGGCTATCGCGCGATCCACTTCGTCGGCCGGATCGCGAGCGTGGTCGGCATCGTCGCGTTCATCTACATGTTCTCGCAGTTGTTCGCGAACCACGACGTCGGCGCGCTGCTCGCGAACAGGCATTTCTCGCTCGCGAGCTTCCTGCTGTCGATGTCGCTGTCGGCGTCGTGGCAGATCGCGTTCGGCCCGTACGTCGCCGACTATTCGCGCTACCTGCCGCGCTCGACGTCGTCGGTCGCGACGTTTCTCGCGGTCGGCCTGGGCTCGGTGATCGGCGCGCAGGCCGCGATGGTGTTCGGCGTGTTCGCGGCTGCGCTGGCCGGCAGCCAGTTCGCGCACCATGAAGTGGCGTATATCGTCGGTCTCGGCTCGACGGGCGCCGTGGCCGCGCTGCTGTACTTCAGCATCGCGTTCGGCAAGGTGACGGTGACGGCGCTCAACGCATACGGCAGCTTCATGTCGATGGCGACGATCGTCAGCGGCTTTCGCGGCAAGGGCGCCGTGTCGTCGAAGAGCCGCCTCGTATACATCTTCGGGATGATCTGCGTGTCGACGCTGATCGCGCTCGCGGGCCGCCATTCGTTCCTGAAGGAATTCACCGCGTTCATCCTGTTCCTGCTCGCGTTCTTCACGCCGTGGAGCGCAATCAACCTGGTCGACTACTACTGCTTCACGCGCTCGCGCTACGACGTGCCGGCGCTGTCCGATCCGGATGGCCGCTACGGCCGCTGGAACGCGATGGCGATCACGATCTACGTGGTCGGCATCCTCGTGCAGTTGCCGTTCATGTCGACGCACATCTACACCGGTCCGCTCGTCGACGCGCTCGGCGGCACCGACATCTCGTGGATCCTCGGCCTGATCGTGCCGGCCGTGCTGTATTACATCGGCGCGCGCGCGTCGCGGCGCAGCATCCCCGAGCGCCTGATCCTGCCGCTCGAACGCGGCGAAGTTCACCACTGACGACACGCGTCGTGCATCGGGCCGGCCGGCGGCCGGCCTGAGCGTCGCGTCGAGCCGGGCGCTGCCTGCGCCGGGCTCTCCTGCACATTCCCTTTCCCGCAATGCCGGTGCGGCGTGACCGCCGCACCCGGCGTCGTTTCATTCTCTTGCCATTGAATAGTATGACTAAACAAATGAAAGCCCGCGGCTGCGATTCCCGGGCACGGCCGGTGCACGCCGGTCTTCGCATGACGGTAGCGGCCGCGTGCCTCGCCGGTTCGGGGGCTGCACTCGCGCAGGACGGCGTCACGCTGTACGGCGTGATCGACGAATTCGCGCAGTACGTAAATACCGGCAACGGCTATACGGCGGCGATCGGCTCGGGCGGCCAGTGGGGCAGCCGGTTCGGGCTGAAGGGCGGCGAGGATATCGGCGGCGGGCAGAAGATCGAGTTCGCGCTGGAAAACGGCTTCAACCCGAACGACGGCACGCTGGCGAGTTCGGGCAGCATGTTCAACCGTCAGGCGTGGGTCGGCATCGCGGGGCAGTGGGGCAAGGTGCGCGCGGGCCGGCAGAATTCGCCGCTGTTCAACGACCAGGGCGGGCAGGATGCGTTCGGCGGCGTCACGCAGGCGTCGGGCATGGACAACCTGACCGTGTTCGCGTTCCGCACGAGCAATACGCTGTCGTACCAGAGCCCGGAGATCGCCGGCTTCCAGGGCGGGCTGTATTTCGGGTTCGGCGATGCGGGCGGCGCGCGCTCGGCAGGCTCCAGCCAGCAGTTCGACCTGACCTACGAACACGGGCCGTTCGCGGCGTTCGTCGCGGGCCAGTGGCTGAAGAACACGACGGCGACCACGACCGATCGCACGATCATGGCCGGCGCGTCGTATGCGATCGGCAAGGCGACGGTATACGGTGGTTTCTCCGCGGTGAAGTGGGCCGACCTCGGGATCGATTCGCGCGTGTACGGGCTGTCGGTCAAATACCAGTTCAACCCGGCGAACTATGTCGCGCTTGGTTACGCGTATCTGCACGACCAGTCGTCGCAGGGCAACAACGCGGATCAGCTCGGGCTGATGTACGAGTACGACCTGTCGAAGCGCACGAGCTTCTACGGCGCGCTGTCGTACCTGCGCAACCGCAACCAGGCCGGCTACACGCTCGCGGGCGCGGCGAACCCCGGCCTGCCGCTCGCGTATCCGGGCGCGAATGCGCGCGGCGTGCAGCTCGGCATCGTGCATCGCTTCTGACGTCGTCGACGCGCCGGGCCGTATGCGCCCGGCGCTTTCCCCGGGCGCGTTCGCGCCGCTACTTCCCCAGCCGCTCCGCGAGCGAATAGCGCTGCATGCAGCGCTCCATCGCGTCGAGAAACGCATGCTCGGCCGCGTTCATCTTGCGGTCGCGATGCCACAGCAGGAACACGTCGACATCGACGAGCCCGTCGTCGGGCGGCAGCCGCCACAGCCGCTGCTGCGCGATATCGTCGCGCACGATGTGCTCGGGCAGGCAGCCGACCCCGTAGCCCGCGAAGATCAGCCGCCGCACTTCATCGAGGCTCGGCGACGACGCGACGATGCGTCCCGTGAAACCCTTCTGGTCGCGGAACACGGTGAGCGGCGACAGGCTGTCGCCGATCTGGTCGCTCGTGAACGACACGAAATTCTCCGCGAGCAGATCGTCCATCCGTAGTTGCGTCTGCCCGAACAGCCGGTGATGGCGGCCGCAGTAGATCGCATAACGCTGGCGCAGGAAGCAGCGCATCTCCAGCTTGTCGTGCGGCGTGCGGCACAGGCCGAGCCCGGCCGTGGCCGTCTTCTGCAGCAGCGACGAAAGAATGTCCGACGAGCGCATCACTTCGATCTGCAGGTCGATGCGCGGATACGCGCGATGGAAGTCCGCGAGGAATTCGTCGTAGACGGGCGATTCGATGCGGCTCACCGTCAGCAGCCGGATCGAACCGGTCAGGTCGGCCGTGCTGTCGTCGATTTCCGTTTCGAGGCGCGAGATGCCGCCGTAAATGTCGCTTGCGATCCGGTACACGGCTTCGCCGGCCGGCGTCGGCGCGAAGTGCGCGCCGCGCCGCTCGATCAGCCGGCGCTCGAGTGCGTCCTCGAGCCGCCTCAATGCCTGGCTCACGGCCGGCTGCGTCACATGCAGGCGCGCGGCCGCGCGGCTCACGCTGCGCTCCTGCATGATCACCAGGTAGGTGCGCAGCAGGTTCCAGTCGAGACGGTCGTTCAGGAACGGGGCGAGATCGGGGCGCATCGGGTCTCCGGGCGAGGCGTCGGGGTGGACATTAGTTGAATTTATACGGCGAATAATAACTTGAAATTTGACTAATGATTTGCGGTCGCCGATAAAGGAGGGGTGCCGCAGCGTGCGGCGCGAGGCCGCGACAGACGGCCGTCACCACGATATTGCGTGTCGCCCGCAACGCGGCGCGCATCAGGAGCCCGCATGACCCAGTCCCTTCCTTCCGCCCGCCAGCCGGGACGCGCCGCGACGGCCGCGTTCATCGGCACGATGATCGAGTGGTACGACTTCTACATCTACGCGACCGCCGCCGCGCTCGTGTTCGGCGAACTCTATTTCCCGTCGCACGACCCGTTCGTCAGCACGATGGCGTCGTTCGCGACGTTCGCGGTCGGCTTCTTCGCGCGGCCGCTCGGCGGTGTCATCTTCGGCCATCTCGGCGATCGCATCGGCCGCAAGAAGGCGCTGATGACGACGCTGATGATGATGGGCGTGGCAACCGTCTGCGTCGGGCTGCTGCCCGACTATTCGAAGGTCGGCATGCTCGCGCCGGTGCTGCTCGTCGTGCTGCGCGTCGTGCAGGGGATCGCGGTCGGCGGCGAATGGGGCGGCGCGGTGCTGATGGCGGGCGAGCATGCGCCGCAGGGGCGCCGCACGTTCTTCGCGTCGTTCGCGCAGCTCGGCAGCCCGGCCGGGCTGATCCTGTCGCTGATCGCGTTCCGCGCGGTCACGTCGATGGACAAGGCCGACTTCCTCGCATGGGGCTGGCGCCTGCCGTTTCTCGCGAGCGCGGTGCTGCTCGTGGTCGGCATCCTGATCCGGCTCGGCGTGAACGAGTCGCCGGAATTCGCACGCGTGAAGGAAGCGAACCGCACGGTGAAGCTGCCGGTCGCCGAAGTGTTCCGTTCCGCGTCGGGGCTCGTGGCCCTGTGCATCGGCGCGAACACGATCGGGATCGCGGGCGTCTATTTCACGAACACGTTCATGATCGCGTACACGACGCAGTACGTCGGCGTATCGCGCTCGCTGATCCTCGACAGCCTGTTCGCGGTCGCGATCATCCAGTTCGTCGCGCAGCCGATCGCCGCATGGATCGCCGAGCGGATCGGCGGCGCGCGCTTCCTGAAGCTCGCGGCGCTGCTCGCGATGCTGTCGCCGTATCCGATGTTCATGCTCGTGCAGGGCGGCACGTCCGCGTCGCTCGTCGCGGGCATCGCGCTCGCGGTCGTATGCATGGCCGGTTTCTACTCGGTGATCGCGGGCTTCGTCAGCGACGTGTTTCCCGCGCATGTGCGCTATTCGGCGATCTCGCTCGCGTATCAAATCTGCGGCGCGATCGCGGGCGGCCTGACGCCGCTCGTCGGCACGTGGCTCGCGCATCGCTTCACGGGTCAGTGGTGGCCGCTCGCGGTGTTCTACTCATGTCTCGCCGGCATCTCGCTGCTCTGCATCGTCGCGCTCGATGCGCGCCGGGCCGCGCAGCCGGCCGCCGCCGAAGCGCTCGGCTCGCATTGAACCGCTAAGAACGAATTCATCCGGAGTGCAAATGAAAGACCTGCTGGAAATCGACGGCGCACGTCTGTGGCAGAGCCTGGCCGACATGGCGCGCGTCGGAGCGACGCCGCGCGGCGGCGTGCGGCGCCTTGCGCTCACCGACGACGACCGCCGCGGTCGCGACCTGTTCGCGCAATGGTGCCGCGACGCGGGGATGACGGTGAGCGTCGACGCAGCCGGCAACCTGTTTGCACGGCGCGACGGCACCGATGCGCAGGCTGCGCCGGTGCTGATCGGCAGCCATCTCGATACGCAGCCCGAAGGCGGCCGCTTCGACGGTGTGTACGGCGTGCTTGCCGCGCTCGAACTCGTGCGCACGTTGAACGACGCAGGCGTCGCGACCGACAAGCCGCTGGAGATCGTGTCGTGGACCAACGAGGAGGGCGCGCGCTTCGCGCCGGCGATGCTCGGTTCGGCCGTGTTCACGGGCGCGTTGCCGCTCGCCGACGCACTGGCGAAGCAGGACGCCGACGGTGTCACGCTCGGCGCGGCACTCGACGCATGCGGTTATCGCGGCACGCGCGCGACGGGCGGTGCCGTCGATGCGTATTTCGAAGCGCATATCGAGCAGGGGCCCGTGCTCGAGGCGAACGGCACGACGATCGGCATCGTCACGGGCGGGCAGGCGATCCGCTGGCTCGACGTGACGGTAACGGGCGTCGCCGCGCACGCGGGCACGACGCCGATGCCGTATCGCAAGGACGCATATTTCGCGAGCGCGCAGATCGCGCTCGAACTCGAACGGATCGTCGCCGGCTACGCGCCGCGCGGGCTCGCGACGATCGGGCAGGTCGGGATCCGCAACGCGTCGCGCAACACCATTGCCGGCGACGTGACGTTCACGGTCGACCTGCGCCATCACGACGATGCCGAAGTCGATGCGATGGAGCGCGACCTGCGCGATGCGTGCGCGCGCATCGCCGCCGCGCGCGGCGTGCAGGTCGCGATCGATAGCTGCTGGCGCAGCCCGGCGACGCCGTTCGATCGCGATTGCGTCGAGCTGGTCGCGCAGGCGGCGGCCGCGTTCGGCTACACGAACGAGCGGATCGTCAGCGGCGCCGGCCACGATGCGATCCTGCTCGCGCGCTGCTTCCCGACCGCGATGGTGTTCATCCCGTGCGTCGACGGCCTGTCGCACAACGAAGCAGAGGATGCATTGCCCGACGACGTGACGCGCGGCACGAACGTGCTGCTCCATGCGGTGCTGGCGCGCGCCGGCATCGCGGCGCGCGTCGAAGCGGCGACCACCGCGCACGATGCATGACGCGTCGAATCGACGAGGACGAACGATGAAAACCTATTTCCATCCCGAACAACTGCTGCACCATCCGCGCAGCTACCTGTCGCGCGGGCAGATGCGCGAACCGCAGGAAGTGCCCGAGCGCGCGGCGCGGCTCGTCGCGGCCGTGCGGTCGCTCGACTTCGACGTGCGCGAGCCGGCCGACCGCGGCACCGCGCCGATCGCGGCCGTGCACGACATGAACTACCTGCGCTTTCTCGAGGACGCGCACCGCGACTGGAAGCAGATGCCCGACGACTGGGGCGACGAAGTGATGTCGAACGTGTTCGTGCGCGATCCGAACCCGCTGCGCGGCATACTCGCGAAAGCCGCGCGCTACCTCGCCGACGGCAGCTGCCCGGTCGGCGCGAACACGTGGCGTGCCGCGTACTGGTCCGCGCAGGGTGCGCTCGCGGCCGCGGCCGACGTCAACGACGGCGTGCGCGAGGCCTACGCGCTGTGCCGGCCGCCCGGCCATCATGCGCGTCGCGACGCGGCCGGCGGCTTCTGCTACCTGAACAATGCGGCGATTGCCGCACAATCGCTGCTCGGCCGCCATCGCCGGGTCGCGATCCTCGACACCGACATGCATCACGGGCAGGGCGTGCAGGAGATTTTCTACGGCCGCGACGACGTGCTGTACGTATCGATCCACGGCGACCCGACCAACTTCTATCCGGTCGTCGCCGGCTACGAGGAAGAGACGGGCGCGGGGGCGGGCGACGGCTTCAACCTCAACTTGCCGATGCCGCACGGCGCGCCGGAGTCGGTGTTCTTCGAGCGGCTCGACGACGCGCTGCGCGCGCTCGCGAGGTTCCAGCCCGATGCGCTCGTGCTCGCGCTCGGCTTCGACATCTACAAGGACGATCCGCAATCGCAGGTCGCCGTCACGACCGACGGTTTCGGGCGGCTCGGCGGCGCGATCGGCGCGCTCGGCCTGCCGACGGTGATCGTGCAGGAGGGCGGTTATCACCTCGACAGCCTCGACGCGAACGCGCGTGCGTTCTTCGGCGGGTTCGCCGGCGCGCGCTGACGCAGCAGCGCCGGATTGCGTGCGCCGCCGGCGCGGGACGGGGCGCGATTACGAATTGGCGGTGGCCGGTGCGTGGCGACGCTGCGCCATCTGCAGCACGACGAGCGCGAGTCCGGCCGCGGCGATCAGCCCGCCGACGAGCGGCACGGCCGCATAGCCGAAGCCGGCCGAGATTGCCGCGCCGCCGGCTGCCGCGCCGACCGCGTTGCCGAGGTTGAACGCGCCGATGTTGACGGCCGACGCGAGGCCAGGTGCCTCGTGAGCCGCACGCATCACGCGCATCTGCAGCGGCGGCACGACCGCGAACGTCGCGATACCCCACACGAGCAGCGTGACGGCGGCGCCGGCATGCGTGTTCGCGAGCAGCGGGAACGCGGCCATCGTCGCGATCAGCAGCAGCAGGAAACCGACCAGCGTGCCGTCGAGCGAGCGGTCGGCCAGACGGCCGCCCGCGATGTTGCCGATCGAGAAGCCGACGCCGATCAGCACGAGCATCGCGGTCACGAAGCCGGGCGTCGCGCCGGTCAGGTGTTCGAGCGTGGGCGCGACATACGTGTAGAGCGTGAACATCGCACCGGCGCCGAGCACCGTCGTCCCGAGGGCACCGAGCACGACCGGGCGCGTCAGCACCGACAGTTCGGCGCGCAGGTCGGGCATCTTGCCGGCTTCGCCCTTCGGCAGCGCGGCGAACAGGCCGGCGATCGCGATCAGGCCGAGGCCCGCGGTCGCCGCGAACGACATGCGCCAGCCGATGATCTGGCCGAGCCAGGTCGCGGCCGGCACGCCGCCGACGTTCGCGATCGTGAGACCCATGAACATCGTCGCGACCGCGCTGGCCTGCTTGTCGCGCGGCACGAGGCTGGCCGCGACCACCGAGCCGAGCCCGAAGAACGCGCCGTGGTTGAGGCTCGTCACGAGGCGGGCGAGCAGCAGCGTCGTGTAGCCCGGCGCGACGGCCGACAGCAGGTTGCCGATCGTGAAGATCGACATCAGCGCGATCAGCGCCGAGCGGCGCGACCAGCGCGCGAGCAGCAGCGTCATCAGCGGGGCGCCGACCATCACGCCGATCGCATACGCGCTGATCAGCATGCCGGCCTGCGGGATCGACACGTGCACGCCGTCGGCGATCACGGGCAGCAGGCCCATCGGCGAGAACTCGGTCGTACCGATGCCGAACGCGCCGGCGGCGAGCGCCAGCAGCGGCAGCGCGGCGCTGCCGCCCGGGCGGGAAGGAGAGGAAGTCGTGGTGTTCACGCGTTGGGCTCCTGTAATCGAGGGACAACGGCACGGGCCGTTGACGACAGCGCGAAGTGTGCCTGTATTACTTTTGCGGAAAAAGCCGCATGCGGACGAAATTATCTTGATTCCATGTCAACAATGCGGAGCGCGTCCCGCGTGTGCGCGAGGCCCGCTCGCGGCGATCCAGGAGCCGGCCGGCGACTGCGCAGCGGCGTGTGCCCGCGGAGATCGAACGGGGCGTTCATGCGTTGGCTGCAACCCGGCGCGGGCATCGCGTCGCGGCCCAAAAACCCTTTGCCGGCACGGCGCACAGGCAAAAAAAGCCCCGGTCACAGGGGGGCCGTGACCGGGGCGGAAACGCATCCTCTCTTTGGCACGAGGGGTGGATGCGCGCGAAGTATATTTCGGCACATGACAATTCGAAATGGCGTTAAACGGCTGTTTTTGGTGTCAATTTAAAAATACGGGCGCAGGGGCGTCCGTCGTCATCGCTTAAAAAGATTTTTCGCGGGCGCGATGCCGCTGTTTAGCGCGTTGCAATGGCTGAACGTCGATTTGACGGAGGGCGGAATCCGTCCGCCGGCCGGCGGCGCGAATCGCATCGCTCGAGCGCTTGCCGCGCCTGACTGGTATCCCGTACCGGGTCAATCCGGTGCGCCGGCCGCCCCGCGCACGGCCGCGAGAAACCGTGCGACGACGGGCGACGGTACCGCCGCCGCGCCGTCGAACACGAACTCGATATCGAAGCGGCTCGCTAGCTCGTCGAGCGCGACGAGCCGAACCGTGCGCGGGCACGTCGGCGACGCGCTTTCCGGCACGAACGCACAGCCCATTCCGGCCGCGACGAGGCCGATCAGCGTCGGGATGTCGCTGCCGATCTGCGCGATGCGCGGCGTGAAGCCGGCCTGCCGGCACTGCGCCATCAGGAACCGGTGGTGCGCGGCGGAGCGCTGTGCGTCGAACCAGACGAACGGCTGGTTCGCGACGTCGGCCAGCGTGCGCGGCGCGTTGAAGCGTCCGCCGGGCGGCGCGGGCATCGCGAGCACGAAACGATCGCTCAGCAGCCGCACGCCGGACAGGTGCGGGGCCTCGTCGCGACGCCACGCCATGATCCCGCCATCGAGCTGGCCGCGCACCAGCGCGCTCGCCTGTTCGGCCGACAGCATCGGCGCGATCGACAGCTTCACGTCCGGGCACGCGTCGCGAAACGCTTTGAGCACGTTCGCGACGACGGGCAGCGGCAGGCAGTTCGGCAGCGCACCGAGCCGCAGTTCGCCGAGCTGGCCGGCCGCACTGCGCAGCGCGCGTTCGCGGCTGTCCTGCAGCGTCGCGAGCAGGCCGGTCGCATCCCGCAGGAAGCTCGCGCCGGCCGCGGTGAGCGTGACGCCGGTGGTGCGCCGGATCAGCAGCGGCGTGCCGATCGCGTCCTCGAGTTCGCGGATCTGACGCGACAGCGCGGGCTGGACGATGCCGGCCGCGCGGGCGCCGGCCATCACGCTGCCGGCTTGCGCGACGGCCACGAAGTAACGCAGGTGACGCAGTTCGATCTGGCGCATGCGGAGCCCGTCCCGGTTCGTTGATATGCCTGTGAAGCATAACAAATGCCATTCGATGGTATTGGAAAGCATGGCGTGCGTGCCGTACGATGACCGTCGTTGCCGCACTCGTTCGCGAGTCGCGTGCGTTCCCTCCGTTCCGATCGTGTCCCGCCCCATGCCGCTTCATATCCCGACCCCTTATATCCGCTCGCAAATCGCATCCCGCCGGCTCGGCAGGACCATTCGGCTGAAGCTCGACGCGCTACAGCCGTCGGGCTCGTTCAAGCTGCGCGGCATCGGCGCCGTTTGCGAAGCGCGGCACGCGGCCGGCGCGCGGCGGTTCGTGTCGTCGTCGGGCGGCAACGCGGGTATCGCGGTTGCGTATTGCGGGCGCGAACTCGGCGTGCCGGTGCTGGTCGTCGTGCCGGAAAGCGCGTCGGCCCGCGCGCGCGAACTGATTCGCGTCGAGGGCGCGGAACTGGTCGTGCACGGTGCGAGCTGGGCCGAGGCGAACGCGTTCGCGCAGTCGGCGCTCGGCGAGCACGACGCGTTCGTGCATCCGTTCGACGACAGCGTGCTGTGGCAGGGCCACGCGACGATGATCGACGAGATGGCGGCCGTCGGCCCGAAGCCCGACGCGGTCGTGCTCGCGGTCGGCGGCGGCGGGCTGCTGTGCGGTGTGCTCGAAGGGCTGGCGCGCAATGGCTGGCACGACGTGCCGGTCGTCGCGGCCGAAACGGAAGGCGCCGACTGCTATGCGCGCTCCGTCGCGCAGGGGCGCCCGGTCGAATTGGCGGCGATCGCGAGCATCGCGACGTCGCTCGGCGCGAAGCGGCCGTGCGACGCGGCGGTCGAGTGGGCGACGCGGCACGAGATCCATCCCGTCGTCGTGTCCGACGCGGACGCGGTGGCCGCGTCGCTGCGGTTCCTGGACGAGCACCGGATCGTCGTCGAGCCCGCGTGCGGCGCCGCGCTGGCCGCGCTCGAACGGCCGGTGCCGGTGCTGATGTCGGCATCGGACATCGCCGTGATCGTCTGCGGCGGCGTGACGGCGACCGTCGAGCATCTGCAGACGCTGCGAGCGACGTTGCGGTAAGCGGGGAAGCCGGCACGCGGGTTGGTCGGGTGACGGAAGGACGGTCGTCGCTTTCGGCGACTGCGGGCATCGACCATGCAGCGCTTGCCGCGACGCGTCGACGTCACGTTCCCGTTATCGCAATGGCGAAAACGCGGCCGGCAGGCAGCCGGGCGCGCGGAAATTCCTGGAGGGACGAAGGGGATGCGTATCGTCGCGCTGCGCCGGATGCGGCCGGGCGCGACGATACGGACGGCCAGTTGGACGGCCGGTCAGTGCGCGGCCGGTGCGCTCGCGCCGGACGGCGCGGATGACGCGACGGGGTTCGCAGCGGCGGGGGCGGGTGTTTTGTTCGCCGGCGCAGTCGAGACGCTCGACGGCGTGGATGCCGATGCGGGTGCGGACGTGGCGGACGCAGGCGCCGGCACGACGGCCGATGCCTGCGTTGCTGCGGCCGGTGCCGAAACGGCGGGCGTCGATGCCGCACCGGCAGGCGGCGACGCCGTGCCGGAAGCAGGTGCAGAAACCGGAGCGGGAGCTGAAGCCGATGCTGCCGCCGAGCCGGACGCCGCCACCGGCGCGGCCGCGCGCATCGCAGCCGGCGCGACAACGGCCGACGCCGCGGCCGGCACGGCGTTCGCGGCCGACCCGGGCGCGACACCCGGCACCGAAAGCGGCACCGGCGCCGCGGGCGGCGTCGGCACGACCGGCGTCGTCATCTTCAGCGGTTCGCCCTGCGGCGTCGGCGCGGGTTCGGGCAGCGGCGTGACGGCTTCCTTCTCGGCGGCCTTCACGGTGGCGCGGTCGCGGCGGGCCGGGTCGATCTTCAGGAAATGGTCGACAAGATTGAAGAAGCGCTCGTAGAACACGCCGGCGGGAATCGTCTCGCTCGCGGTCTTGACGAGCGCGTCGTCGCTCGACCCGATCGGCAGCGACAGCGAGCCGAACACGCTGAGGCCGACGCTGGCCGACGTATTCGACTTCTTCAGCGTGTAGCGGTCCTGCACTGCGTTCACGTACGCGATGCTCGACGAGCCGTCCGCGGTCGCGTCCGCGCACACCACGTGAAACTCGATCACGACGTGCATGTCGTTGTTCGGCTGGAAATTCTTGCTGCCGTCGACCGCGTCGTTGCGCGACGACGACACCACATAACCCTGGCTCAACAGCGCGCGCCGCGCGGCCTCGCAGGCCGCGTCGGATTTCGAGTGGAACGTATGCGCATACGGGCTGGTCGCCGCGTCGAACTGTTCCTGCTGGTAGATCGGCTTGGGCGGCGACGAGCACGCCGCCAGCACGGTCGCGGCCGCGAGCGCGCACGAAACGGAAAACAGGCGAAATCGGTTGTGCATGGCGTCTTTCAGAAGGCTCGGCGAGATGCCGCGCGGGGTTGCGCGCGTCGCGCCGCAACCGGATGGCGGCCGTCGCGCAAGGGCGGGGCCGGCAATGGGCGCGTGGCAATCTCGGATGGCCGGGGCGTCATTATAGTTTCGTTTGATGTCGCGTTCGCTTCGGCGGCTGTTTCCGCCCATGACAGTTTCGGCGAACCGTTACCGGCGAGAACGATCGCGAACCGGCGCTAGCCGGCCGGCGACGGCCGCGCGGAAGCCAGCAATCGCGACGTCAGCGGATGATGTTCGCCGCGCCGCGAGCGGATCGCGTGGATCTCCTCGGTCACGTCGCCCGCGCGCCCGAGCCGCCTGAGGCCGCGCAGCAGCGACGCGTCGTTCGCGCCGAGTTCGCTCAGCGGGAACACGCCGAGGCCGCGCGCCGCGAACACGGCCATCAGCGCGCTGTCCTCGAATTCCCCGGCCACGCGCGGCACGATCCGTTCGCCTTCCAGCCACAGGTCGAGGCGCGCACGCAGCGCCGAATGCGCGGTCGGCAGCAGCACGGGCAGGTCGGCCAGGCATTGCGGAAAGCGTTGCCGCGCGGCCGGCGTGACGAGTGCCGCGGGGCCATACCAGTCGACCGGCGACGCGACGAGCCGCTCGCTCGTCACGCGCAGGTTCGAACCGGACGGCGCGCCCTGGCCGGCCAGCACGAGATCGAGATGATGCAGCGCGAGTTCCGCGAGCAACGCATCGTGCTCGCCCTCGTGGCACAGCAGCCGCAGCGTCGGCGTGTCGAGCACGGGCGCGAGGATCGCATGCGCGGCGAGCTTGGAGATGCCGTCCGCGAGGCCGACCGCGAGCCGCACGGTCGGCTGGCTGGCCGCCGCGCGCACTTCGTCGGGAATCAGCCGCCCCATCTCGAAGATGACCTCCGCGCGTGCATACGCGGCCTGGCCCGCGTCGGTCATCGCGACGCCGCGCCCGGCCGGGCGCAACAACTGGTGCCCGAGCGATTTCTCGAGCTCGCGCACCTGCGCGCTGATCGTCTGCACGGCCATGTCGAGCCGCCCGGCCGCGCGCGCGAAGCCGCCTTCCTTCACGACGACCCAGAAATAGTACAGATGTCGGAAATTGAGCATCGGATCGAAATTTCGTAAAAACCGAACTTAAAATAAGATTCTCTCTGATTTTTCCGAAGTCCGGGGTGGCATATCATCGGGCTTTCCACTTTCGTATCGGCCCATTTCATGGACTACCTGCTGACGCTTGCCGCCGACCCCGCCGTCTGGGCCGCGCTCCTGACGCTCGTCGTGATGGAAGTCGTGCTCGGCATCGACAACCTGATCTTCATCTCGATCCTCAGCAACAAGCTGCCCGAAGCGCAGCGTGCCCGCACGCAGCGCCTCGGCATCGCGCTCGCGCTGGTGATGCGCCTCGCGCTGCTCGGCAGCGTCGCGTGGATCGCGAGCCTCACCGAACCCGTGTTCACGCTCTTCGACCACGCGTTCTCGTGGCGCGACATGATCCTGCTGTCGGGCGGCCTGTTCCTCGTGTGGAAGGCGACCACCGAGATCCATCACCACGTGTCGCACGACGTTGACGGCGACGGCGGTTCCGGCGGCGCGGCCGGCCTGACGATGTGGGCCGCGATCGGCCAGATCGTGATGCTCGACATCGTGTTCTCGATCGACAGCATCGTGACCGCGATCGGCATGACCGAGCACGTCCCGATCATGTTCGTCGCGGTGATCGTCGCCGTGTCCGTGATGCTGTTCGCTGCGCAGCCGCTCGCACGCTTCATCGACCGCAACCCGACCATCGTGATGCTTGCGCTGTCGTTCCTGGTCGTGATCGGCATGACGCTGATCGCCGAAGGCTTCGGTTCGCACGTGCCGAAGGGTTACATCTACGCGGCGATGGCGTTCTCTGCTTTCGTCGAAGGCATGAACATGCTGGCGCGGCGCGCGAAGGCGAAGCGCGCGGCACGGGTGGAAGGCCACTGAGCCAGCGCGCGGGATGCCGGCCGCCGCAACGGCCGGCTCGCGCGGCTTGATATGGAATTCGTCTGGAATTCGCACGGAAAGGAGAAACGCGATGAAATGCCCTGTCTGCAAGACGCCCGACCTGCTGATGGCCGAGCGCCAGTCGATCGAGATCGACTACTGTCCGACGTGCCGCGGCGTGTGGCTCGATCGCGGCGAACTCGACAAGCTGATCGCCCGCGAGGGCGGCGATGTGCCGGCGCGGCGCGACGAGCCGCCTGCTTCGCGCGACGCCCACGCCCACACCCACGCGTCGCGCGATCGCGATGGCTGGGGGCGCGACGGCCGCTCGCACGACGACCGTCACCGGCACGACGGCCAGCGCCGCCGCAAATCGATGTTCGACCTGTTCGATTTCGATTGAATCCGCATACGGCGCGCGCGTCGCCGGTTGCAAAAAGGCCCCGCCGGGTATCGCGCCCGGCGGGGCTTTTTCATGCGTGTCGCAACATGTCGCGCTTCGGCGCGCCGACGCTTACGCGTTGCCTGCCGTCACGTCGATGCGGCGCGGGCGCGTTTCTTCGCGGCGCGGAATCGTCAGCGTCAGCACACCGTCACGCAGGTTCGCGTCGATCCTCGACGTGTCGAGATCGGGGCTCAGCACGAACGTACGCGCATAGCGCCGCGCGCGGACTTCGGCATGACGTACGCGCAGGTCGGCCGGCGTGTCGATGTGCGTGTCGGCTTCGATCGTCAGCGTGTTGTCGTGCACCTTCACGTCGAGGTTCTCGCGCGGCACGCCAGGCAGGTCGGCCCGCAGCGTGACGCCGAGATTGTTCTCGACGATGTCGACGGCCGGCGTGATTGCGGGCCGTCGCGCGGCTTCCGCGGCAGCCGGGTGGGCAGTGGTGGCGTGGCGTTCGGCAAGGGTCGGGTTCGTGTTCATGTCGGTATCCTGAAGATTACTGAACGGTGATCGCACGCGGCTTCGATGCTTCGCGCCGGCCGACGCGAATCAGCAGGCAGCCGTTTTCGTAACGCGCGCTGACGTTGTCGGCGTCCGCATTCTGCGGCAGCTCGACGACGCGGCGGAATGTGCCGTGAAAGCGCTCCTGTGCATACGTGCGCACGTCGTCGCCTTCGCCGCGCGGCGCCGGTTTGCGCTCGCCGCTGATCGTCAGCAGATCCTTGTCGATCGACACGTCGAAGTCGGCCGCGGCCATGCCGGGCGCGAACGCGACGATCTCGATCGCATCGTCGGTGGCGCCGACGTTGAGCGCGGGAAATGCGCCCGGCCGCACCGCACGGATGCCGGACGGGAGCTCGCCGAACAGGTTCGCCACCTGCCGCTGCACGCGGGCGAATTCGTCGAACAGGTCCTGGCCGTTATGGATACCGCTCATGATGGTCCTCCGGAACAGTGAACGCGGGAGACGCGACGGCGCGACGCCTGCGGCGGGCGCGACGGGTGGCTCCACTGGGTCGAAACGGGGGCAGTGCGTTTGCGTGGAGCACTGCCCGGCAACGCGTAATTAGTGGCCGCCGCAGCACATTTCAAGAGGGAATCTGCAACTTGCGTCAACGCGTGCCCGTGCGATTCGATGCGACAATCGCCGCGATATCAGCAGACCAACGAGACGGGACAACCATGGACATTCGACGCATCGCGATCGTCGGCGCCGGCGTGATCGGCGCGAGCTGGGCCGCTTTTTATCTGACGCAGGGCTTCGACGTCGTCGCGACCGATCCGGCGCCGCAAGCCGACGCGCGGCTGCGCGACGCGCTGGCCGCGTTTCTCGGCGACCGGGCCGCCGAACTTTCCGCGCGGCTGTCGTTCGACGCCGATCTCGTGCGCGCGCTCGACGGCGTCGACTTCGTGCAGGAGAACGGCCCGGAACGGCTCGACCTGAAGCGTGCGCTGTACCGGCAGATGGACGACGTGCTGCCCGCGCACGTGCCGATCGCGTCGAGTTCGTCGGGCCTGAAGATGTCGGACATCCAGACCGCGTGCGAAAAGCATCCGGAACGCTGCCTGATCGCGCATCCGTTCAACCCGCCGCACCTGATTCCGCTCGTCGAGCTGGTCGGCGGCGACGCGACCGGCCAGGACGTGATCGCGCGCGTGAAGGATTTCTACGATGCGCTCGGCAAACAGACGATCGTCCTCAACAAGGAGATGACCGGCCACGTCGCGAACCGGCTCGCGGCCGCGCTGTTCCGCGAGGTGTATCACCTCGTCGGCGAAGGCGTCGTGAGCGTGGCCGATGCGGACAAGGCGGTCGCATGGGGCCCCGGCTTGCGCTGGGGGCTGATGGGGCAGTGCCTGACCTATCACCTCGGCGGCGGCGCGGGCGGGATCGCGCACTTCCTCGAACACTTGTCGGGGCCGATCGCGAGCTGGTGGGACGATCTCGGCACGCCTTCGTTCGATCCGGATGTCGATCGCAAGCTGACCGACGAATTGCGCGCGATCCAGGGCGAGCATTCGATGCAGGAGCTGGCGGCCGAGCGCGACCGGCTGCTCGTCGAGCTGATCGACGCGCGGCGCCGCAGCTTTTTGCCCTGACCGCGTTGCAGCGCCGGGTATCGGCCGGGCCGAGCTCGGCTACTGCTGCGCTGCCGTTTGCGGTGCCTGCGGCGTCCGTGCAAGCCACGAGGGGCTCGCGGCCTGCACGAGTTCGCGGTTGCGCGCGCGCGTCGCGGCGCTCGGCGGATAGTTGCCGTCGTTCGTCGGCAGTTCGCCGTCGAGATAGGCTTGCTTCAACTGGGCGATGACTTCCGCGCGTGTCAGGCCCTGTTCGGGCGCGGCGGCATCGGTCTGGGCGACGGCGGGGGAAAGCAGGGCGGCGGCTGCGGTCGCGACGGCGAATCGCAAGACGTTCATGGTGCGCTCCGATCAAGGGGACGGGACACCGGATGCGCGCGGCGGTTTGCCGTGCGTTCCGATGGGGCCCATTGTCGCGAGCGGGTGCTGCGCGGACGATGACGTGTTCCGGGCAAAGCTGTCAGTTGCGGGCACGGCCGCGCATGCGTGTCGCCCGCCGTCGCTGCCGTTGCCGCTACAACTCCGCCGCTGCCGCGATCAGCGTGGCTTCGAGCGCGAGCGTCGAGCGCGACGCGGCCGCCGGCCGGTCGATCACGTATTCGAGTTCGCCGAGCTCGGGCAGCCCCGCGTCGAGCCGCGCGAGCCCGGCCGGGATCACGTAGCCGGCGAACGCGCTGACGCCGAGCCCCGCGCTTGCGGCCGCGCGCAGTACCGCGATGCTGCTGCTCACCACCGCGATCCGGTAGGGTCGGCCGATCGCGTCGAGCGTTTCGAGCACGCGGCGCCGCGACACGCTCGGCTCCGGATGCAGGGCGAGCGGCAGCACGGCCTCGTGGCCGGTGATCCGCGAATCGGGGCCGGTGCACCAGTACAGCGGCTCGCTGCGGATCACGCGGCCGCGCCGGCTGCCCGCGATGCGCTTCGCGAACACGAGATCGTGCCGGCCTTCGTCGAGCGCGTCGAACAGGTCGCCCGACAGCCCGGTCGAGATCGCGAGCTCGACTTCCGGATTGCGCTGCACGAAGCTCGCGAGCGCGGACGTCAGGTGCGTCGACGCGAAATCCTCCGACATCGCAAGCCGCACCTTGCCCGACAGCGGCGGCCCGCACACCGACGTGACGGCTTCGTCCATCAGTTCGAGGATGCGCACCGCGTAGCGGAACAGTGCGTCGCCGTGCTGCGACAGGTGAACGTTGCGCGTGTCGCGCTCGAAGAGTGGCCGGTCGAGCAGCTCCTCGAGGCGGCGGATGTGCTGGCTGACGGTCGACTGCGACAGGTTCACGCGCTCGGACGCGGCGGTGAAGCTGCCGGACTGGGCGACGGCGACGAAGCTGCGCAGCAGCTCGGGCGGTAACGGGCGCATTGCTAAATCCACTGAATCGGTTTCGACAACTTCATAAATGGCCGGATATTGCGGCGCTAGTATCGGATCACGCCCCGGTGCGGCCCGTGCAACGGGGCGAACCGGACGCGTGGTCCGCGTCGTGCCGGCGGCTGCTTCGGTCAGTCTACGGCATCCGGCGTCCGGCCCGAAACCGCATCATCCCATCGACCGCCCGAGAACGCGCCCGCACGACGGGCCGCCGGGCCGCGGCGCACCGCCGCAGGAGACAGTCCGCGCACGGGATCGACGTGCGGGCCCGCTTTCTGCACGCGTCAGGCGCCCGTTACGAAGAGACTGGAGACGACTCATGATCATCTACGGAACCGCGCTGCTGGCGTTCTGCCACCTGGCCGGACTGTTCCTCGGCGACCTGCTGGGCACGGCCATCGGCGTGAAAACCAACGTCGGCGGGGTCGGCATCGCGATGCTGCTGCTGATCTGCCTGCGCCTGTGGCTGCACCGGCGCGGCTGGCTGCCGAAGGAGACCGAGGCCGGCGTCGGCTTCTGGGGCGCGATGTACATCCCGGTCGTCGTCGCGATGGCCGCGAACCAGAACGTCGTCGCCGCGCTGAAGGGCGGCCCGGTCGCGCTGCTGGCCGCCGTCGGCGCCGTCGCGATCTGCGCATGCTGCATCGCGGTACTCGTGCGCATGGGGCGCGACGACACGGCCTTCGCGGGCGTGCCGCAATTCGAAGAACAATAACGGAGGCCGCCATGCTGCAGATGCTCGAAAAAGTCGTCGCCCACAACGGGCTCGTCGCGTCGTTCGCGCTGGTCGGCCTGATCATGTGGCTGTCGTCGATCGCGTCGCGCAAGCTCACGTTCGGCCGCGTGCACGGCTCCGCGATCGCGATCGTGATCGGTCTCGCGCTCGCGTATGTCGGCGGGGCGTTCACCGGCGGCGAGAAGGGACTCGCCGACGTGCCGCTGTTCGCGGGCGTCGGCCTGATGGGCGGCGCGATGCTGCGCGATTTCGCGATCGTCGCGACCGCGTTCGAAGTGCAGCCGACCGAGGCGCGCAAGGCCGGGCTCGTCGGCGTCGTGTCGCTGCTGCTCGGCACCGTGCTGCCGTTCATCGTCGGCGCGTGCATCGCGCGCGCGTTCGGTTATACCGACGCGGTCAGCATGACGACCATCGGCGCGGGCGCCGTCACGTACATCGTCGGGCCCGTCACGGGCGCGGCGATCGGTGCGAGCTCCGACGTGATCGCGCTCAGCATCGCGACGGGACTCGTGAAGGCGATCATCGTGATGGTCGGCACGCCGGTCGCGGCCGGCTTCATGGGCCTGAAGACGCCGCGTTCCGCGATGATCTTCGGCGGCCTCGCCGGCACCGTCAGCGGCGTGAGCGCGGGGCTCGCCGCGACCGACCGCCGGCTCGTCCCGTACGGTGCGCTGGTCGCGACGTTCCACACCGGCGTCGGCTGCCTGCTCGGCCCGTCGGTGCTGTTCTTCACGACGCGCGCGCTGGTCGGCGGCTAGGTCGACGGATGCTGCCCGAACGCGGGCCGCACCCATCGCGGCGTCCTCTGAGTCGCATTCGTCAACATCATCAATCGGCGGCGGCGCCAGGCTTAGAATGCCGCTGAACCATCGAAGCGGGAGAACTGTTCATGACGGGATGGAATCACGCGCGGCAGGCGCGCGATGCACGCCTCGCGGCCGGCGCGGTTTACGCGCAAGGCAAGCGGGTCGATGCGCGCGACACCGTGGCGTTGCTCGAAGCGGTGCTGCGGCCGGGCGACCGCGTGTGCCTCGAAGGCGACAACCAGAAGCAGGCCGACCTGCTCGCGACGGCGCTCGCCGACGTCGACAGCGCGAAGGTGCACGACCTGCACATGGTGCAGTCGGGCGTCGTGCTGCCCGAGCATCTCGACGTGTTCGAGCGCGGCATCGCGAAGCGTCTCGACTTCGCGTATTCGGGCCCGCAGTCGCAGCGGATCGCGAAGCTGCTGTTCGGCGGCAAGATCGCGCTCGGCGCGGTGCACACCTATCTCGAGCTGTTCGCGCGCTACTTCATCGACCTCACGCCGCACGTCGCGCTGATCGCCGCGGTCAGCGCCGACCGCGACGGCAACCTGTACACGGGCCCGAACACCGAGGACACGCCGACCGTCGTCGAGGCCACCGCGTTCAAGGACGGCATCGTGATCGCGCAGGTCGATCGCATCGTCGACAAGGTGCCGCGCGTCGACATCCCCGGCGACCGCGTGCATTTCGTCGTCGAGGCCGGCCGGCCGTTCTACGTCGAGCCGCTGTTCACGCGCGATCCGGCCGCGATCACCGAAACGCAGATCCTCACCGCGATGCTCGCGATCAAGGGCATCTACGAGCCGTACGGCATCAAGCGCCTGAACCACGGGATCGGCTTCAACACCGCTGCGATCGAGCTGCTGCTGCCGACCTACGGCGAGAAGCTCGGGCTGAAGGGCAAGGTCTGCACGCACTGGGCGCTCAATCCGCACCCGACGCTGATTCCGGCGATCGAATCGGGCTGGGTCGAGCAGGTCCACTGCTTCGGCTCCGAGGTCGGGATGGACGACTACATCCGCGCGCGCTCCGACGTGTGGTTCACGGGCCCCGACGGGTCGCTGCGCTCGAACCGCGCGTTCTGCCAGACGGCCGGCCTCTATGCGTGCGACATGTTCATCGGCTCGACGCTGCAGATCGATTTGTCCGGCCATTCGTCGACGGTCACGGCCGAGCGGATCGCCGGCTTCGGCGGCGCGCCGAACATGGGCAGCGACGCGCGCGGGCGGCGCCATCCGAGCGAGCCGTGGCTGAAGGCCGGCGCGCAAGCCGATCCCGACACGCCGGCGGCGCTGCGGCGCGGCCGCAAGCTCGTCGTGCAGATCGGCGAGACGTTCGGCGACAAGAACGTGCCGATGTTCGTCGAGAAGCTCGATGCGCTGAAGCTCGCCGACAAGCTGCAGCTCGATCTCGCGCCGATCATGGTCTATGGCGACGACGTCACGCACATCGTCACCGAGGAAGGGATCGCGAACCTGCTGATGTGCCGCGACAAGGACGAGCGCGAGCACGCGATCCGCGGCGTCGCCGGCTATACGGAGGTCGGCCGCGGCCGCGACCGGAAGATGGTCGAGCGGCTGCGCGAGCGCGGCGTGATCCGCCGCCCGGAGGATCTCGGCATCGATCCGCTCGACGCCGACCGCCGCTGGCTCGCCGCGCGCTCGATCAAGGATCTCGTGCACTGGTCGGGCGGGCTCTATGCGCCGCCGGCCCGGTTCCGCAACTGGTGAGGAAGAGGGCATGGAACAGTTGAACTATCGCTTCACCGCGCGCGAGCGCGCGAAGGGCGAGCTGGCCGCGGCGCTCGTCGGCGTGGTCGCGTCCGGCAATCTCGAAGTGCTCGTCGAGCGCGTGCTGCCGGGCAACGAATGCGAGATCGACATCCGCACCGCGGCGGTCGGCTTCGGCGCGGTGTGGCAGGCCGTCGTGTCGGATTTCGTCGAGCGGCGCACGCCGGGTGGCCTGAAGCTGTCGATCAACGACGGCGGCGCACGGCCCGACATGGTGTCGCTGCGGCTCGCGCAGGCCGTGCGCGCGATCGAGGGAGACGCATGATGACCGACGTGATCCACGACGCGCCCGCGTTCGTCGCGAACGGCGCGAGCTGGTACGAAGCGTCGGCGCGGCAGCGCATCGACGGGCTGCTCGACGCGGGCAGTTTCAGCGAATTCCTCGGCCCGGCCGAACGCGTAACGAGCCCGCACCTGCCGCTGTTCGACCTGCCGCAGCAGTTCGACGACGGGATGGTGGTCGGCCACGGTCGGCTCGACGGCCGGCCGGTGTTTATCGCCGCGCAGGAAGGCCGCTTCATGGGCGGTGCGTTCGGCGAAGTGCACGGCGCGAAGCTCACCGGCTTGCTGCGCGCCGCACGCGAAGTCGGCAAGCCGGTGCTGATCCTGTTCGATACGGGCGGCGTGCGGCTGCAGGAAGCGAACGCGGGCGAGCTGGCGATCGCCGAGATCATGCGTGCGCTCGTCGATGCGCGCGCGGCCGGCGTGCCGGTGATCGGGTTGATCGGCGGGCGCGCGGGCTGCTATGGCGGCGGCGGGTTGCTCGCCGCGTGCTGTTCGGCGCTCGCGGTGTCGGAGCAGGGGCGCATCAGCGTATCGGGCCCCGAAGTGATCGAGACGAATCGCGGCGTCGAGGAATTCGACGCGAAGGACCGCGCGCTGATCTGGCGCACGATGGGCGGCAAGCACCGGCGGCTGATCGGCGGTGCGGACCGCTATGTCGCCGATACGCCCGATGCGTTCCGCGCGGCGGCGCTCGAATTGATCGGCCACGCACCGAAGTTCGATGCGGCGATGCTGCATGAGGAACAGGCGCGCCTCGAAGCGCGTGTCGAACGGTTCGGTGCGTGCAAGGATGCGCTCGACGTATGGCGTGCGCTCGGCGCGGACACGCCCGAAGCGATTCCCGGGATGCCCGACGAGGCGTTCGCGAAACTCGCCGACCAGTTACAGGAGCCGAAATGAAACGACCCCCACGTTCACTTCGTTCGCTGCCTCCCGAGGGGGCTGCTGCCGTCCTGGGGGCGGCCCTTGAGGCTGCCCGGCGGGAGGCGGCATGACGCTCGATGAAGTCCTGATCTCGCTGTTTCCGAACGGCCATTCGATCGTGCGCACCGGCGGCCTGCTGACGGGCCACGCGGAACTGGCCGGCACGCGCGTCGACGTGATCGGCGTCGCCGACCGTTTGCCGTTCGGCATCGACGAGGCGCTGACGCTCGCGTCGCGCGTGCTCGACACGATCGCGCGCGGCGGCGGCACGCCGATCCTCGTGCTCGTCGATAGCGACAGCCAGCGGATGAGCAAGCGCGACGAACTGCTCGGCCTGAACGAAGGGCTGTCGCATCTCGCGAAGTGCCTGATGCACGCGGATCTCGCCGGGCACCGGACGATCGGTGTGCTATACGGCCACACGGCCGCGGGCGCATTCATCGCGACCGCGCTCGCGACGCGCACGCTGCTCGCGGTGCCGGGCGCCGAGCCGGAGGTGATGGACCTGCCGTCGATGTCGCGCGTGACCAAGCTGCCGATCGACGTGCTGAAGGAGATGGCGCGCTCGACGCCCGTGTTCGCGCCCGGGCTCGACAATCTCGTGAAGCTGGGTGCCGTCGATGCCGTGCTCGATCCGTCCCGCGCGCTCGACGGGCAGGTCGGCGAATGGCTCGGCAAGCCGGCCGACCGCATCGACCGTCGCGCGGCGCGCGGCCGGCCGGTCGCGGCCGACGTCGCGCGGCGCGTCGAGGAACTCGCGCGTGCCGCACGCTGAGATGCCGCTGCGCCGCCACACGCTCGTCACGCTGACGGCGGCGGGGTGGGGCGCGGCATTCGCGCGCGATCCCGCGCTCGCGGCCGATCCGCTCGTGCGCGCGTGGGCCGAACGCGGCTGGCCGCTGATCGTGCGCCGTGCGTCGCCCGACGAGGCCGATGCCGGCCGCGTGCCGCTCGGCCTGCCGCTGCCGCCTGCCGCGGGCAAGCGGCGCATCGCGCTGAATGTCGCTGCCGACGCGCTCGCGACGGTCGGCCCGCTGCCCGCGCTGGCCGACGTGCTTGCCGCCGCGCCCGATGCGTGGCACGCATCGTTGCGCGAGCTCGATGCGCTCGGCGCGCGCCGCGGCGTGCAGGGCCGCGTGTTCGGCAGCCTCGCGTGGCAGGCGCTGACGGGCGAGCGCTACCTGAGCGAGTCTTCCGATCTCGACATCGTGTTTCCGCTGCCGGAGGCCGCGTCGCTCGCACCGCTGCTCGACGGCCTCGCGGCGATCGACGCGCGCGCGCCGATGCGCATCGACGGCGAACTGCTGCGCGCCGACGGCGCGGGCGTCAACTGGCGCGAACTGCACGCGCGGCTGCCCGAAGTCGCGGTCAAGACCGCGATCGCCGTCGAATTGATGCCTGTCGGCGCATTCAACGGAGACTCGCGATGAGTGCATGGGCCGCCTGCCGCGTATCGGCGCCGTCCGCTGCCGAGCGTATCGCCGAGCTGGCCGAGCGCAGCCTCGTGCTCGAGATCGACACCTATCCGAAGCCGGGGCTCGTCAGCCACGTCGACACCGGCAGTCATTCGGACATGGATGCCGCGACATTCGCGCGCAGCGCCGCCGTGCTGCGGCCGTACTTCGCGGAACTCGCCGACGCGGGCGCGCGCGACGCGGACATGGCCGTGCTGCGCAAGATCGGCCTGCGTGCCGAGCATGCGATGCTCGCGGCGACCGGCGGCGTCAATACGCATCGCGGCGCGATCTTCGGGCTCGGGCTGCTGTGCGCGGCCGCGGGCCGGCGTGCGATGCCGGGGGGAGTGCCGGGCGGAATGACGCTCGGCGCGTTCGTGTCCCGCCGCTGGGGCGCCGATATTCTCGGCGGCCCGCGCTTGCCGGACAGCCACGGCGAGCGCGCGAGCCGACGCTACGGCGTCGGCGGCGCGCGTCGCGAAGCGGCCGAAGGTTTCACGACCGTATACGCGATCGGGCTGCCCGCGCTGCGCCGTGCGAAGCGCGACCTGCCCGACGATCCGGAAGCCGCGCGCGTCGCTGCGTGCTTCGCGCTGATCGCCGCGCTCGACGATACGAACCTGCTGCACCGGGGCGGGCAGGCCGGCCTCGATTTCGCGCGGGCGACCGCACGTGCGTTCGTCGCACGCGGCGGCGTGCGTGCGCGCGACTGGCGGCTGCGCGCGGTGGCCGCGCATCGTGCGTTCGTTGCGCGCCGGCTGAGCCCGGGCGGCGCGGCCGACCTGCTCGCGATGAGCGTATTCGTCGATGCGCTCGAAGCCGACGGGGACGCGCGATGACGCTGGCGATCCTCTGTTCGGGACAAGGCGCGCAGCGCGCCGACATGTTCGACCTGACGGGCACGGCGCCGCAGGCCGATGCGTTGTTCGCGCATGCCGGCCGGCTCCTGGGCGACGATCCGCGCGCGGGGGTCCGGCAGGCCGGACCGGACGCGCTGCGCGAGAACCGCGCCGCGCAGATCCTCTGCACCGTCCAGGCGCTTGCGGCTGCTGCGCTGCTCGACGCGGCGTGGCCGCGCCGGCGCTGCGTCGCGGGCTACAGCGTCGGCGAGGTCGCGTCGTGGAGCGTCGCGGGAATGATCGATCCGCATGACGCGCTCGACCTGGCCGACGCACGCGCGCGCGCGATGGATGCGGCGAGCGGCGGCGACGAGCGGATGGCGTTCGTGCGCGGCCTGACGCGCGCGCAGCTTGCGCAGTTGTGCGCCGGTCGCGACGCGGCGATCGCGATCGCAAACCCCGGCGACGCATTCGTGGTCGCGGGGCGGCAGGCCGATGTCGATGCGGTGGCCGACGGCGCCGCGCGCGCCGGTGCGCTGCGCATCGCGCCCGTGTGCGTGCGGATCGCGTCGCATACGCGCCGGCTCGCAGCGGCCGTGCCGGTATTTCGCGCGTCGCTTGCCGACGTGCGCGTGCGCCGGCCGCTGCCCGGCACGCGATTGTTTTCGGGCATCGACGGCGCGTCGGTGCTCGACGTCGACGCGGGCCTCGACAAGCTCGCGCGGCAGATCGCGGAGCCGGTCGAGTGGGCGGCCTGTCTCGCCGCCTGCGTGGAGGCCGGTGCGACCGCGTTTCTCGAACTCGGCCCCGGGCGCGCGCTGGCCGAGATGGCCGGCGGCGCGTATCCCGCGCTGCCGGCGCGCAGCCTCGCGGATTTCCGTTCCGTCGACGGCGTGACGAACTGGCTCGCGCGCGTCGCGGCTGGCTGACCGGCGGCCCGAAAACCGGCCTGCAACATCCCCGCCGCGCCCCGGTTTCGCACTGTGTGTTGCGCCGGCGCAGCAGCGCCGCAGCCGGCGCTTGCCACGCGAATTGGCGTCGCTACAATGGCGCCCGCCATGAGACCAGCCGCCTTCTTTTTCGCCGCGCTTTGCTGTGCGGCGAGCGCCCACGCCAGCCGGATCCCGTCCGATGCCGCTTCGGTCGGCACGTACTTTTCGTATGACAACGCGGCGGCCGACGCGACCGTCGACCTGATCGAACAGGCGCAGCGCCGCGTACTGCTGGCCGGCTACGCGCATGTGCCGCCCGCCGTCGCGAGCGCGCTGCGCGCGGCTCGTGCGCGCGGGATCGAGGTGCGCGTCGTGCTCGTGCGCTCGCCGCGCGCGGGCAGGTACAGCGGCGCAGGCTATCTGAAATCCGCGGGCATCGACGTGGCGATCGATTCGCGGCACGGCGATCCCGCGCCGCGCTTCGTGATCGTCGACGACAGCGTCGCGCTGACGACGCTGTCCGACGGCGCGGCTGCGCACGCCGAGACGGTCAACGTGTTCCAGCGCGCGCCCGAGCTCGCGCAATCCTACGCGCAGTCGTTCTGGCGGCTATACCGGCAGGCCGGCGGCCTCTGACTCTTTCCTTCGGTGTCGTGCACGCCGGTGTGACCCCGCTTGCATCGGCGCTGCCGATGAACCATGCTCGTTGACAGGCGCCGGCGCGCGTTTCGCGCATCCGGCGCAACGGCAGGGAGCCGATCGTGACCGAGTGTTTTGCCGATCGCGCCGATGCGGGCCGCCAACTGGCCGGCGCGCTGAGCGATTATGCGGGGCGTAGCGACGTCGTCGTGCTCGCGTTGCCGCGCGGCGGCGTGCCCGTCGCGTATCCGGTTGCCTGCGCGCTGCGCGCGCCGCTCGACGTGCTGGTCGTGCGCAAGCTGGGCGTGCCGTGCGAGCCCGAGCTCGCGATGGGCGCGATCGCAACGGGTGGCGCGATGCATCTGCAGCGTTCCGTGATCCGCTCGATGGGTGTGACCGACGCGCAGCTCGCCGACGTGATCGTGCGCGAGACGGCCGAGCTGCATCGCCGCGAAGCGCTGTATCGCGGCGCTGCGCCGCCGCTGCCGGTCGACGGGCGCATCGTCATCGTCGTCGACGACGGCGTCGCGACCGGCGCGTCGATGCGTGCCGCGCTGCAGGCGCTGCGCGAACGCCACCCGGTGCGGATCGTGGCGGCCGCGCCGGTCGCGCCGGCGGGCGCGCAGCATGCGTTCGACGGTCTGGCCGACGCGTTCGTCGCGGTATCGCAGCCGCAACCGTTCTTCGGGATCAGCCAGTTCTACGCGCACTTCGGGCAAACGAGCGACGACGAGGTGCGTACGTTGCTCGACGCGGCCCGCATGCAACGCGGCATCACGTCCGCCTGATCCGGCGCGAGCGCGGGCGAGGGCGGCCGGCCTCGGCCAGCGCGAACACGCGCTGCAGCATCGGATGGACATTGCCGAGCCAGCGCGCGCCGGTGAACAGCCCGTAGTGATCGCAATCGTCGATATCGACGCGATAGCGCTCGTCGGCCGCGAGGCCGCTGCACATGTCGAGTGCCGCATGCGTTTGGCCGGCGCCCGTGACGGCGTCGCATCGGCCTTCGACGGTCAGCAGCGCGACGCCGCGCAGCGCGGCAGGCTCGACGCGCCGGCCGCCCACGTCCCACGTGCCGTTCGCGAGGCACATGCGCTGGAACACGATGTCGACCGTGTCGAGGAAATATTCGGCCGGCATGTCGAGCAGCGCCGTGTATTCGAGCAGCGCGCGCCGCGCGCCGGCGAGCGCGGCCATGTCGAAGCGCGACGCGGCCAGCGCGTACGCCTCGACCAGCGACATGAAACGCTGCGGGTACATCAGCGCGATCTCGCCCTGCTGGAGATAGGTCGGGAACACCTGGCGACCGTGCCCCGCGAAGCCGGGCGGCACGATGTCGATCAGGTGGCGGCGGCACCAGCCGAGCGAGCGGGTGGCTGCCGCGGTGCCGAGCGCGCTCGGATTCAGGCGTGCGTCGAGCGGGCCGCCGATCAGCGTGATGCTCGCGGGCGGCGCCAGGCCGCGCTCGGCGCGCAGCGCGAGCGCGCCGAGCGCCGGCACGGTCGCCTGGCACACGGCGACGACGTGCAGCGGCCGATCGTCGAGCGCGAGCCCGTCGACGAAGCCGTCGAGCGTCGCGACATACTCGTCGAGCCCGAAGCGGCCCGACGCGAGCGGCACGTCGCGCGCATTGCGCCAGTCGGTCACGCAGACGTCGCCGTCGGCGAGCAGCGTCTCGACGGTTTCCCGCATCATCACGGCCGCGTGCCCGGCGAGCGGCGCGCACAGCAGCACCGTGCGCCGCGCATCGGCGCGCGTGAAGCGCCGCAGGTCGCAGAACGGCGTGTGCGCGGCAACCCGTTCGCCGATGGCGGATCGCCCGATGTCGAAGCGCGGCGGCCCGGCCGGCTGCCCGAGCAGCGGCTCGAACAGGTCGTCATAGCACGACGACGCGGCCTGCGGCAGCGTCGCCGCGGGCCACGCATCGAACGCGTGCCGCGTCGCCGCGCGCCAGGCGCGCATCCATTCCCGCTGCTGCTCGACGAGGGCATACCACATGGCGGACCTTGAGGCGGAAGGGGCGTGAATCTGCATTATGGTCATTGCGGCCGGGTAGCGGGGCGCTGATACGTATCAAGCGGACGCGCGTACGAGCGCGCTAGGCGACGGCTCGCGACGCTGCTACAGTTTTCGTCCCATTCTCCTCAAGCGGAGCGTTTGCGATGAAGCTGATCGGCATGCTGGATTCCCCGTTTGTGCGCCGTGTCGCCATTTCGGCGAAGCTGCTCGACCTGCCGTTCGAACACGAGTCGATCTCGGTGTTCCGTCATTTCGAGCAGTTCAGGGCGATCAATCCGGTCGTCAAGGCGCCGACACTCGTGACCGACGACGGCGCGACGCTGATCGATTCGTCGCTGATCGTCGACTATCTCGATCACCTGGTCGCGCCGGAGCGGCGCCTGCTGCCCGACGCCGCCGACGCGCGGCTGCGCGCGCTCGTGCCGGTCGGTTTCGCGCTGGCGGCAGCCGAGAAGACCGTGCAGGTCATCTACGAGCAGGCGCTGCGCCCGTCCGACAAGCAGCACGCGCCGTGGCTCGAGCGCGTGCTGAGCCAGCTCGAGGGCGCGTACGGCGAGCTGGAGCCGCTCGTTGCGGCCGCGAACGGCTGGTTCGGCGGTGCGCGCCTGCTGCAGTCCGACGTGACGGTCGCGGTGGCGTGGCGCTTCACGCAGTTCGTGGCGGCCGATTACCCGGCGCTCGCGCGGATCGATCCGGCCCGCTATCCGGCGCTCGCCGCGCATTCTGCGCGTGCGGAAGCGTTGCCGGCGTTCGTCGAAACGCCGCTCGCGTAGGCCTGGCGGCCCCTGGAGGCGGGGCGCGAGGCCGCCCCGCGCCGCTGCCTGCCGGCCGCTCGGCCGCACCCGGCAAGCCGCCGCCGATTGTTCTCGGTGGCCGACAAGTGACTTCGCATTCGCGCCGTTTATCCGGAAGCGGCCGGTCCCTAGAATCCACTCCATCGAATCACGCATTGCCAGATGGAGCCGATGATGAAAGCCCTGCTCGAATCAAGCCTGTACCACCCGTCCGTCGTGTTGCCGCTTGCCGCGCTGACGCAGTTGATGGTCGAGCGCGATTTCAATCTCGGCCAGGTCGGGCTGATCGTCGCGGCACGCGGCGCGCAGGCGGCGGTATCTCGCTCGCGTGCGCTGATCTTCAGCCGTCACGGCGAAGCGCACGCATGATGGCGCTCACGGCTAACGGATGAAAAAAAGCCCGGCCGGCGCAAGCCGGTCGGGCGGATCGGATTCGATCGGGCCCCGGCTTCGGCCGGGGCTTTTTCATGGGCGACGCTCAGGCGCGTGCGGGCGACACGACGCCGTACATCTCCGAGTCGTCGTCCTCGCGCAGCTGGCGCGCGAGCTGGTGCGCCTCGCGGCGCGTCGCGACGGCCGGCGGCGAGCCCTTGAGCGGCTGGCGCGCGGTTTCCGCGAGCGCGACGACCGACACGATGCCGATCACGGCGGCGCCCATCATGTAGTACGCGGGCATCATCAGGTTGTGCGTCACGTCGACGAGCCATGCGGTAACGAGCGGTGTCGTGCCGCCGAACAGCGATACCGACACGTTGAAGCCGATCGCGAGCGCGCCATAGCGGATCTCGGTCGGGAACAGCGCCGGCAGCGCCGACGGCATCACGCCGGTGAAGCAGGACAGCAGCACGCCGAGGACCAGCAGGCCGCCGAACACCGATGCCGTGGTGCCCGCATGGATCAGCATCATCGACGGGATCGACAGCACGAGCAGCCCGACACAGCCGGCGAGCATCACCGGCTTGCGGCCGATCCGGTCGGACAGGCGGCCGGCGAAGAGCGTCATCGGCATCATCAGCACCATCACGAGCAGCACCAGCACGAGGCTGTGCGATTCGTCGAAGTGCAGCGTCGACGACATGAAGCTCGGCAGGTACGACAGCACCATGTAGTCGGTCACGTTGAAGATCAGCACGAGGCCGACGCACAGCAGCAGCGCACGCCAGTTGCGCATCAGCGTTTCGCGGAAGCGCGCCTTCGGCACGGCCTTGTCCTGCGCTTCGCGCTCTTCGGCCTGGCGCTTGAACGCGGGCGTTTCCTCGAGCTTCATCCGGATATAGAGACCGATCAGGCCGAGCGGGCCGGCGATCAGGAACGGCACACGCCAGCCCCACGACAGCAGCGCTTCCTGTGACAGCGACGCGGTCAGCAGCGCGACGACGCCCGCACCCATCACATAGCCGATCAGAGTGCCGAATTCGAGGAAGCTGCCCATGAAGCCGCGGCGCTTGTCGGTCGAGAATTCGGCGATGAAGGTGGCCGCGCCGCCGTATTCGCCGCCGGTCGAGAAGCCCTGCACGAGGCGGGCGACGAGCAGCAGCGCGGGCGCCATGATGCCGATCGACGCGTAGCTGGGGATCAGGCCGATCGCGAAGGTGCCGGCGGCCATCATGATCATCGTCGCGGCGAGCACGCGCTGGCGGCCGATGCGATCGCCGAGCGGGCCGAACACCATGCCGCCGAGCGGGCGCACGAGGAATGCGGCCGCGAACGTGCCGAAGGTCGCGAGCAGCTGCGCGGACGGGCTGCTGGACGGGAAGAACACCTTGCCGAGCGTGACGGCGATATAGCTGTACACGCCGAAGTCGAACCATTCCATCGCATTGCCGATGGCCATCGCGCTGACGGCGCGTTTGAGCAGGCTCTGGTCGACGACGGTGATGTCGTCCGCGGCGAGCGGAGCGTCGCCGGACGAAGTGGAGGAAGAAGCAGCGGTCGGGCTGACGTGTGTTGCGGTCAAGGTCATGCACTCCTTTGACTGCGCCGGAACGGGCGGGCCGTCCGACACGGTTTGCCTGCAAGCGCGGTGTCGTGTGCGGCGCGTCGGGGCAGGCCATTAAGCACTTACTGCGCAACGGGCAGCAAAGGGCCGTAAGGGGCTGCTTCGACGCGGGCCCGATGGGCCGTCGCGACAGTGCGCTCATGAAGAATGGGCCGCGTGATGCTGGCGGCAGATGCCGGTGCGGACGGAGGTCCGGCGTTCCGGCAAGCGCCCCGAAAGGGGCAGCGAAACGAGAAAAGCGGGCCTGTCGGGCGGGCTTTCCTGTGGGTGCAATTTCGGTCGAAGCGCCGGCCCGCAACGCGCGGACGGACTTCTCTCGAAATCGAATAGACAGAGATTGAATGTTGAAACAGGCGACATGATAGCACGATGACGGATGATCGTGCAAATTGCCGGGAGACGCCCGTCTGGCGGGGCGTCCGGCGCGGCCTGCTCGGGTATGATCGGCGGCGCGCGGCGGGGCCGTGCGGCTCCCCGGCGACGGGGCCGAATTCACGAGGAACCGGATGACCGAACTGATGAGGATCGCGGCGCTGTTCGCCGCCACCGCGCTGGCCGAAATCGTCGGCTGTTACCTGCCGTGGCTCGTGCTGAAGGGCAGCCGGCCGGCCTGGCTGCTGGTGCCGGCCGCGCTGTCGCTCGCGCTGTTCGCGTGGCTGCTGACGCTGCACCCGAGCGCGGCCGGGCGTACCTATGCCGCGTACGGCGGCGTGTATATCGCGGTTGCGCTGGTCTGGCTGCGGGTGGTCGACGGTGTCGCGCTGACCCGCTGGGACGTGGCCGGCGCGGTGCTTGCGCTCGGCGGGATGGCGGTCATCGCGCTGCAGCCGCGCGCGTAAGCGCGGCCGCAGCGCGTGCCGCGTGCGTCAGGCCGTTTCGGCGGCGCCCGCGTCGGCGGACTTGCGCCACACGCATGCGCCCTTGACCGACTTGTCGAGCTCGTCGAGTTGCGCCTGGTGCGCGGCGAGCTCGTCGTCGCTCGCGGCCACCACGACCAGGTCGAGCGCGGCGAGCGACACGCGCTGGCCGTTCGCCGCGCCGCCGTCGGCGCCCGCGTCGTCGAGCATGTCGATCACGAGGCTGTCCTGGCCGCGCGTCATCGCGAGATACACCTCGGCGAGCAGCTCCGAGTCGAGCAGTGCGCCGTGCAGCGTCCGGTGCGCGTTGCTGATGCCGAAGCGGTCGCACAGCGCGTCGAGCGAGTTGCGCTTGCCGGGGAACATCTGCTTGGCCTGCACGAGCGTGTCGATCACGCCGCCGCAATGTTCGGTGAACGGCGGCAGGTCGAGCCGCGCGAATTCGGCGTCGAGGAAGCCAAGGTCGAACGGTGCGTTGTGGATGATCAGCTCGGCGTCCTTCACGAAGTCGAGGATCTGGCTGGCGACTTCCGCGAACTTCGGCTTGTCGCTGAGGAATTCGGTCGTGAGGCCGTGCACGGCGAGTGCGCCCGGATCGCTGTCGCGCTCGGGGTTCACGTAGAAGTGCAGGTTGTTGCCGGTGAGCCGCCGGTTCAGCAGCTCGACGCAGCCGATTTCGATGAGACGGTCGCCCGTGCGGGCGTTCAGGCCCGTGGTTTCGGTATCGAGAATGATCTGGCGCATGTCGGGAAAAACGATGGAAACAGGGGAGTGGCCGGCGTTCAGGCCGTGAGCGATTCGACGCCGCGATTCGCGAGCGCGTCCGCGCGCTCGTTTTCGGGATGGCCCGCGTGACCCTTGACCCAGCGCCACTCGACCTCGTGCTGCGCGACGAGCGCGTCGAGCCGTTTCCACAGGTCGGCGTTCTTCACGGGCGTCTTTGCCGCGGTGACCCAGCCTTTCTTCTTCCAGCCGTGGATCCACTCGCTGATGCCTTTCTGCACGTATTGCGAATCGGTGTGCACGATCACCTGGCACGGCCGCTTCAGCGCCTCGAGCGCGGCGATCACGCCCATCAGCTCCATGCGGTTGTTGGTCGTGTTGGGCTCGCCGCCGAACAGCTCCTTTTCGCGGTCGCCGTAGCGCATCAGTGCGCCCCAGCCGCCGGGGCCGGGGTTGCCCTTGCAGGCGCCGTCGGTATAGATGTCGATCGTATCGATTGTCATGAATGTTCTTGATGGGTGGTCGGGGAGGCCGCGGGCGTCAGGCCTGGCGCGAGCACGGGTTTTTTCATCTTGATCTGGCCGACGAGGCGCATGCCGCGCACGCGCTTGACGGCCGTCACCATGTAGACGGCGCCGAAGATCGGCCACCAGCGGTCGCCCGCGGCTTCCATGAAGCCGTAGCGGGCCAGCCACTTGTCGGTGACCAGCGGCGGCCGGTAGCAGCCGAAGCGGCCGCGTTCGAGGTCGAAACCGAGCAGCTTGATCCAGTCCTTGAGCCGGATGAACGCGATCTGGTCGCGCGTGGCCGGCACGAACGGGCGGTTCGCCATGCGCCCGAACGATTGCCGCATGCCCCACAGGCTGAGCGAATTGAAGCCGGTGATCACGAGCTGGCCTTCCGGCATCAGCACGCGCTCGGCCTCGCGCAGCAGGCGGTGCGGGTCGGACGTGAATTCGAGCGTGTGCGGCATCACGATCAGGTCGACGCTCTGCGACTCGAACGGCAGGTCGAGCAGGTCGCACCACGTCGTGCTGCGATCGGCGGGCGCGTGCTCCGGCGCGTGCGCTTCGCGCGCCCACGGATACTGGTACGGCGCGCTCGCGCCGCTCGCCGGATCGAGCACGAGGCCGCGATACGGCATGCGGTTCTCGCGCAGTGCGTCGAGCTGCGGCAGGCCGAGCTGCAGCGCGTGGAACCCGAAGACGTCGGACACGATCCGGTCGAGCTGCGCCTGCTCCCAGTCCAGCACGTAGCGGCCGGGAGGCGAGTCGGTCCAGGCGGGCCAGTCTATAATTTGACGATCAGGCATAACGATGGTTGCGCGCCCATGAACGAGCTGGAATACGTGCCGGTTCCGGCATTCGAAGACAACTATATCTGGCTCGTCTCGGACGGCCGCGATGCGATCGCCGTCGATCCGGGTGAAGCCGCGCCGGTGCGCCGGGTTCTTGCCGAACGAGGCTGGCGGTTGACCGCTATTTTACTCACGCACCATCACGCCGACCATGTCGGCGGTGTCGAGGCGCTGCGCAATAGCCAACCGGCCGATGTGCCGCTCACCGTTTACGGCCCCGCGGCCGAGGCGATCGGCGTGGTCACGCGGCCGCTTTCGGGCGGCGATCGCGTGACGGTCGACGCGCCGGCCGTCGCGTTCGACGTGCTCGACGTGCCCGGCCATACGCGCGGCCACATCGCCTATTTCCAGGCGGCCGGGCAGGGCGCCGCGGTGCCGCACGTGTTCTGCGGCGACACGCTGTTCTCGTGCGGCTGCGGCCGCCTGTTCGAGGGCACGCCCGCACAGATGCTCGCGTCGCTCGACGCGCTCGCGGCACTGCCGGGCAATACGCACGTGCATTGCGCACACGAATACACGCTGTCGAACATCCGCTTCGCGCTCGCGTGCGAGCCCGGCAATGCGGCGCTTGCCGCGTGGCGCGACGACGCGCAGGCGCTGCGCGCGCGCGGCGTGCCGACGCTGCCGACGACGATCGCGCACGAGCGCGCGGTGAACCCGTTCATGCGCGCGGACAGCGCCGCCATCCATGCGACGCTCGAGGCCGAGCTGCACGAAACGGTGCCGGATCGTCTGGCGGCGTTTACGCTGATGCGGGAGTGGAAAAACCGGTTCAGATGATCATTTCCGGAGGACTCCAAAGCTCAAGCGGTGTCTGTAAAAATTGCTCCAAATGTAGGATTTCGCTGAGTTTTCGGTGTTTTTATTGACGTGAAGCACGCACTTCCGTAGTATCGCCAGCAATTTCCAGCCGTCGGAAGCCGAGATTTTCATGCGACTTATATTGAGTGCGATGGTGGTCCTGCTACTCGCCGCTTGTGCGAGCCAGGCTCCTGTCGCCAACAACGCCGCCGATCCGCAGGCGGCGTCCAACTACCTCCGTAAATCAGCCACCGCCAAAGAAACTGTCGACGTCGACAAGCAATCCGTCGGCGACCTGACCAGTGCGGACTCCGATCTCTGGGGCCGCATCCGTCGCGGCTTCCAGATGCCCGACCTGCAGAGCGACCTCGTCGACATGCAGACGACCTGGTACACGCAGCGTCCCGATTACGTGCAGCGCATGACCGAGCGCTCGCAGAAGTACCTGTATCACATCGTCGAGGAACTCGAGGCGCGTCACATGCCGACCGAGCTCGCGCTGCTGCCGTTCATCGAGTCCGCGTTCAACCCGCAGGCGCTGTCGGTCGCGAAGGCGGCCGGCATGTGGCAGTTCATGCCCGGCACGGGCCGCACGTACAACCTGAAGCGCAACATGTGGCAGGACGAACGGCGCGACGTGCTCGCGTCGACGAGCGCCGCGCTCGACTACCTGTCGCGCCTGCACGACATGTTCGGCGACTGGTATCTGGCGCTGGCCGCGTACAACTGGGGCGAGGGCAACGTGCAGCGCGCGATCGCGCGCAATCAGGCGGCCGGCCTGCCGACCGACTACCAGAGCCTGCGGATGCCGAACGAGACGCGCAACTACGTGCCGAAGCTGCAGGCGGTGAAGAACATCATCGCGAGCCCGAAGCAGTACGGCCTGACGTTGCCGGACATCCCGAACCACCCGTATTTCGTGACGGTCACGACGTCGCGCGACATCGACGTCGCGGTCGCCGCGAAGCTCGCGAACCTGTCGCTCGACGAATTCCGCTCGCTGAACCCGTCGTTCGCGAAGCCGGTGATCCTCGGCGCGACCGAACCGCAGATCTTGCTGCCGTTCGACAACGCGTCCGCGTTCGAGAAGAACCTGAAGTCATACAACGGCCAGCTTTCGACGTGGACCACCTATACGGTCAGCGAACGTGCGCGGCCGGCCGCGATCGCCGAGAAGATCGGCGTGGACGCCGATACGCTGATGTCGGTCAACAAGATTCCGGCCGGCATGCGCCTGAAGCCGGGTTCGACGATCGTCGTGCCGCGCGGCGATGACGACGACGAGGACATCAGTGCCGACGTCGCCGAAAACGGCGCGCTCGCGATGGAGCCCGACGTACCCGACACGCGCAAGATGCTGATCCGCGTGCGCCGCAAGCAGTCGATGGCGGCGATCGCCGGCCGCTACGGCGTGTCGGTCGGCCAGCTCAAGGCGTGGAACCGCACGCACCGCGATCTCGCGATGCCGGGCCAGGCGCTCGTGCTGCACGTGCCGGTCGGCCGCTCGGTGCCGGCGGAACCCGGTCCGGAGCGGATCGCGACGTCGGTCGGCGGTGCGCGCATCGAGCGCGCGAGCCTGGCGGTGGGCGGCAAGTCGCACGGCGCGAAGCGCGGCGCGGCAAAGCCGGCGGCTAAATCGGCCAAATCTGCGAAAGCTGCACCCGCGAAGGCCGCGCCGGCCAAGGGCAAGAAGAAATAACGCGGCTGCGAAGCGCGGTGGGCGGCCGGTCCGGGCCGCGCGATTGCGCTATCATCCGGCGAATTGCAACGAAACGCCGTCACCGAGGTGACGGCGTTTTCGTTTGTGCGCGGTGCGAGGGCGCCGCGCCGTTTCGACAGTCTTCATATCACGAGGGGGAGCGATGTCGTCGGTGCAGGTGAGGGTGCTCGCGCTGTTTTCGATCGGGTATTTCGTATCGTATGTGTTTCGTGGCGTCAATCTGGGTTTCGCGCCGTTCGTCACGCATGAGCTCGGGTTGTCGGCCGCCGATCTCGGCCTGCTCACCAGTCTCTATTTTCTCGGTTTCGCGGGCGCGCAGATTCCGGCCGGCGTGATGCTCGACCACTTCGGCCCGCGCCGCGTGACGGCCGGCATGCTGCTGTTCGCCGCGGCCGGCGCCGCCGTGTTCGGCGCCGCGCACGGCATCGGCACGATGATGGTCGGCCGGCTGCTGATCGGCGTCGGCGTGTCGGTGTGTCTCGGCGCGGCGTTCAAGGCGCTCGCGCAGCATTTCCCGGTCGGCCGACTGCCGCTCGTCAACGGCCTCGTGATGGCGGTTGGCGGCCTCGGCGGCGTCGTGGTCGGTTCGCCGCTGACCTGGCTGCTCGGCTGGACGAACTGGCGCGCGATCTGTTTCGGCCTCGCGGTGCTGACGGTGATCGTCGCGGCCTCGATCGGCTTCGGCGCGCCCGAAGCGAGGCAGGTGCGCCACCAGGGCGAGCTCGTCAGCCAGTTCAAGGGCACGTGGCACATCCTGAGCAGCCGCGCGTTCTGGAAGATCTCGTCGTTCTCGGTCGTCACGCAGGGCGTGTTTTACGCGATGCAGTCGCTGTGGGTCGGGCCGTACCTGCGCGACGTCGCGGGGTTCGATGCGTCGCATGCCGCGCGCCTCGTGTCGGTGCTCGGCTTCGCGATGATGGCCGGCTGCGTCGGCTTCGGCGCCGCGGCGCGCGTGCTCGAGCGGCGCGGCGTGTCCGTCTACGCATTCTGCGGGGTCGGCATGGCGCTATTCGTCGCGACGCAGGTCGCAATCGTCGCGCGCATGCCGTTGCCGCCGGCCGTGCTGTGGGCTGCATACGGGATGTTCGGCGGCGTCGGCATCCTGACCTATGCGGTGATGGCCGGGCACTTTCCCGCCCACCTGATCGGCCGCGCGAACACGACGCTCACACTGGTGATCTTCCTGCTGATCTTTGCGTTCCAGATCGGTGTCGGCGCGGTGCTGTCGCGCTGGCCCGCGGTCGACGGCCGTTATCCGGCCGCCGCGCACCTCACCGCATGGGGCGTGCTGCTCGCGCTGCAGCTCGCGAGCGCAGTCTGGTACGTGTGGCCCGCGCGCGGCGCTGGCCAAGCGCACTGATCCGGCGGTACGCTGGTGGGTGGGGCGGCTGCGGAAACGGGGCCGCAGCACGTCGAGCGTGCGCCGTTGCGCGTACGCCGTACCGCGCTGCCGGTGGCGGCGCGCGCATGATCGGACGGCCATATCGATTGAAGATAGGGCCATTTTCGGGCTATAATTTGAAAGTTTGTGCTGATCAACCTCGCACCCTAGCGCCTACCTCATTCATCCCGTTCATCCGCCGCACGCCGCCTGCCGGGCGATGCCGCGAAGCCTCGTGCGCCACGCGCCGGGTTCGCGTCTCGACAACGCAGGCCGCGTCCAGCTAGCGACTACGCGCGCCCACGCAGCGCGGCGCTCGCGCGGCAGGGTAAACAGGTCGGCAGCAGGGTGTTCCCCAAGGAGCCTCCCGTGTTGCCGTCTTTTTCTCCCGCCTTGCTTGCACTCGCCGACGGCACGGTCTTTCGTGGTTATTCGATCGGGGCCGAAGGCCATACGATCGGCGAAGTCGTGTTCAATACCGCGATCACCGGCTATCAGGAAATCCTGACTGATCCGAGCTACGCGCGCCAGATCGTCACGCTCACCTACCCGCATATCGGCAACGTCGGCGTCAACGCCGAAGATGTCGAAGCCACGAAAGTCCATGCCGCCGGCCTGATCATCCGTGATCTGCCCACGCTCGCATCGAACTTCCGCATGGACCGCACGCTCGGCGATTACCTGCGCGACGAAGGCGTCGTCGCGATCGCCGGCATCGATACCCGCAAGCTGACCCGCATCCTGCGCGACAAGGGCGCGCAGAACGGCTGCATTCTCGCCGGCTCGGACGACGAGGCGAAGGCGATCGAGCTCGCACGCTCGTTCCCGGGCCTCGCCGGCATGGATCTCGCGAAGGTCGTGTCGACCACCAAGCCGTTCGAGTGGAAGCAGACGGAATGGCGCCTCGGCAGCGGCTACGGCATGCAGGAAGCGCCGAAGTACCGCGTCGTCGCGTACGATTTCGGCGTCAAGTACAACATCCTGCGCATGCTCGCGGAACGCGGCTGCCAGGTCACGGTGCTGCCCGCACAGGCGAGCGCGGCCGATGCGCTCGCGCTGAATCCGGACGGCATCTTCCTGTCGAACGGCCCCGGCGATCCGGAGCCGTGCGATTACGCGATCGCGGCCACGAAGGAATTCATCGAGCGCGGCGTGCCGACCTTCGGCATCTGCCTCGGCCACCAGATCATGGGCCTCGCGGTCGGCGCGAAGACGCTGAAGATGAAGACGGGCCACCACGGCGCGAACCACCCGGTGAAGGATCTCGGCGACGGCCGTGTCGTGATCACGTCGCAGAACCACGGTTTCGCGGTCGACGCGGATTCGCTGCCGGCCAACGCGCGCGTGACGCACGTGTCGCTGTTCGACGGCACGCTGCAGGGCTTCGAGCTGACCGACAAGCCGGCGTTCTGCTTCCAGGGCCACCCGGAAGCGTCGCCGGGCCCGCACGACATCGGCTATCTGTTCGACCGTTTCACCGCGCTGATGGACGCGGCGAAGCAGCGCAACGCCTAACGCAACCGAAGGACGGGAGATTCGCATCATGTTCGGCCACGCACTCGGCATCACGGATATCTGGACCTACGTGTTCGGCGTGATCTTCATCATCCTGCTGCCGGGGCCGAACTCGATGTACGTGCTGTCGCTCGCGGCGCAGCGCGGCGTGAAGGCCGGCTATCGCGCGGCCTGCGGCGTGTTCGTCGGCGACACGGTGCTGATGGTGCTGTCCGCCGCGGGCGTCGCGTCGCTGCTGAAGGCGAATCCGCTGCTGTTCTCCGTCGTCAAGTACGGCGGCGCCGCGTATCTGCTCTACATCGGCACCGGCATGCTGCGCAGCGCGTGGCGCAAGCTGCGCGCGCCGGCGGGCGAGCCCGCCGAGGCACCGCAGGCGGTCGACGGCGAGCGGCCGTTTCGCAAGGCGCTGATCGTGAGCCTGCTGAATCCCAAGGCGATCCTGTTCTTCATCTCGTTCTTCATCCAGTTCGTCGACCCGGCATTCCCGCATCCCGCGCTGTCGTTCGTCGTGCTCGGGGCGATCGCGCAATGCGCGAGCTTCCTGTACCTGAGCACGCTGATCTTCGCGGGTGCGCGGCTCGCCGAGCACTTCCGCCGCCGCCGCAAGCTCGCGGCAGGCGCGGCGAGCAGCGTGGGCGGCCTGTTCATCGGTTTCTCGGTGAAGCTCGCGCTCGCGACCATGAGCTGAGCGCTGCCGGCCGACCCACGACAACGATTACTTATTGAATTCACAAGCCATGCCAAAACGCACAGACATCAAAAGCATCCTCATCATCGGCGCCGGCCCGATCATCATCGGCCAGGCGTGCGAGTTCGACTATTCGGGCGCGCAGGCTTGCAAGGCGTTGCGTGAGGAGGGCTACAAGGTCGTTCTCGTCAACAGCAACCCGGCGACGATCATGACCGACCCGAACACGGCCGACGTGACCTACATCGAGCCGATCACGTGGGAAGTCGTCGCGCGCATCATCGAGAAGGAGCGCCCGGACGCGATCCTGCCGACGATGGGCGGCCAGACCGCGCTGAACTGCGCGCTCGACCTGCACCACCACGGCGTGCTCGAGAAGTTCGGCGTCGAACTGATCGGCGCGTCGCCGGAAGCGATCGACAAGGCGGAAGACCGCCAGAAGTTCAAGGAAGCGATGACCAAGATCGGTCTCGGCTCCGCGAAGTCGGGCATCGCGCACTCGATGGAAGAAGCGACCAAGGTGCATGCCGAGATCATGGCGGGCACCGGCGGCAGCGGCTATCCGGTCGTGATCCGTCCGTCGTTCACGCTCGGCGGCTCGGGCGGCGGCATCGCGTACAACCGCGAAGAGTTCGAGGAAATCTGCAAGCGCGGTCTCGACCTGTCGCCCACGCGCGAACTGCTGATCGAGGAATCGCTGCTCGGCTGGAAGGAATACGAGATGGAAGTCGTGCGCGACCGCGCCGACAACTGCATCATCGTCTGCTCGATCGAAAACCTCGACCCGATGGGCGTGCACACCGGCGACTCGATCACGGTCGCGCCGGCGCAGACGCTCACCGACAAGGAATACCAGATCCTGCGTAACGCATCGCTCGCGGTGCTGCGCGAGATCGGCGTCGACACGGGCGGCTCGAACGTGCAGTTCTCGATCAACCCGAAGGACGGCCGCATGGTCGTCATCGAAATGAACCCGCGCGTGTCGCGTTCGTCGGCGCTCGCATCGAAGGCGACCGGCTTCCCGATCGCGAAGGTCGCCGCGAAGCTGGCGGTCGGCTACACGCTCGACGAGCTGAAGAACGAAATCACCGGCGGCCAGACGCCGGCGTCGTTCGAGCCCACGATCGACTACGTCGTCACGAAGATCCCGCGCTTTGCGTTCGAGAAGTTCCGTGAAGCCGATTCGCGCCTGACGACGCAGATGAAGTCGGTCGGCGAAGTGATGGCGATCGGCCGCACGTTCCAGGAATCGTTCCAGAAGGCGCTGCGCGGCCTCGAAGTCGGCGTCGACGGTCTCGACGAGAAGTCGACCGACCGCGACGAGATCGCGATCGAGATCCACGAGCCGGGCCCGGACCGCATCTGGTATGTCGGCGACGCGTTCCGCATCGGCATGACGGCCGAGGAAATCTTCGCGGAAACCGCGATCGACCCGTGGTTCCTCCATCAGATCGAGCAGATCATCCTGAAGGAAAAGGCGCTCGCGGGCCGCACGCTCGCGTCGCTGACGTTCGACGAGCTGCGCTACCTGAAGCAGAGCGGCTTCTCCGACCGCCGCCTCGCGAAGCTGCTCGGTGCGACGCCGGAAGACGTCCGCCGCCGCCGCGTCGAGCTGAACGTGCGCCCGGTCTACAAGCGCGTCGACACCTGCGCGGCCGAATTCGCGACGAAAACCGCGTACATGTACTCGACCTACGAGGAAGAGTGCGAGGCGCAACCGACCACGAACAAGAAGATCATGGTGCTGGGCGGCGGCCCGAACCGGATCGGCCAGGGCATCGAGTTCGACTACTGCTGCGTGCACGCGGCGCTCGCGATGCGCGAGGACGGCTACGAAACGATCATGGTCAACTGCAACCCGGAAACGGTGTCGACCGACTACGACACGTCCGACCGCCTGTACTTCGAGCCGCTGACGCTCGAAGACGTGCTCGAGATCGTCGACAAGGAAAAGCCGGTCGGCGTGATCGTCCAGTACGGCGGCCAGACGCCGCTGAAGCTCGCGCTCGACCTCGAGGCGCACGGCGTGCCGATCGTCGGCACGTCGCCGGACATGATCGACGCCGCCGAAGACCGCGAACGCTTCCAGAAGCTGCTGCAGGATCTCGGCCTGCGCCAGCCGCCGAACCGCACCGCGCGCGCGGAAGACGAAGCGCTCAAGCTCGCCGAGGAAATCGGCTACCCGCTGGTCGTGCGTCCGTCGTACGTGCTGGGCGGCCGCGCGATGGAGATCGTCCACGAGCCGCGCGACCTCGAGCGCTACATGCGCGAGGCCGTGAAGGTGTCGAACGATTCGCCGGTGCTGCTCGACCGCTTCCTGAACGACGCGATCGAGTGCGACGTCGACTGCATCTGCGACGGCGAAGCCGTGTTCATCGGCGGCGTGATGGAGCACATCGAGCAGGCAGGCGTCCACTCGGGCGACTCGGCATGCTCGCTGCCGCCGTACTCGCTGTCGAAGGAAACCGTGGCCGAGCTGAAGCGCCAGACGGGTGCGATGGCGAAGGCGCTGAACGTGGTCGGCCTGATGAACGTGCAGTTCGCGATCCAGCAGGTGCCGCAGGCGGACGGTTCGAAGCAGGACATCATCTACGTGCTCGAAGTGAACCCGCGCGCGTCGCGCACGGTGCCGTACGTGTCGAAGGCCACCAGCCTGCCGCTCGCGAAGATCGCGGCGCGCGCGATGGTCGGCCAGAAGCTCGCGCAGCAGGGCGTGACGAAGGAAGTCGAGCCGCCGTACTTCAGCGTGAAGGAAGCCGTGTTCCCGTTCGTCAAGTTCCCGACCGTCGATCCGGTCCTCGGGCCTGAAATGCGTTCGACCGGCGAAGTGATGGGCGTCGGCCAGACGTTCGGCGAAGCGCTGTTCAAGTCGCAGCTCGCGGCCGGTTCGCGCCTGCCGGAGTCGGGCACGGTGCTGCTGACCGTGATGGACGCCGACAAGCCGAAGGCCGTCGAAGTCGCGCGCATGCTGCACGACCTCGGCTACCCGATCGTCGCGACCAAGGGCACGGCTGCCGCGATCGAAGCGGCCGGCGTGCCGGTGAAGGTCGTGAACAAGGTGAAGGACGGCCGTCCGCACATCGTCGACATGATCAAGAACGGCGAGATCGCCCTCGTGTTCACGACGGTCGACGAGACGCGCCAGGCGATCGCCGATTCGCGTTCGATCCGCATGAGTGCGCAGGCGCACAAGGTCACGTACTACACGACGATGTCGGGCGCGCGCGCGGCCGTTGAAGGCTTGCGCTACCTGAAGGATCTGGAAGTCTATGATTTACAAGGTCTTCACGCTCGCCTAAACTAAGCAGTCAGTTACCTGTCGAAGCAATACGTGCCGCGGTTAAGCGGTGTTTCCGGTTCATCGGAAACGCGCTTAATCGCGGTGATTTTTTTTAAAGCCGTTTTTAGCGATTGAGCCGTTTATGAGCACCATTCCGTTGACAAAGCGTGGCGCAGAGCAACTGCGCGATGAATTGCAGCGCCTCAAATCCGTCGAGCGGCCGGCCGTGATCAATGCGATCGCGGAGGCCCGCGCACAGGGCGATCTGTCCGAAAACGCCGAATACGATGCCGCGAAGGAAAAGCAGGGCTTCATCGAGGGTCGTATCGCGGAAATCGAATCGAAGCTGTCGGCCGCGCAGGTCATCGATCCCACCGTGCTCGATGCCGAAGGCCGCGTGGTCTTCGCGTCGACGGTCGAGCTCGAGGATCTCGAGTCGGGCGACACCGTCAAATACCAGATCGTCGGCGACGACGAAGCCGATATCGATCACGGCCTGATCTCGGTCAGCTCGCCGATCGCGCGCGCACTGATCGGCAAGTCCGAAGGCGACGTCGCGGCCGTGCAGGCGCCGAGCGGCGTGCGCGAATACGAAATCATCTCGGTCAGCTACATCTGAAGCGGGGCGACGTGATGCCGCATCGCGTGTTCCGTCTGCTGTCGGCCGTGTGGGTCGGCAGCCTGCTGACGATCGGGTATGCGGTCGCGCCCGTGCTGTTCAAGACGCTGGAGCGGATGACGGCCGGTTCGGTCGCTGCCCAGCTGTTCCGTATCGAGGCGATCCTCGGTGTCGTGTGCGGCGTGCTGCTGCTCGCGTTGTCGAACCAGCAGGTGCGGCGCGGCAGCGGCGAATATCGCCGCGTGCGCTGGATCGTCGCCGCGATGGTCGTGTGCGTGCTGGTCGGGTATTTCGCGCTGCAGCCGTTCATGAACGCGCTGCGCGTGGCCGCGATGGACGCGGGCACCGACATCGCGAACTCGCCGTACGCGAGTCGCTTCGGGATGCTGCACGGCGTCTCGAGCGTGTTCTATCTCGTCGAGAGCGTGCTGGGGCTGATGCTGATCTGGCGTCTGCCGGCGCGCGACGCCTGAGCGCAGCGCGGCACGGCGTGACCCATGCCGCGTACGCGTTTTACTTGTCCTGGTGCGGCCGCTTGGTGCTTGCCTGGCGCTTTTTCGCGCGCTTCACGTTGCCGCCTGCCGTCACGCGCTCGTTGCCGCGCACGACGACCTTCGTCGGCTTCGGGCGACGCACGGGGCTCGCGTTCGGCGACACCTTGACGACCTTGACCGTGCGCGGTGCGCGGCCTTTCCTGTCGTCGGCGGCTTCGGCCGCGCTCGGCAGCGTGCCGGCGCGACGGCCGCGGGCCGGGGCCGCTGCGGCGGCCTCGGGTTTCCAGATCACCAGCAGCTTGCCGATATGCTGGATCGGCGCCGCGCTCAGGCGATCGCAGATCTCGTCGTAGATCGCGACGCGTTCGTCGCGTTCGTCGCCGAACACGCGGATCTTGATCAGCTGGTGCGCGGCGAGGTGCACCTTGATTTCCTTCAGCACGGCGTCGGTCAGCCCTTCGGCGCCGATCAGCACGACGGGCTTGAGCGCATGGGCCTGGGAGCGCAGCGCGGAGCGCTCGGCGGGAGAAAGCGAAAGGGCGGGCATGGAAATGTCGAAATCTAAATAGGGGCACGCGGCCTGAAAAACGATCGCGGGAAGTTACCGCGTCAGCCGTGCGCCGAAACCACGTAAAATCGCGGCTTGGGCCTGAAAAGGGGCCGCAGCCGCGCGAAGAAGACGCGTATTATCCGCTAAAAGCGCGGCTTCACGAAGCAAATGGCAGCAATCTCTCTCTCGAATGGCAAAAAACCGCTTTAACCAGCACTGGCTGCACGACCACATCAACGACCCGTACGTCAAAATGGCGCAGCGGGAGGGCTATCGCGCGCGTGCCGCGTACAAGCTGAAGGAAATCGACGAGCAGGACAAGCTGGTCCGTCCGGGCCAGGTGATCGTCGATCTCGGCGCGACGCCGGGCAGCTGGAGCCAGTATGCCCGCAACAAGCTCGCGCAGGGCAAGAAGCGCGACACCGAGCGCGAAGGCGGCATCGACGGCACGATCATCGCGCTCGACCTGCTGCCGATGGAGCCGATCGCCGACGTCCACTTCATCCAGGGCGACTTCCGCGAGGACGAAGTGCTTCACCAGCTCGAGGAAGTGCTCGAAGGCCGCGCGGTGGACCTTGTTATTTCGGACATGGCCCCCAACCTCTCCGGTGTGGCCTCGGCGGACGCGGCGCGCATCGAGCATCTCTGCGATCTGGCGCTCGAATTCGCGCAGAACCATCTGAAGCCGGACGGTGCGCTGCTCGTGAAATGCTTTCACGGCAGCGGCTACAGCCAGATCGTCGAGAAATTCAAACAGCAGTTTAAGACCGTCGCGCCGCGCAAGCCCAAGGCGTCCCGCGACAAATCGTCCGAAACGTTCATTTTGGGTCGGCATCTGAAGCATCCGCGCTGATGCGCGGCGGGGTGCCGCAAACGGGCTCCGGCCCTTGCCAGACAAGCGAAGCGCTATCGCGGCGGTTGTCAATGCTTATGGCGAGGGTGGTCGGACTGGATTAGAATGACCGAGGGGCGCCGCAAGGAAAATGTAGGCGCTCGTCTACGAGTGAAGGAGTGGTGCTTTGAACAACAATATGTTTTCGAAGGCAGCGGTGTGGTTAGTGATCGCACTGGTGCTGTTTACGGTGTTCAAGCAGTTCGACAAGCCCCGCGTCCAGGAAGGCGTGTCCTATTCGCAGTTCATGGACGACGCCAAGAACGGCAAGGTCAAGAACGTCATCGTTCAGGGGCGCAACCTCACCGTCACTCCGGCTGATGGCCAGAAATACCAGATCGTGTCGCCCGGCGACATCTGGATGGTCGGCGACCTGATGAAGTACGGCGTGCAGGTCAGCGGCAAGGCCGACGACGAGCCGAATGCGCTGATGTCCGCACTGTACTACCTCGGGCCGACGATCCTGATCATCGTGTTCTGGTTCTACATGATGAGGCAGATGCAGGGGGGCGGCAAAGGCGGCGCCTTCTCGTTCGGCAAGTCGCGAGCGCGGCTGATCGACGAGAACAACAACGCGGTGAACTTCTCCGACGTCGCGGGCTGCGACGAAGCGAAGGAAGAAGTGTCCGAGCTCGTCGACTTCCTGCGCGATCCGCAGAAATTCCAGAAGCTGGGCGGTCGCATTCCGCGCGGCGTGCTGCTCGTCGGCCCGCCGGGTACCGGCAAGACGCTGCTCGCCCGCGCGATCGCGGGTGAAGCGAAAGTGCCGTTCTTCAGCATCTCGGGTTCGGACTTCGTCGAGATGTTCGTCGGCGTCGGCGCGGCCCGTGTGCGCGACATGTTCGAGCAGGCGAAGAAGCATGCGCCGTGCATCGTGTTCATCGACGAAATCGACGCGGTCGGCCGTCATCGCGGCGCCGGCATGGGCGGCGGCAACGACGAACGCGAACAGACGCTGAACCAGATGCTGGTCGAGATGGACGGCTTCGAGGCGAACTCGGGCGTGATCGTGATCGCCGCGACCAACCGTTCCGACGTGCTCGACAAGGCGCTGCTGCGTCCGGGCCGTTTCGACCGTCAGGTCTACGTCGGTCTGCCGGACATCCGCGGCCGCGAGCAGATCATGCGCGTGCACCTGCGCAAGGTGCCGATCGCGAACGACGTCGATGCGGCCGTCATTGCACGCGGCACGCCGGGCTTCTCGGGCGCCGATCTCGCGAACCTCGTGAACGAGGCTGCGCTGTTCGCGGCACGCCGCGGCAAGCGCATCGTCGAGATGCAGGATTTCGAGGACGCGAAGGACAAGATCTTCATGGGTCCGGAGCGCAAGTCGGCCGTGATCCGCGAGGAAGCGAAGCGCGCGACCGCTTACCACGAGTCGGGCCACGCGGTGGTCGCGAAGCTGCTGCCGAAGGCCGACCCGGTGCACAAGGTCACGATCATCCCGCGCGGCCGTGCGCTGGGCGTCACGTGGCAGTTGCCGGAGCATGACAACGAGACGTACTCGAAGGACTACCTGCTGGACCGCCTCGCGATCCTGTTCGGTGGCCGGGTGGCGGAAGAGCTGTTCATGAATCTCGTCAGCACCGGCGCATCGGACGACTTCAACAAGGCAACGCAGACGGCGCGCGCGATGGTGGCCCGTTTCGGCATGACCGATGCGCTCGGACCGATGGTCTACGTCGACGACGAGAACGATGCGTCGCCGTTCGGCCGCGGCTTCACGCGCACGATCTCGGAAGCGACGCAGCAGAAGGTCGATTCGGAAATCCGCCGCGTGCTCGACGATCAGTACACCCTTGCGCGCCGCCTGCTCGAAGAGAACCGCGACAAGGTGGAAGCGATGACGGCCGCGCTGATGGAGTGGGAGACGATCGACGCCGATCAGATCAACGACATCATGGAAGGCCGTCCGCCGCGCTCGCCGAAGAGCTCGCCGGCTGTCGGCGGCGATTCGTCGGGCGGCGGCAGCAGCGCCGAGGTCAAGCCCGGCAACGCGCCGGCGCCTGCTTCGCCGGCGGCATAACCTCCGCTTTAGCACCGTTCACGGGCTGGTGTGGCTTCACACCGGCCCGTTTTGCATTCAACCACGCCAGTCGCTCGTGTCCGATTCCGCTGTTACTCCATCCATTCCCGCGCCGCTCCAGTGCGGCCGCTTCGCACTGACGTTCGAGCGCCCGCTCGTGATGGGCATTCTCAACGCCACGCCCGATTCGTTCTCCGACGGCGGCCGCTTCCTCGCGCGCGACGATGCGCTGCGCCAGGCCGAGCGCATGATCGCCGAAGGCGCGGATCTCCTCGATATCGGCGGCGAATCGACGCGCCCCGGCGCACCCCCCGTACCGCTCGACGAGGAGCTCGCGCGCGTGATCCCGCTCGTCGAGGCGCTGCGGCCGCTGAACGTGCCGCTGTCGGTCGACACCTACAAGCCGGCCGTGATGCGCGCGGCGCTGGCCGCCGGCGCGGACCTGATCAACGACATCTGGGGATTCCGCCAGCCGGGTGCGATCGACGCGGTGCGCGACGGCAACTGCGGGCTGTGCGCGATGCACATGCTCGGCGAGCCGCAGACGATGCAGGTCGGCGAGCCCGACTACGGCGACGTCGTGACCGACGTGCGCGAGTTTCTCGCCGCGCGCGCGCAGGCGCTGCGCGACGCGGGCATTGCGCCGGAGCGGATCTGCGTGGATCCCGGCTTCGGGTTCGGCAAGGCGGTCGTCGACGACAACTATGCGCTGCTGGCCGCGTTGCCGGACACGGCGCCCGCGCGGCCCGACGGGCGCGCTTATCCGATTCTCGCGGGCATGTCGCGCAAGTCGATGCTCGGCGCGGTGATCGGCGGCAAGCCGCCGATGGAGCGCGTCGCGGCGAGCGTGGCGGCCGCGTTGTGCGCGGTCGAGCGCGGTGCGGCGATCGTGCGCGTGCACGACGTCGCGGCGACGGTCGATGCACTGAAAGTCTGGAATGCCGTGCGCGAAGCCGCGCGGCAACGATAAGTCAGAAGACGAAGGAGGAAGATTCGCCATGGGACGTCGATATTTCGGCACGGACGGCATTCGCGGCACGGTGGGCGAGGCGCCCATCACGCCGGATTTCGTATTGCGCCTCGGCTACGCGGCCGGCAAGGTGCTGGCCAGCTCGGCCGACGTCGCGTCAGGCTCGCGGCCGACGGTGCTGATCGGCAAGGACACGCGCGTGTCGGGCTACATGCTGGAAGCTGCGCTCGAGGCCGGTTTTTCGGCGGCCGGCGTCGACGTGATGCTGGCCGGCCCGATGCCGACGCCGGGCGTCGCATATCTGACGCGTGCGCTGCGCCTGTCGGCCGGCGTCGTGATCAGCGCGTCGCATAACCCGTATCACGACAACGGGATCAAGTTTTTCTCCGCTGACGGCAACAAGCTGCCCGACGACACCGAAGCCGCGATCGAAGCGTGGCTCGACAAGCCGCTCGAGTGCGCGTCGTCCGACGGCCTCGGCAAGGCGCGCCGCCTCGACGACGCAGCCGGTCGCTACATCGAGTTCTGCAAGAGCACGTTCCCGGCCGCGTTCGACCTGCGCGGGTTGAAGCTCGTGGTCGATTGCGCGCACGGTGCCGCGTACCAGGTCGCGCCGCACGTGTTCCACGAGCTCGGCGCTGACGTGATTCCGATCGGTGTCGCGCCGAACGGCTTCAACATCAACGACGGCGTCGGCGCGACCGCGCCCGACGCGCTGGTGCGCGCGGTGCGGGCGAACCACGCCGATCTCGGCATTGCGCTCGACGGCGATGCGGACCGCCTGCAGGTCGTCGATGCGACCGGGCGCCTGTACAACGGCGACGAGCTCCTCTACGTACTCGTGAAGGACCGGATCGCGACCGACGGCAAGGTCGAAGGTGCGGTCGGCACGCTGATGACGAACCTCGCCGTCGAAGTCGCGCTGCAGCGCGAGGGCGTGAAGTTCGTCCGCGCGGCGGTCGGCGACCGCTATGTGCTCGAGCAATTGCGCGAGCATGGCTGGCAACTCGGCGCGGAAGGCTCGGGCCACATCCTGTCGCTCGACCGGCATTCGACCGGCGACGGCATCGTGTCGGCGCTGCTCGTGCTGGCCGCGCTGAAGCGCAGCGGCCGAACGCTCGCGCAGATGCTCGATGGCGTCACGCTGTTTCCGCAGAAGCTGATCAACGTGCGGATGAAGCCGGGCGCCGACTGGAAGGGCAGCGCGTCGATTCGCGCCGCGATCGACGCGGCCGAAGCCGCGCTCGCCGGCAGCGGCCGCGTACTGATCCGCGCATCGGGCACCGAGCCCGTGCTGCGCGTGATGGTCGAGGCGCAGCAGGCGGCCGATGCGGTCCGCCATGCGGAGACGATTGCCGACGCGGTGCGCGCGGCGACGACCTGACGCACGATATCGGTGCGGGGCGGCCTGCCGTCCGCGCGCCGGTTCTCCGGTAAATCGGCACGCGGCGCCTTCGGGCGCCGCAATTTCGTCAGACGCAAAGGTTTGCGCTACCTATAGTGTGTCGCGTCGATCAACGCATCGCCTGACTGAAGATATCTTCCGACCCCTGATATCGCGCCCACCGCGGGCAGGGGCTTCCCGTACCGCCGCCGCTGCGCTACGATCCGCCGGCGCACCCGAAAAACGGGTGTTCCACCCCGTCCTTGCCGGGCAGGCAATTCTTGCCGCCTTTGCCGTTCCGGTGCCCGCAGGCGCCGCCCGCGCCGCACCCGATACTCCCTTTCAACCAGTCATGTTACTGTCACGCCAGTTTCATCGATTGTCACATTACCGTCATGAGGAGCCCCTAACCTTCGCGGTGCCGTAGTCATCCGCTCACACACTGGAGGTCTCATGAAATTGATGCAAACCGCGATTGCCGGCCTGGCTGGCGCGCTTTTCGCCGTTGCCGCGCAAGCTGCCGACATCACGGGCGCAGGCAGCACGTTCGCGATGCCGATCTATACGAAATGGGCTGCCGACTACCAGCAGTCCGGCGGCGCAAAGGTCAACTACCAGGGTATCGGTTCGTCGGGCGGCCTGAAGCAGATCAACGCGAAGACGGTCGATTTTGCCGGTTCGGACGCTCCGCTGAAGGATGAAGAGCTCGCAAAGGAAGGCCTGTTCCAGTTCCCGACGGTGGTCGGCGGCGTGGTGCCGGTCGTCAACGTGCCGGGCGTGAAGGCCGGTGAACTGACGCTGTCGGGCCCGGTGCTCGGCGACATCTACCTCGGCAAGATCAAGAAGTGGAACGATCCGGCGATCGCCGCGCTGAACCCGAAGGTCAAGCTGCCGGATACGGACATCGCGGTCGTTCGCCGTGCTGACGGCTCGGGCACGAGCTTCATCTGGACGAACTACCTGTCGAAGGTCAACGACGAGTGGAAGTCGAAGATCGGCGAAGGCACGACGGTCAACTGGCCGACGGGCACGGGCGGCAAGGGCAACGACGGCGTCGCGGCCTTCGTGCAGCGCCTGCCGGGCGCGATCGGCTACGTCGAGTGGGCGTACGCGAAGAAGAACAACATGACCTACACCGCGCTGAAGAACTCGACGGGCACGGTGGTCGAGCCGAAGACGGAAACGTTCAAGGCCGCTGCCGCCGGCGCGAACTGGTCGAAGTCGTTCTACCAGATCCTGACGAACCAGCCGGGCAAGGACGCATGGCCGGTCGTCGGCGCGACGTTCGTGCTGCTGCACGCGAAGCAGGACAAGCCGGAGCAGGGCGCGGAAACGCTGAAGTTCTTCAGCTGGGCGTTCAAGAACGGCGAGAAGGCTGCGGACAGCCTCGACTACATCTCGCTGCCGGCGACGGTCGAGACGGAAATCCGCAAGCAGTGGAAGACGAAGGTGACGGACGCATCGGGCAAGCCGGTCGCCGCCGAGTAAGCAATGCAGCGGTTCACTGCCCGGCCGCGCCGGTCGGGCAGTGTGTGCGGTAAAGCCGGGCGTTACGGCGCTCGGCGATCAAAAGCAGGCACCCATGTCTGATATTTCATACGCGTCCTCCCGATCGCCCGACAGTGCGCAGCAGCGCGCGCCGAGCCGCCTCGGCGACGTCCTGTTCGGCGGCCTCGCACGGCTCGCCGCGATCGTGACCCTGCTGCTGCTGGGCGGGATCATCGTTTCCCTGATCATTGCGTCGCTGCCGACCATCCAGAAGTTCGGCCTCGGCTTCCTGTGGCAATCCGAGTGGGATCCCAACTCGGACATCTACGGCGCACTCGTGCCGATCTACGGCACGATCGTGACGTCGGTCATTGCGCTCGTCATCGCGGTGCCCGTCAGTTTCGGCATCGCACTGTTCCTCACCGAGCTGTCGCCCGTGTGGCTGCGCCGCCCGCTGGGCATCGCGATCGAGCTGCTCGCCGCGATTCCGTCGATCGTATACGGCATGTGGGGGCTGCTCGTGTTCGCGCCGATCTTCGCCGAATACTTCCAGAAGCCGCTCGGCCATCTGCTCAAGGACGTGTGGGTGCTCGGGCCGCTGACGTCCGGCCCGCCGATCGGCATCGGCATCCTCGCGGCCGGCGTGATTCTCGCGATCATGATCATCCCGTACATCGCGTCGGTGATGCGCGACGTGTTCGAGGTCACGCCCGTGCTGCTGAAGGAATCGGCATACGGGATCGGCTGCACGACCTGGGAAGTGATGTGGAAGGTCGTGCTGCCCTATACGAAGACCGGCGTGATCGGCGGCGTGATGCTCGGCCTCGGCCGCGCACTCGGCGAGACGATGGCCGTGACGTTCGTGATCGGCAACACGAACCTGCTCGACAGCGTGTCGCTGTTCGCGCCGGGCAACAGCATCACGTCGGCGCTCGCGAACGAATTCGCGGAAGCGCAGCCGGGCCTGCATACGTCCGCGCTGATGGAACTGGGCCTGATCCTGTTCGTGATCACGTTCATCGTGCTGTCCATCTCCAAACTGCTGCTGCTTCGTCTCGAGAAGGGAGAGGGCAAGAAATGAGCGAGCCCATCATGAATTTCCCGGGGCCGGACGGCGCCGTGCTCGAAGCGATGCGCGAGCGCCTGCAGCGCAAGCGCAAGGCCGTCAACGCGGTCGCGCTCGCCGCATCGCTCGGCGCAATGGCGTTCGGCCTGCTGTGGCTCGTGTGGATCCTGTACACGACGCTGCACCTCGGTATCGGCGGCCTGTCGGTGCAGCTGTTCACCGAATCGACGCCGGCACCGAACACCGAAGGCGGCGGTCTCGCGAACGCGATCATCGGCAGCCTGCTGCTGTGCGGTTTCGGCACGCTGGTCGGCACGCCGATCGGCATCCTCGCGGGCGTTTATCTCGCCGAATACGGCCAGAAGAACCTGCTGGCGAGCACGATCCGCTTCATCAACGACATCCTGCTGTCCGCGCCGTCGATCGTCATCGGCCTGTTCGTGTACGCGCTCGTCGTCGCGAAGTCGGGGCGCTTCTCGGGCTGGGCCGGCGTGATCGCGCTCGCGCTGCTGCAGATCCCGATCGTGATCCGCACGACCGAGAACATGCTGAAGCTCGTGCCGAACGCGCTGCGCGAAGCCGCCTTCGCGCTCGGCACGCCGAAGTGGCGAATGGTGCTGAAGATCACGCTGCGCGCATCGGTGGGCGGCATCATCACGGGCGTGCTGCTCGCGGTCGCGCGGATCGCCGGCGAAACGGCGCCGCTGCTGTTCACCGCGCTGTCGAACCAGTTCTTCTCGTGGGACATGAGCCAGCCGATGGCGAACCTGCCCGTGACGATCTACAAGTTCGCGATGAGCCCGTTCGCGGAATGGCAGTCGCTCGCATGGGCGGGCGTGTTCCTGATTACGCTCGGGGTGCTCGGACTCAACATCCTGGCGCGCTCGGTCTTCTCGAAAAAGTAACGGCGGAGCAATCCGATGAATATGGCAGAGAGCCACCTGAATCCCGTCGAGCGCACCGCAGCGCCCGCCGGCACGCACGACGCGGCGAACGATCGCCCGCTCGCGCCGCTGAACGCGAAGATCGAGGTCAACAACCTCAACTTCTTCTACAGCAAGTTCCATGCGCTGAAGAACATCAACCTGCGCATTCCCGAAGGGAAGGTGACGGCGTTCATCGGCCCGTCGGGCTGCGGCAAGTCGACGCTGCTGCGCACGTTCAACAAGATGTTCGCGCTCTATCCGGAGCAGCGCGCCGAAGGCGAAATCCTGATGGACGGCGAGAACCTGCTGACGACGAAGCGCGACATCTCGCTGCTGCGCGCGCGCATCGGCATGGTGTTCCAGAAGCCGACCCCGTTCCCGATGTCGATCTACGACAACATCGCGTTCGGCGTGAAGATGTTCGAAAAGCTCACGCGCTCGGAAATGGACGACCGCGTCGAGTGGGCGCTCACGAAGGCCGCGCTGTGGAACGAAGTGAAGGACAAGCTGGGGCAGAGCGGCTACGGCCTCTCGGGCGGCCAGCAGCAGCGTCTGTGCATCGCGCGCGGCATCGCGATCCGCCCGGAAGTGCTGCTGCTCGACGAACCGTGCTCGGCGCTCGACCCGATCTCGACGGGCCGCATCGAGGAGCTGATCGCGGAGCTGAAGAGCGACTACACGGTCGTGATCGTCACGCACAACATGCAGCAGGCAGCGCGCTGCTCGGATTACACGGCCTACATGTACCTGGGCGAGCTGATCGAGTTCGGCGAAACCGAAAAGATCTTCATCAAGCCGGTGCGCAAGGAAACGGAAGACTACATCACCGGCCGCTTCGGCTGATGACGGAGAACAACAGCCATGTCGGATAAACATCTGTCGAGCCAGTTCGACGCGGACCTGAATGCCGTGTCGTCGAAAGTGCTGGAAATGGGCGGGCTCGTCGAGTCGCAGATCGTCGGCGCGATGCACGCACTCAACGAATTCGATCGCGATGCGGCCGAGAAGGTGATCGCGGCCGAGGAAACGCTGAACGCGATGGAAGTCGACATCGACCAGGAATGCGGCAACATCATCGCGCGGAGGCAGCCTGCCGCGCGCGACCTGCGTCTTTTGATGTCGATTTCGAAAACGATTACGAACCTCGAGCGCGCCGGCGACGAGGCAGAGAAGATCGCGAAGCGCGTGCGCCGCCTGGTCGACGAGCCGGCCGCGCGCGCGGTCAACATCGCCGAGATCAAGGTGTCGGGCGAGATGGCCGTGACGATCCTGCGCCGCGCGCTCGACGCGTTTGCGCGTCTCGATACGGTGGCGGCCGCGCAGATCGTCAAGGACGACAAGGAGATCGACATGGAATTCCGCGCGTTCGTGCGCAAGCTCGTGTCGTACATGCAGGAAGATCCGCGCACGATCTCGGTCGGCCTCGATTACCTGTTCATCGCGAAGGCGATCGAACGGATCGGCGACCACGCGAAGAACATCGCCGAATTCATCATCTACATCGTGAAGGGCACGGACGTGCGGCACCAGCCGCGCGACACGCTCGACCGAGAAGCCAACAGTTAACGCGACAACGTACAGGAAGAAAAGAGGTGCCGATGCCCAGCAACATTCTCGTCGTTGAAGATGAGCCCGCGATTTCCGAACTGATCTCGGTGAATCTCCAGCACGCCGGTCATTGCCCGATCCGCGCGTACAACGCCGAACAGGCGCAGAACCTGATCAGCGACGTGCTGCCCGATCTCGTGCTGCTCGACTGGATGCTGCCGGGCAAGTCCGGTATCGCGTTCGCGCGCGACCTGCGCAACAACGAACGGACCAAACACATCCCGATCATCATGCTGACCGCGCGCGGCGACGAGCAGGACAAGGTGCTCGGGCTCGAGATCGGCGCGGACGACTACGTGACGAAGCCGTTCTCGCCGAAGGAACTGATGGCGCGCATCAAGGCCGTGCTGCGCCGTCGTGCGCCGCAGCTGACCGAGGACGTCGTGTCGATCAACGGGCTGCGCCTCGACCCGGCCACGCATCGCGTCGCCGCGCATGCGGAAGGCAGCGAGATCAAGCTCGATCTCGGCCCGACCGAATTCCGCCTGCTGCATTTCTTCATGACGCATCCGGAGCGCGTGCACAGCCGCACGCAACTGCTCGACCAGGTGTGGGGCGACCACGTGTTCGTCGAAGAGCGAACCGTCGACGTGCACATCAAACGATTGCGCGCGGCCTTGAAACCGGCCGGCTGCGATGCGATGATCGAGACCGTGCGCGGCAGCGGCTACCGGCTCGCCAAGCACGCGTAACGTATCCGGACATGCCGTGTGCCACGGCATGCCGTTCATTCTTTCGGACGCTGAATCATGAACATCATCTGGGCGCGCTTTCTGGTGTCGCTCGTGCTGCTCGTGCTGATCGGCGTATTGGTCGGCGTCTTTGCCGGCCCGACCGCGGGCCTCGTGTTCGTGGCCGTGATGCTGATCGCGCAGGGCTTTTTCAGCACCTTCCATACGCAGCGTCTGTGGCGCTTGCTCGATGCGCCCGTCTACGGCGAAGTGCCGAGCGCGCCGGGCATCTGGGGCGAGATTTACTACCGTTTGCACAAGCTCGCGAAGCAGTGGCATGCGCAGGTGCGGCAGGTTGAACAGCAGCATTCGCGCTTCATCCAGGCGATCCAGGCCTCACCGAACGGCGTCGCGATGCTCGACGACCACGACCAGATCGAGTGGTGCAACGCGATCGCCGAGGTCCATTTCGGTCTCGATGCGAAGCGCGACCTGCGCCAGCACATCACGAACCTGGTGCGTCATCCCGAGTTCGTCCGCTACCTGAATGCGCAGCATTACGACGAGACGCTCGTGATGCGCGGCATGGGCGGTGCGCGACAGAACGTGCTGGCCGTGCAGGTGTTTCCGTACGGCGAGAACCGCAAGCTGCTGCTCACGCAGGACATCACCGAGCTCGAGCGTACCGACGCGATGCGGCGCGACTTCGTCGCGAACGTGTCGCACGAATTGAAGACGCCGCTCACCGTGCTGTCCGGCTTCCTCGAGACGATGCGCGAGCTGCCGCTGAACGAGGAAGACCGCGCTCGCTATCTCGAGATGATGGAGCAGCAGGCGTCGCGGATGCGGCACATCGTCACCGATCTGCTGGTGCTCGCGAAGCTGGAAGGCGAGAGCAAGCCGCCGGTCGATCATGCGATCGACATGCGCGCCGTGTTCGACCATCTGAAGGAGGATGCGCAGACGCTGTCGAACGGGCATCACGACATTGCGTTCTCGATCGACGAGACGCTCGGCGTCACGGGCGCGCAGACGGAGTTGTTCAGCGCGTTCGCGAATCTCGTCACGAACGCGATCCGCTATACGCCGGACGGCGGCAAGATCGTCGTGTCGTGGCGGCGCGAGGGTGCGCAGGGCGTGTTTTCCGTCACGGACAGCGGCTTCGGCATTCCGGCCGCCGACTTGCCGCGGCTGACCGAGCGCTTCTATCGCGTCGACCGCAGCCGCTCGCGCGATACGGGCGGCACGGGGCTCGGGCTCGCGATCGTCAAGCACGTGCTGCAGCGGCACGATGCGCACCTGTACGTGCAAAGCGAGGAAGGGCGCGGCAGCACGTTCACCGCGCGGTTCCCGGGCTCGCGCATCATCGCGATCCGGCCGGCCGCGTACGAGGCATGATCGCGTAACGGCATCCGTCGCTCGTTCGGCGAGCGGCGGCACGCCAGGCAAGAAAAAAGCGCAGCCCGCGTATGTGAGCTGCGCTTTTTCATTGGCCGTGCGGCGCGCGATTCGCGCCGCACGGCAGGATCACGAGCAGAACTTCGCGAGCAGCCCGAGCTGCGCGTTGCGGACCGTCTTGCCTGCGCGGCGCCGGCGGTAGTGACCGTCGCTGAGCATCTGCCAGGCCGACTGGTTGTCGCCGAGGCACACCGACAGGCCTTCGGCGATCACGCGCCGCTTGAGCTTGCGCTCGCGGATCGGGAACGCGACTTCGACGCGGCGGAACAGGTTGCGGTCCATCCAGTCGGCGCTCGACAGATAGACGTCCTCGGCACCGCCCGCGTGGAAATAGTAGATCCGGTGGTGCTCGAGGAAGCGGCCGACGATCGAGCGCACCGTGATGTTTTCCGACAGCCCCGGCACGCCGGGCTGCAGCGCGCAGACGCCGCGCACGATCAGGTCGACCTTCACGCCGGCCTGCGACGCTTCGTACAGCGCGGCTATCACTGTCGGCTCCAGCAGCGCGTTCATTTTCGCGACGATGCGTGCGCGCTTGCCGGCACGCGCATTGTCGATCTCCGCGCGGATCGATTCGACGATGCGCGGATGCAGCGTGAACGGCGACTGCCACAGCTCGTGCAGCGTGAGTTCGCCGCCGATCCCGGTCAGTTGCTGGAATACGTGATGGACGTCCTCGCAGATCTTCTGGTCGGCCGTCATCAGCCCGAAGTCGGTGTAGAGGCGCGCCGTGCGCGGGTGGTAGTTGCCGGTGCCGAGGTGCACGTAGCGGCGCAGCGTCGCCTTGCCGGCCTGCACGACGCGCCGCACGATCAGCATCATCTTCGCGTGGCACTTGTGACCGACCACGCCGTACACGACGTGCGCGCCGACGGCTTCGAGCTGCGATGCCCAGTTGATGTTGGTTTCCTCGTCGAAGCGCGCGAGCAGTTCGACGACGACGGTCACTTCCTTGCCGTTGCGCGCGGCTTCCATCAGCGCGTCCATCAGCGGCGAATCGGTGCCGGTGCGGTAGATCGTCTGCTTGATCGCGACGACGCTCGGATCCTTCGCGGCCTGCTGTAGCAGTTCGAGCACGGGCTGGAAGCTCTCGTACGGATGATGCAGCAGGATGTCGCCGTCGTCGATCGCATCGAACATCGTCGGCGCGTTCGCGATCGCGGGCGGAGTCGATGCGGTAAACGGCGCGAACTTCAGGTCGGGGCGGTCGACGAGATCGGGAATCTGCATCAGGCGCACGAGGTTCACGGAACCGGCCACGCGATAGCAGTCCTTGTCGCGGAGTTCGCTTTCCTCGAGCAGCCGCCGCACGATGTGCTGCGGCGTGTCGGCCGACACCTCGAGGCGCACCGCGTTGCCGAGATGGCGCGCGGGCAGTTCGCCCTGCAGCGCGACGCGCAGGTTCGTGATTTCGTCCTCGTCGACGAACAGCTCGCTGTTGCGCGTGATGCGGAACTGGTTGCAGCTCTTCACGACGAGTTGAGGGAAGAGTTCGCCGACGAAGCGCTGCATGAACGAGCTCAACAGCACGAAGCCGTGCTCGAAGCCCGACAGCGCGTGCGGCATGCGCACGACGCGCGGCAGCGCGCGCGGCGCCTGCACGATGCCCATCACGGCCTGGCGGCCGAACGCGTCGCGGCCTTCGAGCTCGACGACGAAGTTCAGGCTCTTGTTCAGCACGCGCGGGAACGGGTGGGCCGGATCGAGGCCGATCGGTGTCAGTACGGGCAGCAGTTCGTCGAGGAAGTAGTGTCGTGCCCATTCGAGCTGCTCGTCGTTCCACGAGTCGGTCGCATGGAAGTAGATGCCTTCCTGTTCGAGCGCGGGCAGCACGGTTTCGTGCAGCATCGTGTACTGTCGATGGACGAGCCGTTGCGCGCGTTCGACGACGAGATCGTAAGCATGCTGTAACGACATGCCGTCGGGCGTCAGCGCGCCGGGGTTGTCGCGGATCTGCTCCTGAAGGCCGGCCATCCGGACTTCGAAGAATTCGTCGAGGTTGCTGCTGGTGATGCAGATGAAGCGAAGGCGCTCGAGCAATGGAACTTGCGGATCGGCTGCCTGGGCCAGCACGCGCTCGTTGAAACCGAGGATGCCGAGTTCACGATTGAGAAGCGGGTAGCGGACGGACATCGGCGGAGTAGGGGGTGATTCTGGCGATGATTCGAAAGGACGCTCGGAAACTCTCACGGTACGATGACGTGCTGATGACAGTAATGGTTTTATATCGGCAAATTCTACGCCCTAACCGATTCGTCGCATAAATGTTTCGGCCATATACACTTGAGCAGTATGCATGCCCGTGAAGCGTGGCAATGGCAAGCGTTCCACGCTTAAAATGTCGCCTTTGATTGATCGCCCTGGGTTGCCGGACTGGCTACCCAGGGCGAACGCGCACGGAGCCCCAATCTGATGGTTACAACTCCCCACTTGCTGGCTGCCGTGGATCTCGGCTCGAACAGCTTCCGGCTGATCGTCGGTCGCGTCGAGGAAACGTCGGCGGGCAGCCAGATCTATCCCGTCGACGCGTTGCGCGAGCCCGTTCGGCTGGCCGCGGGTCTGTCGAGCGACAAGATGCTCGATCGCGCGTCGCAGGAGCGTGGCTGGGAGGCGCTCAAGCGGTTCGGCGAGCGCCTGCGCGATTTCCATCCGGATCGTGTGCGCGCGGTGGCGACCAACACGCTGCGCGTCGCGAAGAACGCGGCCGAATTTCTCGGCGAGGCCGAAGCGGCGCTCGGGTTCCCGATCGAAGTGATCGCGGGCCGCGAAGAAGCGCGGCTGATCTATGCGGGCGCTGCGCACTCAGTGCCGGCGAGCGCCGGCAAGCGGCTCGTCGTCGACATCGGCGGCGGCTCGACCGAATTCATCATCGGCGCGCACTACACGCCGATCGTGATGGAGAGCCTCTATATCGGCTGCGTGAGCCACAGCCGCGCCTTCTTTCCGGCCGGCAACGTCGACGAATACACGATGCGGCAAGCCGAACTCGCCGCCAAGCGCGAGATCCAGATCATTTCGAGCGAGTACAAGAAGGCCGGGTGGGACCAGGCGATCGGTTCGTCCGGCACCGCGCGTGCGCTGGCGGAGCTCGTCGAGGCGAACGGCTTCAACGATCCGGGCATCACGCACGGCATTTCGCGCGGCGGCCTCGAGCGGCTGAAGCGCGCGCTGATCAAGTCGGAGAACGTCAACCGGCTGAAGCTGGTTGCGCTGAAGCCCGACCGCGTGCCGGTGCTCGCGGGCGGCCTCGCGATCATGCTCGCGGTGTTCGAGGAGCTCGGCGTCGATTATGTCGATACGACCGACGGTGCGCTGCGTCTCGGCGTGCTGTACGACCTGCTCGGCCGGACGCAGCACGAAGACATGCGCGCGGTGACCGTCGAGGGCTTTACTCGCCGCTATGGCGTCGATCGTGCGCAGGCCGAGCGGATCGGTGCGCTCGCGGCGCGTTTCTACGACGAACTCGACGAAGCCGACGAGGAAGCGCGCGAGGAAGGCCGGATGTTCCTCGGCTGGGCGGCCGCGTTGCACGAGATCGGCCTGTCGATCTCGCACAGCGCGTATCACAAGCATTCGGCCTATATCGCGAGCAACGCGGACATGCCGGGCTTTTCGCGCACGGACCAGGCGCGGCTCGCCGCGCTCGTGCTCGGTCACGCGGGCAAGCTCGGCAAGCTGTCGCAGGCGCGCGAGGTCGAGTGGCCGCTGCTGTTCTGCCTGCGGCTCGCGGCGCTGCTGTGCCGGCGCCGGACCGATGCGGGGTTGCCGGACATTTCCGTTTCGCAGATGAAGAAGGGCGGATATGAAGTGCGCCTGCCGGGCGCATGGGTCGAGCAGAACCCGTTGACCGACTACAGCCTCAGCCAGGAGGCTGCCGAATGGGAAAAGGTCGGTATCCCGTATCGCGTGGTGTATACGGGCGCGTAACAGGCCGATAGCGGGGCCCGGACGGGCTCGCGGGCGGGGCGTGCGGTTGTGGCTTAGGCGTGACGCATGATCGTCCTGACGATTGCTCAGTCCGACGAGCAGACGATCGCGGTCAGGAACGGAAACGCCTGCTTGACGGTTGCGTCGCTGCCGGCCTTGCGCACGGCTTCCTCCACCGCGCCCTTCGTGCCGCGCACCACGACGCCGTAGGCCCAGTCGCCGATCGGCGTGCCGTCGCCCGGACGGAAGATCGGGTCGTTCGCCTGGTAACCGAGCACGACATAGACGCCGAAGCCGTACGCCGTCAGCGAGCGGTTCGTGCGAAATGCGTTGACCGAGTTCGATTCGACGTGCATCGGCTCCGACTGGATGTCGCCGGCGGCGAGCAGCGGCGCGACGAACTTGTGGCCGGTCGAATGGCAGTCGAGCGCGTCGTCGAGCGCCTTGGCGGACGCGGTGCCGGTGGTCGCGAGCGCGAACAGCGATGCGCAGAGGGCGGTCTTGAGAATGTTGTTTTTCATGCGCGGATGCGGGTTGTTCACGCGCATTATCGCGTGTTCCCGGAAGTGTCGCGCGCGGGCTGCGGCGTGCGTGTCGGCAGCCTGCTGACTTGTGGCCGCGATCAGCTGCCTGCGGTTGAAGCGATGCGTCATGGGCGCCGGGATGCGGCAGAGGCCGATGCGTTGTCGCCCGGCCCCCAATTGATCCCTGCAATGAACCGGATTACCGCGAGCCAGGAAGCCCAGCGACCGGTTCAAGGATCCGGAAACGGAAAAGGGGCTACGGTGATCACCGTAACCCCTTGATTCCTTTGGTCGGAGCGATAGGATTCGAACCTACGACCCTCTGATCCCAAATCAGATGCGCTACCAGGCTGCGCTACGCTCCGACGAGCCAAAGATTGTATCGTCTAATTACTGATCCGGTCAATCACGATATGCGGGTAAATGCCGCGGCGGTGAACCGGTCGCGATTTGCGACAATTCGCACGATGATCGGCCGGCCCGGATACACGTGCGCGCGGCCGCTCGCCGAAGCAAGGAGAACATCATGATGAACCTGATCCTGTGGCGCCACGCCGAAGCCGAAGACTACGCGGCGAGCGATCTCGCGCGCCAGTTGACCGTTCGTGGCCGCAAGGACGCGCAGGCGATGGCCAAATGGCTGCGTGGCCGGCTCGAGTCGAACGCCGTGATCCTCGCGAGCCCGGCGGCCCGCACCGTGCAGACCGTCGAGGCGCTGACCGACCAGTACCGGACCGTCGATGCGCTCGCGCCGGGCGGCGGTGTCGACGACGTGCTGGCGGCGGCCGGCTGGCCGGAAGGCATCGCGCCGACGGTCGTGATCGTCGGGCACCAGCCGACGCTCGGCAGCGTCGCCGCGCAACTGATCGCCGGCAGCGACGACAGCTGGAGCGTCAAGAAGGGCGGAATCGTGTGGCTCGCGAGCCGCACGCGCGACGGCGGCCGGCAGGCCGTGCTGCGGGCAGTATTGACGCCGGAACTGGTGTAAAGCAAGCCTGACGGGGATTAACGGGATTCATCATACGGCTTCGCAAGCTTTCTGCTAAAGTCAATTCGGCGACACGTCATTGAAAGGACACGGTCGTGCCACATAACGGTCACGGCCGATTACTACATTGGCGGGCATGTCGCCTTATTCCTTACGACCAGGAAAGCCTAATGCGAGAACTGCCGACGCCTACGCTCCCCTTTGCCTCGCTGCCCCTCGACACGTCGCGGCGCCACCTGCCGCGCGCTGCTGAAACCGTTACATCGGAGTACCGCCTGCGTGCCGCATGGGCCCGCACGGAAGACGAATTGCGCGAAGCGCAGCGCCTGCGTTACAGCGTGTTCGCCGAAGAGATGGGCGCGCAGGTCAGCGGCCCCTCCGGTCTCGACGTCGATCCGTTCGATGCGTACTGCGACCACCTGCTGGTTCGCGATCTCGATACGCTGAAGGTGGTCGGCACGTATCGCGTGCTGCCGCCGCACGAGGCGGCGCGTGTCGGCCGCCTGTACGCCGAGGGCGAATTCGACCTGTCGCGCCTGACGCACCTGCGCGGCAAGATGGTCGAGGTCGGCCGCTCGTGCGTGCACAGCGACTACCGCAGCGGCGCCGTCATCATGGCGCTGTGGGGTGGCCTCGGCGCGTACATGATGCAGAACGGCTACGAGACGATGCTCGGCTGCGCAAGCGTGTCGATGGCCGACGGCGGCCACTATGCTGCAAACCTGTACCAGTCGCTGTCGGCGAGCTCGCTGACGGCGCCCGAGTACCGTGCGTTCCCGCATACGGCACTGCCGGTCGACGAACTGCAGACGGGCGTCGCCGTGGCGCCGCCGCCGCTGATCAAGGGCTACCTGCGTCTCGGCGCAAAGATCTGCGGCGCGCCGGCCTGGGATCCCGATTTCAATTGCGCGGATTTCCTGACGCTGTTCCGTCTGTCCGACATCAACGCGCGCTACGCCCGCCACTTCCTGGGCTGAGCCGTCCGAATCGCGGCGCGCCCGGTCCCGAGCGCACGCAAGCAAACGCCGTCGTGCGGCAGCCTGCCGCGCGACGGCGTTCGTATATTCGGACAGTGTGCGTGTATCCCGCCCTGTTAATTTCGACGATGCACGGTTCCTGCCGTGCCACCGGATGGCACGTTCGCGAACGGCCCGGGTTCGACGCGGGCCGGACGGCAGGGCGGCTCGCTCAGTGCTTGCGGCGCCAGTCGAGCAGGTGGTGTTCCGCCATCCAGTGGTGGATCATCCCTTCGCCGTCATGGCTGCGCTTGTATTCGCGCGCCTCGAAGTACGACAGCGCGGCCAGCACCATCAAGCCGATGAACAGGCCGATCAGGCCCGCAATTTCCTCAGACGACATGGCAGCCTCCTTCCACGGCACAGCGCCATGCGTACATAGTAGGACATGCGCGGCGCGACCCCGAAACCGGATTTCCGCTAGACTCGGCGCGGTCCTGGCGCGCGATGGGCGCGCCGATTTCCGGAGCCATACCCGATGACCCGTTTCATGCTGGCCGTGCTGGCCGCAGCGCTTCTCGCGGGCTGCACCAGCGATCCTCGTCAGGCCCGCCGCGGCCACCCGCCGGAAGATCCAGCCGACTATCACGGCGTGCCGACCGACATGACGCCGCCGTCGATGCTCGACGCACCGCCGCCGAAGCCCGTGCAATAACGGTCGGCCTGGCCGGCCGTCAGGCGCGGGCCGCGGGTGCGGCGTGCGCGTCGGCGCCGATGCGCCGTAATAGTCCCGGCAGGTAGCGCGCGAGCGTCGCGCCGCGCGCGGCCATGAACAGCAGCAGCGCGAACCAGAGGCCGTGATTGCCGAACGTGCCGACGGCGGCGAGCGTGGCCGCGATGAAGATCGAGAACGACACGACCATCGCGCGCATCAGCGATTGCGTCTGCGTGGCGCCGATGAACACGCCGTCGAGCAGAAAGCCCCAGACGGACACGATCGGCGAGATCGCGGCCCACGGCAGGTAGCGCAGCGCGACTGCACGGATCTCGGCCTGATCGGTCAGCCGCGCGACGATCCAGCCGCCGCCGGCCCAGTAAGCGAGCGCGAACAGCAGCGCGCCGAGAGCGGACCAGAACAGCGTGACGCGCACGGCTTGCCGGAATGCGCGGCGGTCGCGCGCGCCGGCCGCCGCGCCGACGAGCGCCTCGGCCGCATGCGCGAAGCCGTCGAGGCCGTACGCCATGAAGGTCTGGAAATTCAGCAGCAGCGCGTTCGCCGCGAGCGTCGCGTCGCCCTGTTTCGCGCCGAGGTGCGCGAACCAGCCGAATGCGCCGAGCAGGCACAGCGTGCGCAGGAAGATGTCGCGATTGAGCGCGATCAGCCGCTTGAGCGCCACGCGGTCGGCGAGCGCACGCGCGGCGATTGGCACGAGACCGCGCGGTCGTAGCCGCCACAGCATCCACGCGCCGAGCGCGAAGCCGCACGCGTCCGCGGTGGCGGTCGCGGCGCCGATGCCGGCGATGCCCCAGCCGAAGCCGTACACGTAGAGCAGCACGGCGCCGATGTTCACCGCATTGATGAACACCTGCGCGACCAGCGCAAGCCGGACGCGCTGCACGCCGAGCAGGTAACCGAGCACGACGTAGTTCGCGAGCGCGAACGGTGCGCTCCAGATCCGTGCGTGGCTGTACGCGAGCGCCGTCGCGCGGACGGCATCGCTGCCGCCGAGCGCGGTCAGCGCGAACGACAGCAGGGGTACCTGCAGCGCGAGCACCGCGGCACCGAGCGCGAATGCGACGATCAACGCGCGCAGCAGGTTCAGGCGGATGCCGGCATCATCGCCGGCACCGTGCGCCTGCGCGACGAGGCCGGTCGTCCCCATCCGCAGGAAGCCGAAGCCCCAGAACACGAAATTGAAGAACAGCCCGCCGAGCGCGACGCCGCCGAGATACTGCGCGCCGTCGAGGTGGCCGGCGACGGCCGTGTCGACGGCGCCGAGGATCGGCTGGGTCAGGTTCGCCAGGACGATCGGGAAGGCGAGCGCGAGGACGCGCCGATGCGTGACGGTGGCCGAATCAGTGCCGGCCCCGTGAGGTAACGCGGATTCGGACATGGCGGACGCGTCAGGCGCGTTCCTGCACGCAGACCCATGGCGACACGACGACCGCCCACAGCTCCGGGTTGCGCGCCGCGTAGTCGGCCGCGGTTTCGGCCGGCATGCGCGCGACGAGGCCGGCAGACAGCCAGCGCGTGACCTGGTCGGCTTCGTCGCTGGCGATCGCTTCCGCGACGCTGACGAGATCGAGGTCGCGCGCGACGGACAGCAGCTTGCCCTGCGCGAAGAAGCGCTCGAGATCGCACCAGTCGATCTTGGCGGTCTCGCCGAGGAGTTTGGCGTAGAGCGGGCTGTGCGACGCACCCGCGGCGGATTGGCGTTCAGAGGACATCGGTTTTTTGGAAAGACTGCGTGGCGCCACTATAAACCATCCGGCCGGCGGCCCGAGCGGGCGGCGGACGGCTACGCGTCGCGCAGCGCGCGGCGCACGATCTTGCCGGTCGCGGTCATCGGCAGGCTGTCGACGAACGCGATCGCGCGCGGATACTCGTGCGCGGCGAGGCGTGTGCGTACGTGTGCCTGCAGTGCGCTGACGAGCGCATCGTCGCCGACGTGGCCGGGGTTCAGCACGACGAACGCCTTGACGATCTCGGTGCGCGTCGCGTCGGGTACGCCAACGACAGCCGCCATCCGCACCGCCGGATGCGTGAGCAGGCAGTCCTCGATCGGGCCCGGGCCGATCCTGTATCCGGCGCTCGTGATTACATCGTCGTCGCGGCCGACGAAGCGCACGAAGCCGTCGGCGTCGATCGTGCCCGTATCGCCGGTGAGGAGGTAGTCGCCCGCGAACTTGTCGCGTGTCGCGCCGGGATTGCGCCAGTATTCGAGGAACATCACCGGGTCGGGGCGGCGCACCGCGATGCGGCCTTCGACGCCGGGCGGCAGCGGCGTGCCGTCCGCATCGACGATCGCGACCACGTGACCGGGCACCGCCTTGCCGATCGCGCCCGGCTGCGCATCGAACAGCGCCGCGCACGACGACAGCACCATGTTGCATTCGGTCTGCCCGTAGAACTCGTTGATCGTCACGCCGAGCGCGTCGCGTCCCCAGGCCGTCAGCTCGGTGCCGAGCGATTCCCCGCCGCTCGCGACCGATTTCAGCGACAGCGCGTAGCGTTCGCGCGGTGCCGCGACGGTACGCATGAGCTTCAGCGCGGTGGGCGGCAGGAACGCGTGGGTCACGCCGTGCCGTGCCATCAGCGCGAACGCCGCGTCGCCGTCGAATTTCTCGAAGCGGCGAGCGAGCACGGGCACGCCGTGATGCCAGGACGGCAGCAGCACGTCGAGCAGGCCGCCGATCCACGCCCAGTCGGCGGGCGTCCAGAACAGGCGTGCGTCGCGCGGGAAGCATTGCTGCGACATCTCGACGCCCGGCAGGTGGCCAAGCAGCACGCGATGCGCGTGCAGCGCGCCTTTCGGTTTGCCGGTTGTGCCGGACGTATAGATGATCACCGCCGGATCGTCGGCGGCCGTATCGGCCGGCACGAAGTCGGGCGTTTCGGCGGCCAGCGCCGCATCGTAGCGCAGCACGCCCGGCGCGTCGGGCGCATCGTCGCCGATGCAGTAGACGGTATGCAGTGCCGGCAGTTGCGCGCGCAGCGGCGCGATTTTCGCGTAGCCGGCCGCGTCGGTGACGAGCGCGGATGCTTCGCTGTTCGCGAGCCGGTATTCGAGCGCATCGACGCCGAACAGCGTGAAGAGCGGCACCGCGATCGCGCCGAGTTTGTACGCGGCGAGATGCGCAATGGCCGTTTCCGGGCCCTGCGCGAGGAAGACGCCGATCCGGTCGCCGCGTCGCAGGCCGGCGCGCACGAAGCTGTTCGCGAGCCGGTTAGAAGCATTCCTCAGGTCGTCGAACGTGAGTCGAATCACGTCGCCTTGCGCGGTTTCGTGGATCAGCGCGAGGCGCCCGCTGCCGTCGGCCCATTTGTCGCAGACATCCACGCCGATGTTGTAGCGGGCCGGAACGGCCCAGCCGAAGCGGGAGAGCAGGTCGTCGTAGCGGTCGGCGGCGGGCAGCATCGCGGGTCTCCTGGGTGTCGAACGTGGCGTCGGGCGAACGGCTTACATCAGGGTTTCATGCAGACGAATCGACAATGGTGACTGCTGATAGGGAATGTTCGGACTCGTCCAATGGCCACGGCTCAGTGCACGATTCCACAATGACGCATAAGATCACGACACAACAGTGATAGGACCATGGATTTGCTTCTGATTGCTGCGGGGTTCAGCCTGATCGGAATCGGCGTGCTGGTGGCGTTTGCCCGCCACGTCGATCCGCTGTCCGGCCGGTTTACCGGCCGTCTGCGCAAGCGCTGATTCAACCTTCCCGATTTTGCCCGAGACGGCACGCGATGCACACCGGCATCGCGCGCCGGCTGTCGCGCGCTCAGCGCGCGGGCAGGTAGCGTGACGGATCGATCGAGCGGCCGCCGTAGCGCAATTCGAAATGCAGCGCGACGCGATCGCTGTCGCTGTTGCCCATCTCCGCGATCGACTGCCCCTGCGTGACCGACTGGCCTTCCTTCACCAGCAGCGCGCGGTTGTGCGCGTATGCGGTGAGGTAGTCGGCGTTGTGCTTCAGGATGATCAGGTTGCCGTAGCCGCGCAGCCCGTTACCCGCATAGACCACGACGCCCGGCGAGGCCGCGACCACCGGCGTTCCCGGCGAGTTCGCGATATCGATACCCTTGGATTTCGAGCCGTCGAACGTGCGGACCACATTGCCGGCTGCCGGCCAGACCAGCGAAATGCTCGTGGCCGGCTTGACGGCCGATTCGACCGGCGCCGAAGGCGCGGGGCGGGCGCGGCCCGCGCTGCCGGTGCCGGTGGTCGACGGCGTCGATGCCGTCGTCGTGCCGGGCGGCGGCGCGACGCGCAGCACCTGGCCGACTTCGATCGCGTCGGGGTTCGCCATCTGGTTCCAGCGCACGATGTTTGGTACCGACGTGCGGTTGTCGCGCGCGATCTTGTAGAGCGTATCGCCGCGCTCGACGCGGTAGAACCCGGGGCCGACAGGCGCGGAGCCGCACGCGACGAGCAGGGCGGCGCAGGCGGCTGCGAAGAGTCGCTTCGTTGTTGTTCCGAACATTGAACCTCGCAAGACCCTGCCGCGCACGACGCGGCAGGCAATACAAAACGTCCGATTTTAACGGGTTCGACCTGCGCACCGCAGTTTGGGGCCTTGGTCGAGGTCATCGCGCGCCGTTTCGGCGCGCCCGTTGTCAGCCTGCGAGCGGGATCACGCGAATTCGCAGCGTGGCCGTTTCGGTCGCGCCGGGTGCGAGCATGCGCAGCCCGAGGCCGTTGTGGATCGCATCCGGCAGGCCGAGCCACGGCTCGACGCAGTAGAAGTCCGAATCCGGCTTTTCGGTCCAGGTCGTGACCGCGTACCACGGGATCGAGCCCGGCACGTCGAGCGCGATCTCGATCGTGCGGCGGCGGCCCGGCATCACGATGCGCGCCGGCGCGGACGGCTCGCCGTCGAGGCAGTGGAAGCGATCGAGGATGTTCGGATTGTCGAGGCTGTAGCGTGCTTCACCGGGTTCGAGCGGGCTGATCGAGCCGTCTGCGCGTTGCTGGCAGATGCGAGTCGGCGGTAGCTCGAGTGTCGTGTCGGCACGTTCGCCGTGCGGCAACGCGAAATAGAAGTGGTGGCCCGCGTAGTAGGGCAGCGGCGTATCGCCGCGATTGGTCGTCGTGAGCGCGACTTCGAGCGTATGCGCGTCGGCCAGCAGGTAGGTCGTTTCGAACCGGAAATCGAACGGGTAGCTCGCGCGCAGCGTGTCGTTCGCGTCGAGCGTCATCGACAAGGCGGCGCCGTCGGCCGACGGGTGCGCGGCGAACGGCAGGTCGCGCGCGAAGCCGTGCATCGGCAAGTCGCGGACCACGCCGGCGGCATCGCGCCAGCGCCCGAGTTCGCCGTCGACGCGGTGGCGGCCGAGGAACGGGAACAGCAGCGGATTGCCGCCGCGTACGCGCGCGAGGTTGCTCCAGTCGGCCGTTTCCGGCCAGAAGATGACCGGTTCGCCGTCGACGTGCCATGACAGCAGGCGGCCGCCGAATTGCGGGGCGACCCGGACGAGCGACGGGCCGGCGTGAAGTTCGTGAATGTCGTGTTGCTGGAAGATCGGCATGGCGAATCGGGTTGGGCGGGTGGACGGGACACGGCGCGCTCCATTATCGGGCCGCGGCGGGTCGGGGAAAACCCTTCTCGGGAAATTGCGAGTTTTTAACACTGCCAACGGTCTGGATAATGCCTCTAAACCGGTGATGTTGCCGGGTCATGACACTTCGTGGAGGGGGCCATGGATCTGGCAATGGCAATGGGACTCGCACTGTTCGGCATGTTCACCGGCAGCACGGTATTATTTTTCTATCAGCTCGGCCGCTGACGGCAATTCCTGCCGAAGTCGAAAGGCCCGCCATGCAAATGGCGGGCTTTTTGCTTTCTGTGCGCTTACAAATTGCAAGCGTTTGTGTGCATTGCCGCAATATCCGGCCAAATGCCTTGGCGCAGTAATCCTGGCTCGGCATAATCGGGGCGCGTTTTTTCGGACGCGCATTGCGTCGTCCGTCTTTCTTCCCGCTTAATCTCCACTAAAAGGACCGACGCGTGAGTCTCTGGTTTCTGGTATTCCTGAGCGTCCTGCAGGGCGTCACCGAACTCTTCCCCGTCAGCAGCCTTGGCCATACGCTGCTCGTGCCGGCGCTGTTCGGCATGCATATCGACAAGCACGCGCCGCAACTGCTGCCGTTCCTCGTCGCGCTTCATCTCGGCACCGCGCTGGCGCTGCTGTGGTACTTCCGTGCGCGCTGGATCGCGCTGATCGGCGGCTTCTTCGCGCAGCTCGGCGGCCGCAAGAACGACGACGGGCACCTGATGTGGGCGCTGATCATCGGGACGATCCCGACCGGCATCGTCGGGCTGCTCCTCGAGAAGCGCATCGAACGCGTGTTTCACGACCTGCGGATCGTCGCGATCGCGCTGATCGTGAATGGCGTGCTGCTGTGGCTCGGCGATCGCATCCAGCGCAGCCGCGCGCATCAGGCGCCCGAGAAGATGACGTTCAAGCAGGCGTTCTTCGTGGGCCTCGCGCAGATCGGCGCGCTGATTCCGGGCTTCTCGCGCAGCGGGCTGACGATGATCGCCGGCAATGCCGCCGGGTTGACGGCCGAGAAGGCGGCGGAGTTCTCGTTCCTGCTCGGCACGCCGATCATCTTCGCGGCGGGTGTGCTCGAACTGCCGAAGCTGTTCCATGCGCGCGACCAGCTCGCCGATGCGCTGCTCGGCGGCGTGCTGACGGCGATCGCCGCGTACCTGAGCGTTCGGTTCCTGATGCGCTATTTCGAAGGGCGCGGCCGGCTGGCTTCGTTCGGCGTGTATTGCGTGATCGCCGGTGTGTTCTGTCTCGGCTGGTTCATGCTGCATCCGCAGCCGGTTTGATGCCGCGATGGCCGGTTTCGCGTGATGTGACGCGATGATCGGGTATAATTTCGGGCTCGGTTTCATGCCGGGCCCGTTTTGTTTCGGGGCGTTGGGTGGTGCTGTTGCGCTGTTGCCGTTACTCAACGCCTCGTGCCGAATGCGGTCCGCGTCGGGCCGTGTCTTTTCTCCCCGACCGCCCTTAGCTCAGTTGGATAGAGCAACGGCCTTCTAAGCCGTAGGTCACACGTTCGAATCGTGTAGGGCGGGCCAGTCTGATCAAGCTTCTGCGGTTGCCTGCCTCGACGCGCGACTCCGTACTGGAGTTCTATGTAACCTGATTTCATTAATTCGGGGCGAGGACCATGTCGTACACAAGTTTTGAAATGCACGCGCCGCGCTCGGTGGATTTCAGGATCGCGTCTCGATACAGAACCTAGTAACCACTCAGAATTTTTGGCGAGGTCACGGCGGCCGTTATCCGGCAACCAGACGATATGAGTCACGCCTAGTTCGCGCGCAACCGCGTCGAAGTCGTGACCTGAGCCGTTTCTTGTAGCCATTTGGCAAGTGAGTTCTCTTTTATCTTGAGCTGTACCTGCTTTCAGTGCCAGCAGCATCACGACGACAGACAAGACGCGTCGGAAACGGCGGCACGAAACTGCCCGGAAATGACGGTCGAAGCGCGGACGTAGCGGACCGGCTAAACGCGATCCGAAATCGGTAACCGTCCGTCTAGCGCCTCGGCGGCCGGTGTGCGGCAATGCGCTAAAATCGCGCACAGACCCGCAACTGAAGGGGTGCCGCATGTCGAATAACAGAAATCGAGAGGGCTCATGTTCAAGGCAATTGCAGGCATTGCGATCGGGGTCGTTTTTCTCGTGATCGCGGCTTACATCGGATGGTCGACGCGCGAGTTCCTGCAGACTGCGGTCGCCGTGCCTGGCGAGGTGGTCAGCCTCAACGCCGGTGGCAGCCACCCGCAGATCGAGTTCGTGACGAAAACAGGCGAACGCGTGTCTTATCCGCAAGGCGGGATGATCTTTGGTACCAAGGTAGGTGACAAGGTCACCGTCCTGTATCAGCCAGAGGCGCCCGCCCGCACAGCCACGATTGATCGGTTCGGCGCCGTGTGGAACTGGACGTTGATGGCCACGATTTTCGGCATCGGATTCATCTTCTTCGCAGCGATGAATCTTCCGTCAAAAAAATAACAATCTCTGAGAGGATTGGCCGTGTCAATTCTGAGACCAAGCAACTGGAGCTATAAGACGGGTGCGACGGGTGGCGTCAGCATTGAATTCGTCGTCGCGTCGGGCGGGACAATCGTTCTTGCTGACCCCGGTGGAAATGAGACCGATTTTTACTACGGCGGCGTAGGTGTGGGTATCGGTTTCGGCCTTCGCCTCCCGAAGATCAAGCTCCCGAGATTTTCCCTGCCGGAGATCAAGATACCCAAGATCGCCGGGCACGAGGTCGGAGGGGCCGGCTCTCTCAAATCGTTCGACAGTGCGGGGCTCATCTACATGGCGCCTGCGTTTAGTGGCACCGAGTTGACCAAGAGCGATTTCCAGGGCGCTACGGTGTACCTCGACGGCGGCGTAGGCATCGGCTACGGCAAGGCTGGCTCGGCGATGATCCTGGGGGTCAATTCGGCGCAGCTCGCCCTTGGCCTGTCGAATCCGGCGATGACGTGGCTGGCCGAGATCGCGATTGCGCACGCCCCCGCGATTTTGCTGATGGGCGGCACGACGGTTGGCCTGCAAGCGGGCGCCGGTGCCGGCATCCTGGTCGGCTATCTGCATTGACTAGATCAGCGGCCGCGTTCCGGATTGCGCCGGGCAGCGGTGCAGTTCGTATCCCGTTTGCGACGAACGGATGATGAGCTGTACATAGCTGTTCGTCGGTGCGTATGGGGCGAAAAGCAGATCCAGCATTCGTGCGAACAGGTGCAACGTGACATCGCGCAACATGCTTTCATCGAGCGACACGATGATCTCGACACCACGCACGAACGACGGGAACTGACCGTCGAGCGACATCCACTTCCTCGCAGGTTGGTAGTCCAGCCCGGCGATCGCGTCGATGCTGCGTTGAGCGACGATGCTCGCGCGCGGTGCGTGCAGCCGCAAGAAATCCTTGAATGCCTTCAGGCCAGTCTGCGTCAGATCGAACGGATGCAACGACATGCCCGCCACGACTCGCCACAACGCATCGTGCCCACGCGGAAGCGCGCTCGGCAGAGTCGGCCGCGTGAGCAACCGAATGGGGCAAGCCAGCGCGGCGCCTTCATGAACGAGGTCGCTGTCCGGCGCGCCGATCGGTAGCCGCGAAGGTAGTTCTCCATTGGTGGCCGTGACGTCGACGTCAATTTGCGGGTGCTTTACCCGGGCGGTGTTACCTTCCAGCCCGACGAGCGACAGCAGCAGCGGGGCACGTGCATTGCCTGCCGCTGCATCCGGATCCCGGAACGCAGTCCAGTAAGCAATTACAGGATCAGGTTTCCGGCCATGGCTGAACGCGCGGTACGGCAGCACGGTCGTGCGTGAAGCCGCAGCGGAGGAAGGCGCTCCCTTTTCGAGTTCGGACTGCGTCCGATCACCCAGATGAACGGCATCGATCGAGTACACGTCGAGCGGCGTGCCGGTCTCCAGCGGCTCGGGCGTCACGGGGTGCACCCGATCGGTGGTCGTCAGTTGGATGGGCGTGGCGTCTCGCTTGAACAGATTGACGACTGGCGTGCAAAACAGTTTGAACGACGTGACGTCCAGGTCGTGCAGTGCCTGAGCGGCAGCCGATCCCGTTGGCACGTCGCGAATGGCAAGGTGCAACGTAATCCGTCGCGCGTCCGGCGCACGCGAAGCGCGGCGCATTCGCCCCAGGTCAATGTCGACGAAATCGAACTTCTCGGGGAACGCGAAGGACTCGATCAGGGTTTGGAATGCGTCCGACGTGCTGGTCGATTCTTTCGGCAACAGCCGTTCGTTCTCGCCGAAGCCAACGGATTCGATCGGGATTTTTGATAATGCCGCCCACCGGCCCCTTTGATCGACCTCGACAAACGCCGCGCTGGCACGCAACTGAAGCGCGTCGGCAAGCGCGGCGACGCGGGCGCGGTCACCCGCCAAGTGAATACGAACCGCGCCAGACGGGATCGCGCCATCGAACGTCTCGGTAGGCGTTGCGCTTTCGAACGTGATCGAAAGGATGGCGGAAACGTTGGCCGGCAGGCGGACAGCCGCGGGCACCATCGTGGCCGGGGCAAAACGTGCGGAGTGAATCCGTAGCGGCGCCAGCGTGACATCGTAGGTGGTTTGAAACCGGCACGGTGCCGCATTCGCATCGAGCAACGTACCGCGCTGCATCGTGAAGGGCACCGTAAGTTGACCGAACAGGTTGGTCGGATCGAACTGGGCAATTGCGCAGGCGGGCACGGTGCGCAGGTATTGCGGGTACAGCATTTCGAGTAGCGATTCGGTGAACTCGGGGTAGGTGTCCTCGAGCTTTGCGTCGACACGGGCGGCGAGTAGCGCGAACGTCTGGATCATTCGGTCGACGTGCAGATCGCCTTGGCCGTTGGCAATGCCTAATCGGGCGCCAATCTTCGGATAGCGTCGGGCAAATTCGGCAACGCCACGCAACAGCAGACCGATCTCGTATTCGTAATGGGGCAGAAGATTATCCATTCACCTTCCGTGCGGCTCCGTCCCCATATTCAAGGTACAAGAAACGCAAAACTTGATCCTTCCCGGGGCAGGCAGTTTAAAATCCCACGACGAATAATATCCTGCCGTTCCGATGCGGGGTTCCGAGGGCGCCATGCAACTGTCAGATATTCCAGGCTTTTTTGGGCTGCAGAGCAATCGCTTGTTCACCATCCAGACGCCAATGAAAGGGCGGTCTGATCTGGTGCTGGTCGATTTTCACGGTACCGAAGGTTTATCTCAAAATTTCGAGTTCCACGTTCGACTCGCTTCTCAAGATTCGAATATCGAACTGAAAAAGCTGATCGGCCAGCCTGTGACGATTACGTTACAGCTCACCGATGCGTTGGCGAGCTCGGAGGAACGATATTTCCACGGGTACGTGGCCAACTTCACGCACCTCGACCACGACGGCAGCTTCACGGTCTATAGCGCGACCATCGTGCCATGGCTCTGGATGCTTTCGCGCAGCCGCGACATTCGGATTTTTCAGGAAGAGAATACCGAAGCGATCCTTTCGAAGGTGTTTCGCGAATACGGAAAGATCGCATCGTTCGAATTCAGGTTGTCGAAGGCGACAAAGAATCGCAGCTACTGTACGCAGTATCGGGAGACGGATCTGGAATTCGTCGAGCGGCTGATGCAGGAAGACGGGCTGCTTTTCTTCTTCGAACACGCGAAGGACAACCACAAGCTCATCATCACGGACAACTCGATCGCCGCGAAGCCGATCAGCGGCCGAAGTCCGGTCCTGCAGTACACGAAGGGCGAGGCGCTCGACAATCTGGCGGTGATTACGTCATTTCAGGCGAGCCGTCAGCTCGAGTCCACCAACGTCGGTCTGAAGACCTTCGACTACAAGGTGCCGCACGCGCGCCGGTTTGTGTCCGGGGGCACGGAAGTCAACCAGGGCGAGGTGCCGTCGTACGAAGTCTACGACTACCTCGGAGAGCATGGCTTTCCAGACAGCGATCGCGGCGAGGCCTTGACGCGTTTCCGGACGCAGGCGCTTGCCGCGCATAGCAAGATCTTCATCGGGACAAGCACGAGCCGCCGGTTGTCGCCTTGCCACTATTTCGAACTCGATGATCACTACGACCATAGCAACGCCAAACCCGAAGACCGGCAGTTTTTGTTGACGACTGTTACGCATAACGGCACGAACAACTATCAGGCCGGCGAGGGCGCAGCGACCTACCAGTGCAGTTTCACCTGCATCCGGAAGAAGATTCCCTATCGTCCAGCGTTCACGATCGAGCAGCCGTCGATCATCGGCCCGCAAACGGCGGTCGTCGTTGGCCCTGAGGGCGAGGAGATCTACACGGACAGTCTGGGCCGCGTGAAGGTGCAGTTCCACTGGGATCGTCTGGGCAAACGCGATCAGGGGAGTTCATGTTGGGTGCGCGTCGGGCAACCGTGGGCCGCCAGCGGGTTCGGGATGATTCAGATTCCGCGGATAGGTAACGAGGTGGTCGTAATTTTCCTCGACGGGAATCCAGATCGACCCCTGATCATCTCGAGCGTTTACAACTCGGCAAACATGCCGCCGTGGGGTTTGCCGGCGAACGCGACTCAGAGCGGAATTCTCACACGCTCGACCAAGACCGGGAACGTGAACACGGCCAACGCAATCCGCTTCGAGGACAAGAAGGGTGCCGAAGAAGTGTGGCTGCACGCCGAGAAGGATCAGCGCATCGAGGTCGAGCACGATGAATCGCATTGGGTCGGCAACGATCGCACCAAAACTATCGATCGAGATGAGACGACGCAGGTCCATCGGAACCGTACCGAGACGGTGGACGGCAACGAGGCGATAACGATCCACCAAAACAGAACCGAGCGGGTTGATCAGAACGAAACGATCTCTATCGGGGAGAACCGACAAGAAACCGTCGGTGGAAACGAAACAATCACGATCCATGGAGCGAAAGCGGAAACCGTCTTTCTCGCTGCTGCCGAAACGATCGGGCTTGCAAAGGCGCTCACCATCGGTGCAGGTTACCAAGTCACCGTAGGCGGGGCCATGAACACGTCTGTCGGGTTGGCCCAGTTCGAACAAGTCGGTATGAACAAGCGGGTCGACGTCGGCAAAACGTTGACGCTTCATGCCGGCGACAAGATCGAACTGGTGGTTGGGGACTCGCGTATTGTCTTGACGTCGGATGCGATCTATCTGAGCGCGAAAGACATCCATCTAACAGCCAATCAGACGATACGAGCCGACGCACCGCGGGACGTCCACCTGAATAGCGGGTCGGCCCAATCTGCGCCATCACCTACCCCGGCGCCGGACGCCAGTGTTGATGGTGGCGAATGATGGCTGCGGTCGAGAACCATTCTGGTCTGCCGCATGCTTGGTTCCCGAAGGTTGGCGATAGTGGTCACACCTTCGATGTCCTCGTTGTACGCGGCACATTCGATCTCGGCGGGAATGGCGTGACTCCCACCCGCGCTCCTCAGCAAGAGCCGGTAGTTGATGGCGACCAGTACGATGAACCCCGCGGGGACGACCCGGTGAGGGCAATGCTGATCCAGCCGGGCGATCGAGTGCTGTACAAACCGCAGACGGACGTATGCGTAACTGGTCACGCGCACGCACCCGATGCCCAGGCGACTCAGAGCTGGATCTCGGGGATTCAGATAGGCGATTGCGAAGTTTCGGTCCAACTGTTCGGCCCGCGACGCTTCATCAAGCGCTGGCTCGGGTGGCGTCTGACCGACGCCACACCGGTAACCGAGGTGCCCCTAACTTTTGAGTGTGCGTTCGGCGGCGGATACGCGATTCCGCTCGCTCAATCCGACGCGTTTGCAAGGATCCACAAGCCCGACAATCCGGTGGGTTGCGGGTGGCTTCCCGACGACGGCGCTTTGGATCTACTGCCGCCCGAAGAGCGAAAAGTCATGGCGGCGGCGGTTGCTGGGGTGCGGGACCTGCCGGCGCCACAAATCGAAGATCCTGCTACACCCATACGTTCGCCATTTCAGCAGTCGCCGGCTTTCGGACTTGGGCCAATCGCTCCATGGTGGGCGCCGCGGGTCCACCGGCAAGGCACCCTCGATGATGATTGGCTCACGAAGCGCTGTCCTGCCGTCCCAGACGATTTTGACGCCGCGTACTATCAAGTCGCGGCACCTGCTTTTACGCTTCCAACGCACCTGCGGGGCGACGAACCGCTTCGCCTAACAAATCTCTTACCCGACAGTCGCTTTGAGTCGCGTCTTCCTGGCTGGAGGGTAATCGCCGTTGCATCCTACGCCGATGGCAGCAGCGACGTCGCTTTCCCCCGTATCGAGACCGTGAGTATCGATCTTGATAAGCGACGACTTTCGCTTGTTTGGCGTTGCTGCTTTGATCGCTTTAATCCTGTCCGATCGATCGTAATCGGTGCAACGGATCAGCCCCTTGCGCGGCGTCCCGAAGGCGAGCTTGCGGAGGACTTAGCATGAGCGAGCCGCTCCAGATCGAAATTACTGGCGACGCCGCGGATGCCTTTCGCGAACACTTCCAGATCGACAGTCTCGAGCAGGCTAAGAGTGCGCTTGCAAATGCGGATGCGCTTTGGAATGATCCTGGGCCACCTGGCTCGCAGTCTCGAGACGCCTACGACTGGGCATCCAAGGAAGTGGTCCGTCGCTACGAAACTGGGCATTACAAGCCCGGGACGTTGCCAAAGAAGACGGCTGATGAATCGCGTTCTGGTAGTTCGCAACACATTGCCAACGAAAGCGACTGGAAGGCGTTCTGCACCCAGCCGGACTTTTGCCGCGTCGGCAACCAAATTGTCGGCTTTGAGACGTTCGCGGTGATCAACAATAAACAGGTGGCCTCTCCGAACGTCAAAGCTCAGGGGAAGCCGGTTTACCGCGTAGGAGACACACACCAAGGAGTCAAGGCAGATGCGGGACAGGGTGTTGTGTCTCAAACGTCTGGCGGGAGCGGGTACGTCAAGATTCTTTCCGGGCAGAGCAACGTCAAGGTCAATGGACTCCCGGTCGCACGCAACGGAAGCGATTGCCTGATCAATTGCAATGCAGAAGGCGTAGGTGGGACGACTGGCACTATCGAGACAGTCAACAAATTCACACAATCGTTTGCGGACGATGTGCTGAATCCAGATGCGCCGCCTGGCCAACGGACGAGTGCGAGGCTTCAAGATCTCGAGCGCCAACGCGCCGCTTTGAACGATCGATTGATCAATGTCGATGAGGCTGACAAAGTCGTCGACTTTGACGGCGCAAATAAGACCTTGGATGGTTGGATCGGTGAGATCAAAGGGACGCCCGGCTCCTATACGGATCAGGGTGCACAGGTCGGACGCGGTTTGCTCGGGTTCGGCAAAGATGCAGTAATGGGCGTCGGTAACCTCGCTTATTCGATTGGGAAGGGGGCGGCCGGATTGACGCAGACGATCGTCACCCCTGCGGGTAGAGAGGCAGCAATACTAGATGCGAAGATACTCGCTGAGAATATCCGCGTGGGAAACATTACGCCTGGCACGGTAGGCAATACGGCCCTCAATATCGGCAAGGCGATCGTCAAGCCGGTGACGGACCCCTGGAGCAAAGGGCAGTACACCGAATCTGTTACACGGGGCCTCGCGGAAGTTGCAACCCTGCCGCTGGCGACTACGAAGCTGTCGAAGTTGGCGAAGTTGGGCGAGTTAGGCGACGCGGGAAAGGCGATCAAGGCCGAGGACGCTTTGAAGGCTGAGAAGGCCGCCGAAGCTGAGCGGGCAGGGCAGGTGACGAAAGCGCCAGAGGTGGAGACTCCGCGGGTGCCAGAGAATGAGCCTGGCGTACACGTTAAACCGAAAGAGCGGTTGCCCGAGAAGAAGGTGCCTTGTTTCCATCCGTACGACAAAGCGGGCTTCAAGAAGCTGTCGCCGGCCGAACAACGGCAATATCTGCGAGAATATGCCAAGCAGTTGCGCGGCCAGCAGGACGCCATCAATAGCTTGACCGCAAATGAGTTTCAGGCGGCTCGGGACGCATATAAAGCGGTTGGTCGAAATCCGTTGGCCGATGCGATGCAAGAGGCAACCCGGAGTGATTTTGTCGAGCACGTCAGGGGCAGCATCTACGACAGCTTGAGAAGCTCCGGTATGGGTGCGAAGGAGGCGATGAGTACGGCGACCGAGCGGGCCGGTACGATCGCTAGCAAGCTTGCTGCACTGCATGAGCCTGATATGGTTGCAGGTGGCTGGGCGCATCCAGACCCGACTCGCATGGGAAGCTTAAGCGTAAATTCCTCTATCGGCGGAAGTTGGAATCAAGGCGATCGCCTCTCGACGATGGAAGGAGGGGCGAGGGATGCAATTTCGAGCGATAAAGGTGACGCCTTGATGAATGTCAAGCTCGAACCTTGTCGCGGGAAGGGAATGAGATGAGAGACGAAGATTTCGAACTGTTCATTGAAAGTTTTGGGGAGGCAACCAGCAGAGTGGAGGTGCCTCAAGCGAGCTTTGAAAAGTTTGAGAAGAAGTTACCCGCTCAGCTGCTGAAATATTGGGCAGAAGAGGGTTGGAGCAGCTATGCTGACGGGTTGTTCTGGATAGTGAATCCGGAAGAATACGAAGACGTTCTTGATATGTGGCTGGAGGACACGATCTTTGAAGAGGTCGACAGCTACCATGTCATTGCCCGAACAGCGTTCGGCAAGCTATACGCATGGGGCGAGAAAACAGGGCCCAGCCTTACGGTCTCATGCCCGACGCATTCTCTTATCGCACTGGAGCGCGATCTAAAAGGACCGCTGAAAAACCCTGACTTCAGGGTCCAGACTTTCTTCGGCTCGAAGACGCGAAACGAGTGTGATCTGAAGGATGAAGCGAAGGTGCCGTTGTTTGGCCGAGCACTCGGTGAGCTCGGTAAACTTGGGCCGGATGAAATGTATGGCTTTGAGCCGGCGCTGGTTGCCGGCGGTCAGATGAATCTCGATCATCTGAAAAAAGTGAATCTCGATGTTCACTTGACGATTCTGCGGCAACTTGCACCGCCCAAAATCCCGTTCCTCAATATTTCGACCTGACGCCGATGCCAGGTTGAAGGGCACAACCGCGGCAGGCTTCGTGCTGAGTGACGAGCTTCTCCTTGGTCCGCTGGCGCCCACTGTCCGCCAATTTTCGACCTCGTGCAGTAAGAGCCCGCCCCCGAGCGCCAGCCGGCCGCGCGAGCGGCTCGTTGGCTGTCGCCCCACTTCCGGGGCGGCGGGACTTCTTTGGCGAATTCGACGAGTTCGAGAGGCTGGCCAAACGATGAACATTTGCCGCGTGGCCTTCTCGATGCGAAGGACGAGCTGCATAGGGGGCTGATCGGCTGCCGTCTACAACAACGACATCTGGCTCGAAGTGGTTTCGTGGGTAACTTGACCGTCGTCCTGCCGCCGCAAGCGACACCCGAATCGCGTTGAACACTTTCCTGCACTCAACGCGCCGTCATCGTAACCGAGATACAACTGAAGGAAATCGCCGCGCAGTCGGCGGGCTGCAGAGGCTCGGAGCAAGCGCAGATCGCCGTCGGTAGTGCTACGACCCGCGTCCAGACCGATGCATGACACCCACAACCCTCGCAAGCCCGGTGGCAAACAGCCGGCCCAGGACTTCCTGCCAGGACGCCAATGACCGGAGCAGTGCTTCAAGACGCGCCGCCGAAAATCCCGCCAAACGAAATCGACACACCCGCCGAATCACAGTCCTCGTTGCCGCGGGACATTGAACTTGACTATCGATTCTCTTGCTTCCGATCCCGGCGTCTTTGTTGTTCGCGTTGCCAGGCAGCGTTCTGATCCTGGCGTCGTATATCCGCCTGCATCATGCAGTTGGCGAATGCATCCGTACCAGGTGCGAAGCCGTAGCCGCTACACGTCCGCCGATCCGCCGCGACCACTTCTTCCGGAGAAACACAGCCCGTCAGCGTAGATGTCGAAGCGGTTAGCACAACAAAGAAGATTCCATTACGCCATATTTTTCATGGTCGTGAAAGGAAGTGACGTTAAGGGGAGAAGCTGCATGGCCGCGGACTACAGCCCGTATCCGGGAGAGTGGTGACGAGCCCCCCGGACATCGCCGATTATCGTTGAAGATAAGCAGCCCTATCAACTTTCGAGAGCATCGATTTTCTGTAGATTTTTTCCAGGGATCTGTCGTTGCGCGGTAAAAGGTGCAGGGCGCAGGACGTATTAGGGAGGCCCGGCGGAATCGGACTGGTCCGATTTAGTGACGGCGACGCGCACGCTACCCTTGGTGTGTCGACGAACGGCCGGCCATTGCGCCCGCCCGTTCGCACCTCATCATTGACCTCCCGGCGCAGCCGCATGCCGGACCATCCAGGACTCCGCCATGCCTCACACCGTCGAACTTGCCGGCGCGATCATCTTCGGTTTCGCGCTGCTGCACACCTTCCTCGCGAAGCGCTTCGAAGTGCTCGCACATCGTCATCCGCGCCATGCGGGCCTGTTCCATTTCCTCGGCGAGGTCGAGGTCGTGTTCGGCTTCTGGGCGCTCGTGCTGCTGATCGCGATGACGGTGCTGGCAGGCCCGAAGCTCGCGCTCGACTACGCGGAATCGCGCGAATTCACCGAGCCGCTGTTCGTCTTCACGATCATGGTGATCGCGGCGAGCAAGCCGATCCTCGATGCCGTCACCGGAATCGTGCAGCGGATCGCGCGCGTGCTGCCGGTCGATACGAACGTCGCCGTGGTGTGGCTGTCGCTGACGCTGATTCCGCTGCTCGGCTCGTTCATCACCGAGCCGGCCGCAATGACGCTCGCCGCGCTGATCCTGCGCGACCGGCTGTTCTGCGCGCCGGTCGCGGAGCGCTGGAAGTACCTGTCGCTCGGCGTGCTGTTCGTCAACGTGTCGATCGGCGGCACGCTGACCGCGTACGCGGCGCCGCCGGTGCTGATGGTGGCGACCGCGTGGGGCTGGGACAGCACGTTCATGGCCACGCAGTTCGGCTGGAAGGCCGCAGTCGCGGTGCTTGTCAACGCGACGGTGCTGATCGCGCTGATGCGCGGCGCGCTGGCCGGCGCGCCGGCAGCGGCGTCGGGCGCGACGGGCGAGCGCGTGCCGGCGGGCGTCACGCTGATCCACGTCGGCTTCCTGGTCGGCGTCGTGCTCGGCGCGCATCATCCGGTCGTGTTCATCGGCCTGCTGCTGTTCTTCCTCGGCTTCACGGCCGCGTACGAGCGCTACCAGTCGCCGCTGATGCTGCGCGAGAGCCTGCTCGTCGCGTTCTTCCTCGGCGGGCTCGTCGTGCTCGGCGGCCTGCAGCAGTGGTGGCTGCAGCCGATCGTCGCGTCGATGGACGCGTACGCGCTCTATGCCGGCGCGCTCGGCTTGACGGCCGTGATGGACAACGCGGCGATCACCTATCTCGGCTCGCTGATCGCCGGCATGCCCGACGCGGCGAAGTACATGCTGGTGGCGGGCGCCGTCGCGGGCGGCGGGTTGACCGTGATCGCCAATGCGCCGAACCCGGCCGGGCTGGCGATCGTGCGCCGCGGCTTCACGGACGAATCGGTCAGCGTGCCGGGCCTGCTGGCCGCGGCGATCGGGCCGACGATCGTCGCGACGGCGGCGCTGCTGCTGCTCTGACCGACGGCACCGGCCGGATATAGGACCAGGCCGATTCACTTCATCGGCTCGCTACGCAACAATGGCTTCATCGGCGGAGGGAGTGCCGCCGATGCGGTGATCTGGTTGGGCTGCCCGGTTTCGGGCGGTCCGTTTTTTCGCCGGGTCGAGCGAACGTGCAAGCGCGAATGTCCTGTGGCGGCCGGTGGGCGCGGTCGCAGACCGATTCCATATCGGCTGATGTTCGGAAAACAGACGCTGCCAGATGCGAGCACAGGGCATTCGTGCTTGCGCGTTCGACGTTCATGGCCGACGTTCCATTGCGACGACCACCGGTCGCTTCTGCTTGCCTTCCCATCCTTGTCGCGATTTTCGCAGCCGATCGATCACAAGAATAGGCCTGGTCCTACTGCCTGATTGCTCGCCGGACCGGACAATGAATCGAACGATCAACCCGGCGCCGCAGCTTCGTGAGCGACTCGCACGAACCGCCGGCGCCCTGCAAGAAGGAGACTCCATGAACAAGATGCGTACCCCGTCGGCGCTGCCGCGCGTCGCGATGTGGCAGCAGATCCTGTTGGCGATGCTGCTCGGCGCCGCCGTCGGTCATTTCGTCGGCGAGCCCGCCGCGCTGCTGCAACCGCTCGGCGACATTTTCATCTCGTTGATCCGGATGTGCGTGATTCCGGTCGTGTTCGTGTCGCTCGTATGCGGCATCACGTCGTTGTCGGATCTCGCCGCGATGCGTCGGATCGCGTGGAAATCGATCGCGGTCTACGCGGTGCTGATGGCGTCCGCCGCCATGCTCGCGATGGCCGCGGCGACGCTGGCCGGGGTCGGCAAGGGCTTCAGCCTGCCGGTCGGCATCGACGCCGCGCAGCTCGGCACGACCGCTTCGCTGAAGGACGCGCTGATGGCCGCGATTCCGTCCAACCCGTTCAAGGCATTCGCCGATGGCGCGCTGCTGCCGACGATCGTGTTCGCGGTTTTCTTCGGGCTCGCGATCAACCTGTCTGGCGAGCGCGGCGCGCCGGTGCGCGCGTTCTTCGACAGCCTGTCGGCAGTCGTATTCCGGCTCGTCGGCATGGTGCTGAAGTTCGCGCCGGTCGGCGTGTTCGGGCTGATCGCCTACGTGACGGCCGACCACGGTTTCTCCGCGCTGGGTCATCTCGGCTCGCTGGTCGCGGTCAACTATGTCGTGCTGCTGGTCGTGATGATCGTGTTCAGCAGTCTGTTGCTGGTGCTGCGCGGGCTCAAGCCGTGGCCGTTCCTGCGCAAGATGTTGCCGGTGAAACTGTTCGCGTACTCGTCGGCCAGCAGCGCCGCGACGCTGCCGCTCAATCTCGAGACCTGCCGGACGCGGCTCGGCGTCGACAGCCGCATCGCGAGCTTCGTGCTGCCGCTCGGCTCGACGATCAACATGGCGGGCCTCGCGGTCTATCTCGGCACGGTCGCGATTTTCGCGAGCAATGCTTACGGAATCGAATTGTCGACGGGGCAGATGGCGATGGTCGTCGCGACGACGACGCTCGCATCGATCGGCGCGGCAGGCGTGCCTGGCGCGGCGATCGTCGTGATGAGCCTCGTGCTGGCATCGGTCGGACTACCGATCGAGGTGATCGCCGTGATCGCGGCGGTCGACCGGCTGATCGACATGGCATGCACGGCCGCGAACGTGACGGGCGATACCGTGGCTGCCGTGCTGGTCGCGAGGTCGGAAGGCGGGCTCGATATCGAGCAGTACAACCGGACGTAACCGCACATAACCGTCGCACGGGACGAGCCACGCCCAGCGTGGCGTATCCGGGGCGCCGCGTTTCTTCGCGACCGGGTCGCAGATTCAGACCAGGCCGATTCACGCCGTCGGGCGGCCGATCCACAATTTCCTCGCCGCCGGAAGCGCTTGCTTACCGGGCATGCCTGCCGATTCGCCGACCGCTCGCGTTTCTCGTCGCGGTCGCAATGTCGTGCGATGAATCACTTCGATGATGGAGCATCGACCTCGATGTCGTTTGACCGCCTGATACCTGAAATCCTGTTCGGCTTTACTGGCCTGGTGGGGATCATCAATCCGATCGGCATGGCGTTCGTGTTTCTCGAACGCACGCAGTCGATCACCGATGCGGAGCGCGCGCTGCTCGCCAAGAAAGTCGCGACGAACATCTTCTTCACGCTGCTGGTGATTTTCTTCGCGGGCGCACCCGCATTGAACTTCTTCGGGATCTCGATGGAAGCGCTGCGGATCGGCGGCGGCTTCGCGGTGGCCGTCGCGGGATGGCACATGCTGAACGGGCCCGACGTGCCGGGCAGCGACGCGGCCGCGCCGGGCGGCGACCTGAAGAGCCTGATGGCGCGCGCGTTCTTTCCGCTCGCCGTGCCGCTGACGATCGGCCCCGGTTCGATCGCGGCCGGCATCGCGCTGCATGCGAACCGCGCGCACGGCGTCGGCGACTATCTGGTTTCCGGCGTCGTGTCGGTCGCCGTGGCGGCGCTCGTGTCGCTCGTGATCTGGCAGGTGTATAGCCGGGCGACCACGCTTGCGCATTATCTCGGCGCGGAGGGCACGAAGGTCGCGATGCGCGTGTCGGCGTTCCTGCTGTTGTGCGTGGGCGTACAGATCATGTTGACGGGCTTGTCAGAGTTCCTGTTGCCGCTGGCGGGGCGGGGGCAGTAGCGGCAAACCGGCCCGGTCGATGGATACGGGTTCTTCTTCAATCCGGGTAACGCATTCGTTTGAGAGATTCCATGACTGGAACCGACTTCGATTCACGTTCGACGAGCACGCCCGTGCGACGCGGCGGCACGATCCATCCGATCTGGTTGCGCGTCACGCACTGGCTCAACGCGATCGCCGCGGTGACGATGATGCTTTCGGGATGGCGCATCTACAACGCGTCGCCGCTCTTCGACGGAATCACGTTTCCCGCGGGCATCACGCTGGGCGGATGGCTTGGCGGCGCACTGCAATGGCATTTCGCCGCGATGTGGCTCTTCGCGTTCAACGGGCTCGCCTATCTGGTGATCAATCTGGCAAGCGGACGCGGCTTCCGGAAATTCCTGCCGGTGACGCCGCGCGCGATCCTGCGGGATCTCTCCAAGGCACTGATCGGCAAGCTCTCGCACGACGATCCGCATCATTACAACGCCGTTCAGAAGTTCGCGTATCTGTTCATCGTCTGCGATCTCGTCGTGCTGTTGCTGTCGGGGCTCGTGATCTGGAAATCCGTGCAGTTCCCGCTTCTGAGAGAACTGATGGGCGGATACGACTCCGCTCGCGTCGTGCACTTCGTCGCGATGAGCCTGATGGCGGCCTTCGTCGTCGTGCACGTGGCGATGGTCGTGCTGGTCCCGCGTTCTTTGATCGCGATGCTGCGCGGTCGATAAGGAATTCGATATGAGTAACGAAAATGGAAAACGCCTGACACTCGATCGCGCCTCGATCCTGATCGATGCGCGCCGCGAGCTGGCGCTGCCGTCGCGTCGCCTGTTCGGCAAGCGATTGCTGACGCTGGGCGGCCTGACGATGTTGACCGGCTGCTCGCTGACCGACGACGAATCGGTCGATACGTTCCTGAACGCCGTCTCGCGCCTGAACGACCGGGCGCAAGCGATGCTGTTCGATCCGAATCGTCTTGCGCCGACTTATACCGAAGCGCAAATCACCCGGCCGTTTCCGTTCAATGCGTTCTACGGCATCGACGACGTACCTGACGTCGACGCGTCGGATTATCGGCTGCAATTGAGCGGGCTCGTGACCGGCCGGCGAAGCTGGACCCTGACGGAGCTTTACGCGCTGCCTCGCGCCGAACAGATCACCCGGCATATCTGCGTTGAAGGGTGGAGTGCGATAGGGCGCTGGGGCGGCACGCCGTTCGGCGATTTCCTGCGCCGCGCCGGCGCGGACACGACGGCGAAGTACGTCGGGTTCAAGTGTGCGGACGACTACTACGAAAGCATCGACATGCCGACGGCGCTGCATCCGCAAACGCTGCTTGCGTTCGAATACGACGGAGCACGTTTGCCCGCGAAGTACGGTTTCCCGATGAAGCTCAGGATGCCGACCAAGCTGGGTTACAAGAATCCCAAGCACATCATGGAGATCTTCGTGACCAACACCTATCCCGGCGGCTATTGGGTCGACCGAGGATACAACTGGTTCGGCGGATCCTGACGCACCCGACTCGAATTTGGCTTGCGTCGGGCAGCTTCATGCGTCGGACGCGGCCGAAAAATGCCGGCGTTGCCGGCTTGTTCCCCTAGTGTCATTTATTTCATCAACGGAGTGGGTTTCATGAAGAAGATTGGTACTGCAGCACTGTATCTCGCCCTTATGTCGAGCGCCGCTGTCGCTTTCGCCCAGACGGTAGACGGGATGGCAAAGGACGGCATGGCGAAGGGTCACATGGCCAAGAGCGGCATGAGCAAGGAAGGTCACATGTCGAAGGACGGGATGTCGAAGGATACGATGTCGAAGGGCGCGATGTCGAAGGACGCGATGTCGAAGGACTCGATGTCGAAGGGCACGATGTCGAAGGATGCAATGTCGAAGTAATGGCGTCCGGAAGTGCGGCCGCGAGCAACTGCGCTGCGCATCTGCATGAGCAATCGAGTTGTTCTACCTGGGCAGAGAGCGAATCGCTCTCTGCTTTTTTTTGTCTCGCGGAGTCGTCCCGGCCGACCCGGCGACGGGCCGCCAATCGCCTGGCCTACCGCGCAGCCGCTCACCCCCGATCGATCCTGAAGTGTGCGGCTGCATAGGTCACGTCGCAAGTCCACAGTATTTCGCCATCCCGATGAAAAATCGCCGTGCCGCGATCGACCGTCATCCGTGCACGCGGATACACCGCGGCATGGCCGTTGAGCGCCGCGGCGAGATCGTTGCGTTCCTTGCAGGTTGCCCGGTATTCGCCGTCCGGCAACGGTTCGCGAATGTGTGTCATGGTCGTTCCCGCTTGTGCGGCGGCAAGATCCGGGGGCGGACGCTCGATGCTCGCATCTGGCAGCGTTTTTTTAGCGTGTGCAGCACGATCAGCATCTGAATCGTGACGTGGCCGCGCCCACCGGCCACCATCGAACGTCCGCTCCTGGGCCTCGTATCGTCGACGCCCGGCCCCGGATGTGTCGGACGCACCCGGGGCCGGACATCGACGCACGCCGACGCGACTTCAATACCGCCGGACCAACGGCCGGCAATGCATGCTCAACGGCCCCACGCAAAATAATAAGAACCTGCAACCGTCAGCACCGCGCCGATCAGCGCCGCATACGGCGCAAGATTCAGCCACATGCCGCGCTTGGGCACGTCGAGCTCCATGTCGTGCTGCATCTGCGCGGGGAAGCGGCCGCGATCCTGCCAGTAGTGGCGATAGGCGAATACCGGCACGATCAGCAACATCGCGATCAGCCCGTTGCGCAGCGTGCCGTCGCCTTGCAGATCGGCGCCCGCACCGGCATACACGAGGTTCGCATAGCCGCAGACAGCGCCCGCGACGAGCAGCCACGTCGGGCAGCGGAACGGCCGATCCCAGTTGCCGCGATCCATCCGGTGGATCCAGCCCGACTGCAAATTCAGGAAAACGAACAGCATGTAGCAGACGTTCGAGATCGACAGCACCGTCATGTAGTCCGACATCATCAGCAGCACGAGGTTGAAGCCGAGATCGGTCCACATCGCGCGCGTCGGCGCGCCGTGTTCGTTTACGTGCGACAGGTATTTCGGCAGCCAGCCGTCGACCGATGCCTGGTACAGCGTGCGCGACGAACCCATCATCGACGTCATCACGATCAACAGGATCGACAGCATCAGCATCACGACGACCGCGTTCGCCACCCACGCGCCGCCGCCGACGATCTTCGCCATGGCCGCGGCGACGCCCGTGCCGTCGCGAATCGACGGATCGAGCATCGCCTGCGTGCCGAGCGCACCCTGGAACGCCATCGGCACGAGCGTCATCACGACGAGGCACAGCGCGCCCGACCAGAAGATCGCCTTCGCTGTGTCGCGGCGCGGGTCGCGGAATTCACGCGTGTAGCACACCGCGGTTTCGAAGCCATACGACGCCCAGCCGGCCATGAACATCGCGCCGAGCGCCATCGTCACGCCTTGCCCGTTCCACGCGCCGAAGGTCGCGGCCGTGAGGTTGCCTTGCGCGTCATGGCCGAGCGGCAGCAGCGGGAGCAGGTTCGACATCGGCACGTCGCCGGTGACGAACGGCACGATGCCGACGATCAAGAGCGGTGTGAGCGACGCGATACCGAGAATGCGTTGCGTCTTCGCGGCCTTCGATGCGCCGCTGTGCTGAAGCTTGAACGTGATCAGCAACAGAATCGCCGCGATGACGAAGATCGCGTTGATCCGCAGCGACAGGCCGGGCTTGATGAAGCTCAGGTCGGCCAGCTTGAGCTGCCAGGTCAGCACGGCCGCATCGGCCGGGAACAGGCTCGTGAGCGCGTAGCTCGCCGCGAGGCCGCAGCCGAGCGCGAGCATCGGCGACCACGCGAGCCAGTTGCACCACACGGAAACCGGCGCGATCAGCTTGCTGTAGCGCACCCAGCCGATCGCGCCGTACACCGACGCGCCGCCCGATTTGTGCGGAAACAGGCTGGAGATTTCCGCGTAAGTCGCGCTCTGGATCAAGCCCATCGTGATCGCGGCGATCCAGATGGCCCATGCGGGGTGGCCGATCGTCGCGGAAACGCCGCCGATCGTGAAGAGCACGCCGGCGGGCACGCCGCTCGTGACCCAGAACGCATCCTTCCAGCTCAGGCCGCGCTGCAGCGTGTGGCCGCCGGAATCGTGCCGCGCGTCGGCGGTGTGGCGGGTTGGCGATCCTGCATCGTTCATATGCTTTTCCTGTGTTGTCGATTTCCCGGCCGGCGGGACCGGCAAGCGGATCGGGCAGGGTGGAAGCATTGTCGAATGCGGGGATGGCCGAAATGAATCGGCCCAGTCTGAAAATGGCGGTGTGCTCGGACCGGTCCGATTGCGTCGCGGCCCGTCGCTCCGCGACAATGCCGCGAGTCGAGCGTTCGGTGATTGTCGTTCGATTCTCCGTATCCGAAGCGAGTCTTCGTTCGATGCGCCGCCCGTTGGGGCGGCGTTTTTTTTCGTGTGTGCGGCCTCGCATCGGGGCGATAGGCATGACCAATCGCGCCGATATGAATAAGTCAATTCACGGCGGGCTTACGTGCGAATTACATTGAGACCCCATTCGAAACATGGAGTCGACAGATGTACGACACGAGAGCTGCATGGCGCACCGCATTGCTGGTATGCGCGACCTTCACCACTTTCCACGCGAGCGCATCGACGCTGACGCGCGACAACGGCGCGCCCGTCGGCGACAACCAGAACTCGCAGACGGCCGGCCCCGGCGGCCCCGTGCTGCTGCAGGACGTGAACCTGATCCAGAAGCTGCAGCGTTTCGACCGCGAGCGCATTCCGGAGCGCGTCGTGCATGCGCGCGGCACCGGCGCGTACGGCCATTTCGTCGCGACCCGCGACATCTCCGAATACACGCAGGCGAAGGTGTTCGCGCCGGGCACCGATACGCCGGTATTCGTCCGCTTCTCGAGCGTGATCCACGGCGGCACGTCGCCCGAGACGCTGCGCGACCCGCGCGGCTTCGCGACGAAGTTCTATACGTCGGAAGGCAACTGGGATCTCGTCGGCAACAACCTGCCGGTGTTCTTCATCCGCGACGCGATCAAGTTCCCGGACATGGTCCATTCGCTGAAGCCGGCGCCGGACACGAACATCCAGGACCCGAACCGCTTCTTCGATTTCTTCTCGCACCAGCCCGAGGCGACGCACATGCTCACGCGCCTCTATTCGGACTACGGCACGCCGAGGAGCTATCGCGAGATGGACGGCAACAGCGTGCATGCGTACAAGTTCATCAGCGCGCGCGGCGAAGTGACCTACGTGAAGTTCCACTGGAAGAGCCTGCAGGGCGAGCACAACCTCGACGCAAAGGAAGCGGAGCGCATCCAGGGCAAGGATTTCAATCACATGACGCGCGATTTGCAGGCGGCCATTTCCGCCGGCAACTTCCCGAAATGGGATCTGTATATCCAGGTGCTGAAGCCCGCGCAGCTCGCGAGCTTCGATTTCGATCCGCTCGACGCGACGAAGATCTGGCCGGGCATTCCCGAGATCAAGGTCGGCACGATGACGCTCGACCGCAATCCGGCGAACATCTTCCAGGAAACGGAGCAGGCCGCGATGGCGCCGTCGAACCTGGTGCCGGGCATCGAGCCGTCGGAAGACCGGCTGCTGCAAGGGCGCCTGTTCGCCTATGCGGATACGCAACTGCATCGGGTCGGCACGAACGGCCTGCAATTGCCGGTGAACCGCCCGCGTGCCGACGTGGCGAACCACAATCAGGACGGCGCGATGAACGGCGGCATGACCAAGGGCACGGTGAACTATGAGCCGAGCGACGCGAAGGATCTGTCGGCGGATGCACGGAACAAGTACAGCCAGTTGCCGTTGGCCGGCACGACGCAGCAGGCGCCGCTGGCCCGGACGCAGAATTTCGCGCAGGCCGGTGCGTTCTATCGATCGCTGTCGGAGAACGAGCGCAAGGACCTGATTGCGAATCTCGCGGGCGATCTGGGGCAGGTGAAGAATGAGCAGGTCAAGTACACGATGCTGTCGTACTTCCAGAAGGCCGATCCGGAGTACGGCCGCAGGATCACGCGGGCGGTCAATGCCGACCAGCAGCGCGTCGATGCGCTGGCGGCGCGGTTGCCGGACTGATGCCGGATTGAATCGGTAATGAAAACGGCCAGTCGAAAGACTGGCCGTTTCACGTTACTGCGTTACCGCACTGCCGCATTACGCGGCGGCCGGGTTCATGCGAGATCGACGCGATCGCACCCTTCGAACTTCAGTTCGATTGATATTTCAGCAGCGGGCGCCCGTTCAGCGGCTGCGTGGCGCGCGCGTTGTGCGAGTAGTGCTGCGTGAACGCGGCGATGTCGTCCTGCGACAGTTCCACCGCGTCCTGCAGCACATACCATTCGACGTTCTCGGTGAGCGGCGGTGTCGTCAGCGAGCCGAGGTAGTGGTAATAGCTGTCGAGATCGTCCGGCATCAGCCTCGCCGCATTGAACGACGCGAGCGGCGATGCAACGTCGCGTCGCGCCGCGCGCACGATCGATGCGAACTGCGCGTTTTCCGTGCCGGCGCGGTACAGCACGGCCACGACGGCAAGCCGGCCGTCCTGCGCACGGAACACGAAGTGGCCTTCGAGCGGATAGCGCCGGCCTTCGATCGTGTGCTCGGCCGGTGCGTGGAAGTGCGCCTGAAGCAATCTGAAGTGACGGCCGCGGATGATCACGTCGCTTTCCTTCGGCACGACCTGGACGGTGTGTCCGTTGTCCACGACGGTCGCACCGCCGCGGGCGACATGCACGACGATCGCGTCGTTCACGTCGGGCAAGCGTTCGGCCTGCACGACGGTGCCCGATCGAATGTCGATCGGCGATTGCGAATCGCCCGACTCGATCTGCCACGCCTGCTGATGGACGTAATCGAAGTCGTGCTGATCTTGCGTCGGGGCGGCGGCAGCAGCATGCGCGCCGCTTGCGATAGCGGCGGCGAACAGCGGCAGCGCGGCCCGCCGGACTGCCGTGACGACCTGCGTCAGGTTGATGCGATGACTCAAACGGGATCCTCGATACGGGAAGATGAAAAGAGAACGCTCGCGGCGGCACCGGATGCATGCCTGTCCGGGAGCCATTTCATTATTCGTATCGGCCCGAAGCGTTCCAATCAGACGTGTCTGATTCAGGCGGCACGTCGTGCGTTGTCCGCATGGAACGCGGCGCGGGAAAGCATCGCGTTCCATGCCGCGCCGAGGTTTTCATCGAGGTGACAGGAAACCCGCGCGATGTAGGACCAGGCTGATTGTGTCGTCGTCGGCCTCTATCCACAATGTGTCGGTCGAACGGTTGCATGGTGATCCGTTCGATACCTCGTACCCGAAGCTTGTCTTCGTTCCGAACGCCGCCCGATGCGGGCGGCGTCTTTTTTCCGCGCTCGACGCGCGGCACGGAACGCGGCGTCTGGCCGAGCGACAGGGAAGAGTGCCTTGCGGCGGCCGGTGGGCACGGTCGCGGCCGATCGAGTGGACCGAGCGGCCAACGTAACAACGCTGCCGTATGCGAGCGCAGGGCACTCTTTCCTGTCGGCGGTCGCCGACGGGTTTCGCATGCCGCGTATCGCCGTCGCCGGTCACGGCAACGGGTATGCGGTGCGGCGGCTCGCCCCGTGTCATGTGCGATACCGATACACCCCGAGCGGTGCATCACCGACGAAGCATCGCGATCGAGCGTGCCGCCGGCGCCATGTCGTTTCCATCGTTCATACGCGCAGCCTTCGTGCGCGGTCAATCATCAAGGACTCCATCATGAAGACTCGTATTCAAGCCATTCCCGCCGTGATCGCACTTGTCTGCGCTACCGGCATGACGAGCGTCGTCGCGGCCGAAGCCGGCGCGGCCACGCTGCCGAAAGGCGTCGTCGCCGTGGTGAACAACATGCCGATCGCGCAGAGCGACGTGGACGCGATCGTCAACGCATCCGGGCAAGCCGATACGCCGGCGCTGCGCGACGCGGTGAAGCGCGACCTGATCGTGCGGCAACTGGTCGAGCAGGCCGCCGACAAGGCGAACTACGGCAGCCGCCCCGAAGTGCAGGGCATCGTCTCGCGTGCGCGTGCGAACGCGGCGGCCGATCTGTACCTGCGCGACGCGCTGGGCGCGCAGCGTGTGACCGATGCGCAGGTGAAGGCGCGTTACGACTACATCGTCGCGAACGCGGCGCAGTTCGAATACCGGGCGGAAGTGGTGGCCGTGGCCGATCCAGCGAAGGCGAATGCGGCGGCCGCCGAGCTGAAGCAGGGCGCGGCGTTCGACACGGTCGCGAAGAAGTACAACACGACCGCCAACGGCGGCGTGGCCGAGTGGAGCGAGCTGAAGACGCCGCTGGCCGAAGGCCGTACGGGCGGGCTGCCGATGCCGCTCGCGCAGGCGATGACGTCGCTGAAGCCGGGCGCCGTCTCCGGCCCGATCCAGGTCGGCAATGCGTATGCGTTCGTGAAGCTCGACGAGAAGCGCCCGGTGGTCGTGCCGAGCTTCGACAAGGCCAAGGGCGTGCTGCGACAGCAACTGGAGCAGCAGGCCCGGCAAAGCGCGATGACCGCACTGGTCGACAAGCTGGCCGCGCAGGCGACGATTCAGCAGTAAAAAGCACCAACAAAATGAGGCTCGGCGGGCTGTGAGCCCGCCGAGCCTTTTGTCGGCCTCTTCGTGGTTTCGCTGGCATCCAAGCGCTTCCGGCGCCACCGAAATCACGCAGGGTGCCAATCACGTCATCCTGCAACTACCTCCGATCGAGGCCATCACGCCCATCGGCGAACCCTCCAAAACTCATTCCGTCAGCATTTCCTACGCCGCTTCGACATGAATCATGAAGGTCACGGGCGGGGCAATGCGCGTCATGTCGAGTGCGAGTTCGACGATCGCGGGTGTCGGGTTGCTGCAATCGATCGACGCGATCGCCAGCCGGTCGAACCACGCGCAGTGCGCGATTTCCCGGGATGGACGGGCTATCGCGTGCGCGTCGAGATCCGCCAGGAACACGTGATGCAGCTTGTGCTTGCCGGCCGCGCGAAACAGGTAGCGCAGGTTCCGGCAGACGAGCCCGGTTTCTTCCGCGAGTTCGCGGCGCGCGGCGTCGCTCAGCGATTCGCCGGGTTTGGGCCGGCCGCCGGGTAGCGCCCAGCGGGCGTGCAACCGGGCGACCAGCAGAATCCGGTCGCCGCGTCGGCACAGGACGGTGGCGCGTTCTTTCACGATGGTGTCGTCCGATTGCATGCGGCGGATGCCGCGGTGTGAAAAAAACGCCGCCTCCGGGAGGCGGCGTCAAGACGGAGAGGTTTGCTTCGCGTCGATCGATCGAAAAAATGCGGCGTCGGTCATCCCGCAGCGCTATTGTCCGGAATGGCGTTTCGGCAGGAAATCAGACTGGCCTGATTCTTGGGGCCACGCTCGACCGAATGCGTCGGGCGGCTACTCGGCCACCGCCTCCCGCGCCAGCAGCGCAGCGAGTTCCCGTGCCTGCGGTATCCGCGCGATCGTTTCCAGTGCCGCCGCCTCGAGCTTGCGACGCTGTTCGACGTCACGCACCAGCTCGACGCATGCATCGACCAGCGCGTCATACGGCGCCGCGCGGAACCCGCCCGCATAGTCGGCATCGACCGCCGTCGTCGGCGACACTTCGCCGACGATCGCCTTGCCGTTGGTCATCAGGTAGAACACGCGCACGATCTCGAAGATGTGCGACGCATAGTGATGCAGGTTCAGCACGACTTTCGCACGTGCGATCAATGCGTCGCGCGCTTCGCCGTACACGCCATAAACGGTGCATACCTTCAGCCCGCGCGCGGCCAGCGTGTCGAGCACGGCCTGACGCCGTGGCCCGATCGAGCCGTAGAAGAGGACGTCGATGTCTTGCTCCACGGTTGCCGGAATGCGGCGCAGCGCCGGATGAAAGCCGAGTTTCAGATGGCGCGTATCGCGTATTCCGACGCTGTGAAGCTTCGCGAGATTGCGTTCGCTGTAGTCCCAGGTTTCGAAGCGCGAGGTCCAGAAGTAGATCCGCTCGTTCCAGTCGCGCTCGTCCACGTGAATCTGCTCCGTGTTGACGACGATCGTGTCGGCCGGCACGTGCTCGATCGACCGCGGCTCGGCATGATGGCAGCCGATCATGATGTTGCGCGCGCCGGGCATCAGGACGTTGTCGTTCATGTGGACGGCGTGGCCGAGATCGTGCAGGCCGTATGCAATGACTTCCGCGAGTTCGTCGAACGCTGCCGTATGCGGGTTGTCCGGCGGCCGGACGACGCAGATGTTGTAGTCCATGCTGCGCTCCCGGCTATTCGACGTCGCGGCCGGCGAGATCGCGGAGATCCGCCGCCGCCTCGTCGAGCACGGGCCCCCAGTCAGCGAACGTCCGTTGCCGGTACAGCGACGCGCCCGGATAGAACAGGCTGTCGCGCCGGTCGTGCTGCCAGACCCAGTGCGGGTTCGCGTCGAGCAGCACCCACGTGAACTGGCCGAGCGCGCCGCTCAGGTGCGCGACCGACGTGCACACGGTGATCACGAGATCGAGTGCGCCGATGAACGCCGCGGTGTCGTCGAGCGTCTTCCATTCGCGTGTCATGTCCGCCACTTCAAAGCCGGCCGCGCGCGCCGCCTCGATGTCGTGCTGCGCACCCGGTTGCAGCGAGTAGAACGCGACGTCCTGCTGCAAGTTGTCGAACGCGTCTGCGTAGCGCTCGAGCCCGACCCGGCGGAAGCGGTTGCGCTGGTGCGTGAGACTGCCGGTCCATACCAGGCCGACCTTCATCCGCCGCTCGCCGGCGAGCGCATTGCGCCATGCGTCGGTGGCCGCGACATCCGCACGGAGATAGGGCACGGACGTGCCGAGCGCGTCGGCGTCGAGGCCGAGTAGCCAGGGAATGCTCATCAGCGGCAGTTCGTAGTCATGGTCGGGTAGGCGTTCGATGCGGGTGCCGATGTCGAAGACGTCGGCGTGATGGCCGAGACTGCGCGCGATCAGTGCGCCCAATTCCGGAAATACGTTCCACACGATGCGTCCGCCTTCGCGATGCACGCGCTTCGCGAGCAGCGGCAGGTAGCGGCTGAACTGCAGCACGTCGCCGAGCCCTTGTTCGCCCCAGACGAGCAGCGTTTTGCCTGCGAGCGATTCGCCGCGCCAGCGCGGCTGCGCAAACATGGGCAGCCTGCCACGCAGCTCGCCCGCGCCGCGCCAGCGGGCTTCGTAATCGGCCCAGCCCGACGCGAAGTCACCGCGCGCGAGGCGCAGCAGCGACAGGTTGTAGCGGTGTGCCGGGTCGTGCGGATCGAGCGCGCAGGTGCGCAGTGCATACCGCTCGGCGTCGTCCCACTGCTGCGCCTCCTTGAGCATGGTGGCCGCATTGTTCGTCGCGCGTGGGCTGTCCGGCGCGAGCCACACGGCACGCGTGGCCGCGCGTTGCGCGCCGTCCAGGTCGAATCGGTTGAGGCGCGTGATCACCGCATTCGTCCAGGCCCGGGCGTCGTGCGGATCGTCGTCGAGCGCGCCTTCGACGAGCGCGTGTTCCACGTCGGAGTCGCCGCCCGACATGCGGATCGCGAGCGCGAGATTGTTCTTCAGCGACGGCCACGCGGGTGCCAGGTCGAGCACCTTGCGGTACGGCACGATCGCATCGGCGTGACGCCCGGCCACCTGGAGTGCGTAACCGCAATTGAAAGCCGCCGCCGGCGACGCGGGATGCATCCGCCAGTGCTCGGCGGCAAGCTCGGCGGCACGCGTGACGTCGCCGCGATCGATCAGCATCTGCGTGGCGCCGGCGACGGATTCGTCGAGCCTTCCCGGCGCCGCTTCCGCGCCGGTCGATACGGCCTGAACGGCATCGTCGTGATCGTCTTGCAGATGCGGGATGTCGGCGAGAGTGGGCATGTCGTACGTCGTGATCTGCATGTGAAATTGCTCCGGGAAACCGTTCGCGCATCGGCGCGGCGATCGGTTGCATCGTCAATCGGGGAGGGGACGCCGAACGTTCGTGTCGAGACGTTTCGGGCCAAAGGCGTCGCAGGCGTCATGCCGGTTGCGGCGGAGGCCTGGCGCCGTGATGGGTTCCACTTTATGCACACGCTGCCGGCAACTAAATCGGACCAGTCCTAAAAGGGCTAACACGATGAGTCTCGGGGGCTGCCAACGGGGAGGAGTGGCGTGTGGCCGCCGTGCCTGCGGGTAATGCGTCGCCTTCGTTCGACGGGCGGCGCCGCATCGGCCCGGGCCCGCCGGTGTAGGCCTGGTCCGATTCCTTCGCGCCGCCGCCGGACAATAAGACCCGTCCGATAGAGATTCGCGTCCAACTCGCCTGTAATACGCAGCATCCGCCGATGTCGATCGGCTTGAAACATGCGATGGAGGACAGTCGATGAGTGATGCAGATAATCTGGTGAAAGGCGCGGTGGTCAGCATGATTGCGAGTTCGGCGACAGTCGCGCTCGTGCATTTCGTGATCGAAGCCGGCACGCGATGGAATGCCGGCGGCTTGGTGGTGACGCTTGTCTCGGCCGTGCTGATGGCATTCGTGCTGCTCGTGCCGCCTGCGTTCGCCGCATGGCGCAACCGGGAGGACACGATCGATCCGTTCTTCGAGCCGGCCGCATTGAAGCCGATCCTGCAAGGCCGCGCGGTGGGCATCGTGCTCGGCATCGTGTTCGGGATCTCGGTCGTGACGGGCTGGCAATGATGGCGACGAACGCGCCCGCTTTGCTTGCCGGAGATCCGGCCGTGCGCTCGACCATCCAGGTCATTTCGCTACGCCGCAGCCATGCGCGCCGGCACGCGTTCCGCGTGAACAACCCCCATCTGGATTTCGAGTTCGTCGACGCGATCGACGGACGCGCGCTGTCGGATGCCGATCTCGCGGTATCCGGCCTGTTCGCGCCCGGGCTGCCGTACACGCGCGGCGCGTTCGGCATCGCGATGACCACGCACCGTCTGTGGACCGACATCGCATCCGGCAGCGAGCTGGTGACGATCGCCGAAGACGATGCGATCTTCCGGCCGGACTTCCACGACGCCACGCTGCAATTCCTGCGCGATAACCCCGGGCGTCACGATTTCGTCGCGTGGGGCTACAACTTCGATTCGATCCTGCGCGGTTCGATCTTCAACAGCCGCACGCCGGTGACGATGCGCTTCGACGAAGCGGCGCTCACCGACGCGATCGGCGATTTCCAGAACGACCGCGGCCCGGTGCTCGTGATGAACCTGCTCGAGTTCTACGGAATCTGCGCCTATACGATCTCGCCGGCCGGCGCGCGCTTCCTGCTCGACCGCTGCTTTCCGCTGCAGCCCGAGATGCTGTATTCGCACGGGCTGGGCCGGACGATGGCGAACTGCGGCATCGACGTCGTGATGAACAAGTTCTACAGCGCGATGCGCAGCGCGGCCACCTTTCCGCCGCTCGCCGTGACGATGAATGCGCGCGAGACGTCGACGATCCAGGTCTGATCGCGCGAAACGACGAACCGGCCGCGCAAGCGACTATCCAGCAGTCAGCGTGTGTATCAGACGCACGGCGGATCGGGCGATTCGTCGGGTTAGCCGCTGCCGTGGTCAGCGGCAGCGGCTTTTTGCGGGTTCGATGCGGATGACCGGAAAGACGCGGGCAGACTTCCGACGTTTGGAAAACAGCGATCGTCTCTTGATCATGCTGAACACGGCAGAAGCGCGCTTGACGGGTTGCAGAATCGACCTGCTCCGATTGGCTGTGACAATCGGCCACGTTAAACGGAAGGGGTGTGGCGCCGAAGGCGCTGCGGTGGCGGCCGTTGGCCCCGGCCGCCATCATGCTATTTCCTTGATAGCACCTGCACCTGACGCTGCCTGATGCAAGCGCCGACGCGCTTCCGGCTGCCACACACACTTCCTTGTCGTGCTACGCCCGCTGTCAGACCGAAACCGTGATACCCGCCGGGCCCGATTTCCCCACAGGCCGCACCACGATTTCCACATGCTGGCCAAATGCCGCCAGCGTCACCATCAGTTGATCCAGCGAAACGTTCCGGAGCCTCTCGCGCTGCTCGGGCGTGACCGCCGGCCGGGCCATTTCCGCGAGCGCCGCAGCCTCGTCCTCGGTCAGGGCTTGCGAGGCGATCAGCGAGTTGAGTTTCAGCACGAGTGCGGACTTGGCCGCCAGTTCCCCGACGTCGTAGAAGTCGAAATCGGTCGGCACGTTGTCGGTGTCATGATTCTGGTCGTCGCGATTCATTGTGCGTCTCCCGTGACCGCCGAGAACTGCGGCTGCTGCTGTTCCATCGTGGTATCGAAAGCGGGGAATCCCTTCTTCCCGACAGGATCGCGGCTCGCATCGTCGATCGGCGTGATCACCAGCCGCTGGTGCGACACCTCGATCTGCAAGCGCTGCTCGGGCTCGAAGCCCGCTGCCTCGATCCACCGGCCGGACAGCTTCATCCACAGATGCAGGACAGGTGGCGCCATATCGGTGAGCCGGATATGCGGAACGATGCGGCGAGATTGAAAAGATGTCTGAGTGTTGACGAAACAGTCTTGGAAAAGAAACGGTGCGCTATGATTCGCGTCAGCCATGGTCAACTCCTGTGTTGAGTTGGTTGTGGTCAGCGGCCTGCAGGTGCTCCTACATCTGCAGGCCGCGCTCGTTTACGCAGTGGATTTCGATCGTCACCTCGTCACGTGCCTCGCGTGCCGACATGCCCTGAACGTCCTTGCGAAAACGTGCAACCACTGTAGCCAAGTTCGACCGGTTTCGGGTGATGGTTATGTGCGTTTCAGCAGAACTGGCCATCAGGCCAATGTCCCGGATGCTTGCTCCTCAACGATTTCGGGGCGCCTGCGTTGGCTGGCCGCGTCGTCGTTTCATCACCGATGTGTTGAAAAACGTGTCGGCCGATTGTTTCGATGCGCCCGTTGCACGCCGCGTGAGAATCTCGTTCGCCGCCCACCGTGACGATGAATGCGCGCGAGACGTCGACGAAACCGGCCGCCATCCGTCAATGAACGGCGGTCTTTATAACGGGAACGAATCCCAGCGCGAATCGGTTCAGTCCTATTGGATACGGCGTCCGGTGACGTTAAGCTTGGTTTGCGCGGCACCGTGACGCATATTCGACGGCGGTCGTTGGGCCCGGCCGTAATGCGCGCTACGTTGGTTGTAGCACTACTCCTCACGCTGCCTTATGCGAGCGTCGAACACCGGCCCACGGTTGCCGCGCACTTCCTTTGTTCGTCATCCGGACGAACCGAAGCGAGCCGCATACCCGCTTCGCTCCCGCTTCATCCTCAATGCTTCGCCGCCGCCATCGCGAGCGGGTCGGCACGCTGCTCCGCGTCGGCTTCGGCGCGCCGTGTGAGCGCGCCTTCGGCGCTGTTTCGATACTGCTCGAACTCCCGCGCGAACGCCACCGCGTCGCCGGCCAGCGCCAGCGCTTCCAGCGACGCGCAGAGGGCCGACACGTCGCGCTCGCCGATCATCGCGAACGCGCCGCGCATGCTGTGAATTTCCGCGCGAGCAGCTTTCAGGTCGCCGTATTCGAGCGCACGCGCGATCGCGGCATTGGCCCGATTCGTCGCGTCGACCAGCGCCGCGCGCAGGTCGCGCGGCAGCGGCCCGCGCGTGCTCGCCGGCGCCGGCGGAATCGCGCGGCCCGGCCGCCACGGGCCCGTGTATTTCGCGATCGCCTGTTCGAGCGAGCGCAGCGACGTCGGCTTTGTGACGATCTCGTCGATGCCGGCTTCCTTCGACAGCCGCATTTCGTCCGGCTCCGCATGTGCGGTCACGGCGAGGATCGGCAGCGCGCGGCCGCGTTCGCGCAGCATCCGCGCGAGCGCATAGCCGTCGAGGCCCGGCATGTTGAGGTCGGTCATGACGATCGCGTAGTCGTGCCGCTCGACGAGATCGAGCGCCTCCGCGACGCTCGACGCCACGTCGGCACGATAGCCGAGCACGTCGAGCTGATCGTGCACGAGCGAGCGGTTGACCGGGTTGTCGTCGACGAACAGCACGCGCAGGTCCGGCGTATCGCCACCGGCCGGCGCGGGTTGCATCCCGTGCTGATGGTCGAGCGGCAACGGCAGCGACACGACGAAGGTTGACCCGACGTTCGGTACGCTGTCCACGGCGATGCGCCCGCCCATCGATTCGGCGAGCCGGTTGCTCAGCGGCAGGCCGATGCCCGTGCCGCCGAAGCGGCGCGCGATCGATTCGTCGGCCTGCGCGAACGGCTCGAACACGTGTTCGAGCTGCGCGGCCGTCATGCCGATGCCGGAATCGCTGACGCGGATCATCACCGGCGTGCCGTCGGCCACGGGTGCCGTCACCGAAAGGGCGACCGTGCCGCGGTCGGTGAACTTGATCGCGTTGCTGACCAGGTTGACGACGATCTGCCGCACCCGCAGCGGATCGCCGACGTACGGCCGCGCCGCCTGCGCATCGACGTCGACGCGCAGCGCGACGCCTTTCGCGCGCGCGATCGGCTCGAACAGCTCGACGATGTCGCGCGCCAGTTCGTCGATGCGGAAGCTGGTGGCTTCGAGCGTCATCCGGTCGGCTTCGATCTTGGTCATGTCGAGCACGTTGTTCAGCATGTCGAGCAGCATCCGCGCGGCCGACGTGACCGCGTGCAGCCGCGACTTCTCGCGATTGCGGTCGGGCGCCTTGTCGAGCAGTTCGAGATTGCCGAGCATCGCGTTCAACGGCGTGCGGATCTCGTGGCTGATCGTCGCGAGGAAGGTCGATTTCGCGCGGTTCGCGCTGTCGAGCGCGCGCTCGGTGTCGGCGCGCGTCGTGATGTCGGAGAAGCCGCACAGCAGCGTGTCCTTGCCGCGATAGCGCACGCGCACGAAGTTGACGAGCAGGTCGCGCGCGCGGCCGTCGTCGAGCGTCACGGGGAACTCCACGTCGAGCTGCACCGGGGCGCCGTCCGCCCCCTGACGGTAGCGCGCGAGCAGGCGCTCGTGCAGCGGCGGCTCGCCGGCCGCGCTTTCGTACAGCTCGTGCATCCGGTTGCGCAGCAGCACCGCGTCGGTATCGAGCGATACGAGCACGATGCCGAACGGCGACGTCGCGATGATCGCGCGGCTCATCTCGTCGGTTTCGAACACGCGGCGCGAGCGGCGGAACACCGGCGCGAACACCTTCAGGTCGAACGCGATCACGAGCGTCCACAGCACGGCGAGGATCAGCGCGGCCACGCCGAACTCGCGCACGATCGTCGGCCAGATCGCGATCGCGATCGTGCGCCACGAATATGCATAGACGATCGCGAAGCCTGTATCGGCGATCCGGTCGCTGATCGTGAACACGCCGTGCAGATAGCTTTCGTGGAAGCGGTGGAGGCCGTGCCGCCACGCGTTCTCGGCGAGCGCGTGGCGCATCAGCGCGGCGCCGTCGATCGACGCGCGCGTGCGGTCCTCGTCGAGCAGCACGCGGCCGGCCTGGTCGACCAGCATCACGACCGCATCTTCCGGCGCCTGCTTCAGCCGGTCGTCGATCACGTTCACGTCGAGATCGCTGACGAAGGTCATGAAGTGCCGCGGGCCGTCGAACGCCGGTTCGACGAGACGGAACACCTTCTTGCCGGTGAGCGGATCGATCGCGGGCGGCTCCCATGCGATGCGGCGCGTCGCGCGCCAGTAGCGTGCGACGGCCGGGTTCGACCAGTCGGCCACGTTGAACGCGAGGCGGTCGATCAGCGCGCGCGTGTCGGCCACGCCGATGCGCTCCAGCACATCGCGATACGGCATCGACGGCGGCGGCGTGATCGCGAGCACGTTGCGGTCGGGGCTGTACGCGTAGCCCGACAGCGGCATCCCCGATTGCCGCTCGGCGGCCGCCACCGAGATCGTCAGTCGTTCCATCAACTGCACGTATTCGTCTACGTCGTTGCCGGCCAGCGCTTCGGGCGTCGTGGCCACGAAGATGTCGCTCACGTTGCGAAACGGCGACAGCACGACGTGGCCGTCGCGTGCGAGCGCCTCGGCCGCGCTGCGCGAATGGTGCGGGTGGCTGTTCCACAGCAGCTCCGCGTTGATTATCGAGCGCCGCACCGATGCCTGTTTCGCGTCGATCTCGAGTTCGACGAGCGCCTTATGCGTGGCGAACAGCTCGCGCCGTTTGGCGATGTAGTCGCGCACCGAGCCGTCGAGCAGCACGCTTGTCGCGAACAGGATCACGAGCGACAGCACGGCGGCGCCGCCGTACAGCGTGAAGCGCTGGTAGCGGTGAAGCAGGCTCAGGTCGCGCGCCTCGCCGTCGATCGACGCGAACGGCGCGCTGGCGTCCACCGGGGACACGAACAGGTTTCGGATGGGCATGGGACGAATACCGTGAAATCAATGCGCAAATCGTGGGCCGCGCGCGATGCGAACGACGAGAGCCGTTCGCGAACCGCGACGCGTAGCGATATCCGTAAGCCGTGTGGGATGGCAGGCGATTGCACTGCCGGCTCGGGGAACGAGCCAATTATCGTGATGGCAGGGCCGCCGGTATGTAGGGCAGTCCGAAGCAATTCGCTCGGAGTGGTAGGACTGGTCCTAGTTTGCGAGGCGGCCTGCGCGCTGCGTTTATAAGGCGCGATCGGCGTGCGTGTCAAACGATGCCGTGTTTCTGGCGAGTGTCGTGTGGTGTTTTCCTCGCAAAAGTGTCAGGCATCGTCATATTCGGACCAGTCTTAGTAAATAAGTTTTGCCGCGTATTGCTGTCTGATTATCGAAAGCAGTTGCAAAAAATATATTGCCTCACGTAGCTCGAACTTCGTCTCACACTTTCGTATAGAGGCAATCAACGTGAACAAGACATACCGAACCGTCTGGAATCCGACGACGGGTACATGGGTCGCAGCAGCCGAAACGGCGCGTGCGCGCAAGAAATCGAACTCGACGATGCGTTCGTCGGTAACGGCCGCGGTGGCGGTCATGGCGGGTTTTGGCGGCGGCGCGATTGCGATCGATGCGGAAGCGCAGACGGCGAACGGGAATGGCGCGCTGAACCTGTGCGGGGGAGCGAACGGGGCGGTTGGCCATACGTTCGGCTACTCCGCTTCAACGACGAACGCAAACTGTGCGGCTATCGGTACCAACAATCCAACCTACGGAGGGCGTGCGCCTTCGTTCGTGCTGGGAAATGGTGGTGATCTGAATGGTGCATCCGGGCCCGGCTCAACGGGTAGCACCGCATCGGTGGCGGGCAGCCGGGACGGTCATTTGATGATTTACGGTGCCAATGGCGTTCACGTCACAGGCACAACGGATTTTGCCAATACCGTCAGTATGACGAACAACCGCATCCAGAACCTGGCCGCCGGTACGGTCGGCACGGATGCGGTCAACTTGAACCAGTTGAATGCTGCGATCGCTGCGACGGATAACCAGTTTGTCGCCTTCAGCACCGGACCCTATGCGGCCAACTCTGCCGCCACCGTTGGGACCAACAACAGCGCGACGGCGGTCGGTCCGAATGCGAGCGCCACGGGGACATCGGCCGTCGCGCTCGGCGGCAATACGGTAGCAACCGCGCAGAATGCTGTGGCGCTCGGTACGATCTCGCGTGCGACCGGGGCGGAAGCGACGGCTGTTGGTGTGGGTGCTGCCGCCACCGGCGCGTCAGCGACGGCTTTGGGTCGTGGCGCGGCGGCTACCGGCAACAATTCCACGGCTCTCGGCACATACGCATCGGCGGTTGGTACCGGCAACCTGGCGGTGGGCGGCGGAGCCGCCGTCGCGCAGACCGGCCGTTTTGTTCCGTCGAACATGATTGCGATCGGAACGGGTGCCAGGGCAATCGACGGTGACGTGACGGGCGCGAACGGTTCGATCGCGATCGGCAACAGCGCAACGGCCGGTGGTACCGGTTCGATCGTGATCGGTACGAACGCGCGGCATTCGGGCTCTTCCGCAACGGTCCTCGGCGGCGAAGCGAGTGCGATGGGTGGCGGAGCCGGGGTCGCGGTGGGTTACGGCGCGATGGCTTCGGGAAGCTCGGGTGTTTCGCTGGGCACCAACTCGACGGCGAGCGCGGCTTCGTCTATTGCATTGGGCACGAACAGTGTGGCGAATCGCGCCAATGCCGTGTCCGTCGGATCGACGGCGCAGCAGCGCCAGATCACGAACGTGGCTGTGGGGACGGAGGGTACGGACGCAGTTAACGTGAATCAGTTGAACGCCGCGATCGCGGCTGCCGACGATCCCTACGTGAATGTCAGATCAGGTACGTACGCCCCGGCGGTAGCGGCGCAGGCAGGCAATAGCGCGACTGCTATTGGCGCGAATGCGAGCGCCGCGGGGACTTCAGCCGTTGCGCTCGGTGGCAGTTCGATGGCATCCGCAGATAATGCGGTGGCACTCGGCACGCGTTCGGAAGCGACAGGCATTAACTCCATTGCGGCAGGTGTGAATTCGCACGCCAACGCGAACAATACGGTGGCACTCGGTTCGCTGTCCGTCGCTGGCGCGACCAATGCCACTGCGGTGGGCAATGGTGCCAATGCATCGGCTATAAACACGGTCGCGCTTGGCCAGAGCTCGGTTGCAAGCGGTGCGTCGGCGATCGGCATCGGCTTCCGGGCCAATGCGCAGGCAGACAATTCGGTCGCGCTTGGCGCGGGCTCGGTGGCGAACCGGATTAATTCGGTTTCGGTCGGCAACGTCGGTTCGGAACGGCAGATCACCAACCTCGCGGCCGGTACGGTGGGGACCGACGCGGTGAACCTCGCCCAACTGAACGCGGCCATCGCGACTGTCGACGGCAACAGCCCGTACTTCAAGGCGAACGGCGCAGGCGACGGCAGCGATGCTGCAAGTGCCACGGGCGCCGGCGCGGTTGGCATCGGCTCGAACGCGAAAGCGCTCGCGGCCGGCGGCGTCGCGATCGGCAGCAGCGCCACCGCAGGCATGGCCAACAGTATCGCAATCGGCAATGACGTGATTGCCGCGCAGGATGGCGTGGCAATCGGCCAGGGTGCACGTGCGCAAAATGCGAACGCAACGGCGATCGGTACGAAATCGGCAGCTGGCCTGAACGGCACAGCGCTCGGTACTAACGCGCATGCCGTTACGGACGCAGTTGCGTTGGGCGTCGATGCAACGGCGGCCGGCGGCAATTCGGTCGCGTTGGGTAACGGGTCGATCGCTGCGTCCAACACCGTATCGGTTGGCAGCGTCGGCAACGAACGCAAGATCACCAACGTGGCAGACGGTGCGCTGTCGAACACGAGCACGGACGCCGTGAACGGTTCGCAACTGTTCGCGACGAACACGCGCGTCGGTTCGCTGGAGGATTCGCTGAAGGGTGGCGGTGTGATCGACCCTGATACGGGCGAATCGTTGGCGGTGGTGTACGACACTACGGCGAAGGATAAGGTGACGCTGGGCGGCGGCACGAACGGCACGACGCTCGCAAACGTGAAGGCGGGTGTTGCCGATACGGACGCGGTGAACGTGAGCCAGCTGAAGGGCTCGGGCCTGATCGGCGACGACGGCAAGGCGATTGCTGCGGTGACGTACGACCGTAACGCGAACGGTACGCCGAACTACGGTTCGGTGACGCTGGGCGACGGTACGAACCCGACGCAACTGAAGCACGTGGCTGACGCAACCGACGACAGCGACGCGCTGAACCTCGGCCAGTTGAAGGACTCGGGCCTGGTGGGCGACGACGGCAAGGGCAACCTGACGTCGTTGGCGGTGACGTACGACAGCGCGACGAAGGACACGGTCACGCTGGGCGGCGGCACGGACGGCACGACGCTCGCCAACGTGAAGGCTGGCGTTGCCGACACGGACGCAGTGAACGTGAGCCAGCTGAAGGGCTCGGGCCTGATCGGCGACGACGGCAACGCAATTGCCGCGGTGACCTACAACCGTAATGCGGACGGCACGCCGAACTACAACGCGGTGACGCTGGGCGGCGGCAAGTCGACCGGCCCGGTGACGCTGTCGAACGTGGCCGCGGGTGTCGCGGCGACCGACGCGGTCAACGTGCAGCAGTTGCAGCAGAGCGTGGCAAACGGCAACCCGTATATCGGCGGCCGCGGCACGGGTGTCGCCGCGCAGGCGACCGGCCTCAATGCCATCGCACTGGGCCTCGGCTCGGTCGCGGACGAGATCCGTACGGTTTCCGTCGGTAACAGCGCAACGGGCCTGCAACGTCGAATCACGAACGTGCAGAACGGCGAAGCCGACAGCGATGCGGCGACCGTCGGCCAGGTCAACGACTTGATGGGTATCGCGTCGACGAACACGCAGACGGCCATCGACAACGTCAACACGACGACCAAGCAAGCGATCCAGGACGTGAACAGCCGACTGGACGCGATCGGCACGCTTGCGGGCACGGATCCGTATGTTCAGGTCGACGGCCTGAATGACGGCAGCGACAACGCATTTGTTCGTGCGGGCACGTACGGTGTGGCGATTGGCGCGGAAGCCAGCGCGACCGGAGATACGTCGATCGCAATCGGTGCACAGTCGGGAGCATCGGGCTCCGGTTCGGTCGCGCTCGGCGCGGGTGCATCGGCAACCGGTACGGGGGCTGTCGCATTCGGGAGCGGCGTAGCGACCGGTACGAGCGCGCTCGCACTGGGTAACGGCACGAACGCTTCGGGCAACAACGCGGTCGCCGCGGGCTTCAACGCGCGAGCCGCGGGCGTCAACGCCCTTGCGTTCGGCAATACGGCGCGGGCCAATGCGGCCGATTCCATGGCATTCGGCACGAGCGCGCAGGTCGACCCGCTCGCCACGAACTCGATCGCCATCGGCCGTCAGTCCAGCGTCACGGGCACCGCACTGAACTCGGTCGCACTGGGCGCGAGCTCGGTGGCGGATCGACTGAACTCGATCTCGGTGGGCTCGACGGGGCAGCAGCGTCAGATCATTTATGTCGCGCGCGGTACGGCCAACACGGATGCGGTGAACGTCAGCCAGTTGAAGGATGCCGTGGCAGCCTTTGGCGGCAATGCATCGGTCGGCGCAGACGGTTCCATCACGAATCCGACGTACACCATCGGTGGCACCACCTATCGCAACGTGGGCGATGCGCTGAATGCGCTGTCCAACCTGGGCGGTGGCGGTACGGATCCGCTGGCTGTGACCTACGGCACGAACGGTGACGGTTCGCCGAACTTCGAAGTGGTCACCCTGAAGGGCACGGATGGTACGACGCTTGCGAACGTGAAGGCGGGTGTTGCCGACAAGGATGCAGTGAACGTGAGCCAGCTGAAGGACTCGGGCCTGATCGGCGACGACGGCAA
>NZ_FPJP01000001.1:0-76537 GCF_900119325.1 Burkholderia sp. NFPP32 | reverse complement strand
GCGGACGGCACGCCGAACCTCGGTTCGGTGACGCTGGGCGGCGGTACGGATGGCACGACGCTGGCGAACGTGAAGGCCGGCGTTGCCGACAAGGACGCGGTGAACGTGAGTCAGCTGAAGGACTCGGGCCTGATCGGCGGCGACGGCAAGGCGATCGCAGCAGTGACGTACGACCGTAACGTAGACGGCACGCCGAACTACGGTTCGGTGACGCTGGGTGACGGCACGAATCCGACGCAACTGAAGCACGTGGCGGACGCAACGGACGACAGTGACGCGCTGAACCTTGGCCAGTTGAAGGATGCGGGCCTGGTGGGCGACGACGGCAAGGGCAACCTGACGTCGTTGGCGGTGGTGTACGACAGCGCGACGAAGGACACGGTCACGCTGGGTGGCGGCACGGACGGCACGACGCTCGCGAACGTGAAAGCCGGCGTTGCCGACAAGGACGCGGTGAACGTGAGCCAGCTGAAGGGCTCGGGCTTGATCGGCGACGATGGCAAGGCGATCGCTGCAGTGACGTACAACCGCAACACGGACGGCACGCCGAACTACAACGCGGTGACGCTGGGCGCCGGCAAGTCGACCGGTGCTGTGACGCTGTCGAACGTCGCGGAAGGTGTCGCGGGCACCGATGCGGTGAACGTGGATCAACTGACGGCAGCAATCAAGGATCTGGATATCGGCCTGAACCCGCTGGCGGTGTCGTATGACACGGCCTCGAAGGATAAGGTCACTCTGGGTGGTGCTGCCGGCACGACGCTCGCAAACGTGAAGGCGGGTGTTGCCGACACGGATGCAGTGAACGTGAGCCAGTTGAAGGACTCGGGCTTGATCGGAGACGACGGCAAGGCGATTGCTGCGGTGACGTACGACCGTAGCGCGGACGGCACGCCGAACCTTGGTTCGGTGACGCTGGGTGGCGGTACGGACGGCACGACGCTCGCCAACGTGAAGGCCGGTGTGGCCGACAAGGATGCGGTGAACGTGAGCCAGCTGAAGGGCTCGGGCCTGATCGGCGACGACGGCAAGTCGATCGCAGCAGTGACGTACGACCGTAACGCAGATGGCACGCCGAACCTTGGTTCGGTGACGCTGGGTGGCGGCACGGATGGCACGACGCTGGCGAACGTGAAGGCGGGTGTTGCCGACAAGGATGCAGTGAACGTGAGCCAGTTGAAGGGCTCGGGCCTGATCGGTGACGACGGCAAGGCGATCGCAGCAGTGACGTACGACCGTAACGCAGACGGCACGCCGAACTACGGTTCGGTGACGCTGGGCGACGGCACGAACCCGACGCAATTGAAGCACGTGGCGGATGCAACCGACGACAGCGATGCACTGAACCTCGGCCAATTGAAGAACGCGGGCCTGGTCGGCGACGACGGCAACGGCAACCTGACGTCGTTGGCGGTGACGTACGACAGCGCGACGAAGGACACGGTGACGCTGGGCGGCGGCACGGACGGCACGACGCTTGCGAACGTGAAGGCCGGTGTTGCCGACAAGGACGCGGTGAACGTGAGTCAGCTGAAGGACTCGGGCCTGATCGGCGGCGACGGCAAGGCGATCGCAGCAGTGACGTACGACCGCAACGCGGACGGCACGCCGAACTACGGTTCGGTGACGCTGGGTGACGGCACGAACCCGACGCAATTGAAGCACGTGGCGGATGCGACGGACGACAATGACGCACTGAACCTCGGCCAGTTGAAGAACGCGGGCCTGGTGGGCGACGACGGCAACGGCAACCTGACGTCGCTGGCGGTGACGTACGACAGCGCGACGAAGGACACGGTCACGCTGGGCGGCGGCACGAACGGCACGACGCTCGCCAACGTGAAGGCCGGTGTGGCCGACAAGGACGCGGTGAACGTGAGCCAGCTGAAGGGCTCGGGCCTGATCGGCGACGATGGCCAGGCGATTGCCGCAGTGACGTACAACCGCAACGCGGACGGCACGCCGAACTACGACGCGGTGACGCTGGGCGGCGGCAAGTCGGCCGGCCCGGTGACGCTGTCGAACGTGGCGGATGGCGTAGATCGTCATGACGCGGTGAACCTGGGTCAGTTGCAGGATTCGGGCCTCGTTGCGCCGGTCGATCCGACCAATCCGGGTGCGGGCCTGACGTCGCTCGCGGTGACGTACGGCAAGAACGCGGACGGTTCGGCGAACTTCGATGAGGTCAAGCTGATGGGTACGAACGGCACGACGCTTGCAAACGTGAAGGCCGGTGTGGCCGACACGGATGCAGTGAACGTGAGCCAGCTGAAGCGCTCGGGCCTGATCGGCGACGATGGCCAGGCGATTGCCGCAGTGACGTACAACCGCAACGCTGATGGCACGCCGAACTACGACGCGGTGACGCTGGGCGGTGGCAAGTCGGCCGGCCCGGTGACGCTGTCGAACGTGGCGGATGGCGTGGATCGGCATGACGCGGTGAACCTGGGTCAGTTGCAGGATTCGGGCCTGGTTGCGCCGGTCGATCCGACCAATCCGGGTGCGGGCCTGATGTCGCTGGCGGTGACGTACGGCACGAACGACGACGGTTCGGCGAACTTCGACGAAGTGAAGCTGAGGGGCGCGGACGGCACGACGCTGACGAACGTGAAGGCCGGCGCGGTGAATACGGCCAGCACGGACGCGGTGAACGGCTCGCAGCTGTATGGCGTGTCGAAGAGCGTCGCGGATTCGCTGGGCGGCGGCTCGACCGTCGACGCCAACGGCAACGTGACGGCGCCGACGTATTCGCTGACCGATCCGGCCAACGTCGCGGCGAAGGCCGACTACCGCAACGTCGGCGACGCGCTGGACAACCTGGATGGCCGTGTTGCGACCAACACGAAGAACATCACGGTGATCAACAACCAGCTTGCCGATTCGGGGCTGGTGGATCCGGTGACGGGTCAATCGATCGCCGCGGTGACATACGACCGTAACGCGGACGGCACGCCGAACTACAGCGCGGTGACGCTGGGTGGCGGCAAGTCGGCCGGCCCGGTGCAGCTGAAGAACGTTGCTGCCGGTACGGACGACACCGACGCGGTGAACGTGGCTCAACTGAAGAGCGCTGGCCTCGTCGCGCCGGTCGATCCGACGAACCCGGGTTCGGGCCTGACGTCGCTGGCAGTGACGTACAGCACGAACGATGACGAATCGGCGAACTTCGACGAAGTCAAGTTGAAGGGCACGAACGGCACGACGCTGACGAACGTGGCGGCGGGTGCGGTGAACGCGACCAGCACGGACGCGATCAACGGCTCGCAGCTGCACGGCACGGCGCAGAGCGTGGCGGACACGATCGGTGGCGGCACGACGGTCGACGCGGACGGCACGCTCGCGAACACGGCGATCGAAGTGAAGGGCCAGAAGTACTCGACCGTGGCGGAAGCCGTGCAAGCGGCGGCGGCCTACGGCGCGACCGATTCGCTCGCGGTACGTTACGACCTGAACAGCGACGGCACGCCGAACTTCGGTTCGGTGACCCTCGGCGGGTCGGGCGCGGCACCGGTGCGGCTGACGAACGTCGCGGACGGTACGAGCCAGTACGACGCCGTGAACTACGGGCAGTTGAGCGCGCTGAACGACAAGATCGGCAACCTCGACGACCGTGTCGGCGGCCTCGAGCTGCGGCCGGGCACCCCGGGTGACGGCAACGGCGGCGGGACGGGCACCAACCCGTACTTCGGCGCGACCGACCAGACCGCGGGCGGCTCGTCGGCGGCGAACCCCGGCACCGGCACCGGCAACGTGGCGGCAGGTTCCGGTTCATCGATCGGCACCGGCGTGAACGACGGCACGGCGATCGGCTCCGGTTCGACGGTGGCCGCAGGCGGCGGCACGGCGATCGGCGCGGGTTCGGCCGCGAAGGGCGAAAACGCGACGGCGATCGGCCAGGGTTCGAACGCGACCGGCAGCGGTTCGGTGGCGATCGGCTCGGGCTCCGTGGCGAACGAGGCGAACACCGTCTCGTTCGGCAACGGCACCGACACCGGCAACCGCCGGATCGTGAACATTGCCGACGGCGTGGGCGCGAACGACGCCGCGACGAAGGGTCAGCTCGACCGTGCGGTCGGCGGTCTGGGGAGCCAGATCAACGACGTGTCGAAGAACGCGTACTCGGGTATCGCGGCAGCCACTGCGCTGACGATGATTCCGGGCGTGGATCCGGGCAAGACGCTGTCGTTCGGTGTCGGCGGTGCGACCTACAAGGGCTATCAGGCGGTGGCGTTCGGCGGCGAGGCCCGCATCACGCAGAACCTGAAGATGAAGGCCGGCGTGGGTCTGTCGAGCGGCGGCAACACGGTTGGCGTGGGTGCGTCGTACCAGTGGTAATGCGCAGGGCGGGGCCATGCGCCCCGCCCGTGCGATGCCGCTTCGATCTTTCAAACCTCTCAGACAAGCGCGTCCGCCTGCGGGCGGACGCCAACTCAAGACCATGACTTCAAAGCTTTTGCGCGTCGCGTCGATCGGCGCGTTCGCGATGGTCCTCGGTGCATGTACGACGCAATCGGGGCTCACCTACGACATTCGCGCGGTATCGATCCCGGGCAAGCCGGACAACGTGTTCCGCGTGAGCTGCGACGGCCTGCTCGGCAGCGCCAACTCGTGCGCACGCGCGGCGGAGGAATTCTGCCGCGGGCAGGGCTTCACGCCGCTCGAGATGATCGACCGCGTGTACAGCCGCGCGCCGATGAAGGATCCGCGCGAAATCACGTTCGTCTGCGGCAAGCCGCAGCCAGTCGCGCAACCCGCGCCGGCACCGCAGCCGCAACCTGCGCCGCAGCCGCAACCGGTTCAGCAGCGCCAGGTGCTGCTGCAGGGCGACGCGAATTTCGCGACCGACAGCGCGGCGCTGACGTCGCAGGCCCGCAACGATCTCGATCGTTTCATCGCGACCAATCGCGGCGTGGAATTCTCGCGTGTCGCGATCACGGGCTTCACCGATTCGACGGGTAGCGCCGCGCATAACCGCACGCTGTCGGAAGCGCGTGCGCGCACCGTGGTGAACTACCTGCGTGCGAACGGGCTGCAGGCCCGGTCGTTCGCCGCCGAAGGCCTCGGCGCGGCCGATCCGGTTGCATCCAACGCGACGGCCGCCGGCCGCGCGCAGAACCGCCGCGTCGAGATCCGCCTGGACACGCAATGAAGCCGTGACGCAATGACGTATCGCGCGGTGCCGGTTCGCCGGTGCCGCCAGGGCCTTCGCCGGTCACGAGCCGGTGGAGGAACAGGGTGCAATCGACCGCCGCACCCCGTTGTCCCGGCAGGCATGCCAAGCCGCCCGCTCTGACCGAGCCGGCGGCTTTTTTCTTTTTTGCGGGGCGCCGCGCGGCGGCCGCTCCCGTCCGATCCTTGGCTGATCGCCCCGGTTTCATGCGAAACTAGCGCCCAATTACGATCCAGAAAGAACGGCGCGCATGCGCCGTCGCCGGCAATCGGGCGGCCGTTCGGCCCCCCGCGACAGCGGTGAATACTCGGACGACTATGGGAAGCTATCAGATACGTGTGGTACTGGCCGACGACCATCCGGCATTGCTCGTCGGCGTCCAGCATGGGCTGTCGTCGGTGCCGACGATCCGGCTCGCCGGCACGGCCGGCAATTCGACCGAGCTGATCGCGCTGCTCGATGCGGGCGCGTGCGACGTCCTGGTATCCGACTACGCGATGCCCGGCAATGTGCACGGCGACGGCATCGCGCTGTTCTCCTACCTGCAACGCAATTACCCGGCCGTGAAGCTGGTCGTGCTGACCATGCTCGACAACGCGGCGGTGGTCGGCGCGCTGGTGCGGCTCGGCATCGCGTGCATCGTCAGCAAGTCGGATGCGATCGATCACCTGATTCCTGCCGTGCATGCGGCCGCGACGGGCGGCACCTATTATTCGCCGTCGGTCGAGAAGGTCGTGCGCACGCTGTCCGCGCATTCGAGCGCGCGGATCGTAGACCAGGCGCCGAGCCTCAGCAGCCGCGAGATCGAGGTCGTGCGGCTGTATGCGTCGGGGATGACCGTCAACGAGATCGCGGAGAAGCTCAGCCGCAGCAAGAAGACGATCAGCACGCAGAAGGCGCGCGCGATGCAGAAGCTCGGCGTGGAAAAGGATATCGATCTGCTGCGCTACGCGATGGAGCACGGGATCGTCGCCGCGTCCGGTAGCGAGGGCAAGGCGGTGGAGCAGGAAGGAGAAGGGAAAGGGCGCACCGATCCGGCTTGACCGGCGCGTAGTGGGCGCCGGCAAGGTTCGGGTGCCCGGTCATTCGTCCGGGCGGGTGCGGCCGGCCATGCGCCGGCATCGTCACCGCGCCGTCAGTGCGGGCTTTCGTTGACGGCCGGCAGCGGCGTCGCATAACCGTAGTCGGACACCAGCCCGCACGAGATCGCGTAGCGGACGAGATCGACGTCGCGCTCGATGCCCAGTTTCTGCATCGCCGAACTCTTCTGCGTGCTGATCGTCTTCTTGCTGCGGCTCAGTTGCTCGGCGATGTCGTTGACCGACAGGCCCGACGCGAAGAGGCGGATCACTTCCAGCTCGCGCGCGGAGAGTGCCGGCGCCTTGCCGCCCGTGTTGCCGGCGGCCCGCAGGATCCGGTCCATCGACGGCGACAGGTAGCGGCCGTTCGTATAGGCCGCGTGGATCGCCATCGTCAGGTGGCTCGTCATGTCGGACTTGCTGACCACGCACGCGATGCCGAGATCGAGCAGCGCGCGCAGCGCCACCGCGTTCTCCATCATCGTCATCACGACGATGCGCAGATTCGGGTAACGCTTCAGGATCGCGGTGAACAGCGCGAGACCGTCGCCGTATTCGGTACCCGGCATCGCGTAATCGGACACGAGCACGTCGCACGGATGATTCGCGAGCGTTTCCATCAGTTCGGTCGAGTTGCTGGCGCTTGCGACCACCGAGAGCGTATTTGTCGATGACAGTTCGTAGCGTGCGCCGATGACCACCGCCGGATGGTCGTCGGCGATCACGATGCGGATGGGAAAAGTTCTTGGCATGTCGGTTGTACCTGCATGTTGCGCCGCGCGGCGGGTGCCGTGCGGGGGAGGTCGGGGCGAAAGCACGAGCGTCCGGCGTGCAAGCAGGCCGGACGCGATGTCGTCGCGCCGACGGCCGGTGGCGGCTCGTTCGGAACCGTCACTGGGCGTCGGCCGAAAAAGCGGGGGATCGCTCCCCCGCTTCGGGTCGATGCTCCGCGCGAGGCGGAGCCGTCCGGTCAGAACTCGTAGCCGACCTGTGCACGCACGCCTGCATCGCCCGTCGACGTGACGGACACGGCGCCGTTCATCAGCCACTTGCCGTCGCGCGTCCGGTAGGTCGCACCGGCGGCGATCGCCGAGCCGCTCTTGTAGTTCGCGGCGCCGGCCGCGACGACGGTCTTGCCCGGTTGCGACGGCGTCAGGTTCGGCATCGCCATCGCTGCCGCGACACCGGCGTACGCGTTCTTCGCGACGTCGTTGATCATCCGGTTCGTTTCGCCGAAACGCTGCTCCATCTGACGCACGTTCACGGCATCGGTCGGCGCGGTGCCGTCCGCGACGTTGGTGATCTGACGTTCGTGACCGGCCGAGCCGACCGACACGCTGTTGTCGCGATCCGCCACCGAGCCCGCGCCGATCGCCACCGAACCGCTGCCGGTCGCTTTCGAACCCTGGCCGATGGCCGTGCTGTCCGAACCCGATGCGACGGAGCCCTGACCGATGGCCGAGCTGTTCGAACCGCTGGCCGCCGAGCCCTGACCGAAGGCCGAGCCGTTGTCGCCCGACGCAACCGCGCCTTGGCCGACCGCCGTGCTGTTCTCACCCGACGCGACCGAGCCGTCGCCGACCACGAGCGAGCCGTCGCCGCCCGTGCCGCGGCCGACGTTGCCGTCGCTACCACCGCCACCGCCGCCCGAACCGCCGCCGGCTTCGAGGTCACCGACGCGCCCATCGAGCCGTGCGTATTCCTGCGCGAACCGCTCCTGGAGGTCGTGCAGCTGGCCGCCGTTCACGGCTTCCATGCTGCCCGCCGCGATCAGGCCCGGTGCGACGTTGAGCAGCTTGGTGCCCGCCGAACCGCCGAAGGTCACGCTGGCGAGCGAGATGTCGTCATACGTTACGGCCGCGATTTCCTTGCCCGTGTAGTCGATGAGGCCCGTCGCCCGCAACTGCGCGATCGTCACCGCATCGTCGTCGTTCACGCCGTTCGCGACGCCCGACAGCTTGCGTGCGCCGGCCGTGCCGACGAAGCTCACCGCCGCGCCGTCGGTGTTCGCGCCGACCGTCAGGTTCGCGCCCGGGCCCGCCTGCTGAACGAGGCCGACCGTGCCGTTGCCGATCTGATCGGCCAGCGATGCAATGTCGCCTTCGTTGGTGGTCACGCGACCATCGAGGTTCGTGATGGCACCGCCGACCGACGTGACCGTGGTCGTGCCGCCGCTGCCGTCGCCGAGCGTGAAGCTCGGGGCCGAGATCGAGCCGTCGGCGTTCACGGTCGAGCCGCCGCCGATGGCCGATGCGACGCTGCTCGACACGCCGTGCAACTGCGAGCCGTTCACTGCTTCGGTGCTCGTCGCTGAAACCGCGCCTGCCGCGACGCCGGTCAGCTTGCGTGCGCCGGCCGTGCCGGTGAAGTTGACGGCGGCACCGTCGGTGTTCGCGCCGACCGTGATGTCTGCGCCTGCGCCGGCTTGCCGGACGAGGCCGACCGTGCCGTTGCCGATCTGGTCGGCCAGCGCTGCGATGTCGCCTTCGTTGGTGGTCACGCGACCATCGAGGTTCGTGATGGCGCCGCCGACCGACGTGACCGTGGTCGTGCCGCCGCTGCCGTCGCCGAGCGTGAAGCTCGGGGCCGAGATCGAGCCGTCGGCATTGACGACGGAGCCGCCGCCGATGGCCGATGCAACGCTGCTCGACACGCCGTGCAGTTGCGAGCCGTTTACTGCTTCGGTGCTCGTCGCCGAAACCGCGCCTGCCGCGACGCCGGTCAGCTTGCGTGCGCCGGCCGTGCCGGTGAAGTCGACGGCCGCGCCGTCGGTGCTCGCGCCGACCGTGATATCTGCGCCTGCGCTGGCTTGCTGCACGAGGCCGACCGTGCCGTTCGACAGGCCGTCCAGCCTGGTGTTGATCGTCGTGATGTTGCCGTCGAGTGCGCCGAGTGCGCCACCGACCGTCGTTTGCGTACCGCCGTTCGTGAGCGTGTACGTCGGGCCGGTCACGGCGCCCGTCGCAGGGTTGATCGCAGCACCGCCGCCGAGTGCGGTCACGACCGGCGTGAGTTGCGACACGTTGACGGCATCGGTCCCGGCCGTGCCGGCTGCGACGTTCGTGATCTGGCGCTGCAGCGTGGCCGAGCCGACCGATACGCTGTTGGCGCGATCTGCAATCGAACTGGTTCCCAGCGAAACCGAATTGGTGGCCGTTGCCGCGCCGTCACCGCCAAGCACGACGGCATTGGTGCCGCTTGCAGTGGTCCGGATACCCAGTGCGATAGTCTCGCTCGCGGATGCATTCGAACCTGCACCGATCGCGATCGCGCCTGCATTGCTCGCGCTTGCATTTTCACCCAGTGCAATCGATGCGGAATTGGCTTCCAGAGCGCTTGAATTGGCCCCGTTGCCGATTGCGATGTTTCGGGCGTTATTGGAGATGGTTGCAGCACCGGCTCCGCCTACCTCAACGCGCGGGTTAATCGTCGCATTCAGCTGCGCGAGGTTCACCGCATCGGTGCCTTGCGTGCCGGCCGCGACGTTCGTGATCTGGCGTTCCTGCCCGTTCGAACCGACGGAGACGGTGTTGTCGCGATTCGCGATGGAGCCTACACCGAGCGCGACCGAGTTGTCCGCCTGCGCATTGGCACGGAAGCCGATGCCGACTGCGGACACGCCGCCTGCGGTCGAACTCTGGCCGAGTGCTATCCCGTTGGTGCCGGTGACCCTGGCATTGCTGCCGATCGCGGTGGCGTTGACTGCGCCGCCCGTGGCCGCATTGCCGAGCGCCACACTGTTGTTGGTCGTGGTCGCGGCCTGGCTGCCGATTGCAATCGAGCCCACGCCGGCGGCGGTGGCGTTCGGACCCATCGCGGCCGAACCGCTACCCGCTGCCGCACTGCTGTTCCCGATGGCCACGGCTGCGCCGGTACCCATCGCGCTCGCATTGGTGCCGAGAACCGTCGTGCCGGATCCGCTGTGCCGCGCGTTGGCACCAATCGAGATCGTGCCGGTCCCACCGGCTGCCGCACTGTGACCGATTGCGATCGAATCTTGCGCCCCCGGGATATCACTATCGGTCACCCGAGCACCGGTACCGATAGCGATCCCATTCGTCGGCACATAACGATTGGTTTGTACAACCGACGCGCCATCGCCCACGGCCAGGTTACTGTTGCCCACGACGCGCGACGATGCGCCGAGCGCCATCGAATGAAGCCCGTCCGCCGAGGTGCCCGAGCCGATCGCAACCGAACTGGAACCGCTGGATGTCACCGATTGCCCGATCGCAACGGCATTGGCACCTGAGGCCACGGCACCGAGGCTCCCGCCTGTCGCAGTCTGGACCTTGAAGTAGTCGTCGGTAAGGGCGGCCGTCGTGCCGATCGCATCCGTGCCGATCGAGCGCGACGCCGTGACCTTGCACACGCCAGCCGCATCGAGCGAACCGCCTTTCCCATCCTCGGTCGTACACGCATCGGCCGCGAATGCACCGCCGATCGACGCGCTGCCCAGCGCGAGAGCTGCCACGGCCTGGCGCGCCGCGCGCGCCGAGCCCTTCGAACGCGAACGCGCTGTTTCGGCCACGGCCGTCCACGTGCCCGTCGCCGTGTTCCAGATGTTGCGATACGTCTTGTTCATTGACCCTACTCCTTTCAGTTCGTCAGGTTGATGAGCCAATGTTAGGGATCGGCCTCGTCCGAATCTGTCGTCCAGAACCTATTCGGGAAGCGATGTTTGTAGGGCGGGTCCTACACGCGCGCACGCGCGAGCAGGCCGCCCGGACGGGCGGCCATGGAGAGGGCAGAGGGAAGGAAAGACAGCCGCCGGACGGCGGCCGCTCAGGTTTGCGGCGCCTGCGCCGCGCGTCGCCAGAGCGTGTCGCGCGCGAGGCGCTCCGTGCGATCGACCAGCGGTTCGAGCGCGGCCGGATCGCCGGCCTGCACGGCGTCCTGCATGTCGCGCACCGCGTCGGCCACCGCGTGCTCGTGGATCGTCGCGAACGCGCCGCGCAGCGAATGCAGTTCCGCCCGCAGCGCAGGCACGTCGCCACGCGCGAGCGCATCGCGAATCGCGGCGAGCGAACGGTCGAGCGTGTCGCTGAACAGTGCATGCACGTCCGGCGGCAACGGGCCTTCGGCCAGATCGACGAGCGTGTTTCGCTCGGGCCGGCTTGCCGCCGCCACCGTCGCGAAGCGGCGTACGGTGCGATCGATCGTGTCGAGCAGCACCGGCTTCACGAGCACCGCGACGATGCCGGCTTCGGCGCAGCGCGCATGTTCGGCCGCGCTCGCATGCGCGGTGATCGCGATCACCGGCAAGTCGGGATAGCGCGCGCGCAGCACGCGCGCGAGCGCGTAGCCGTCCATGCCGGGCATGTTCAGGTCGGTCATCACGAGGTCGTAGCGCGTGTCGGCGCAGCGGCGCAGCGCCGACGCGCCGTCGTCGGCCGCATCGGCCGCGTAGCCGAGCGTGACGAGCTGGCTCTGCTGCAGCGTGCGGTTCACCGGATGATCGTCGACGACGAGCACGCGCGCGGCCAGCGCCGGCAGCGCCGCATCGGCGTCGGCGGTCTCGGCGCGGTGCCGCGCGATTTCCGCATCGGTTGCCGCGCGCAGCGGCAGCGTGACGACGAACGTGCTGCCTTCGCCGGGCGCGCTCTTCACGTCGATCGCGCCGTGCATCATCTGCGTGAGGTGCTTCGTCAGCGCGAGCCCGAGCCCCGTGCCGCCGTAGCGGCGCGTGATCGACGTATCGGCCTGCGTGAACGGGCGGAACAGCGCCGCGCGCTGCGCGTCGGTCATCCCGATGCCCGTGTCGCTCACGCCGATCACGACCGGCGAAGCCGGGTCCGCGTCGTCGCGCAGATAGACTTCGAGCGTCACGTCGCCGCGATCGGTGAACTTGATCGCGTTGCCGACGAGGTTCGCGGCGATCTGCCGGATCCGCACCGGATCGCCGACGTAGCGCGACGCGAGCGCATCGTCGACGATGACGTCGTACTGCAGCCCCTTCGCCGTCGCGAGCGGCTCGAACATCGCGCCGGTCTGCTCGATCGCTTCCGCGAGATCGAACGGGATCGCCTCGATCGTCATCTGGCCGGCCTCGATCTTCGACAGGTCGAGGATGTCGCTGATCAGGTTCAGCAGCACCGACGACGCGCCCTCGACCGTCTGCAGCCGCTCGCGCTGCGTATCGGCGAGCGGCTCGCGGCCGATCAGCTCGAGGTTGCCGAGGATCGCGTTGAGCGGCGTGCGGATCTCGTGGCTCATCGTCGCGAGGAACGCCGATTTCGCGTCGTTCGCGGCGTCGGCCGCGCGCAGCGCCTCGTCGAGCTTGCGCTCGATGTTCTTCTGCGACGTGATGTCGGAGAAGTTGCACAGCACGACGTCCGTATCGCGGTAGCGGGTGCGCACGAGATTGACGAGCAGGTCGACGGTTTCGCCGCCGCCGGCCGGCAGCGTGACGTGCAGGTCGGATTGCCACGCGCTCGCGCCGGGCGATGCGTCGAAGCGGGCCAGCAGCCGCGCCGCGAGCGACGGTGCGGCGGCGATGCGCGCGTCGTACGCGCGCATCGTGTCGTTCTGCAGCAGCACCGCGCCGTCGGCGAGCGACAGCAGCGCGATGCCGGAAGGCGCGGCTTCGACGATCGTGCGGTTCAGGTTCTCGCTTTCGACCACGCGGCGCGTGCGCGCATCGTCGGGCTTCAGCACGCGGCGGTCGAACAGCACCAGCAGCCCCCACACGAGCACGAGCGCGGCGAGCATCACGACGACGTACCAGCCGGCCTGCAGGCCGACCGCGGCGACGAGCGAGCGCAGCGTGAACGCCTGCACGATCGTCCAGTCGGTGTCGGGGATCGGCTGGCTCAGCGCGAACAGGCCGCCGCCGTAGGCCGTGCGCGGGCCGCTGCCGGTCGTCGCGCGGGTGTGGGTGGCGAGATCCTTCAGCGTGGCGAGCGTGGCCGCGTCGCTCGCGGCCGCGCCGGTGCGCAGCAGCGTGTTGCCCTGTGCGTCGGCGACGATTGCGCCGTTGGTCGCGTACTCGGTGGTCAGGCGTGTGCGCAGCACGTCGACGGGCAGCGTCGACACGAGCACCTCGAACGGCTGGCCGCCGGCATACGCGGCACCGACGAGCCGGAACACGTCGCGCCGCTGCACCGGATCGTAGGCGGGCGCGTGCCATACGAAGCGGCCGGCGGCGGGCGGTTCGAGGCCGGCCGCGACCTGCGCGAGCAACGCCGACGCACCGGCCGTGCCCGCCGTGGGCGAATCCGCGGCGGGGGCCGGGATCACCAGCGCGAAGCTGCGATCCGGGCGGTACACGTAACCTGCGACGGCGCGGTCGGCGTCGTGGTTCGCGAGATACGCGCCGACGCGATAGGTGAGGTCGCTCGCCATCGCGAGATCGCGCCCGTATGACTCGGCCGGCCGTTGCGGCGACAGGTCGGCGAGCACCAGCATCGACGGGATGCGGTCGCTGCCTTTCAGTTCGAGCCGGCCGTGCCCGGTGTCGAGGCCGGCGACCAGCGCCGGGTCGGTCACGCGCGTCTCGCGGAACGCCTCGTCGTGCGTGACGAGCGACACCATGCCGGTCATGCGCAGCTTGAATTCGAACTGGACGAGGAAGTGGCGCACGGCGAACGCCGTATAGCGCTCCTGGATGACTTCCTTCGCGACGGCATACAGCATCAGGCCGCTGGCGAGCAGGATCGCGATCGTCACGGCGATGCCGCCGCCGTAGAGCAGCGCGCGCTGCCGGCGGCCGACCGGCGCGTGGGAAGGGGGCGCGGCGCGGGCGGTTGGATGGGGGCGATCGGGTGCGGCGCGGTGGTCCATCGGGAACGGGGCAGTCGGCCAGGGTTCCGCCATGATAATGGAGTCGGACCAGTTTCCATGCTGCATGGCGGCAGCGAGGGCCCGCGCTGGCGCTGCCGGGTGTTCAGGCGATGCCGTCGATATCGTGCGTGGCGCGGGTTTCGCCGGTTTCGTCGGCTTCATCGATATCGCCCGGCTCGCACATCACGAGCCGATAGCCGAATCCGTACATCGTCATCAGCCGCACGCCGTGCCGGCCGTCGAGTTCGAGCCGGTCGCGCAGGGTGGCGACATGCGTATCGACGCGGCGGCTCGACGACGCGACGAGCGAGCCCCACACGAGCTGGCTCAGATGCGCGCGCCCGAGCGCGCGGCCCATGTTCAGGAAGAACGCGGTCGCGATCTGGAAGTGCTTCTCGGTCAGCACGTGCTCGCGGCCGCCGACGCGAACCGTGCGTTCGGCCGCATCGAACTCGAACTGGCCGACCCGCCAGCGCCGATGATGCGTCGTGCGGTGATGCGCCCACCTGAGCCACGTCGACACGCTCGCGACGAGCAGCTCGGGCGGCGACGAGTAGGGCAGGTGTTCGTTGGCGCCGGCCATGAAACAGGCGGTGCGCGACGTGTCGTCGTCACGCTGGCTGACCGACAGAATCGGCGCGGTATCGGAAAAGCGCGCGCGCAGCGTGCGGATCGCTTCGAGCGTGCGGTAGCAGGTCGATTCGCACTGCACGACGAACAGGTCGAACGGCCGCGTGTCGCACGCGGACAGCAGCTCGGGCAGATATTCGAAGCGGGTGGGCCGGTAACCGGATTTCCTGAGGATGTCGTCGATGCGCAGGCGGTCGTAGCCGTATCCGGCGCGGCGCAGGCGATCGTCGAACGCGTGGCGGCTCGGATGGTCGATCGTCAGGATTGCGATGGCGAGCGGAGATGCGTCAGTCACGATGCAACGCCTTCGAAAAAAGATCCCGCCGGGGTAGGCGGGACAAATATCGACTATGGAAATCCCGACCGCCCGCATCCAGGCAGCGAGCGGCAGGTGAAGCCATTGTGGCGGCTTCGGCATCGCAGGGAAATCGGCCCAGTCCGAATGTGTGCGGATTTTCGGCATGTTTTTCCGGAAGGCGCGGGCTGCACTGCGATTTAGGACGGGGCTGATCGTTGAGATAAGCGTTATCGGACCATGGGCAGGGTCGTCTTGCCGACAATATGACGAAACCTGCGTGGCGCCGCGACATCGTCGTGTCGTTGCGCATGCAACCTTGCCGCCGATGCGCGCGCCATGTGCGATGTGTCGCGCGTCGGCCGTGCATCCCGTGCGTTTCGCACGCCGTCTGTTTCCGCCATCGATGATGAAACCCTCCCTCCGCGTCGCCGTGCTGTTCGCATGGCTCGTACTCAGCCTGGCCGGCACGGCTTTCGTTACGTCGCGCTTCGTCGCCGACGCGCACGATCGCTTCTTCCAGAATTCGAGCATCGTGATTCGCCTGCTCGCGCAGAAGGCCGCGCAGCACGAAGCAATCCTCGCGACGCTTGGCGCCACCGCGTTGCCCGCGCCGCCGTCGAACATGCTCGACAGCCTGCGCGAGCGCATGCCGCAGCTCGACGCGCTCGCGCACTGGCAGCGCGGCGCCGGATGGCGCGGCACGGGCGGGCGGCTGCCCGTCGGCGCGCCTTCGCGCGACGGCGCCGCGACGGTCGCGCTGACGTTCGACGCGGACGGCGGATACTGGCTCGTCGGCGATACGGGATGGGCGGTGCTGATCGATCCGCGCCGATTGCTGCAGCCGGGCGACTGGCCCGATTCGTTGTCGTCGGCGACGCTGCATCTGCACGATCGCACGTTCGACCTGTTGCAGCGCGCCGCGCCCGCGACACCGTTCGGCTGGACGATGCGCGTGGAGAAGCGCCTGCCTGCGCAACCGCAGGCTTTCGTGCTGACGACCACGCGCACGTTGACCGTGGCCGATCTGCCGTGGCTGCCGATCGCGCTGTGGAACGCGGTGGCCGCGCTGCTCGTCGCGGGCGCGCTCGGCGCGTGGCGCTTGCGGGAAGCGCGGCGGCGCGAACATGCGCGCGAGCGGATCGACCGCTTCGGCCGCCTCGACACGCTCGGCGAGATGGCGGCCGGGATCGCGCACGAACTCAACCAGCCGCTGACCGCGATCGTCGCGCATACGCGCGCGGCCGAACGCATGCTCGACCTGCCGGCCGAACGCGACGGCGTGCGTCGCGCGCTGCAGTCGAGCGTCGCGCAGGCCAAGCGCGCGGCAGCGATCCTCGACCGGCTGCGCGGCGCGATGACGTCCGCCGGCGGCGGACGCGCCGACGCGATCGATCCCGATGCGGTGATGGACGCCGTGCTGTTCCTGCATCGCGACGAACTCGCGCGCGAAGGCATCGCGCTGCTGTGGCACAACGCGGCGCCGCGCGCCGCGCCGGTGGCCGAGCCGGTCGCGGTCGAACAGATCCTGCACAACCTGATCCGCAACGCGCGCGACGCGCTGGCCGGCATGCCGCTCGGCGAGATTCGCATCAGCGGCGGCCGTGCGGGCCGGCACTATCGCTTCAGCGTCGTCGACAACGGCCCCGGTGTGCCCGACGACGCGCTGCCGCACCTGTTCGAGCCGTTCTTCACGACGCGCGAAAACGGGCTCGGCCTCGGGCTGCCGCTGTGCGACACGCTCGCGCAGCGGCAGGACGGCTCGCTGATGATCCGGAACCGGCCGTCGGGCGGCGTCGAGGCGACGCTGCTGCTGCCGCTGGCAGAGGAGGCGGGCGCATGAACGGGACCAAAGCGATGCCGCACGACAGGCCGATCGTCGCGATCGTCGACGACGACGAACCCGTGCGCGACGGCCTCGCGCTGCTGCTGCGCACGGTCGGGCTGCCGACGCGTTGTTATGCGGATGCCCAGGCGTTTCTCGCCGACGCCGACGACCGCGCGCTCGGCTGCGTGCTGCTCGACCTGCGCATGCCGGGCATGAGCGGCCTCGAGGCGCTCGACCGGTTGAGCGCGCAGCGCGCACTGCCGGTGATCGTGCTGACGGGCCACGGCAATGTCGATGCGTGCCGGCGCGCGTTCAAGCGCGGCGCGAGCGATTTCCTGCGCAAGCCCGTCGACGACGACGAACTGATCGACGCCGTGCAGCAGGCGATCCGCCAGCACGAGCGCCGGCGCGACGGCGACGGAGCGGAACAGGCGCGCGCGGCGCGGGTCGCGACGCTGAGCGTGCGCGAGCGGGAGGTGCTCGACGGCATCGTGCGCGGCAGCAGCAACAAGGAAATCGCGCGCGTGCTCGGGTTGTCGCCGCGCACCGTGGAGACGTATCGCGCGAACGTGTTCGACAAGCTGCACGCGGCGTCGCTCGTCGAGCTCGTGCGCGACTATGCGGCGTTCGCACACGCGCCGACTCCGTAGCGCTACGGAGGCGCAACCCGTAGGCGAACGGGTTCAGCGAAAACGGCGGGCTCCCTACGATGACGGTTTCCACGCATCATCGAAAAGGAAGCATGTCATGCTCAAGCACTTCGCCCTCCCGTCGTCGCTCGCGTTGCTGTTCTCGGGCGCCGCGTTCGCCGATACGGCCGCACCCGAAACGAAGCGGCAGGACCTGAGCGACGCCGGTTACTACGCAACCGCGCGCGTGGTCGGCGCGTTCGACAACGCGACCAACATGGAGCTGACCAGCCCGCGCGTGACGAATCGCGTCGGCGGCCCCGACGGCAATTCGAGCGTGACGGGCGCGGTGGCGCTCGGCTACCAGTTCGGCAACGGCTGGCGCGCGGAAGGCGAATACACGTTCAAGCGCACGGACAACTTCGTCAGCTACTGGGCGCCGTTCGACGCGAACGCGAACGAGTTCCACGTGTCGGCGCAGCGCCTGATGCTGAACGGCTACAAGGATTTCGATCTCGGCCGCGGTTTCTCGGTGTACGGCACGCTCGGCGTGGGCGTGGCGATCGTGTCGGCCGACGGCTGGCAGACCAACGACACGCGCCGTTTCGCGTCGCGCACGCAGACCAACCTCGCGTATTCGGCCGGCGCGGGCGTCAGCTATGCGATCAACAAGCGTTTCTCGATCGATGTCGGGTATCGCTATGTCGACATGGGCAACGTCGAGTCGGGCTACAACACGTTCGCGAACCGCGTGCTCGCGCGCGACGAGCAGCTGAAGTCGAAGCTGTCGTCGAACGAAGTGTTCATCGGCTTGCGCGGTCGGTTCTAAGCGCTTTTCGATCGGATCGATGCGCGTCGTCGCCGGTTCGTGTTCGCGCATCCGGTGCGGCCGTTCGTTCGCCGGTAGGACCAGGCTGACCGCATCGACGCACCGATCCGGCCTGGTCCGATTTACGGCGCGCGGCACGAACGGCGATACTCGCCATCATCGATTCACTCTACGGGAGCGCGGGTCGTCACGGCGGACGTCGTGCAGTGCCGCGTCAACATCATCATGGGCATGCAGGACATCACCGGCGTTTTCGCGCTACCGCTCGCGCATCCATATTCCGACGTGCCGCCGCCGTATGGCCGGCGGCGCGCGCCGTTCGTCAGGAGCCGGCGGCCCCGGCCGAGCGTGTTCGATCTGCGCGTGACGCGCGAGCCGCTCGAGGCGCCGCGCGTCGCGGCGGTCCAGGCGGCGGATTTCGGCTCGGAGAATCGCGCGTGGGCGGCGTCGCGCGCCCGGCGCCGCCGCTTGCGGCCGACGCTGATGACGCTGCTCGTCGGCCTCGTGTTCGGCTCCGTTTGTGTCGCGGCGACGCATATCATCGACACACGCACGCGTGTGCCGTCACCGGACACGTTCTACGAGGCGGCGATCTCGATGATGCCCGAGGCGGGGGTCGCGGCGCCGGTCGCCGCCGTCATCGTGCCGGAAAGCATGCAGCCGGTAGCGAATCGACAGGAATCGTTCGTGATGCAGACGGATAGCGCCGCAGCGAAGGACCCGCAGGAGGCCGTCACGACCGTCGTGCCCGCCGATGCACCGAAGCCCGCGATGGCACCGCGCCGCAGGCAGGCGCGCATCGTTCCGGCCCGCGAGCCGGCGGCATCGACAGCATCGACGGCATCGGTTACGCCGGCCGCCGCGAATGCCGCCACGCCGAAGGTGCGTGCGGCGCGCCACGACGACGCGGCGCTTGCCGCGGCGGCGTCGTCCGGCTCGGCCGCGGCGGTCGGCATGACCGCCGCCGAGTTCACGCGCTGGCTTGCCGCGACGCGCGAACCCGCGCGCCAGAGCGCGCAGATCGCGCACCCGGCCGACACGGGCGTGGCCTTCACAGATCATCCGCGCCTGATCGAACCCTGACGGCCCGCGCGTCGAGCGAACGGCGCGCTATTGCGCGTCGGGCTCGCCATAGAGCGCCGCGACGAAATCGACGAACGCCCGCACCTTGGGCGGCACATGGCGGGATTTCGGATAGAGCGCGTAATAGCGGCGCGTCGCGAGCGTATAGCCGGGCAGCACGTGCACGAGCCGGCCATGCGCGATGTCGTTGCGCACCGTATGGCGTGTGAACGCGCCGATCCCGAGCCCGCCGACCACCGACGCATGCAGCGCGGTAATCGCATCGATCCTCAAGGTGCTGTCGAGTTTCACGGCCACCGCCGGCCCGCGCGCCGGCGCGAGCTGCCAGCATGCACCGTCTTCCCGCCCGCTGTAGCCGAGCAATTCGTGCTCGGCCAGATGCGCGGGCGTGCGCGGCAGGCCGCGGCGCGCGATGTAGTCCGGCGACGCGACGAGGATCTCGTCCGATATCGCGAGGGTGCGCGCCACGAGGTCGGAATCCGGCAGTTCGCCGCTGATGCGCAACGCGACGTCGAAGCCTTCCGCGAGCAGGTTGACCAGGCGGTCGCTGCATGACACGTCGAGGCGGATGTCGGGATAGCTGCGACGGAACGACGGCAGCCAGTCGGGCATCTCCAGCGTGCCGACGGAAAGCGGCATGCTGACGCGCAACCGGCCCGACGGCTTGCGCCGCTTGTCGGTCACGTCTTCCGCGGCGGATTCCACGCGTTCGAGGATATCGACGCAGGCCGCGTAATAGCGTTCGCCGGCAGGCGTGAGCGAGAAGTGCCGCGTGTTGCGGTTGACGAGCTGGACGCCGAGCTGCGCTTCGAGCAGCTTCAGCTGACGCGAGACGGTGGAGTGGGTCGTGTCGAGACGCGCGGCCGCGGCGGAAAATCCCTTCGTGTCGACCAGGCATCGATAGATGCGCATCGCGAGCAATTGATCCATGCTGAAACCGCGTCCGGATGGGCCGCGCCCGCGACGGCGGGCACGGCGGGGTTCGTGATCAGCGAACCAGCCTGACGATCCGGTCGGTCGTCATCACGTCGCCGAAGGTGTCCTCGATTTCCGCGAGCGCCGCGCGATGCAGCGTGTCCTTGTCGATCGACTGACCGTCGTCGCGGACGATGCCGCGCGTCGCGGAAGCGTCGGATGCTACCACGACCTTGTAGCCGAGCGGCACCGCGTCGCGCGCCGCGCCGGCAACGCATGCATGCGTCATCAGGCCCGCGATCACGAGCGTATCGATGCCATCGGCCTTCAGGCGCTTGTCGAGATCCGTGCTCGCGAACACGCTGACGGTCCGCTTCTGCAGCACGGTGTCCGTGGCGCGCGGCCTCATCTGCGGCACGAACTCGACGGTCTTGCCGCCGAGCGCGAACAGCGGCGAATCCGCGGGCGCGACGTGCTGGATCTGGAACACGCGGATGCCGTGCGCGTCCGCGAATTCGATCAGCCGCTGTGTATTGGCGATCGCACGCTGGATGTCGGGGATCGGCATCTTGCCGTTCAGATATTCGTTCTGGAAATCGATGACGACGAGCGCGGTCGATTTCGGCACGAGCTGGTCGATCGGCTTCGCACCGGCCATCGCGCGGATCGTCGGCGTGGCGGGAAACGCGGGTGCGGCGCTTGCGGCCGGCATCATCGCGGCGGCCGACGCGAACAGGGCGAAGCGCGCGAAGTTGCGGATCGAGAAGGTAAACATCGATGTGTCTCCAGGGAGTCAAAGGGTGATCGAACTGTACGTTCGATCGGCGACCATGGCGACATCGAGCCAGGCACAGTTCCTGTGTGTACGGTGCACAAGTCACGAACGCAGGACTATCTCGGCCCTGCGATAAAAGATACGGAAAGCGGTGCGAATTCAATAACAAGGGGCCCAGTCGCCTGGCCGCGAGTCGGTCAGGGGCGGCCCGGCCGAAGCGGTCGGCGAGCCGATGCTGAACGTGCAGATCCGTCGCCCCGGCGATTTGTCGCGAGTCGCGAACGGACCGCCGCGCGCGGATGTCTTGCCGGCCGGTATGACGTTTGCCGATCGAACTTACTACATCCTGCGCGGGTCGACGGCGTCTGCCGGACGATTTCGTGATCGGCCGCGTCCACCGGCCATCGCCGCACGGATCCCGTATCGTTTTCACGTACGGCAACGCGTGCGGCGATCAACCCGACCCCGGGGTTGCGCCGGAGTGACACAACCCCATCACTCCACCGTCACCGATTTCGCCAGGTTCCTCGGCTTATCGATATCCGCTCCGCGCAAACACGCCGCGTGATACGCAAGCAGCTGCAACGGCACCACATGCAGGATCGGCGACAACAGTCCGTAGTAATCCGGCATCCTCAACACCGACACGCCTTCGCTGTTGTCGATCCGCGTATCGGCATCGGCGAACACGTAAAGCTGCCCGCCGCGCGCCCTCACTTCCTGCATGTTCGACTTCAGCTTCTCGAGCAGCGCATCGTTCGGCGCGATCGTCGCGACGGGCATCGTATGGGTGACGAGCGCCAGCGGCCCGTGCTTCAGCTCGCCCGCGGGGTACGCTTCCGCGTGGATATACGAAATCTCCTTCAGCTTCAGCGCGCCTTCGAGCGCGATCGGGTAATGCAGCCCGCGCCCGAGAAACAGTGCATTTTCGTGCTGCGCGAATTCCGCCGCCCAGCGCTCGATCTGCGGCTCCAGCCTGAGCACGTCGTCGAGCGCATCGGGCAGTCGCCGCAACTGCATGGTGTAGCGTGCGAGCTGCGCATCGTCGACATAGCCGCGCAGCCGCCCGAGCGTCACGGCGAGGATGAACAGCGCGACGAGCTGCGTCGTGAACGCCTTGGTCGACGCGACGCCGATTTCCGGGCCGGCCCGCGTCAGGAACCGCAGGCCCGTCTGACGCATCATCGCGCTGGTCGGCACGTTGCAGATCGCCAGCGTGTCGATATGGCCGAGCGCCTGCGCGTACTTGAGCGCGGCAAGCGTGTCGGCGGTCTCGCCGGATTGCGACACGCTCACCACCAGCGTGTTCGGTGTGGCGAGCGCGTCGCTGTAACGGTATTCGCTCGCGATTTCGACCTGCGCGGGCACGCGCGCGATCGTTTCGAGCCAGCGGCGCGCGGTCAGGCCGGAATAGTGGCTCGTGCCGCACGCGAGAATCAGCACGTTGTCGATCTGCCCGAACGCCCGCGCGGCGTCAGGGCCGAATACGGCCGGATCGAACAGCCCCGCATCCGGGATGGTCGCGGCCACCGCCTGCGGCTGTTCGAAAATCTCCTTCTGCATGAAATGCCGGTACGGCCCGAGTTCGACCACGCCTTGCGCGGAGGAAACGGTTTGTATCGCGCGCTCGACCAGCGCGCCGCTGCGATCGAGTACCCGCACGCCGCCCGTCGTCAACTCGACGACGTCGCCTTCCTCGAGAAAGATGAAGCGGTCGGTGATGCCGGCGAGCGCGAGCGCGTCGGACGCGAGAAAGCACTCGCCGTCCTTCACGCCGACGACGAGCGGGGAGCCGGCCCGCGCGCCGATCAGCCGCTGCGGCTCGTGTTTGCTGAACACCGCGATCGCATAGGCGCCGTGAAGCTGCGACGTCGCATCGCGCACGGCGGCGAGCAGGTCGCCGCGATACTTGCTGTGGATCAGGTGAGCGACGACCTCGGTGTCGGTCTGGCCGTCGAACTCGTAGTGCTTGTCGGAAAGTTGCTTGCGCAACGTTTCGTGGTTCTCGATGATGCCGTTGTGTACGAGCGCGATTTCGTCGCGCGAGAAGATCGGATGCGCGTTGCAGGTTGCCGGTGCGCCATGCGTCGCCCAGCGGGTGTGCGCGATGCCGGTGCTGCCGGTCAGGCCGGTGCTGCGCACGTGCGCGTCGAGATCGGCGACGCGCGACATGCTGCGTTCGCGGCGCGCCTGGCCGTCGACGACCGTTGCGACGCCGCATGAATCGTAGCCGCGATATTCGAGGCGACGCAAACCTTCAATCAGAATCGGGACGATGTCCCGTTGCGCGACCGCGCCGACGATGCCACACATTAGACTTCTCCTTCCCTTTTGATCATCATGAACCGCGCACCCTTGCATCAGCGCGACGCGGTTGCCGTTGCCGCCGCCGTCGTGAATCCGCATCGAGCGGGTGTGACGGGCTCCGCCATCCGGCTTTCGAAGGCCAGATAAAGCGATTCCTCCAGTACGTTCCAGTGTGCGCCGTGACGGTATGGGCCCGATCGCGCATGCCAGCAGGCGACCGTGCTCCAGTCGTTCATCTTGAGCGCGACCAGCGCGATCAAGCCCCACGGATAATCGGTGCCGGCGAGTTGATGCCATGTCCTGCCGTACTTCTGCATCCATTGCGCATAGATCATCTCGTTGGATTGTTCGGGAACCTTGATATCGGACAGGAGCGGGAAAATCTGCGCGACTTTCGCCGGATAAAAACTCGTACCGCCGACTTGCTGCGTGCTGGCGCGAAAGCCGGATTGCGCGCCGCGCCAGAACACCTTCAGGATCGCCGACGCGAGCTGGTCGGCACGCTGGCTCCACGGGCCCGCGTGCATGTAGTCGGCGCGCCGTACGTAGTACGCCGCGAGCGCCCGGAACGCGCCGTGCACCTCGACGTTGTCCATCAGCAGCGCGACGTGCAGCGACGACGAGATCTGATAGATGCCGGCAGGCTTGTCGAGCAGGGTGTCCAGATGCGCGCCTGCGCGGCTCAGGCTGAGTTCCCATGCGGCGGGCATGCCGTCGGGCGGCGCGAAGCGGGCGAGCAGTTCGATCCAGGTCGCCATCATCGCGTCGTCGGCGTCCGCTTCAGCGCATGCGCTGTACTGGCCGTTCTGCACACAGTAGCGATCGAAGCCGCCGTCCAGACGCTGGCGCGGCAACAGCCAGGCGATCCATGCGAGTGCGGCCTGATGTGCGTCGAGTCGCGCATCGGACGCGGCGAGCAGCGCCTTCGCCGCGAAATAAGGATCGATGCCGGCACCGTTCAGGCGCACGGTGATCGCTCCGTCGGGGCGTTGGTACAGCCCGTTGAGCAGGAGCTCGGCGGCGCTCGCGTGCAGCGCGAAGCCGCACGCGGCGACACAGCAGGCGATGCGCCACAGGCGGCGCAGCCGGGCGGTGGCCACCGCGCATGCGCGTGCAGCCGGGAAAAGCGCGGGCCGGTTCATGATCGGGGGCTCCTGCGCGGTAGTCCTTCGCAATCGTCGCCGGATGCGGCGTTGGCCGCGTCGCGCCCGGCGAGCGTGTCGACGTTGTGGCTCAGTGCACCGTGGTGCCGGTGAACTTGAGGCTGGTGCCGCCATTCGCGCTCACGGGCCGGTTCGTCGCATGAGCGCTTGAAGGCGGCCCGCGGATCGCGCGGATGTCGACGGGAAACGACGGCGCGTTCGTCGCGCGGGGGCGGCTGTCTTTCGCCCCGGGCGGACGCGTCGCGTCCCGGCTTCGTTGCTTCGGCGCCTCCGTCTGTCCGCTGTCGTGCGAGTACTTCGGGACACACCTGTCCGGTATTAAGCAAGGCGTGAGCCATCGGCCGCGATGCACCGTGCAGCAAGGGGCGGGAGGGCGGGCTGAGAATGCGGACCGGGGGCGGCGGCGGGTTTTGATTCACCGACGAATCAGCTCATGCGCAATCGGTGCGATCGCACGCGGTCGACGTTGCGGCCCGCACGCGCCATGCGGCGGGCGATTTGTCTGCCGAACCGGTGCCACCTTGCGGGGGGCGGCTTTGCGAGGTCGGCGCATCACGCGCTATTCGCTGCATATGCATAGGTCGGGAGGCCGGGGCGATGCCCGCTACCGCGAGCGCAGGATGGACCGGACTCGGATGTAACCGCCGGTTCCGGATTTGCGTTACACATTCGCAACATTTCGCTCTCGCGGACTCATGCGGCGCAAACGACGCCGCATGTCGGGAAATCCTCCGTGCGCGACCGTGGCCGAGCGGTCGATTGCACGCCGCGCACTGCACGGACAAAGGTTGCGAAGCGAGGCGACGCAAAGCGTTTCGAAAGATGCGCGAGGTCCGGGGCGCAATGGGTGCTCGACATGAATTCGTTATTTATCGGACGACGTCGCCGGATGGATCGTGCGACCGACCGGATGTTTATCCATGCCGCGCTCGCCGGGCGATGCGACGCTCGTAGCAGTTGTGAAACATTCCGCACGCGCGGCATGTGCGCCGCGCGCGCCGAACGAACCGGACCCGGCCGCAGGGCGGTTGGTTTGATTATTGCTGTAGTGGTTGTGGCGTGACGAACAGACGTGACGCACGGCCCGGCGAGGAACGACTCATGACGTGACCGATCAAGTGCAACGGGACGCCGGTAGTACGACGATTCGCGTGGCGGAGACCGCGCGGACAGGATGGCGCGCTCGCCCGCGACACCGCTGCACCGCGTGCGCGGACGGGAGGCGCCGCCTGAATACATGCTTCGCGCCACGAGCAGGGTCATTCGGCGCGAGGCGGCTAAACGAGGATAACGATGAAAAAGATCTTGCTTGTGTTCGGGACTCGGCCGGAGGCCATCAAAATGGCGCCGCTGGTGCGCGCGCTGAAGGCGCAGACGGATGTCGACGTCAAGGTATGCGTGACCGCGCAGCATCGGGAAATGCTCGATCAGGTGCTGACGTTGTTCGACATCAAGCCAGACTACGATCTCGACCTGATGCGTCAAAGCCAGACGCTGACCGACGTGACGACCAGTATTCTTCAGGCGATCGGCTCGGTCTTCGACGAATTGCGCCCGGACGTCGTGCTGGTGCACGGCGATACGACGACCACACTCGCGGTCAGTCTCGCGGCGTTCTATCGCTACCTGCCGGTCGGGCACGTGGAGGCCGGTTTGCGCAGCGGCGACATCTGGTCGCCGTGGCCGGAGGAACTGAATCGCCGCGTGACCGATGCGGTATCGTCGTGGCATTTCGCGCCGACCGGGAAGGCGCGCGACAACCTGCTCAGCGAGGGCGTGCCGGGGGCCGCGGTCGTGCTGACCGGCAACACCGTGATCGATGCGTTGCACGAGGTCAAGCGCATGCTGGACCACAACGACGAGCTGACGGAAAAGGTTGCCGCGAGTTTTCCGTTCCTCGAACCGTCGCGTCGTGTCGTGCTGATCACCGGCCATCGCCGGGAGAGCTTCGGCGAGCCGTTCCGGCATTTCTGCGAGGCGTTGTGCGCGCTCGCGAACCGCTATCGCGATGCGCAGTTCGTCTATCCGCTGCATATGAATCCGAACGTGCGGGAGCCGGCGCGCGCGTTGCTTGGCGGCGTGCGGAACATTTACCTGATCGAGCCGCAGGAATATCTGTCGTTCGTATTCCTGATGTCGCGCGCGCATTTCATCATCACCGATTCGGGCGGCATTCAGGAGGAAGGGCCGGCGCTGGGCAAGCCGGTGCTTGTCACGCGCGACACGACCGAGCGGCCTGAAGCGATCCAGGCCGGCACCGCACGGCTCGTCGGCACCAATCAGGAGCGGATCGTCTGGGAGGCGTCGCGGCTGTTCGACAACGAAAGGGCATACGAGGAAATGTCGCGCGCGAGCAATCCGTATGGCGACGGGCATGCGAGCGAGCGGATCGTTCACGCGCTGATGCGTACGCCGGGGGCGACCGCGAAGACGACGAGTTTTTCGATGGGGGCCGCGGAAATGCCATATAACGCGCTCACGCTGGGGTTGCAGGCGTTGAGGTCGCGTTGAACGTGATCGCGCGGTTCGGGCGGTAGTGTCCGAACCGTTCGATGCGGTCGTGCGAAGGTCCGGTCCGGCCGGGAGGCCGGCCGGACCTTTGCATTTGTGCGATTTCGCGATCGACCATTTCCGGGTCCTCGGCCCGTTGATCGCGCCGGGCGGCGTGCGAGAACGAGAAAGAAACGCCTTCCGCCGCGCATCGGGACGCCGACACGCAAGCCGCCGGCAACATCGCCGACAGGCATGACCCATCGCAACCTCCCTTTCCAGGCTGAACCTCCTTCCCCCGATTGCCTAAAACTCTCGAATCGCCTCGATCCGACGGCAAATTCGAAATGGTTCGATAATGCGATCGGCGATCCATGCGGACGAGCGGTTGACCGGGATGTCATCGAAAGGTTGCGAAGGCAACCGGAAGACAGCGTCGTTTGCGGCATCGGCCCGAGCGTGTCTGCAGGCGACACGGTCCACGAAACGGCGCCACGCCTGCCTGGTTGTTCGGAATGTGCGCCGCGCCGTTCGAATCCCCACTCGATGCCTGCCGGACGCGGGCGTCGCAACCAGGAGGTGAACGATGATCACGCTGACCGTCAACGGTAGCGAACAGCATTTCGACGGCAATCCCGACATGCCGTTGCTGTGGTATCTGCGCGATGTCCTCGGCCACACCGGCACCAAGTTCGGCTGCGGCATGGCGCTGTGCGGCGCGTGCACGGTGCATCTCGACGGCGTCGCGATCCGTTCGTGCATCACGCCCGTCGCGGCCGCTTCCGGCAAACGCGTGACGACGATCGAGGGACTGTCGACGGACCTGACGCACCCACTGCAGCAGGCATGGCAGGAACTGAACGTCGCGCAATGCGGCTACTGCCAGTCCGGGCAGATCATGCAGGCCGCGTCGCTGTTGAAGACGAATCCGCATCCGAGCGACGCCGACATCGACGATGCGATGTCCGGCAACATCTGCCGCTGCGGCACCTATACGCGCATCCGCGCGGCAATCCGGCTGGCCGTGCGCCGCGGAGGTGCCGCATGAGCGCGCCCGAACTCTCCGTCCACAACGAAAGCCGCCGCGCGCTGCTGCTCGGCTTCGCATCCGGCGGGCTGCTGCTCGCGTTCGGCGTGCCGTCGCTCGCGCGCGCGGCCGCGCCGGTGCAGCCGCCCGTCAGCGCGAATCCGCAGTACGGTGGCGCCGGGATGCCGCACGGGTTGCGCGACGATCCGCACCTGTTCGTTGCGATCGCACCGGACGGCACCGTCACCGTGACCTGCATCCGCTCCGAGATGGGGCAGGGCGTGCGCACGAGCGTCGCGCTCGTGGTGGCCGATGAACTCGGTGCGGACTGGGCGCGCGTGAAGGTCGCACAGGCAGTCGGCGACGAGCCGCGCTACGGCAACCAGAACACCGACGGCTCGCGCAGCCTGCGGCAGAGCTTCGCCGCGCTGCGCCGCGCGGGCGCGGCCGCGCGCACGATGCTCGAGCAGGCTGCCGCGACGGCGTGGGGCGTCGACGCGCGCCAGGTCAAGGCGACGGTGCACGAGGTCGTCGATACGAAGAGCGGGCGCAAGCTCGGCTTCGGCGAGCTCGCGGCGAAAGCGGCCGCGCTGCCGGTGCCGGATCCCGCCACCGTGATGCTGAAGGCGCCGGCCGAATTCCGCTATATCGGCAAGGGCAAAACCGCATTGATCGACGGCCGCGACATCGTCGGCGGCCGTGCGCACTACGGGATCGACACGCGGCTCGACGGCATGCTGTATGCGGTCGTCGCGCGACCGCCGGCCTATGGCGACACGGTGGCGTCGTTCGACGCATCGGCCGCCGAGAAGCTGCCGGGCGTCGTCAAGGTCGTGCAGCTCGCGTCGACGGCGCTGCCGTCCGGCTTCCAGCCGCTCGGTGGCGTAGCCGTCGTCGCGCGCGACACGTGGACGGCCATCCAGGCGCGTGCGCAATTGAAGATCGACTGGAAGCACGGGCCCAACACGAACTACGACTCGGCCGCGTATCGCAAGACGCTCGAAGCGGCCGCCGCGCAGCCGGGCGACGTGATCCGCAACGACGGCGACGCGGCCACGGCGCTCGCCGGTGCCGCGAAACGCGTGCGCGCGACGTACTACATCCCGCATCTCGCACACGCGACGATGGAGCCGCCCGCGGCCGTCGCACGAGTGGCGGACGGCCGCTGCGAAGTATGGACCTGCACGCAGGCGCCGCAGACCACGCGCGACGAGATCGCGAAGGCGCTCGGGCTGCCGGCGGAGCACGTGACGGTCAACGTGACGCTGCTCGGCGGCGGTTTCGGCCGCAAGTCGAAACCGGACTACGTGGTGGAGGCGGCATTGCTGTCGAAGGCGGTCGGCGCGCCGGTCAAGCTGACGTTCACGCGCGAGGACGACATCGCGCACGACTATTTCCACGCGGTGTCGCTCGAAGCGTTCGACGGCGGGATCGATGCGTCGGGGAAGGTGGTCGCGTGGCAGCATCGCACGGTCGCGCCGTCGATCCAGTCGACGTTCAGGGCCGGCGTCGTGCACGAGCAGCCGGGCGAGCTCGCGCAAGGGATCGCGGATCTGCCGTTCGCGATTCCGAACGTGCGGATCGAGAATCCGGCCGCGCAAGCGCACACGCGGATCGGCTGGTTCCGCTCGGTCTACAACATTCCGCATGCGTTCGGAGTCCAGAGCTTCGTGTCGGAGCTTGCACACGCGGCCGGCCGCGACCCGAAGGATTTCCTGCTCGAGCTGATCGGGCCCGCACGGCGTTTCGAGCCGCACATCACGGTGAAGAACGTGAACTACGGCGAGGACCCCGCGCTGTATCCGGTCGACACCGGGCGGCTGCGGCGCGTGGTCGAGACGGTCGCGCGCGAAGCCGGCTGGGGACGCAAGCTGCCGAAGGGGCACGGGCTCGGGATCGCCGCGCATCGCAGCTTCGTGTCGTACACGGCCGCGGTGTGTGAGGTGCAGGTCGGCGCGGACGGCAAGCTCTCGGTGCCGCGCGTCGACATCGCGATCGACTGCGGGCCGCAGGTCAATCCGGAGCGCGTGCGCTCGCAGCTCGAGGGGGCGGTGGTGATGGGGCTCGGCATCGCGCTGCACGGCGAGATCACGTTCAAGGACGGGCATCCTGAACAGAGCAACTTCAACGGCTTCCAGGTGCTGAGAATGAACGAGGCGCCGCGCGAAATCCGCGTGCATCTCGTCGCGCCGGACGACTTCGCGACGCCGCTCGGCGGCGTCGGCGAGCCGGGCCTGCCGCCCGTCGCGCCGGCGCTGACCAACGCGATTTTCGCGGCGACCGGCACGCGCATCCGCAGCCTGCCCATTGCGGATCAGCTTGTGAAGCAAAAGGCGGGCTGATGAACCGGTGCGCGCCGGTTCGCGATCGTCCGGCGCGCAGTCGTGACAATCCCCTCGGCGGATGCCGCGGCGCTTATGCGCGCCGTGGCAGCGTCGCCGTATTCGCGGGATCGCTGAGGCCGTTCGCGGCCCGCGCCGGCGCGTCGCCCGGCAAGTCGGGCAGTGTCAGCGCCGGCAGCGTGATCACGAAGCGCGCGCCGCCGAGCGGCGAATCGTCGAGCCGGACGTTGCCACCATGCACGAGCGCGACGCGCCGCACGATCGCAAGCCCGAGGCCGAATCCACCCGTCTGCCGGTCGCGGCTCGAGTCGAGCCGCTGGAACGGTTCGAACACGCGCGCGCGCTCGACGGCCGGAATGCCGGGGCCGTCGTCGTCGACGCTCAGCACCAGCATGCCGGACGCGTCGCTCGTCGCGGACAGCCGTACCGTGCGCGTCGCATAGCGCGCGCCGTTGCGGATCAGGTTCAGCAACGCACGCGCGACGAGCTTCGGATCGCATACGTAGGTGGCGGGCGCACCGCACGTCGACACGTCGAGCGTGATCCCGCGATCGGCGATGTCGTTCGCGACGTTGCCGGCGACGCTGTCGATCAGCGCATCGACGCCGATCTCCATCGGCGCGAGCTGGCTCGCGCCCTGTTCGAGCCGGCCGATCGTCAGCAGCTCGGTGACGAGCTCGTCGAGTTCGCGTACGTCGTGCCGCAGCGCGTCGCGGCGTTCGCGCATCCGTCCCGTTTCGTCGGGTTCCGCGAGCAGCGCGAGCCCGAATTCGAGCCGCGCGAGCGGCGTCTTCAGTTCGTGCGAGATGCCGTGCATCATTTCGCGCTGCTGCTTGATCGACGCCTCGATGCGCTCGGCCATGTCGTTGAACTGCTGCGACAGTTCGTAGATGTTCGACCGGCCCGACAGCTTCACGCGCGTCGACAGGTTGCCCGCGCCGAACGCGCGAGCGGCCTCCTGCAGCCGGCGCAGGTCGCGCCAGTGATACGAGGTCCACAGTGCGACGGCGAACAGCGCCGCGAGTGCGATCACCAGGTACGCATAGATCTTGATGTCGAGGTCGGCGGGTTCGATCGGGCGTGCATGGAGCACGGACCCGTCGGCGAGCGGCATGTAGTAGTTCTTGCCGTTGTAGCTGATCGCGATCCTGCCGGCGTCGAGGTCGCGCAGCGGCGCACCGCTCAACTGGCTGCGGGCGTCGGCCATCGTCACGAAACCGAATCGCTCGTTGCCGTGCTGCGCGAGTTCACGCAGCGCGAGCGTGCGCTGCGCGCCGGGATGGCGTTCGAGGTAGTCGTTCAGCACGAACGCGTAGGTGGTCAGCGAATCGCGCTGTGCCTGCGCCACACGCTCATAGAAGATTCGGTTGAACGAGTATTGAATCAACATGATCGATGCGGCGCAGCACACGATCACGATGAGATACAGCTTGATCAACGGGCGCAGCATTTACTCGTCCCACGCGGAAGGGCTGAACAGGTAGCCTCGGCCCCAGATCGTCTTGATCCGGTGCGGCTCCGACGAAGCATCCTCGAAGCGGCGGCGCAGCTTCGAGATGCCCGAGTCGACCGAGCGGTCGAGCCCGTCGAACTCGATCCCGCGCAGCTGCTTCAGGATGTCGTCGCGGCTCAGCACCGTGCCGGCCGCACGCGCGAGGATCAGCAGCAGATTGAATTCGGCGGTCTTCAGGTCGACGAGTTCGCCGCGCCACGTGACCGTGCGGTTCGGCGGCGAAATCGTCAGCTCGCCGAACACGAGCGCGTGCGCCGGCGCATCGGCCGGCGATTCCGGTGCGGCGGGCTGCGCGCGCCGCAGCAGCGCACGCGCACGGGCGACCAGCACGCGCGGCTCGATCGGCTTCGTCACGTAGTCGTCGGCGCCGAGTTCGAGGCCGGCGACCTGGTCGTAGACGTCGGCGCGCGCGGTGAGAATCAGCACCGGGACGTTGGTGAATGCGCGAATGCGCCGGCACACTTCCATCCCGTCGAGATTCGGCAGCATCAGATCGAGTATCACCAGCGCGGGCCGGTGTTCGCGCACCGCGGCGACCGCGAGATCGCCGCGTCGCACGACCGTCACCGCGAATTCATAGCCGTCGAGATATTCGCGCACGAGCTGCGCGAGGCGGTCGTCGTCCTCGATCAGCAGCACACGGTATTTGAGCGGATTGTCGTTCATGGTCTTCCCGAAATGCTCGCGTCGTCCGGCACTCCGGCGGGCGGGCGCGCGACGCGGCACTCGAATTCTATCCGCGTTGCCGCGGCCTGAGCCACCGCTAGACAATCGGGAACACTCGAACACAATTGGGCACAGATTCACCGCAGATTCCGGACAGTTCCGCCGCGCGGCCGCACCTAGACTTCGGGCTTCGTCATTCTTATCTCGATATTGTGCGTCCATTCCTCCACTTCTCCCGCTATTGCATGCCGCTTGCCGGCCTGACCCTGGCCGCCGTCGCCCACGCCGAAAACCAGTACGCGATATCGCTCGGCGGCGGCGTCGCGCCGCGCTACCAGGGGAGCAACCAGTATCGCGGCGTCGTTGCGCCGTCGTTTTCGGCGATGTTCGGCAACGGCTTTTTCATCGGCACCAGTGGGGGGGCCGGCTACCGGCTGAACCTGCCGAACGGCGCGTTCGTGTCGGCGGCGGTGGGCTACGACCCGGGCCGTGCGGACGAAAACCGCTTCGATCTGCCGGGCTCGGACCACCTGAAGGGAATGGGCCGCGTTCCGGGCTCGGTGCTGGTCGGCATGCGTGCGGGCGTGAAGTTGCTGGACGGCGGCGAACTGAGCGTCACGGTCGACGCGCCTGTCACGCATACGTCGCGCGGCCTGTCCGGGCACCTCGATCTCGCGGTGCCCGTGTTCAAGGCCGGGCGGCACGAGATCGTCGTGACGGGCAGCGTGCACGCCGGCACGGGACGGTATATGCAGACGTTCTACGGCGTGACCGATGCGCAGTCGATGACGAGCGGATTCCGCCCCTACTCGACGAGCGGCGGCGTCGACAGCGCGACGATGTCGGTCGCTTGGAACTGGGACGTGTCGCGGCACTGGTCGGTGCACGCGACCGGCAGCTTCACGCGGCTGCTGGGGCGCTACGGCGACAGCCCGATCGTGCAGACGCGCAGCAACTATTCCGGAATGACCGGCGTGACGTACAAGTTCTGAGCGCGGCCGACGCCGATGCGCTGCGCGGTTCGATCGCGCACGCGCGGGCGAAGCGGGATTCGGCGTCGCGTCGTCATGGTCAATCGCGTGCGGTAACATGCTCGAGGCTTCGGCATCGCGCCGGACCCGTGACGGTGCCGCTTCGGCAATGCAGGTTGCGCGCGCAACCGGTCACGGATGGAACAGGCCCGGTTGGCCGGAACGTCGCGCGTTCGCCGGCCGGGCATAACGGAGAAATCGATGAAGAAAGCGATCACGATGATGGTTGCGCTCGTTGCGGGCGCAACGTTTGCGGGATGTGCGGACATGAACACGAAGAACGCGAATGGCGGCGGCGCTTCGGCGAACGCCGGGCAGCCGGGCGTGTCGCGCGCATGCAAGGCAGACGCGGGGCCGGACGACGCGCTGATCGGCAAGAGCGAGGCCGAAGCGGCCGCATTGCTCGACGGCTGCCTGTGGCGCGTGCTCGAGCGTGACGGCAAGTCGTTGCCGGGCACGATGGATTATCGGGAAGAGCGTCGCGATCTCGGCATTCGCGACGGAAAGGTGGTGTGGGTGCGGCGCGGGTGATCGACGCGGTCGGCGGGAGGCGCGTTCGCTGCCGGCATCGCTCACACTATCCGCGTGTGATCCGGATGAACCACGGCACGGCGGAACGGCAACCGGCGGACCGCATGAGCGCCATCGAATGGCGGCCGGCCATCAAGCGGCGATCGCCGCGACCAGTGTGCAGCCGGCAGCGCGGGTGCGCTATTTCGAGATGTACCACAGCGCATCCGTGCTGACGCGCGCCGGCTGAGCGGCCGCAGCCGGCGCCTTGGTCGTTGGGGTCGGCGGCGGCGTATTCGACGTCACCGCAGTCGGCCACGTAGCGGCCGTATTCGGCATATTGGCCGTACTCGGTGTATTCGACGCCGTCGCCGTCGCGCCCGACGTCGACGACGTGTTCAGATACCACAGCGCATCGGCCGACGCCGTACGCGGCGCCGGCTTATTCGCAGCCGTTTTCGATGCGGACTGCGCCGAAGTCGAAGCCGCAGCCCCGGGCCGCTGCGTCCCGGCCGCCTGTGCCGTCATCCCGGCCGCGCCACGCTGCGCGCGCGCCTCGAACGGTCCGAGCTGGAAGATCAACGTTTGCGCGGGGCGCGTCAAGACGGCATACGGAAACTGCAGCTCCCACGACATCAGCACGCGGCCCGACGACGTTTCGGTGAAGATCGCCGGCACGTGCTTCATGTCGCTGAACTGCACGTAGATCCGTGCACCGTCGTCGAACACCTGGGTCGGCTTCGCCTGGTCCGCGCCCGTGACCGTCCATCCGAAGTTGTACGTACCGGCCGGACCGGCAGGCCCGCCTTGCGGCGGAGGAGGAGGCGGGGCCGGCGATACCGTGCGCGCTCGCGTGACCTGCGGCGCCGCGACGCTCAGGCTCGCGAACGGGTTGTACGCCTGTTGCTGTTGCGGCGGCGTAAAGGAAGGCGGAAGGATGGGCATGGGAGTATCCGGCGAATCCGGCATGGTCCGGATTGCATCATAGACTTTGCGCGCATACGCGAGGCGCTTGTCGGGCGACGCGGAGTTGTACGCGCCGATCGCGTTCCAGTTGGGGCCGAGCTGGCGGATGTTCTGCGACAGGATCCACGCGCCGACATACGCGTTCGTGCATGCATCGAACAGGCTCTCCCGCGTGATGCCTTCGCGCGCGAGCGTCGGCAGCCACGTGCTGTTGATCTGCATCAGGCCGATGTCGACCGTGCCGTTCGTATTCGTATTGACGGCGTTCGGATTCATCCCCGATTCGACCTGCGCGATGCCGCGCATCAGGGCGACGCTCACGTGCTGGAACGCGGCAGCGTCGTCGAGGCAATCGGCGCGCGCGACGCCGTGCAGTACGCACGACATCGCGATCGTCGAGGCGACCTTCAGCGTTTCGCGGCTGATCGAACGGGTTGTCTGACGCGGCATGGCAGGATGGGGCGGAATCCGGCCGCCCGGTGCAAGGAAATGACGAGAGACGCGAAGTGTGCCATAGCGAGCAGACAAATGGCTCGCGTCAAACTTTCCTTTGCAATTGCCCAGGCGCTCGCCCCGCATTTTTATCGCGTCGGATCATCGGTCGCGATGACGGTGGATCGGTAAAAATGGCCGCCATTTCTGCGAATGCCGGTGCAATGGTGATGCGCTGAATACTGACGTATCGCGTCAGTCATGCCGGGAGAACCGCGCTGAATCAAGCGGAATGGAAATCGCCCGGCAATCGGTGTCCGGGCCGGAAAGGGCGATGAAAAGACGACCGAAAGACGACGGCGGCCGAAGCCGCCGTGCGGGTGCATGCGGTTCCGGCCGGCCGCGCGGCGCGCAACCGGCCGCTTCGCATCAGAAGCGGTGACGCAGGCCGAGGTTGACCATCGTCTGGGAGCTCGTGCCCGCATAGCCGTACGAACCGATCGATGCCTGTGCGGCCATCGAGCCCCCGTTGCCGTCGCCGGTCTGGCCGCTCGCGTGCTGGTAGGCGGCGGTCAGGTAGACGTCGGTGCGCTTCGACAGGTTGTAGTCCGCGCCGGCCGACACCTGGTGATAGGTGGCCGACGTGTCGCCGCCCGAGCGCGTGTAGCTGTAGCCGACGCCGACGAGCAGCGCGTTCGTCGCCTGGTAGTTCACGAAGCCTTGCCCTGTGTTGTAGTGCTCGTTCGAGCCGAACACCGAGCTCGCGTCGCGGCGGTACTGCGCGTTGCTGTAGCCGAGGCCGAACGTGAACGGGCCGGCGACGTACTGGCCGGCGATGCGCGCGATGCCGATCGAGTGCGCGCTTGCATAACCGTTGTTGATCGGGCCGTCGAACGTGCCGTCCGACGAGCTGGTCCAGCCGCTGCGCAGGCCGTTCGACGCGGGGCTGTTGGTCGCGTGGAAGTAGCCGCCCGCGACGCTGAACGGGCCGTTGTTGTACGACACGGCGGCCGAATACGACTGCGCGGAGCCCGTGCTGCCGGCAATGCCGCCGAACGAGTACATCGCCGCGAACTGCAGGCCCGAATAGACGGCCGACGTGTACTTCACCGCGTTGTCGACGCGGAAGCTGTTGTCGTAGTTGTCGACGTCGCCCGGCGTCGCGAATACGCTGCCGAGATAATTGTCGGCGGTGATGCCCTGCACGAGGTCGACGAGCGGATCGTACTGGCGGCCGAACGTGAGCGTGCCGTAGCGGTCGCTCGTCAGGCCGACGAACGCCTGGCGGCCGAACAGGCGGCTGCCCTGGCCCTGCCGGCCGTTGCTCGGGTCGAAGCCGTTCTCGAGCTGGAACAGCGCCTTCAGCCCGCCGCCGAGATCCTCGGTGCCTTTCACGCCCCAGCGGCTGCCGGCCAGGTTGCCCGCGCTGCTGTTGCCGAGCATCCACGCGTTGTCCTTGCCCTGCGCATGGTTCACGTAGGTGATCGACGTGTCGATCACGCCATACAGCGTGACGCTCGACTGCGCATGCGCGACGGGCATTGCCGCGAACGACGCGACGGAAATCAGCGAGAGGGTCGTGCGTTTCATTTCATCTCCTTGCGCATTGGCTTGTGTTCGTGATCCGAATGGCAGGAGACTACAGATCCGGAATAAAACGGTAAAAATGAAATTCTCTTTTGTGGCCTGAGGCAGACAGATACGTACTGCGGAATTCATTATTGAGGGATCTGAATTATTCGGAATCACGTATCAATTGGTTGCAATTTCGAAATTTCGTTACTTCGTTGTGCGGATTTCGTTAATAATTTGCGGCGATTCTCAGGGAGATTGCGGCGATCGGGACATTGTTATTGATCCGTCAATTAATTATTTAATGAATTGAATTGGTTGGGCTGTAACGAATGTGTTAACGCAGCGCCGTTCGTGGTTCGACGCGGCCGTCGACTGGGCGGCCGGGCGGCGCTGATCCGCAACGGCTACGCCGTCGCCGGGCGTGCGACTCAGGCCGCCTGCGACGGCGGGCGCCGCCGCGACGCCTCTTCAATCAACCGGGCCAGCATCTGCGCCGGCTCCGACATCGTCCGCCGTGCGCGATGCACGAGCCCGATGTCGCGGTGGAACGTGTGGTGTCCGAGGTCGATCGCGCGCACGCCGGCCGGCCAGCGGCGATACACGGCGGTCTGCGGCACGATCGCGATGCCGACGCCGTTCTCGACCAGCTTGACGATCGCGTCGAGCTCGTCGAGTTCGCAGGTGTCGCGCACCGCGATGTGCATCTTCCGCAAAAAACGATCGACCTGGCGGCCGCCGAACGACGCGCGGTCGTAGCGCACGAACGGCTCGTTCGCGAGCAGCGCGGCCCAGTCCTTGCCCTTCACGCCGCGCGGCACGATCAGCCGGAACGGCTCCTGCGCGAGCGTCGTCCAGTGCAGGTCGCTCTGCAGCGAAAACGGCGGCCGGATGATCGCGGCCATGTCGATCTCGCCCGCGTCGACGCGGTTGACCAGCTCGATCGACAGCCCCGGTATCACGCGTGTGCGGCACGCGGGATGCCGGCGATGGAAATCGGCCAGCGCGGCCGGCAGCAGCGCGCTCTGCACCGACGCGATCGCGCCGATCGTCACGCGCACGGCGGCCGGCGAGCCGGGCGCGGTCGAGCTCAGGTTCTCGTACAGGCCGATCAGCGCCTGCGCCTGGTCGAGCACGTGATGGCCCATCTCGTTGAGACGGGCCGAGCGGCCTTGCCGGTCGAACAGCGCAAAGCCGAGCTCGGCTTCGAGACGCTGCATCTGCGCGCTGACGGCCGCCTGCGTCAGCCCGATACGGTTGCCCGCAGCCGCAAACGTGCCTTCACGGGCGACGGCGACAAGGGTTTTCAGCTCGCGGATCATTGATCAATTCCGTTTGTGAATCGCAAAACTATATATTGATTTAATTTTTGCCTGGCGTTGTCTACCATGGTGCGATCCTCGCGCCATGCGAGCGTACCTTCACGAGGCAACCATGAGTCTTTCCCCGTTTCACCTGGCGATTCCGGTCTACGACCTGCCGGCCGCGCGCGATTTCTACGGCCGCGTGTTCGGGCTGGAAGAGGGGCGTTCGAGCACGCAGTGGGTCGACTTCGACTTCTACGGGCACCAGCTCGTGATTCACGAGCATCCGAAGACGGCGTCGCAAGAAGGCGCGCATACGAATGCCGTCGACGGTCACGACGTGCCGGTGCCGCATTTCGGGATCGTGCTCGACTGGGCGAGCTGGGAAGCGCTGGCCGAGCGGTTGAAATCGTTCGGCGTGACCTTCGCGATCGAACCGTACGTGCGGTTCAAGGGGCAGGTCGGCGAACAGGCGACGATGTTCCTGTTCGATCCGTGCGGCAATGCGCTCGAGTTCAAGGCGTTCCGCGACATTGGGCAACTGTTCGCGAAGTGACGGATCGGGCGAGTCTGCGCCGATTGAAAATGGGTGCGAGAATGCGGCCTCATGCCGGGCCGCGTGCAGGCGCGCCGGCCTGCGCCGCGCCGCACGGCATCCGTCCGTGCGAGCCGTTCTCCAAGGAACCCGTATGGACAGTCACATCGCTCCGGTGGAGCTGAAGAAAGCCTACCGTCTCCTCAACCACGGCCCGACCGTGCTCGTGTCGGCCCGCCACGACGGCGTCGACAACGTGATGGCCGCCGCGTGGGCGTGCGCGCTGGACTTCCTGCCGCCGAAGCTGACGGTCGTGCTCGACAAGTCCGCGAAGACGCGCGAGCTCGTCGAGCGCAGCGGCACGTTCGTGATCCAGGTGCCGACGGCCGCGCAATTGCAGCTCACGCACGCGGTCGGCAGCCACAGTCTTGCCGAGCGGCCGGACAAGCTGCGCGAAGCGGGCGTTACGCTGTTCGACGTCGACGGCCATGACCTGCCGTTCGTCGCCGGCTGCTCGGGCTGGCTCGCGTGCAGGCTGATTCCCGAGCCGCACAACCAGCAGACCTACGACCTGTTCATCGGCGAGGTGATTGGTGCGTGGTCCGACACGCGCGTGTTCCGCGACGGCCACTGGTATTTCGAATCGGCCGACCCGGCGCTGCGCAGCCTGCACTACATCGCGGGCGGCAATTTCTATGCGATCGGCGAGTCGCTGCACGTCGATCCGGACGTGCAATAAGCGTTACGCAGGCTTTCTTTCCCGGTCCGGGCGCGCGGTTCACTCGCGCTTTTTCAATTCCGCCAGCATCGCTTCGGCGAACGCCTGCGCGACGCGCGGCAGCGTGCGCCCGCGTTTCGTGACGAGCGCGATCGGCCGCACGAACGCGGGATCGTCGATCGGCTTCGCGACCAGCTCCGGTTCGGCGCGCACCTCGCGCGCGGTCGCGGGCAGGATCGTCACGCCGAGGCCGCCGCGCACCATCGCGACGGCCGTCATCATGTAGGTCGGCTCGCACGCGATGTCGGGCGTGCAGCCGGCCGCTTCCAGCGCGGCGTCGACGACGCTGCGCACGCTCGTGCCCTGCGCGGTCAGCACGAGCGGCACGCCCGCGACGTCGGCGGTGCTTACGCGGCGCTTGCGCGCGAGCGGATGATCTTTCGGGCACACGACGACGAGCCGGTCGGCGCCCGTGTACAGCACTTCCAGCGATGCATCGAACGCATCGCCGCCCGTCAATCCAAGATCGGCTTCCTCGTTGCGTACGAGCGCGGTGACGAGGCTCGCGACGCCGTCGCGAATCTCGAAGCCCGCGCGCGGCACGTCGCGCCGGAATGACTGGATCAACTCAGGCAGCACGCTGGACGCGAAGGTCGGCAGGCACGCGAGCCGCACCGTGCCGCTCGTGCCTTCGCCGAGCGCGCGCGCATCGCGCAGCACGCGCTCCATGTCGTCGAGCGAGCGCTGCAGCAGCGGCAGCAGCTCGCGCCCGGTCTGCGTGAGCGCGACGCTGCGGCTGTTGCGGTCGAACAGCCGCGCGCCGACGATTTCCTCGAGCCGGCGGATCTGCACGGTCAGCGCCGGCTGCGACAGGTGCAGCCGCGCGGCCGCGCGCGTGAAGTTGCCGGCGTGCGCGACGGTGACGAAGGCGCGGATGTCGCGAAGATTCAGATCCATAACGATTCGTGATTGCTGCGATCAAATCATTTCAATTGTGCTATCGCTGCGCCGACCTTACGCTCGTCTCCAACAAAAGACAAGGTAGGAGACACGGATGCTGCCGTTACTCGGGCTTGGCACGATCGTCGTGCTGCTGGCCGCGATTCTGTCGAAGCGGATGTCGCCGCTCGTCGCGCTGATCGTCGTGCCGATCGCGGCGTCGCTGATCGGCGGTTTCGGGCTGCACACCAGCAAGTTCGTGATCGACGGGCTGAAGGGCCTCGCGCCCGTGGTCGGGATGTTCGTGTTCGCGATCCTGTATTTCGGGACGATCACCGACGCCGGCACGCTCGACCCGATCATCGACCGCATCCTGCGTGCGGTCGGCACGCGGCCCACGCGCATCGTGATGGGCACGACGCTGCTCGCGCTGCTGATCCATCTCGACGGCTCGGGCGCTGTCTGCTTTCTCGTGACGATACCGGCCGTGCTGCCGCTGTACGACCGGCTGAAGATGGATAGGCGCGTGCTGGCCGCGGCCGTGTCGATGGCCGCGGGCATCAACTTCCTGCCGTGGACGGGGCCGATGATCCGCGCGTCGGCGTCGCTGCACCTGCCGGTGTCGGCGCTGTTCAACCCGCTGATCCCGGTTCAGGCGATCGGGCTCGTGTTCGTGTTCGGCGTCGCGTGCTGGCTCGGGCGGCGCGAGGAGAAGCGGCTCGGCCTCACGCGCGACGATGCATCGATCCCGCTGCCGAAGCGCGAACTGACGCCCGACGAGCAGGCGCTGCGCCGGCCGCACCTGTTCTGGTTCAACCTCGTGCTGACGCTCGTCGTGCTGGGCACGATGGTCGTGATGGGCGAGAAGATCCCGCCGGCGATCATGTTCATGGTCGGGCTGTGCATCGCGCTGATGGTGAATTACCCGGACGTCGACATGCAGAGGAAGCGGGTCGACGCGCATGCGCGCGCGGCGCTGATGATGGCCGGCATCCTGCTCGCGGCCGGCGTGTTCACGGGGATCATGCAGGGCAGCGGGATGCTGAAGGCGATGGCGCAGGCGGCGGTCGGCTTCGTGCCGCCGTCGATGGCCGGCCATATTCCGGTGGTGCTCGGCCTTGCGTCGATGCCGCTCAGCATGCTGTTCGATCCCGATTCGTTCTACTTCGGCGTGCTGCCGGTGATCGCGGAGGTGGCCGGCCAGCTCGGCGTGCCGGCCGTGCAGGTCGGGCAGGCCGCGTTGCTCGGCCAGATGACGACCGGGTTCCCGGTCAGCCCGCTGACGCCCGCGACGTTCCTGGTCGTCGGCCTGTGCGGCATCGAGCTGGCCGAGCATCAGAAATTCACGTTCCCGCTGCTGTTCGGCGCCTCGATCGTGATGACGATCGCGTGCGTCGTGCTGGGCATCTTTTGATTTTTCCCGGCGGCGCGCCCGCCGGACGACGGTACGGACATGACAGCAAAGCAACCTGAACGGCGCGTGCGCATCGGCGCGGGCGCCGGCTACTCGGGCGACCGGATCGAGCCCGCGGTCGAGCTGGCCGAACACGGGCAGCTCGACTATCTCGTCTTCGAATGCCTGGCCGAGCGCACGATCGCGATCGCGCAGCAGGCGCGCCGCAAGGATCCGGCGCTCGGCTACGACCCGCTGCTCGACGCGCGCATGCGTGCGGTGCTGCCGGTCGCCGTGCCGAAGGGCGTGCGCATCGTATCGAACATGGGCGCGGCGAACCCGCGCGCAGCGGCAAGACGTACCGCGCAGATCGCGCAATCGCTCGGTATTGCTCAATTGAAAGTCGCGGCTGTCGAAGGCGACGACGTGCTCGACGTCGTGCTGCGCGGTGCATTCCGTTTCGAGGAATCGGGCGACGAAGTCGCCGCGTATCGCGACCGTATCGTGTCCGCGAACGCGTACCTCGGCGCCGCGCCGATCGTCGACGCGCTCGCGGCCGGCGCGGACGTCGTGCTGACCGGGCGCGTCGCCGATGCGTCGCTGTTCGCCGCACCGCTGATCCACGCGTTCGGCTGGCGGATGGACGACTGGGACACGCTCGGGCAGGCGACGGTCGTCGGCCATCTGCTCGAATGCGCGGGGCAGGTGACGGGCGGCTATTTCGCCGATCCCGGCTACAAGGACGTGCCGGATCTCGCTCGCCTCGGGTTCCCGATCGGCGAAGTCGCGGCCGACGGCTCGGTCGTGATCACGAAGGTGGCGCACGCGGGCGGCCGCGTGAGCGCGGCGACCTGCAAGGAACAACTGCTCTACGAGATTCACGACCCGGCGCGGTATCTGCAGCCCGACGTCGTCGCGGATTTCACGCGGGTCGCGGTCGCGGAGGAAGCAACGGACCGTGTGCGCGTGACGGGCGGGCGCGGCACCGCGCGGCCCGATACGCTGAAGGTGTCGGTGGCGTACGTCGACGGCTACATCGGCGAAGGGCAGATCTCGTACGGCGGCCCCGGCGCGCTCGAACGCGCGCGTCTCGCGCTCGACATCGTCCGCGAGCGGCTGGCGCTGACCGGCGTCGCCGCGACCGAGTTGCGCTTCGACCTGATCGGCGTCGATTCGCTGTATGGCGACGCGACGCCGGCCGTGCGCGGCGAGCCGGCCGAGGTGCGCGTGCGGGTGGCCGGCCGTGCGGCGAGTGCCGACGAAGCGGTGCGGATCGGCAACGAAGTCGAGACGCTCTATACGAACGGGCCGGCCGGCGGCGGCGGCGCGTTCAAGTCGACGCGCGAGGTGATCGCGGTGCAGTCGGTGCTGCTGCCGCGCGCGGCGGTGACGCCGTCGTTTTCATTCGTGGAGGCATGATGCAACTGCGTGAACTCGCGCACGCGCGCACCGGCGACAAGGGCAATACGCTGAACGTGTCGGTCATCTGCCGCGATCCGCGTCATTACGACCATCTGCGCACGCATCTGGATGCCGGCAAGGTGAAGGCGTGGCTCGCGGGCATCGTGCACGGCGACGTCGTGCGCTACGAATTGCCGGCGCTGGGTGCGTTCAACTTCGTGCTGCGCGATGCGCTCGGCGGCGGCGTGACGCGCTCGCTCGCGCTCGATGCGCACGGCAAGTCGGTCAGTTCGGCGTTGCTGGCGATCGAGGTGCCCGACCCGGCGTGACGGACGGCGTCGGCGCCGGGGGGGCGGGCACAAGGTCACGGAATCAGCAGCTCGCGGCGCCCGTCCGCGTGTTCGATGCGCTAGCCGGCGATGTGCAGGCGCTGATCCTTTCGATAATCGTAGATTGCGCGCGACGCGGCGAGCTGGTCGAAATCGAGTTCGACCGCGTGACGCGATTCGGTGTTGCCGGCTTCGAAAATCACGTTGCCGAACGGATCGACCGCGAGGCTGCCGCCCGCGAACACGACGTCGTGCGTGCTTTTGCCTGCCCGGTTTCGCTTTTTTTCTCCGGTCCGACCAGTCCGACCTCAAGTTGCGTCTCGCGCGGTCGTTAAGGACGATTGAGTGCCCATTTGACCAATCGAAAACAACGCGGCAACCGGAGATCACCGTCATCATGCTGTCATCGATTCGCGCCCGAATTCTGGCGACCTGCGTCGCCATCGTGGTCACGGCCCTGGCCGTGACAGGCGGCCTTGTTTACTACGTCGTCAAGCAGCACAACGACGCAACCATCGACCAGAACCTGCAGTCCGTCCTGACCGGCCACGCGCTCGCGCTCGACGAATGGGTCGCGAGCCGCGCTCAGCAGACCCAGGCGCTCGCGGACACGCTGGCGCCGGGCGAAGGCGATCCGCTGCCGGCGCTGACGCTGCTCGGCAAATCGGGCGGCTTCCAGGTGCTCACGCTCGGCCTGCCGGACCGCACGGCGTTCTCGAACGTCCCGCTCGCGGCCGGCTACGATCCGACCGCGCGCCCGTGGTTCAAGCAGGCGGTCGAGGCCGGCCGGCTCGTCGTCACGGCGTTGTACCGCGACGCGTCGACCGGCAAGCCCGCCTTCGCGTTCGCCGCACCGATCGTGCGCGGCGGCACGCTGAAGGGCGTGCTCGCGGCGAGCCTCTATATGGAGCGCGCGAGCGCGATCGTGGCATCGATGCACCCGACGCCGTCGAGCTTCGCGTTCCTGGTCGACAAGAGCGGGCGCCTGATCGCGGGCGCGAAGACCGATCTGATCATGAAGCCGGCCGTCGAACTGTCGCCCGAACTGACGCCGGAGCGCCTCGCCGGCCTGCAGGCGGCGACCGAACCGGTGGCGATCGACGTGGACGGCGTGACCAAGCTGCTCCGCGCGCGCCCGATCGCCGGGACGGACTGGTCGCTCGTGATGGCGCTCGACCGGTCGGACGTGACGGCCGGCATGCGGGCCGTCGCGACGACGACGCTCGTTGCGATCCTCGTCGTCGCCTGCGTCGCGGCAGCGCTCGTCGGCGCGCTGACGAACGCGGCGTTCAAGCGCGTGCTGCTCGTGCGCGACGCGCTGACCGACGTCGCGAGCGGGAGCGGCGACCTGACGAAGCGGCTGCCGGCCGACGGCCGCGACGAGGCCGCGCAGATCGCGCACGCTTTCAATATGTTCGCCGAAAAGATCAGTGCGATCCTGCTGCAGATTCGCGGCTTCAGCGAATCCGTGAACGTGGCGAGCGCGGAGATCGCGCAGGGCAACCAGGATCTGTCGAGCCGCACCGAACTTGCGGCATCGAGCCTGCAGGAGACGGCGGCCGCGCTCGAGGAGATCGCCGGCACGGCGCGCAACTCGGCCGATGCGGCCACGCAGGTGAGCCGGCTGGCGGAATCGGCGTCGGGTGTCGCCGTGCGCGGCGGCGAGGTGGTGAGCGAGGTGGTCGCGACGATGGACGAGATCACGAAGGCGTCGGCCGAGATCTCGAACATCATCGGCGTGATCGACGGCATCGCGTTCCAGACCAACATCCTCGCGCTGAATGCGGCCGTCGAGGCGGCGCGCGCGCACGAGCACGGGCGGGGCTTCGCGGTGGTCGCGGGCGAGGTGCGCACGCTCGCGCAACGCAGCGCGGTGGCGGCCAGGGAAATCAAGCAGTTGATCCAGTCGTCCGTCGAGAAGATCGAGGGCGGTTCGGGGCTCGTGCAGACGGCCGGTGCGACGATGGACGAGATCGTCGAGGGCGTGCGCGGCATCACGAGCGTGATCGCGGAAATGACGGTCGCGGCGAACGAGCAGAGCACCGGGCTCGCGCAGGTGAACCAGGCCGTGTCGCAGCTCGATCACTCGACGCAGCAGAATGCGGCGCTCGTCGAGGAATCGGCCGCCGCCGCGGCGCTGTTGCGCGAGCAGGCGGCGCAGCTCGCGCAGACGGTCGGCGAATTCAAGCTCGCGGGTTCGCACCGGGCCGAAACGGTATCGGCGTGATCCGGCCGCGGTCGCCGAAGGCTGCGAGAGGGATGCACGAAGGGGGAGCGGCGGAACGGGCGCCGTGCGTGTACGCTACGGGCTCGCGGGTGCATGCCCGCGCGCGCGGCGCGGGCCGCGCGCATCGACCGGGTCCTGCAATGAAGAACGAAATCGTAACGCCGGCCGGCGCGAATGGCGAGGCCGGGCGTCGTCGCCGGTTCGCGGCCGTCGCTGTGCTCGCCGCGCTGGCGTGCATGGGCGTGACGGTCGCACAGGCTGTTGCTGCCGCGCAGCCGGCATCGTGCGACGAGCAGTTGACGCAACTGATCGTGCCGGCGCTGCGGCAGACCGCGATGGACCGGCGCGCGATCCACGCCAATGTGGATGAGCGCGACGGCAACATCTTGCGCATTCGCTTGTTCGTCACGCCCGACCACCCAGGCACGCCGAACCGCGATGCGACGATCGGCTGGGTGACGCTCGATACGCAAGCGATGCGTGCGCTCGACGTTACGCGCGACCCCGACCGGCCGGACGTGCTCGTGATCGACCGGCGCGCGTTGGCGCGCTTCGTGTCCGCGTGTGCTGCACCGGCCGCACCCCTGCACGGCGCCGTCGATTGCGACGCATTGAATCGCCGTGCGCAAGCGCAGGGCGATTACGTGACGGGCAGCGATGCGGGCCGCGTCGTGACGGGCAAGGGGCGCCTGCCGTTCTTTTCCGCGCCTGATGACGCATGCCGGATCGACGGATTGTTCATCCGTAGAGCATGACCACGTCGATGCGCGAACCGACTACGGCCGTTTCACGTCGGTCGTCTATTTGAATCCGCGCACGAACGGCATTGCCGAAGGGTGGGTGCAAACCGCGCGGCTGAAGCCGGACGGCAACGGCAGCGTGCCGCGGCGACCCTGATCGTGTGCGCCCGCAACCATCCGTTACACGCTTTTCCAATCCGACCGGACCTCGTCATGACTGTCCAGCACCGAAAAAAACGCGGCAAGCCGTTCGCGGCTTCGCCAGCCGCATTTGCCGCACTCACGGTGCTCGCCGCGCTCTCCGCGTCGTCGCCTGTCTCCGCGGCCGATCCGGTTCATCCGGACCGTCAGTTGCAGAAGTTCATTAGCGACAGCTACGGCACGTGGCGCGCGGACCGCAAGGGCTGGCAGTCGGACGCGGGGGATTCGATATATTCGCCGTGCGGCTCGCTGCGCGTTGCGACTGCCGACGGCCCGCGGTATCTGCTCGCGATGTGCGGCGAGACCGAAGCGGCCGTGCAGAACGGAATGCCGGGCATGGACAGCGATGCCACGCCGGGCACGGTCGATCTGTACGTGCTGCGGCCTTCGCCGGACGGCAAGGGGCTCGAAGCGGTGTCGAAGAAGACGGACATCGCGTCCGGCACGCGCGGCGAGCCGGGCACGCCGCGCATCGAGCGGCTCGGGCCGCACCTGTTCGGTTTCGTCATCGGCGACGGCGATTCGCGACAAGGCTATACGCAACGTATCCGCTCGATCTGGCTGCCGTACGGCGATGCGCTGGTGCTTGCGGCGGCGCGCATCAACGAGGCGCTCGACAATGCAGAGTCGAACGAATGCGCGAACGCCCCGGTGCGCTGCGAGGCGCTGCGCTTCGAGATCACGCCGGACCTGACCGGCACCGGCGCCGTCTATCCGTTGATCGTGACCGAAACCGGCACGCGCGGCGATCGCGCGGTCCGGGCGCGCTACGTGGTGAAATTCGACGCGGCGCGTGGCCGCTACGTCGTGCCGAAGGCGGTGCGGGAAGGGTATTGAGTGGTTGCGGCGCGACGCGAAGGCCGCGTCACACCCTCCGCGCATCACACGTACAGGTAACGCACCAGGTGGAAGAACACCGGCGCGGCGAAGCAGATCGAGTCGACGCGATCGAGCATCCCGCCGTGGCCCGCGATCATCGAGCCCCAGTCCTTCGTGCCGAGCGAGCGCTTGACGGCCGACAGCACGAGCCCGCCGACGAAGCCCGCGATCACGATCGCGAGCGAGATCCCGAACGCCGCGCCGAAGCTGAACGGCGTCACGCGATACAGCGACGCGCCGCACAGCGTCGCGAGCAGGCCGCCGCCGACGAAGCCTTCGACCGTCTTCGACGGCGACAGCTGCGGCGCGATCTTGCGGCGCCCGAACAGCTTGCCGACGACGTACTGCAGCACGTCGCTGATCTGCACGACGACCAGGAAGAAGAACAGCAGCAGCGCGTTCTGCCCCGCGTAGCGCGGAATGTCGAGGATCAGCACGGCCGGCGCGTGGCTCAGCCCGTACACGCATACCATCAGCGCCCAGTTGATCTTCGCGTTGCGGCTCAGGAATTCGCGCGTGTCCTGCGTGAGCGCCGACACGAGCGACATCGCGAAGAACAGGTGCACGGGCACGAAGATCGAATACATCCCGTACCAGTTGATCCCGAGCAGCAGGTACTGCACGGGGATCGCGACGAAGAACGCGATGAAGAGCGTCGTGTGGTCGCTCGCGGTGGTCGGCGTGAGCGTGATGAATTCGCGCAGCGTCAGGTACGACAGCAGCGCGAATACGAGATACGTGACGTTGTTGCCGAGGCCGATCGCGATGGCCATGATCGCGATCATCGCCCACCACGCGCGGATGCGCTGGTTCAGGTTGACGATGGTCGAGCTCGTGCCGCCGCTGCGCGCGCCGAGGATCGCACCGATCACGGTGGCGACGACGAGCACGCCCGTGACGCCCGCGACCAGTTCCCAGAAGAGAGTTCGCATGGGGATATCCGGAAAAAGGGAGAGGAGGGCGCCGCGTTCAGCCCGCGGGCCGCTGCGGCGCGAGCGCGACGATCGCGTCGCGCATGCGGGCGAGGAACGTCGGCTTGTCTTCCTGGTCGCCGAGCGCATCGTTCGCGCCGAAGTGCACCTTGCAGATCAGCGGCACGGGCCAGATCGCGCCCTTCGGCATGATGCGCTGCAGGTTCTCGAGGTAGACCGGCGCGAGCGCGACGTTCGGGAACTCGGTCGCGAGATGGAACAGCCCGCTCTTGAACGGCTGCGGCAGCACGTCGGCGCCGCGCGTGCCTTCCGGGAAGATGATGATCGAGTGGCCTTGCCGCAGCGCGTCGCGCACCGGTTCGAGCGGGTCGCCGCCGGATTCGCGGTGACGGTCGATCAGCACCACGTTCAGCAGCTTCTGCGCGATATGGCGCTTCATGTCGCTGCTGTCCCAGTAGTCGCGCGCGGCGACCGGCCGCACGACCGCGCGCACGTCGCGCGGCAGCGCGGCGAGGATCGCGAGCGTGTCGATGTGGCTCGTGTGGTTCGAGAAATAGATTTTCTGCGTCGGGGACGGCGGCGCCTGATGCCAGACCGGATACGCGCCGGCGACGAGCCGCACGATGGACAGCAGGAAGTCGCGCTGCCAGACGTTGACGATGTTCATCGGCGCGGTGCCTCCTGCCTGCATGCCCGGCCTGCCGCGCATGCGCGGCGGGCGGGATCCCGGAGTGCCGGCGCGGCAGGATGCGCGCCGGACGGCCTTTGTTTAAATTTTTTCAAGTTCGTGGCTGCCTGTCGCAGGTCCGCGATAATCGGACGGTTCGCCGTCACGCCACGCTGCGTAGCGGCGAATGTGCCGGTCGGCGGCGTGATGATCGGCCATTGCACGAGCGCCCGTTTGCAGTTCGAATGGATTCTCGCTGCGATCGGGCCAGCGGATTATCGCGAGTTTCCGCCAAAAACGCCAGATTGGCGCCGCGCGGGCGGCCCCGTGGCGTGCTTGACGCATCGGAGCGGCTCGGCGACGATGAGGGCCGTCCATTGAAGGCCGACGAAGGCCGTTTCGCCGCCCGGGGCATGGCGGCGGGAAACGTGTCCGACTGTGCCGCGCGAAAAATACGAATACGAAACGATGAGCCTCTACGCACTCAAACCCAAATTCCAGGACCGTCTGCGCCCGTTCGCGAATTCGCTCGCCGAACGCGGCGTCACCGCCAACCAGGTCACGCTGTTCGCGGCCGGCGGCTCGATCGTCGTCGGCGCGCTCGCCGGGCTCGGCGTATTCGCCCGCGTGCTGTTTCTGCTGATTCCGTTGTGGCTGTTCGCGCGGATGGCGCTCAACGCGATCGACGGCATGCTCGCGCGAGAACACGGGCAGAAGAGCACGCTCGGCGCATACCTGAACGAGCTGGGCGACATCGTGTCCGATGTCGCGCTCGTGCTGCCGTTTCTCGCCATTTCCGCGTTCGCTCCGGCGGACGTCTGGCTGTTCGCGCTGACGGCGGTGATCGTCGAATGCGCAGGGCTGATCGGGCCGCTCGTCGGCGCAACGCGCCGCTACGACGGCCCGTTCGGCAAGAGCGACCGCGCGCTGGCCCTCGGCGCGTTCGCGCTGTGGATCGGCTTCGGCCTGCCGGTCGGCAGCATCGCCGCGTGGCTGTGGCGGCTGCTGATCGTGCTGTCGATCGTGACGGTGGTGCGGCGCGTGCAGGCCGGCATCGCCGAAAAGGGCGGTTGACCGACGAGGCGCCGGAGGGCGGCGCCACATGATTCGAATAACGAAACGAGAGAGATCACATGAGCGCACGCACGGCCCGCGAGGCCGGCTTCATCACGCACGACGGCGAAACGCTGTTCTATCGTCACTGGCCCGCGACGGGCCCGCACTGCCGCGGCGCAATCGTGCTGCTGCATCGCGGCCACGAGCATTCGGCGCGCGTCGCGCACCTCGTCGACGAGCTCGACCTGCCGGATTTCGCGTTTTTCGCATGGGACGCGCGCGGCCACGGCCGCTCGCCCGGCGCGCGCGGCTATAGCCCGAGCGCGGCCGCATCGGTGCGCGACCTGCAGACCTTTGTCGAGCATATCCGCGACACGCACGGCATCGCGATCGAGGACATGGCCGTGGTCGGCCAGAGCGTCGGCGCCGTGCTCGCCGCGACCTGGGCGCACGACTACGCGCCGCCGATCCGCTGCCTCGTCGTCGCGTCGCCGGCATTCCACATCAAGCTCTACGTGCCGTTCGCGCGGCCGGGGCTGCGGCTGATGCACAAGCTGCGCGGGCTGTTCTACGTGAACAGCTACGTGAAGCCGAAATTCCTCACGCACGATCCCGAGCGGATCGCGAGCTACGCGTCCGATCCGCTGATCACGCGGCCGATCGCGGTCAACATGCTGCTCGACCTGCACGACACCGCGCAGCGGATCGTCGCCGACGCGGCCGCGATCACCGTGCCGACGCAACTATTGATCTCGGGCGCCGACTGGGTCGTGCATCGCGGCCCGCAGGACCGCTTCTTCGAACGGCTCGGCTCGGCGCGCAAGGAGCGCATCGTGCTGCCGGGCTTTTATCACGACACGCTCGGCGAGCGCGACCGCGCACAGGCGCTCGCGCCGCTGCGCGCGTTCGTGCTGCGCGAGTTCGATACGCCGAGCCCGCGCGTGTCGCTCGCCGACGCCGACCGGCGCGGCGCGTTCCACGACGAATACGCGGCGCTCGGCCGCCCGCCCGCGAACGTGTTCGCGCGGGCGTACTGGGCGCTCACGCGCGCCGGCCTGAAAGCAGGTGGCGCGCTGTCGGACGGCATCGCGCTCGGGCTGCGGCTCGGTTTCGATTCGGGCTCGACGCTCGATTACGTGTACCGCAACCGCGCGCAGGGGCGGCTCGGCGTCGGCTCGCTGATCGACCGCACGTACCTCGATTCGCCGGGCTGGGTCGGCATCCGCCAGCGCAAGGTGCATCTGCAGGAACTGATCGGCGCGGCGATCGGCCGCCTGCGCAGCCACGGCACGCCGGTGCGGATCGTCGACATCGCGGCCGGGCACGGGCGCTACGTGCTCGACGCGATCGCGACGGCCGCCGAGCGCGACGGTGCGGCCCCCGACGACATCACGCTGCGCGACTACAGCCCGCCGAACGTCGAGGCCGGGCGCGTGCTGATCGCCCAGCGCGGGCTAGAGCCGATCGCGCGCTTCGAGCGCGGCGACGCGTTCGACGAGGCGTCGCTCGCGACGCTCGAGCCGCGTCCGACGCTCGCGATCGTGTCGGGTCTCTACGAACTGTTCGGCGAGAACGCGCTGATCGAACGTTCGCTGCGCGGGCTCGCGCAGGCCGTGCCGCCGGGCGGTTATCTCGTCTATACGGGGCAGCCGTGGCATCCGCAGCTCGAATTCATCGCGCGCGCGCTGAACAATCACCGCGGCGAGGCGACCTGGGTGATGCGCCGCCGCTCGCAGGCCGAGATGGACGAACTCGTCGCGCGCGCGGGCTTCCGCAAGCTCGACCAGCGGATCGACGAGATGGGCATCTTCACGGTCAGCCTCGCGCAGCGGCTCGACGCGTCATGAGCGCGCTCGGCGGCGGCGCGAGCGGCCTCGCCGAGCCGGCGGCCGGCGCGCGCGACGCGTCGTTCGCGCTGCGCTTCGGCTGGCTCGCGGCGATGGGCGCCGTGTTCTTTTCGACGTACGGCTTCGCGAACTGGCTCGCCGCGCGCCGCGCGGCAGTGCCGACGTTCGCGTTCGGCTGGGAGCACGCGGTCCCGTTCGTGCCGTGGACGATCGTGCCGTACTGGTCGATCGATCTTCTGTATGCGCTGTCGTTCTTCTTCTGGACGCGCCGCGACGATCTGCTCGATCACGTGAAGCGGTTGCTGACCGTGCAACTAGTGTCGGTCGCGTGCTTCATCGCGTGGCCGCTGCGCTTCGGTTTCGAGCGACCCGACCCGGGCGGCGCGGCCGGCGCGCTGTTCACGCTGCTGATGGGCTTCGACAAGCCGTTCAACCAGGCGCCGTCGCTGCACATCGGGTTGCTCGTCGTGCTGTGGGCCGTCTATGCGAAGCATCTGCGCGGTACGGTCGCGCGCGTGGTGCTGCATCTGTGGTTCGCGGCGATCGGCGTGTCGGTGCTGACGACCTACCAGCATCACGCGATCGACGTGCCGACCGGCGCGGCCGTCGGCTGTCTCGCGCTGTTCCTGTTTCCGCTGCGCGATGCCGCGGGCCGGCTGCCGGGCGCCGATGCGTCGCCGGGCGCGGCCGGCCGCGCGCTCGCGCGTCGTTATGCGCTCGGTGCGGTGCTGGTCGCGCTCGTGGCGCTGTGGTGCGTGCCGCGCGCGCCGGGCTGGGCGCTGGCGGCGGGGTGGATCGCGCTGGCGCTCGCGTGCGTCGCGTGGCTCTACCGGCGCGGTGCACCCGGCGCCTTTCAGAAGGATGCGCACGGGCGTTTGCCGGTCTTCATCCACTGGCTGCTCGCGCCGACGATCGCCGGCGCGTTCGTCAATTCGCGGCTGTGGACGTTTCGGCAGCCGGCGCCGGTGCGGATCGACGAGCGCGTGTCGATCGGCCGCACGCCGACGACGCGCGACGTGCGGCGCCATGGCTTCACGGCGCTGGTCGACCTGACCGCCGAGATGCCGCGCTGGGCGGCGGCCGATGCGTCGCTCGCGTATGCGGCCGTGCCGCAGCTCGACCTCGTCGCACCGACCGCAGCGCAACTCGCGGAGGCAGTCGCTTCGCTCGAGCGCCTGCACGGCGAAGGGCGCGACGTGCTGGTCTGCTGCGCGCTCGGTTACGGGCGCAGCGTGCTGTGCGCGGCCGCGTGGCTCGCCGCGCGGCGCGGGCTCGGCGATGCGCGCGACGCGCTTGCCGCGGTGCGCGCGGTGCGGCCGCACGCGGTGTGGTCGGACGACGGCGTGGCCGTGCTGCAGCACTGGATCGATCGCCGTCGCAGTGCGGGAGGCGTGTGATGCGCGATCCGTCCGCACCGTTCCGGATTGCCGCCGCGCGCGGCGCGCTCGATGCGGGCGTGTGGGCGATCGCGGCTGCGCTGGCCGCGGCCGGTGCGGGCTGGTGGATTGCATCGGGCTGGGCGCCGGCGACGATCGCGCGCGTGCTGCTGGCCGTCGTCAGCACGGGGTCGGGGATCGCGGCGCTGTGGTACGCGGTGCGCATCGAGATCGACCGCCGGCTGTTCGCCGCGTTGGCGCGCGCGGCGGCGGGCGATGCGTCGGTCGACGACGGGCTTGCGGCGCTCGACCGCGCGCTCGCCGATCTCGGCTGGATCGACGCAGCGAAGGCCGGGCGCGCGCTCGACGCGCGCGTGCGCGGCGCGGTCGGGCTGTGCCGGGCCGGCGTGCTCGTCGCGGTTGTGCAGTGGCTCGTGGTCGGGCTCGCGATCGCGATGCCGCAGGTGGGGTAGCGCCTGCTCACGCTCGCACCGGGCTGGCGATCGAGGCTTTCCGCGCGCCCCTCGAGGGGATTTCCTTCGGGCCGGCGTTATACGCGCGCCGCACGCTGCGATCGCGCCCGCTTGGCTTCGTACATCGCCTGATCCGCATGCTCGATCAGCGCGTTCATGTCGGTGCCGTCGTCGGGCAGCATCGCGATCCCGACGCTGACGCCTAGCCGCAGCGCGTGTCCCTCGAATTCGAACGGTTCGCCGACCTGCCGCGCGAGCCGCGTGCTTTGCGTGTGCGCATCGTCGCGGTTGCCGACGTTCGGCAGGATCACCGCGAATTCGTCGCCGCCGACGCGCGCGACCGTATCCGAACGCCGCACCGCACCGATCATCCGCGTGGCGATCTCGCGCAGCGCGGCATCGCCCGCGCGATGGCCGAAACCGTCGTTGATCGGCTTCAGCCCGTCCATGTCGATGTTGAGGATGCCGAGCCGGCCGTTCGCGCGCAGCGCCGTATGCATCGACTGCCGCAGGCGGTCGTAGAACAGCGCGCGGTTCGGCAGGCCCGTGAGCGCGTCGTGCGTCGCGCGCAGGTACAGCTCGTTCGCCTCGTTGCGCGCTGCATGGAACATCGCGGCGGCGATCAGCCCGGCCGTCAGCCGCAGCGTGCCGGCGTCGGCCTGCGAGAAGCCGTCGACGTCCGGCGACATCACCTTCAGCACGCCGACCGTCGTGTCGGCATGCGTGAGCGGCATCACGAGCATCGAGCGCAGGCCGACCCGGCGGCACGCGTCGCGATCGACGCGCGGATCGGTTTCCGAATCGACGCAGTGCAGCAACTCGCCGCGCTGCACGCACAGGCCCGACAGGCTGCCCGAGCGCCGCAGCCGCAGGCCGAGCATCCCGGCGGCCGTGCCCGACGCGGCGCGGTACACCATGTCGTCGCCTTCGGCGAATTCGACCGCCGCGGCGCTCGCGCCGGTGAGCAGCGGCACCTGCTCGGCCACATGGGCCATCACGCTGCCGAGGTCGAGACCGAGTTTCGCGATTTCGGTTTGCACGGCGATGATGCGCAGCAGCGTGTCGGGGGATGGGGTGGCAGTGTCGACGATTTGATCCAAGTCGGTTTTCCGCGAAGAAAGATCATCAGGCGGTGCGGGAGTGCGGTAGCATACGCGCCGCCCCCGCGGCAGTGTCTTGCGGGCGGTCTGCAACGGACCGCCGCCGGCATGCCGGTCCGGCCGGCCGCGTCGGCAGTATGCCGTTCGGTCCTGCCGGCAGCAATGGCGAAAATTTTGCCATTCACTCCTTTTGCGCAGCATTTCCGACCGGATTGAGGTTTTTTTCGCTTCACTGTCGCGAATCGGGGTAAGTTTTGTCCTATTTTTGAGATGGTGTGACGAATGAGCGCGTGCCGGTGCCAGGCGTGCGCGCAAACACGACGACAGCCGATTAAAGAATGTGCCGCTTCGTTTCGATAAATGAATCGGGCCAGTTAATTGATATGAGGGAAGCAGTGGGGATGTTCACTCACGGGCATGGCTGCTTTGCGCGCGTCGGGTTCGATGCGACGGACGACCGGATGACTCTGACGAAATGGAGCGGCGCATGAAGCCGGCCGCGTCGCTGCTGGTCCTGTCGATCGCCATGGCCGGCGCTTTTCACGCGGCCGTGTTGTCGGCCGCTCCGATGCCGGCGGCCGTTGCGGCGTCCGGCGCCGGTAATGCGGCGGCGCCCGGCGATGCGCCGGTGCTCGCGGCCGCGCCGGCGGCGGCCAGCGCGCCGTCCGCCGGGCTGCCTGCGACGACCGTGCGCGTGCCGTTCGCGTCGCTCGGCGCGTTCGAACCGCTGCGCCTGCGCGGCGCCGACGACGCGCGCACGATCCACGCGGGCGTGCGGCTCGACCGCGTGGTCACGGGCGCGCGGCTGCGCCTGACCTACGCGTATTCGCCGTCGCTCGTGTTCCCGATGTCGCACCTGAAGGTGTCGGTGAACGGCGAGGTCATCGCGACCGTCCCGTTCGACGCCGCGCGCGCGGGCCGCACGGTCACGCAGGACATCCCGATCGATCCGCGCTACTTCTCGGATTTCAACCAGATCGGCCTGCGCCTGATCGCGCACTACACGCTCGACCATTGCGAGGATCCGTCGAATTCGGCGCTGTGGGCCGACGTGAGCCCGACGAGCGAACTGATCCTCGACGAATCGCCGGTCCGCCTGCCGAACGATCTCGCGCTGCTGCCCGCGCCGTTCTTCGACCGGCGCGACAACGGCCACGTGCGGCTGCCGTTCGTGCTGCCGGGGTCGCCCGATTCGGCGACGCTGCGCAGCGCGGGCGTGCTCGCGTCGTGGTTCGGCGCGCTGGCCGACTACCGGCATGCGCGCTTCCCGGTGTCGTCCACGCTGCCGGCCGACGACCAGGCGGTGGTGGTCGGCACGGCCGCGACGCTGCCGGCCGGCCTCGTGCTGCCGTCGGTCAACGGTCCGCTGCTCGCGGTTGCCGACAACCCGGCCGCGCCGGGGCACAAGCTGCTCGTCGTCACGGGCCGCACGGCGGCCGAGGTCGACGACGCGGTCGCGACGCTCGTGCTCGGCCGCGCGGCGCTGTCGGGGCCGGCGGCGACGGTCGCGCACGTCGATCTCGGCGCGCCGCGCAAGCCGTACGACGCGCCGCGCTGGCTGCCGGTGAACCGGCCGATCGCGTTCCGCGAACTCGTGTCCGATCTGCGCGAGCTGGAAGCGCGCGGCACGACGCCCGACGCGATTCGCCTGAACCTGCGCGTGCCGGCCGATCTCCATTCATGGAACGGCTCGGGCGTGCCGATCACGCTGCGCTACCGCTACACGGCGCCGACCGTGCAGGACAACTCGACGCTGGCCGTCGAGATCAACGACCAGCTCGTGAAGTCGTACCGGCTCGGGCCGGCCCATGCCGAGGACGCGCGCGGCCGCATGCAGCTGCCGCTGTTGTCGGTGCCGGAAGGGCGCGTGACGAGCGACGTCGACATCCCGGCGTTCCGCGTCGGCAGCGGCAACCAGCTGCAGTTCCGCTTCACGCTCGATTCGCAGAAGACGGGCCTGTGCTCGAGCACGGCCACCGAGCCGCAGCGCGCGGCGATCGATCCCGATTCGACGATCGACTTCTCGCACTTCGTCCATTACGCGCAATTGCCGAACCTCGCGTATTTCGCGAACAGCGGTTTTCCGTTCACGCGCTTCGCCGACCTGTCGCAGACGGCCGTCGTGATGCCCGACCGGCCGTCGCCGCAGGAGCTCGAGGCCTACCTGACGATGCTCGGCCACATGGGCGAGTGGACCGGCTTCCCGGCACTGCGCGTGCAGGTCGCGCGGCCCGGCGACGTCGCCGCGTTGTCGGGCAGCAAGGATCTGCTCGTGATCGACGGCTCGCCCGCGTCGCCGCTGCTCGCGCACTGGCGCTCGGCGCTGCCGCTCGCGATCGGCGAGCAGGGCGGTGCGGGCGGCGACGGCGCGACGCGCGTCGCGTTCACGGTCAAGGAGCGCTGGCGCAACGGCGTCGGCCTTCCCGACGGCGGCGCGCATATCGAGCAGACGGGCCCGCTCGCGGCGCTCGCCGGTTTCGAACTGCCGGGCAGCCATGGCCGCAGCGTCGTCGCGCTGACGGCGACCGACCAGCCGCACCTCGGCGATCTGCTGAACGTGTTCGAGAACTCGGGCCTCGTGTCGCAGTTGCAGGGCGACCTCGCGCTGGTGCGGCCGGGGCAGGTCGACAGCCTGCGCGTCGGCGAGCCTTACGTGGTCGGCTTCGTGCCGTGGTATGCGCGCGTCTGGACGCAGGCGGCGCGGCATCCGGTCGTGCTCGGCGCGGTCGGTGTCGTCGCGGGGCTGCTGCTCGCGCTCGGCGTGTTCAGCGTGCTGCAGAGAATCGCCGCGCGTCGACGGGGGATGTAACGGATGGCGCGGGTTATGGCGAAGCGACGGGCAACGCGGCCGGCGCGGCGCGTCGGCGCGGCACTCGCGCTGGCGGTTGCGATGGCGTGCGCGGCAACCGACATGGCCGCTCGCGCGCAGGCCGCGGGCGCCAGCGCGACCGATGCGGCCGCTGCCGGATGCAGCGCGGCGTGGCCGCGCTGGGACGCGTTCAAGCGCGATTTCATCTCGGCCGACGGCCGCGTGATCGACGTCGGTTCGGCCGATTCACGCACGGTGTCGGAGGGGCAGGCGTATGGGCTTTTCTTCGCGCTGGTCGCGAACGACCGGCGCATGTTCGACACGATCCTCGCATGGACCGAGAACAACCTCGCGCAGGGCGACTTGAGCGCGCACCTGCCGGCGTGGCTGTGGGGCCGTGCGCCGGACGGCGCGTGGCGCGTGCTCGACGCGAACGCGGCGTCGGACGCCGACCTGTGGATCGCGTACACGCTCGTCGAGGCCGGGCGGCTGTGGCACGAGCGCAGCTACACGGCGCGCGGCGCGCTGCTCGCGAAGCGCGTGCTCGACGAGGAAACCGCGACCGTGCCGGGCCTCGGCGTCACGCTGCTGCCGGGGCCGACCGGCTTCAGGCTGCCCAATGGCCAGTGGCGCGTGAACCCGAGCTATTCGCCGCCGCAGGTGATCCGCGCGCTCGGCGCGCGCCTGCCCGACGACCGGCGCTGGGCCGCGCTGGCGTCCAGCACCGGGCGCGTGCTGCTCGACACGGCGCCGAAGGGTTTTTCGCCCGACTGGGCGCTGTATCGCGCGGGCACGGGCTTCGGGTCCGATCCGCAGACGCATGCGCAGAGCGCGTACAACGCGATCCGCGTGTACCTGTGGGCCGGCATGCTCGACCGCGCCGATCCGCTCGCCGCGCCGCTGCTCGCGCGTTTCGCGCCGTTCGCCGACCATATCGCCGCGCATGGCGCGCCGCCGGAGAAGGTCGATACGACGACGGGCGTCGCGGGGCCGAACGACGGCAACGCCGGGTTCTCCGCGGCGGCCGTGCCGTTTCTCGACGCGCGCGGCCAGCGCGCGCTCGCGGATGCGCAGGCGGCCCGCGTCGAGTCGCTCGCGCGCCAGTCGGCGCCCGGTTATTACACGAGCGTGCTGACGCTGTTCGGCCTCGGCTGGCGCGACGGACGCTACAGGTTCGGCGCGGACGGCACGCTCGACGCCCGCTGGGGAGGCCATTCGTGCGCCGCCCGCTGAAGTGCGCCGCGCCGCATGTCGCGGGGGTCGCATGGCTCGCGTCGTCGGTGTGCGCGGCGGCGCCGGGCACCGCAGCCGACGCGGCGATGCCGAAAACCGCCATGCCGGCGGCCGCCGCTTCCGCCGATGCGCAGCGTCAGCTCGATACCGCGCGGATGTGGGGCGTCAAGCATCGCGACGACCTCGCGCACGATGCGCTGCGCAAGGGGCTGCTGATCGCGCCGGGCGATCCCGAACTGCTTGCCGAACAGGTCCGTGTGCTGCTGCGGCTCGGCGACGCGAAGGGCGCGCAGGCCGCGCTTGCGCGCCTGCAGGCGCGGTCGCCGAATGCGCCCGCGACGCGGCGGGTGGCCGACGAATACCGCGTCGCGACGAGCGGGCGCGGCGAGATGGCGCAGATTCGCCTGCTCGCGCGCAGCGGCCGCGCCGACGAGGCAGCCCGGCGGATCGTCGCGCTGTTTCCGAACGGCGCGCCGTCGGGTGCGCTCGGCGCCGAGTATTACCAGATCGTGTCGAATGCGCCGCGCGGTCGCGAGCCGGCGATCGCCGCGCTGCGCCGCGCGGCCGCGGCCGATCCGCAGGATACGAGCGCGTCGATGGCGCTCGCGCGGCTGCTGAACCAGCGTGCCGACACGCGCGCGGAGGCGAACCGGATCGCATGGTCGCTCGCGAAGCGGGACGACGCCGACCATACGGAGGCGATGGCGCTGTGGCGGCGCGTGCTGCAATCGGCCGGCAGCGATCCCGCGTATCTCGACGCGCTGCATGCGTATCTTGCACTCGTGCCGGACGACACCGAATTCCGCGACCGCGCTGCCGAACTGGACAGCCGGCGCGATGCGCAGCGCCGGCTCGAACGCGATCCCGGCTACATCGCGCAGCAGCGCGGCCTGCAGGCGCTCGCGCGCGGCGACCTTGCGGCCGCCGATCCGCTGCTCGCCCGCGCCGCACGTGCGCGCGCGGACGACGCCGATGCGGTCGGCGGGCTTGGCCTGCTGCGCCTGCGCGAAGGGCGGCACGACGAGGCCCGCGCGCTGTTCGCGCGGGCCGCGACGCTCGCGACCGACCAGCGCGGCAAATGGCAGAGCCTGGCGCGCACCGCGCAGTTCTGGGGGCTGCTCGCGCAAGGCCGCGCGGCCGCCGCCGCGGGCCGGCCGCAGGATGCCGAGCGCGCGGCGCGTGCCGCGCTCGCGATGCAGCCGGACAGCCCGGACGCGAAGCTGCAGCTCGCCGATGCGCTGCTGGCGCAGCGCGACTGGGCGCGCGCGGAGCCGTTGCTGCGCGAATTGCTGGCCGTGCGTTCGCCGAACCCGTCGGCCGTGCGCGGCACGGCGACGCTGTATGAAAACACCGGCCGCGCGGACCGGATCGGCCCGCTGCTCGACGCGCTGCAAGGGCGCGTGACGGGCCGCGACGATCGCCGCGCGCTCGACGGCATGCGCGCCGACCTGCTCGCGAACCAGGCGCGCGCGCTCGCGGACAAGGGCGAACGCGGGCCCGCCGCGCAACGCTACGAGGCGGCCGTGCGTGCGGCGCCCGACGCGCCGTGGACGCGCTTCGCGCTCGCGCGCCTGTATCGCGACATGGGGCTGCCGCAGCTTGGCCGCACGGTGATGGACGAAGGGCTCGCGCAAAGCGATACGCCCGAGATGCGCTATGCAACGGCGCTGTACCGCAATTCTCTCGACGACGTCGCGGGCGCGCAGGCCGCGCTCGCGCCCGTCGACGACGCGCACCGCTCGGACGGGATGCGCGCGCTCGCGCACAAGCTCGACGCGGAAAGCACGCTGGCCGACGCGCGCGGCGCGCTCGGGCGCGGCGATCGTGCGGCATTCGCGGCATCGCTCGCGCATGCGCAGGCGAGCGCGCCGGACGATCCCGACATGCTCGCCGCGATCGGCGCGCAGTGGATCGACGCGGGCGAACCCGAGCGCGGCCTCGCGCCGTTGCGCGACTGGATCGCCGCGCACCCGCGCGAAGCCGATGCGGACGTGCGGCTGCGCTACGGCGACCTGCTCGGCAGCGCGGGGCGCGACGACGCACTCGCCGCGTGGCTCGATGCGCTGCGCCGCGAACCGTCGCTGACGCCCGCGCAGACGGCGAGGCTCGAGGACCAGTCGCTGCGGCTCGTGCTGCGGCAGACGGACGATGCGATCGCGCGGCAGGACTACGCGCAGGCGCGTGCGCTGCTCGATCGCGCGAGCCCGGCCGGCCGCGCGGACAAGCGCCATGCGCTCGAACTGGCTGATCTCGAACGTGCGCAGGGCCATTACGGCGCGGCGCGCGACGCGCTTGCGCCGGTCGTCGCACGCACGCCGGACGATGCCGATACGCAGCTCGCGCTTGCGCGGATCGACGAGGACAGCGGCAACCGTGCGGCCGCGCTCGCGCGGGTGCAGGCCGTGCTCGCACGCACGCCGGACGACGACGTCGACACGCAACTGTCGGCAGTGCGCCGCCTGAACGCGCTGCGCCGTCCGGACGAAGCCGCGCAGGTGACCGGCCGGCTGCAGGCCGCGTATCCGGCGCGTGCGGACGTGACGGTCGCGACCGGGCGCGTGGCTGAGGCACAGGGCCGCTATGACGACGCGGCGTCGCTGTACCGGCTGTCGCGATCGCAGGAACGCACGGCGGGCGTGAGCCCGGGCCGCGACGGGCTCACGCCCGCGCAAGCCGCGTTCGCGGATCTCGAACAGCGGCGGAACCCCGAGATCGAGACCGGCTGGATGCCCGCGTACAAGTCGGGCGACGAAGGCATCTCGTCGTATCGCGCGCAGCAGGTGCCGATCTACCTGCAGATGCCGATCCGCTACGACGGGCATGTGTTCGCGCAGATCGACACCGTGCATCTGGATCCGGGCACACTCGATACGAGCGACCCGAACGCGTATTCGCTGAAGACCTTCGGGACCTACGCGGCGCTCAGGGCTTCGAACGGGCTGCCGCCCCCGTTCCAGTCGAATCAGCCGGCCGCCGCGCTGATCGCGAATCCGCCGGGCTCGCTGCACCAGTCGACGACGGGCGTCGCGCTCGGCGCCGGCTATCGCACCGATGCATGGCGCTTCGATCTCGGCACGTCGCCGCTCGGTTTCCCCGTGCATTACCTCGTCGGCGGCGTGCGCTACCGTTTCGACGCCGGCCCGGCGAGCTTCAGCGTGAATGCGTCGCGGCGGCCGGAAACGAGCAGCGTGCTGTCGTACGCGGGGATGCGCGACCCGTGGACGGGCGCGGTCTGGGGCGGCGTGCGCCGCGACGGCGTGAACCTGCGTGCGTCGGTCGACGTCGGCCGCACGAACCTGTTCGCGGAACTCGGCGCGGGCGTGCTGTCCGGCCGCAACGTCGAACGCAACGCGGAAGTCACGCTGCGCACCGGGTTCACGGTGCCCGTGTACGAGCGCGCGACGATGAAGGTCAGCACCGGGCTCGTCGGCAATGCGTGGCACTACGCGCAGAACCTGCGCTACTACACGTACGGGCAGGGCGGTTACTACAGCCCGCAGCGCTACCTGTCGCTCGGCGTGCCGATCGAATGGGCGGGGCGGCGCGACGCGCTGTCGTGGGACCTGACCGTCACGGGCGGAATCTCGAACAGCTACGAGAAGGATTCGCTGTTTTACCCGACGTTTTCGGACCAGCGGGCCGCGCAGGTGGCGGCCGGGTTCGTGTACGCGGGCAGCTCGACACGCGGCGTGTCGTTCTCGTACGGCGTGAACGGCATCGTCGAGTACCGCGTGAACCCGCACCTGAGCGTCGGCGCGCAACTGCATGTCGACCGGTCGCACGACTACGCGCCGAGTTCGGCGCTCGTGTACCTGCGCTATGCGTTCGATGCGCGCGCGCAGCCCAGCTGGCTCGTCACGCCGACGCCGGTGCGGCTTTATTCGGATTACTAGGGGAACGTCGTGAATACGGAAATCGATGCCACCCGTCCCGCGCTCGGCGCCGCCGGCCTGCTGGGCCGCCTGCGTGCGCTGCTGCGCACGGGGCCGGCCGGCGGCCGCGTCGGCACGCTGAGCCGGCTCGCGATCGACGGCCTGCCCGACGCATGGACGCAACTGGAAGCGGGCGGCCTGTACGCGATCTACGCGGCCGGCGGCACGCCGGCGTGCGATGCGCTCGTGTGGGAGAGCGCGCGGCAGGCGCGCACGCGCGACGTCACGGTCGTGCTCGCACGCGACGCGGCGCGCGTCGTCGAGCAAATGGAGGCGCGCGGCTTTGCGGGCGGTGCGCAGCCGGCCGGCTGGCCGCGCAACCTGAGCGTGCTGGCGATGCCGGCGGCGGCCGAGCCGGCCGATGGAGAAGGCGCCGGCGCCGCACCGCGCCACGCGGCGCCGGGCCCGTTCGCGCGGCTGACCGGCGGCTTGCGCGCGATGAAGCGCTATGGCTTTCGTGCGCGTTCGCTGTATTTCGTCGAAGGCGCGCAGCGCTGGTTCAGCTGGGACGATCCGGTCGCGCTCGCCGACGAAGCGCGCGCACTCGCCGACTGGTGCCGCACGCACCGCATCGCGCTCGTGCTGCTGCTCGATCCCGAAGCGGCGCGTGCGGGCACCGATGCGCGCACCGACGATCCGCCGCTCGTGCGCGGTGCGGATCGCGCGCCGCGCAGCGGTTTCCACGGCGTCTTCTCGGGCGTCGCGCAGATGCAGCGCACGCACGGTGAACTGTTGTGGATCGTCGATTTCTGGCGCGCGGGCGACACGCTCGCGGCCGGCGAGGTGCGGCCGCTGCGCTTTGCGCCGGGCGGCCGGCTGTCGGCAAGCATCGATGGCGGCGCGACCGAGCCGGCGCGCCGGATGAAGCTCGCGATCGACGAGGATCGCGTCGTCGTCAGCCGCGCGGTGCTCGACGGCGTGAACCGCGCGCCCGGCGACTGGGAAATCGTCGACGACAACGCGGCCGTCGTCGCGGCCTGCGCGCATGCCCAGGCCGCGACCGCGGTGCTCGCGTTCCGCTCGCATGCGCAGCTCGAAGCGTTGTGCGCGGACGTGCACGCGCTGCGCCGGCAGTGCGGCGGCGCGCTGAAGATCGCGGTCGTCGAGCGCGGAGGCGAGGTGCTGCGCCAGCAGTTCGAGATGCTCCTGCTGAGCGTCGGCGCGAACCGCGTCGTCGCGCGCGACCTGCCGGTGTCGCGGATGCAGGCCGCCGTGCACGCGCTGCGCGGCCAGCTCTATGCGCGGCCCGTCGCGGCGGACTATCGTGCGGCGCTCGCGGCCGCGCTCGGCGATTCGGTGCTCGGCTATCTGCCGGTCGGCGCGTTCTGCCTGCGGATTCGCGCGGTGCTCGATCGCGGCGCCGTGCTCGCGCTGCCGCACACGCTCGCGAAGATCGCGCTGCTGCCGGGCGTGTCGCACGTCGACGCGCTGCGGCACTGCCAGCCGCGCCGCGCGGGCGACGTCGTGACGGCCGATCCCGGGCACCTGTACATGTTCCTGTTCGCGTGCGAGCCGGTCGATGCCGACGACGCGCTCGCGCGCATCTTCGACGTGCCGGTCGACACGCTGTCCGATCGCGTCGTGTGCCTCGGGCGGGGCAGCATCGACACGGAGCTCGATGCGCTGAAAGCCGAGAACCGGCGCGCGCCGATCGCCGACTACAGCGACCTGTTCGCGGTCAAGCAGCCGCCGGGCGCCGCGCGTGCGCCTGCGGCGCGCGCCGATTCCGGCGCGGCGTCGGACGAAGCGAGCGAAGTAAGCGATGCGATCGACGCGATCGATACGATCGTCGCGCTCGAGGCGATCGGTGCGACGCCGGCGCCCGCGGGCGTCGACGCGGCGCCGCCGCAACCCGTGATTCCCGCCGCGCGAACGCGCAGTGCCATCCGCAGCGCGATGCCGCTGCGCAAGCCGGAGGGCGCATGATCGCCGAACTCGTCATCGGATTCATCGTCGGCATCGTGGTCGCGGTGCCCGTCTGGATCGTCGCACAGCACCTCGGCATCGGCCGCGGCTTTCAGGCGCCGCGCGGGATCGACCGGCGCGACGCGGTGCCGTGCGAACTGGTGCCGGTCGCGCTGCGCGGGCGGCTGCTGCCCGGCGCCGAGCGCGGGGACGAGCGCGGCGGCGAGGCGACGCGATGAAGACGATCGCCATTACATCGACGACGGGCGGCGCGGGCCGCACGACGCTCGCGGCCGCGCTCGCGGTGCTGCTCGCGCGCCGCGGCCGGCAGGTCGTGGCCGTCGAGTTCGATGCGCAGAACCTGATGGGCGCGACGCTCGGCCTCGACTCGCTGGCCGGGCACGGCCTTGCGCAGAGCGTGCTCGGCGGCGCCGAGCCGTGGCACGCGCATACGTGGCGCAATGCCGACGGTGTGCTGTTCGTGCCGTACGGGCAGGTCGACGCGGCCGGCGCGGCCGCGTGCGATGCGCGGCTTGCGGCCGACCCGGCATGGCTGTCGCGCGCGCTCGACGAGATCGCGCTGCCGGCCGACGGCGTCGTGCTGGTGGACACCGCGCGCTATCCGTCGCCGCAGGCCGAGCAGGCGATTCGCCGTGCGGACCTGACGCTCGTCGTCGTGCCGCCCGAACCGATCGCCTGCGCGACGGCGGCCGCGCGGCTCGGGGCGCTGCGTGCCGGCGGCGGCGAACTGCAGATCGTCGTGAACCGGCTGAATCCGGCACGCGACATGCAGCGCGATGCGATCGCGATGCTGCGCGCGGTCGCGGGGCCGGCATCGATGCTCGAACAGCGGATTCACGTCGACGCGGCCGTGCCCGAAGCGCTTGCGCGCGGCAGCTGGATCTTCGACGACGCGCCGTATTCGCAGGCGTCGCACGACCTGAACGGCATCGCGAACTGGGTCGATGCGTGGCTGGCGGCGGCAGTCGCCGGCCGCACCGGAGCGGCGCGATGAAGGCCGCCTTCGTGCCGCGGCTGCGCGCGTTCGGCCGCCGCGCGACCGACTGGTTCGCGCGCGGCATCGGGCTGCCGGCGGAGCGCACGCTGCTCGACTGGGTCGTGCGGCTGTTTTTCCACGCGCCGCCGCCGGGCCGGCCCGATCCCGTGCGCCGCCGGGCGCGCGCCGCGTTCCTGCGGCTCGCGCACGAGTGGGGCGTGCTGCAGCCGCTCAGTCCGCGCGAATGGCTGTGGCGCGCGATCGTGCGCGCGCCGCGCGCGGCCGACGGCCGGCCCGCACGCGATCCGCTCGCATGGTTCGACACGTTCGTCGTGCCGGTGTATGTGGCCGGGCGCGCGGTCGGCCGTCGCATCGACGCGATGCTCGAACGCCTGCCGTGGGCGCGCTGGGGCGGCTGGCTCGATGCGCGCGCGAACGGCGTCGGCCGCCACCGCTGGCTCGCGCCGCTGCTGCTCGTGGCCGGCGCGCTGCTGTGGGCCGCGGCCGGGATGTCGCCGCTGATGCCCGGCGCGCAGTTCGCGTTCTTCGCGATCGTCGCGGTGCTGGCGCTCGCGCTGCGCCGCCTGCCGGGCCACCTGCCGACGCTCGCGCTCGCGTCGCTCGCGCTGCTCGCGGCAGTGCGCTACGTGTGGTGGCGCACGACGCAGACGCTCGACTTCCGCAGCCCGGTCGAAGCGGTCGCCGGCTACCTGCTGTACGGCGCCGAAGCCTATACGTGGATGATCCTGCTGCTCGGTTTCGTGCAGACCGCCTGGCCGCTCGACCGGCCGATCGTGCCGCTGCCCGACGACCCCGACACCTGGCCGACCGTCGACATCTACATCCCGACCTACAACGAGCCGCTGTCGGTCGTGAAGCCGACGGTATTCGCCGCGCAAAGCATCGACTGGCCGACGGCGAAGCTGCGCGTCTACCTGCTCGACGACGGCCGGCGCCCCGAGTTCGCCGCGTTCGCGGCCGAGGCCGGCATCGACTACCTGACGCGCGACGACAACCGCCACGCGAAGGCCGGCAACATCAACCGCGCGCTGCCGAAGACGCACGGCGAATACATCGCGATCTTCGACTGCGATCACGTGCCGACGCGCTCGTTCCTGCAGACGACGATGGGCGTGTTCCTGCGCGACCCGAAGTGCGCGCTCGTGCAGACGCCGCACCATTTCTTCTCGCCCGATCCGTTCGAGCGCAACCTCGGCACGTTTCGCGAGATCCCGAACGAGGGCAACCTGTTCTACGGCCTCGTGCAGTCGGGCAACGACCTGTGGAACGCGACGTTCTTCTGCGGCTCGTGCGCGGTGCTCAAGCGCAGCGCGCTGGAAGAGGTCGGCGGCGTCGCGGTGGAAACCGTGACCGAGGATGCGCATACGGCGCTCAAGCTGCACCGGCGCGGCTATACGTCGGCGTACCTGCCGACCGTGCAGGCGGCCGGCCTCGCGACCGAAAGCCTCGCGGGCCACGTGAAGCAGCGCACGCGCTGGGCGCGCGGGATGGCGCAGATCTTCCGCATCGACAATCCGTTCCTCGGGCGCGGGCTCGGCCTCATCCAGCGGATCTGCTACGGCAACGCGATGCTGCATTTCTTCTACGGGATTCCGCGGCTGGTGTTCCTGACGATCCCGGTCGCATACCTGTTCTTCCACCTGTACTTCATCAACGCGTCGTCGCTCGCGCTCGCGAGCTACGTGATCCCGTATCTCGTGCTCGCGAACGTCGCGAACTCGCGGATGCAGGGGCGCTACCGCCATTCGTTCTGGGCCGAGGTCTACGAATCGGTGCTCGCGTGGTACATCGCGCTGCCGACCACCGTCGCGTTCTTCAGCCCGAAGCACGGCAAGTTCAACGTGACCGACAAGGGCGGCAAGATCGACGAAGGCTATGTCGACTGGTCGACGTCGAAGCCGTATCTCGTGCTGTTCGCGCTGAACGTGCTCGCGATCGTCGCCGGCCTGTGGCGGCTCGCGGCCGACCAGGGCGACGAGGCGTCGACGATCCTGATCACGCTCGGCTGGACCGTGTACAACCTCGCGATGCTCGGCGCGGCGCTGGCCGTCGCGCGCGAGACCAGGCAGGTGCGCGTCACGCACCGGATCGCGATGCGCGTGCCGGCCACGCTGCTGCTCGCCGACGGAACGACGGCCGCATGCTTCACGAGCGACTACTCGACCGGCGGCCTCGGCCTCGAGGCCGTGCCGGGGCTGCCGATCGCCGTCGGCGACACGCTGACGGTGTGCGTGACGCGCGGCGACCGGCCGTTCCCGTTCCCGGTGCGCGTGAGCCGCGTGACGCCGACCCACGTCGGCGTGAGTTTCGAAGCGCTGACGCTCGAACAGGAGCGCCAGCTCGTGCAATGCACGTTCGGCCGCGCGGATGCGTGGCTCGACTGGCACGAAGGCACGCGCGTCGACACGCCGCTCGGCGGGCTGAAGGGCGTGCTGCGCATCGGCGTGGACGGTTATGTGCGGATGTGGAAGGGTGCGGCGCGCGGCCTGCAGGCCATGCTGGCGCCGAAGCTCGATCGGGCGCGCGACTGACGCGGCGCTCATCATGGAGTGGGTTAGATGGCGTTCTGGAATCTGTATTTCATCCTGAAGTTCGCGCTGTTCGCGACCGGGCACCTGCAGCCGCTGTGGCTCGCGAACCTCGCGTTCGCGGTGGCGCTCGCGGCGAGCGCGCCGGTGCGGCGGCGTGCATGGCGCATCGTCCGGCAGCTCACGGCGATCGCGATCGCCGTGCCGCTGCTCGCGCGCGAGATGCATGCGCCGCCGCTCGCACGCCTCGTCGAGGCCGCGCGCGAAATGAGCACGTTCCGCGTCGACTACTGGATGGAACTGCTGCCGCGCCTGCTGCCGCCCGCGCTCGTGCTGACGGTGGCCGGCGCGCTGATCGTCTATTTCATCGTCAACCGTTGGCTGCGCGTCGCGACGTTCGTGCTGGCCGTGCTGATCGTGATGCCGCTGTGGCAAGCGGGCAGCGGCCTGATGGCGCGCGTGGCCGCACCGGCCACGCAGCAGGCGAACGCGCAGGGCACGACGACGATCGGGCGCGCCGACCAGCCCGAGGACCGCAACGCCGCGCTCGCGACGTTCCGTGCACAGGAGTCGCAGCGGCAGGTCGCGTTCGGCCATCTCGGCAACGATCCGGCCGCGCAGTTCGACGTGATCGTGCTGCACGTCTGCTCGCTGTCGTGGGACGATCTCGATGCGGCCAAGGTGCGCAATCACCCGATGCTGAGCCACTTCGACTACCTGTTCTCGAACTTCAGCACCGCCGCGAGCTACAGCGGCCCGGCGGCGATCCGCGTGCTGCGCGCGAGCTGCGGGCAGGAGGCGCACGCGGACCTGTACAAGCCCGCGCCGCAACAGTGCCAGCTGTTCGCGCAACTCGCGGGCGCCGGTTACACGGTGCAGTCGCTGCTGAACCACGACGGCCACTTCGACAACTTCCTGCAGGTGATCCACGACAACATCGGCGCGGCCGACGCGTCGATGGTCTCGAACGCGGCCGCGCCCGTCGCGATGCACGCGTTCGACGGCTCGGCGATCAAGGACGACTACGGAACGCTCGCGAACTGGTATGCGCAGCGCGGGGCGGTGCAGGGGCCCGTCGCGCTGTACTACAACACGATCAGCCTGCACGACGGCAACCGCGTGGTCGGCAGTTCGCTGACGAGCATCGACTCGTATCCGCAGCGCGCGACGAAGCTGATGAGCGACTTCGACCGTCTCGCCGACCTGATCGCGCAATCGGGCCGCCGCGCGGTGATCGTGTTCGTGCCCGAGCACGGCGCCGCATTGCGCGGTGACAAGAACCAGGTTGCGGGCCTGCGCGAAATCCCGACGCCGCGCATCGTGCACGGGCCGGTAGGCGTGCGGCTCGTCGGCTTTGCCGGCAACCACGGCGCGACGACCGTGATCGAGCAGCCGACCAGCTTCCTCGCGCTCGCGCAGCTGCTGTCGAACCTCGTGTCGAACAGCCCGTTCAAGCCGGGCGCGACGCTCGCGCAATATGCGGCGGACCTGCCGCGCACGCGGATGGTCGGCGAGAACGAGGGTACGGTAACGATGCAGACGGCCGCGGGCTACGCGGTGAAAACTCCGGATGGCGTATGGATCGACGAACAGTAATCCTTCCCGGCGAAGGCGACGACGATCGCCTGTCGCAGCCGAACGACGTGCTCGGCCTCGCGCGGCATCTGCCCGCGCTCGACCCGGAGCGCTATGTCGACGAGCAGGCGCGCCGCGCGTTCATCGAGTCGCTCGAGCGCTGGCCGACGCTCGCGAAACTGATGGGATTGAAGCGGTAAACGAACGACGGCCGGCATGCTTGCCGGCCGTCGCCTGCTTGCGGGCGAACCTGCCTATTCTGCCGGTCGCGCCCTGCGTTCCGGCTGGCGCGTCCATTCGTCTTCCTCGCCCGGCACCTTGCCGAAGGTCTGCGCGGCCCACGCTGCGCGCGCCGCTTCGATCTTCGCGCGCTCGCTCGATACGAAATTCCATTCGATGAAACGCTCGCCCGGCAGGTGTGCGCCGCCGAGCAGCATCACGCGCGCGCCGTTCGCGCTGGCGAGCGCAACGGTCGCGCCCGGTTCGAGCACGGCCATCGTCGCGGGGGCGAGCGGCGTGCCGTCGATGGTGAGGTCGCCGTCGACGAGATACACGCCGCGCTCGTCGTGCTCCGCATCGAGCGCGAGCTGGCCGCCCGCCGCGAATTCCGCATATGCATAGAGCGTCGGCGAGAACACGGCGACCGGCGACGTAAGCCCGAACGCGGTGCCCGCGATCACGCGCACGCTCGCGCCGTCGCGCGCGAACGACGGCAGCGTGTCGGCCGGATGATGGACGAATGCGGGCGCGGTGTCCTCGTGCTCGACCGGCAGCGCGACCCAGGTCTGGATCCCGTGGACCGGCTGCTCGCGCGGGCGGTCCTCGTCGGGCGAGCGCTCCGAATGCACGATGCCGCGGCCGGCCGTCATCCAGTTCACGTCGCCCGGTACGATCTTCTGCCGGAAGCCGAGGCTGTCGTGATGCATCAGCGAGCCGTCGAACAGGTAGGTGACGGTCGCGAGCCCGATGTGCGGATGCGGCAGCACGTCGATGCCGCGGCCGGCCGGCAGCACGGCCGGGCCCATCTCGTCGAAGAAGATGAACGGGCCGACGAGGCGTGCGGCGCGCGCGGGCAGCACGCGGCGCACGACGAGGTTGCCGATGTCGCTTTCGCGCGGCGTGAGCAGGGTCTTGATCGATGCGGTCATGATGGGGAGCTCGTGTTCGGTGCGGTGGGCGGTCAGGCGATCGCCGTGTCGATCGTGATCGGATGCGTGAGGATCTTGTGTACCGGGCACGCGTTCGCGATCTGCAGCAGGCGCTCGCGCTGCTCGCCGGACAGGTCGCCTTCGAGCGTGATGCGGCGCACGATCGTGCTGCCCGCGCTGCCCGATTCGTGCGCGAGCTTCACGTGTACTTCGGCGAGCGGCCAGCCCTTGCGCTGCGCATACATCTTCAGCGTGATCGCGGTGCAGGCGCCGAGGCTCGACAGCAGCAGCGCGACGGGCGTCGGCGCCGCATCGCCACCGCCGAGCGGCGCCGGTTCGTCGGCACGCCACTGGTGGACGCCATCGCTGAAGTGGACCAGGTAATCGACCGAGCCGATGCTCGCTTCGACGGACAGTTCGCTCATTGCAGTTCCATGGGGGAAAGGGGGAGGGCCGGCGGCTTGGCCGGACGTTACGGTTCGAGCAGCCGCTGCAGCCGCAGTTCCTCGAAATCGAGCTCCGATTCGATCCGGTGCAGCACCGTGTCGTCGACCTTGCCGTCGCGATGCAGGTCGAGCAACGCCTGGCGCGACACGCCGACGAGTTCGAGCTCGACGCGCAGCATCCGCGCGCGCATGTCGGCCGGCTCGGCACCATGCCGATGCGCGCGTTCGTTGAACATGACGCGGTTGCGGTATTCGGCGAGCAGGCGGTCGAGCGAAGGGCGCTCGAGGTTCGACCCGCGCTGCTCCAGCGCGTCGAGTTCGGCGAGCGCCGCGCCGAACGTATGCGCGCGCACCGCGTGCTCGGACATCGTATGCCGCGCGACGGGCCGCAGCTTCAGCACGCGGATCAGCGGCGCAAGCGTGCCGCCCTGCACGACGAGCGTCGCGATGATCAGCAGGAACGTGCTGAACAGGATCAGGTCGCGGCCGGGAAAGTTGCTCGGCAGCGCGATCGCGGCCGCGAGGCTCACGACGCCGCGCATGCCCGACCAGCCGAGCACGACGGCCTCGCGCCACGACCACCGCGCGTGGCCCGCGCGCGGTGCGCGCAGGCGGTCCGGCAGCCACATCGCGACGAATACCCACACGACGCGCGCACCGATCGCGGCGGCGGTGGCGGGCAGCGCGACGCGCAGGCCGGCCATCAGCACCGCGCCTTCGTGGTTCACGCGCACGAGGATCGCGTGCAGCGCGAGACCGATCAGGATGAACACGAGCGCATCGAGCACGAACACGATCGCTTCCCACGTCGCCTTCGCCTTGATCCGCAGGTCGGCGTCGAACACGCGATGCTGGCGCACGCCGAGCACGAGGCCGCAGGTCACCACCGACAGCACGCCCGAGCCGTCGACGGCTTCCGCGATCCCGTAGCTGCCCCACGCCATCGCGAAAGTCACGACGATGCCGAGCATCGGGTCGCGCAGGCGCGGCAGCACCCAGCACATCGCATGGCCGCACGCGAGGCCGACCGCGATGCCGATCAGCGTCAGCGAGAAGAACAGGCCGGTGGCGCTCGCGGCCGTGATCGACACGGCGAGCGCGGCCGATACGGCCATCTGGTACAGCAGCAGGCCCGACGCATCGTTGACGAGGCTTTCGCCTTCGAGCACCGCGACGAGCCGCGCGGGCAGCGGGTAGCGCTGCAGGATCGCCTTCGCGGCCACCGCGTCGGGCGGCGACACGATCGCCCCGAGCGTGAAGCACGCGGCCCACGGTAGCGCTGGGTTCGCGGCACGCACGGCCACGGCGACCGCGACGGTCGTGAACGCCACCGCACCGAGCGCGAGCGACGCGATCGATGCGAGCTCCTGCCTGAATTCCTTCCATGCGGTGTAGAACCCGCTCGACATCAGCAGCGGCGGCAGTACGGCCGCGAGCAGCAGCGCCGGGTCCATGTCGGGCACGCGCTTGCCGGCGATCGCCACCGCGCAGCCGCCGAGCAGCAGCACGACGGCCGGCGGAATCGAGATTCGTTCGGCGAGCCACGTGAGCGCGCCCGCGCCGCAGATCAACAGCAGCAGGTAGTGGAACAGCTCGACGTTGGTCATGCGCGGCCTGCGGCGACGGCGTGCATCACGACGGCTTGCGGTCGTTCGCGGCGCCACCCGGCAGCGCGCCGAACATGTGCTGGCTGCATTGCGCGTCGCGCCATGCGGTATTCAGCCGGTGTCCGGAAAGCATCCGGCGCGCGACGGGCAGGATCTGTTCGCCGGCCAGCATGCCGAGCAGGCCGGTGAGCGCGATGATGGGCGGCGCCGGCGAATTCACGCCGAGCGCGCCGTAGATGACACCGGCGAGAATGCCGGCGAGCAGCGACAGAAAATACGGTTTCATGATGAAAACCTCTCGTGATAGGCTGGTCGGGCGCGAAGGGTGCGCCTTCAATGTGCTGGAAGCGTATCGGGTTTACGTGTGGAAAAAAAGGGCGGATTGCCCTTGAGAGACCCCTCTTTCGGAATTCGATCGATTCCGTTTCTTGGATGTTCGAGCTGCGACTTTTCCGATTAAATGGCTGCAACCGGAAGACGCAAATCCGGGGCAACGCACAGTCGGCTCCTCGTACTTTCCGATCGAGGCAAGCCTTAAACGTTTCCTGTCCAAAGGATGATTCGCGCCATGAGCAACCCCAAGCTTGAAGTCCTCACTCCCCAGAACAGCCAGTTGATCTTCATCGACCAGCAGCCGCAGATGGCATTCGGCGTGCAGTCGATCGATCGCCAGACGCTGAAGAACAACGTCGTCGGGCTCGCGAAGGCAGCGAAGGCATTCAACATTCCGACCACGATCACGACGGTGGAATCGGAGAGCTTCTCCGGTTACACCTATCCTGAACTGCTCGACGTGTTTCCGAACCAGAAGACGCTTGAACGCACGTCGATGAACTCGTGGGACGACCAGAAGGTGCGCGACGCGCTGGCCGCGAACGGCCGCAAGAAGGTGATCGTGTCGGGCCTGTGGACCGAAGTCTGCAATACGACGTTCGCGCTCTGCGCGATGCTCGAAGGCGACTACGAGATCTACATGGTGGCCGATGCATCGGGCGGCACGTCGAAGGACGCGCACGACTTCGCGATGCAACGGATGATCCAGGCCGGCGTGGTGCCCGTCACGTGGCAGCAGGTCGCGCTCGAGTGGCAGCGCGACTGGGCACGCCGCGACACCTACGACGCCGTGATGGCGATCGCGAAGGAGCACTCGGGCGCGTACGGGATGGGCGTCGACTACGCGTACACGATGGTCCACAAGGCCGAACAGCGCACCGCGACGCCGCACGAGTCGCTCGCGCCGGTGCCGGCGAAGTAACGGGCCGCGTGCCGCCGCGCGTTCAAACGGGCGGCAGTGCCCACGGCGCGTGTGTCAGGTTCTCGACGAGAAAGTCGAGCAGGGCCGTCACACGCGCCGCACGCAGCATGCCGGGCGGCGTGACGAGGTTGACGTTGATGTCGGGGATTTTCCAGTCGTGCATCACTTCCTCGAGCTCGCCGCTTTGCAGCGCATCCCACACCAGGAACGCCGGCTGCAGCGCGAGGCCGTGGCCGGCGATCAGCGCGGGGCAGAGAACGTCGGCGTTGTTGGCGCGAATGCGCCCGCGCACGGGCACGCCGAATTCGTCGCCCGACGCCGTGTGGCGAAAGCGCCAGTATTCGGGTGTCGGTATGTTCGTGTAGGTCAGGCACACGTGCTGGTCGAGTTCGCTCGGATGGGTCGGCCGGCCGCGCCGGTCGAGATACGCGGGCGATGCGACGAGCGGCCGGCGCACGGCGCAGAGGCGGCGCGCGCGCAGCGACGAATCGTTCAGTTCGGCGATCCGGATGGCGACGTCGAAGCCGCCGGACACGATGTCGACGAAGTTGTCGGTGAGCACGAGGTCGACGTCGACGCGCGGGTAGCGCTCGAGAAACGCGGGCAACAGCGGCGCGAGATTGCACAGGCCGTAGGACATCGGCGCGTTCACGCGCAGCAGGCCGTGCGGTTCGAGCGCGTGCGCGGACGCCTCGCCTTCGATCAGCTCGGCGTCGGCGAGCAGCCGGATCGCGCGATCGCGCAGCAGTTCGCCGGTCGGCGTGAGCGACAGCTTGCGCGACGTGCGGTACAGCAGCATCGAGCCCAGGCGTTTTTCGAGACGCGCGATCGCTTTCGACACCGTTGGTTGCGATATGCCGAGCAGGTCGGCGGCCTTGGCGAACGAACCGGTTTCCGCGACGCGCGCGAAGATGGCCCAGGCTTCGAGATCGGGAAGATGTTGCATGGCTGGAAGGCGTGGCAGGGAAGCGAAGCGGATTCGGCGGCAGCGGATCGCGCCGATGGCGCGCGGCAATGCGAGTCATTCTAATCCAGTCGGGAGGGAGCATATGGAATCGTATGTCGTTTCACTGGGCGCCGGCGTGCTGATCGGCGTCGTATACAGCGTGATCAAGGTGCGCTCGCCCGCACCGCCGCTGATTGCACTGGTCGGGCTCGCCGGCATGCTGATCGGCGCAGGGGCCATCGCACCGGTTCGTCACTGGCTCGGCTTCTGATTGCATCGAGGACCCAATTGATGAGCGCAACCGACACTCAACCCGATCTCATCCTGCACAACGGGCGCATCACGACGCTCGATCGTGCGAACCCCGTCGCCACCGCGGTCGCGATCAAGGACGGCCGCTTCGTCGCGGTCGGCGGTAACGCGGACGTGATGCCGCTCGCGGGCCGTGCGACGAAGGTCGTCGACCTCGACGGCCGCACCGTGCTGCCGGGCCTGATCGACAACCATACGCACGTGATTCGTGGCGGCCTGAACTACAACATGGAACTGCGCTGGGACGGTGTGCCGTCGCTCGCGGTCGCGATGGACATGCTCAGGCGGCAGGTCGCGATCACGCCCGCGCCGCAATGGGTGCGCGTGGTCGGCGGCTTCACCGAGCACCAGTTCGCCGAGAAGCGCCTGCCGACGATCGAGGAGCTCAACGCCGCCGCGCCCGATACGCCGGTGTTCATCCTGCACCTGTACGATCGCGCGCTGCTGAACGCGGCCGCGCTGCGCGTGGTCGGCTACACGAAGGACACGCCCGAGCCGCCGGGCGGCACGATCCTGCGCGACGCCGCGGGCAACCCGACCGGGCTGCTGCTCGCGAACCCGAACGCGACGATCCTCTACGCGACGCTCGCGAAGGGGCCGAAGCTGCCGTTCGAATACCAGTACAACTCGACGCGCCACTTCATGCGCGAACTGAACCGTCTCGGCGTGACG
>NZ_FPJP01000053.1:0-8435 GCF_900119325.1 Burkholderia sp. NFPP32 | reverse complement strand
TCAACACCTCGCGCTCTGGCAAGTAGCCGTTGCGCACGACGGCGCGTTGCCCTTGCAAAGTCTTGACGTTCGCGAACCGCTCCATCAACTCTGACAACTCCGCTTCGATCGCTTGTTGAATCACTTGCCGCGCCCCGTGACGAACCAATTCGTCCAAGCCAAGCCCGACCCCCGATAGACCGACGACTGCTTTTTCCGTATCCTTGCTCATGGTGGATGGTTTGATGTTTGCTGGATTCCGACTTCGACAATCAGATTCTCAGCTGAAACCTCCACCGCCTTCAACTTCCCGCCTCAACTCCCCCGTACACCAGATTCGACTTTAGCTCCCGGTTGAATCCGCCCAGTATGCGAGTCGGAAATTCCGTCAGCGCCTGTGGCGCTATCGGATACAGCAGAGCATGAGCCGTCGCGGAAACTGTTTGGACAATTCACCGATGGAGAGGCTGTTCCGCAGCGTCAAGACAGAATGGCTGCCGTCAGCAGGTTACATGTCGGCGCAGGAAACACACCGGGATATCAGCCACTACCTGATGCACCGGTACAACTGGAAACGGCCGCATCAGTTCAATGACGGACTGGCGCCGGCCGTTGCGGAAGAAAAACTTAACGCAGTGTCCGGGGTTGGTTGACCACTACACTCTGATAATGCCGACAATCCGAGCGACCGGGAACAGAGATCTGCCCAACGTTGTATGCGTGGATTCATGACGCGGCATAACCGAGGAGTCGGCATAATCCCCACGAAAAGTCTCGATTCGCCCGTTCCGCGTCGGGTGCAGCGGATAACCATTCCCGGACACCATCTCAGCGGTTACGAAACACTGCGCCCGAGACAATGCCGATCTCCGGTGACCTGCGGCACTGACACAGATCGCGGGCTCTCCCACCGTACGTCTGACAGACGTCGTTTGAGGACCGTACAAACAAGCGGGGGATACGTCGAGGAACTTGCGGAAGGTTTTACGCTACGCAAGCCTTCCGTAGCTGTCTTCGAACCTCACGATGTCGTCCTCACCGAGATAGGTGCCTGACTGAACCTCGATAATTTCAAGCGGCGTTTTGCCTGGATTCCCGAGTCGATGCACTATTCCGAGCGGAATAAACGTCGACTGGTTCTCCGAGAGCAGAAAGGTATCCTCGCCACGCGTCACCTGGGCGGTTCCTCTTACGACGACCCAATGTTCGGCTCGATGGTGATGCATCTGCAGTGACAGAGTTTCGCCGGGGTTCACGACAATGCGCTTTACCTGAAAGCGCTCACCGGCGTCGATCGAATCGTAGTGCCCCCATGGACGATGCACTTTTCGGTGGTTATCAGCTTCTGGTCCATGTTCCGCTCGAATGCGCGATACAACCGTCTTGATTTGCTGAGCATTTTTCCTGTCAGCGACCAGTATCGCATCGGCGGTTTCGACAACCACGACGTCGCGCAGCCCGACACACGCGATCAAGCGCCCCTGCGAGTGCGCGAAGGTATCGGTGGTGTCCTCGAACATGATCCGTCCCTGACCGACATTGCCAGCAGGATCCTTAGGCAGGATTTCCCAGATTGCGTCCCACGAACCGACATCAGACCATGGCGCGTCCATCGGAACGACCACGCCTGCAATGTTGCCGCATTCGACCAGCCGCTCCATAACGGAATAGTCGATCGAGTCGTCAGGACAGTTCTTGAAATCCTGCTTTCCCAGACGAATGAACCCGTCGTCAGTAGTACTGTTTCGATGAGCCTCACTGCAAGCAGCAAGGATGTCCGGACGTACGGTACCTATCGCCGAAAGCCAGACCGACGCGCGCACCACGAAGACGCCGCTGTTCCACCAGTACTCGCCGGAATGTACGTACTGTTCCGCCAGTTCGCGATGAGGCTTTTCGATGAACCGATCAATGGCGAAGCCGCCGTGCTGCCCGATAGGCATGCCGACGCGAATATAACCGTAACCTGATTCGACGCGATGAGGTACAACACCGATTGTCACCATCGCACCGTCGGCAGCATAGCGAGTGGCACGCAATACCGCGGCATGAAACGAATCGATATCCGGTACCGCGTGATCGGCAGGCATCACGACCAGAATCGCGTCATTCTCGTCAGATGCACAGACGAGCGCTGCGGAGGTAAGCGCCGGCGCGGTGTTACGTGCGTAGGGCTCGAGTATGATGCGCGCCGGCTTGCTGCACGAGCGTAGTTGCTCAGCGCTGATGTACTGGTGGTTCTCTCCACACACGAGAAGCACTTCGTCAGACACCGGCCATGTCTCATACAGACCGTCCAGGCGCCTCGCGGTTGCCATGAGCAATGATTCTTCACCCAGCAATCTGAGCAACTGCTTCGGATACTGTTCGCGCGAGAGCGGCCACAGCCTGGTTCCTGACCCGCCTGCCAGGATAACGGGTTGAATGGGCAAACAAACACCGTCGGCCGCGTTCGCGTGTTGCGCGGATTGAAATGCAAGGGTGGTGCTCATCGATTGGCTCCATTCTCACGGGTGGATTCGCGCAATCCCGCTGACAACGTCCGCAGCGAATTCTCTGAGACGTACACGTAGGGCGATTTGCTGATTGGTCGTAGTGCTTTTCAGAGTGACGGACCATGTTTAAAACGATTGTTCCAGGATTGCGCGAGCAGGCAGCGTCAACGTAAGTGGTTGGACACCTGCGCTCTGTTCGGTTTCGAACAGAGACAAGAGTGAGCGACAAAAGATGCGTTCGCCGGGGAGGTTTCGCATACATTCGCGTGTCCAGCAACATCCGGACGCAGCCACCATCCGCTCGCAATGCAATCGCCCCGGGTGCATTTCGGCCAGCCACATCAAAAGTGTGAGAGCGCACCGAAGGCAAGAGCATCGACATTGCATGCTGAATCTACATGAGGAATGGCGTGGCGGGTAAGGCAGCCACAATGTCGAAGGGACGACGATGCATTCAGCATGCGTGTGACGGGCGCGTTCAATTGCGGGGAGACACCGTCAAGCAATTCTCACGGAATCCTGAAATGACCAGAGATACCCATCAATAACAGATCGTGAAAAATATGGAACCTGTCGTTTTCAGCGGACATGCCGGATGGTTGCATGTTGCCCACGGCGAATGTGGCGTCGTGCTGTGTAATCCTCTAGGGCACGAGGCTATGTGGTTGCATCAGGCAATGCGTCAGTTTTCTGACTACCTGGCTTTGCGGGGAATTTCCGTTCTGCGTTTCGACTATTTGGGAACGGGCGACTCGACCGACACCGGAGACTGGGTACGTCCATTGGATTGGGTTGCAGAGGTCGCAGAGGCGGTCACGTGGCTGAAACGCACGACGTCGGTCAAACGCGTCTCGCTTGCGGGATTCCGTTTCGGTGCAACAATCGCCGCATTGGCGGCGAGGCAAATTGAAGTTGAATCGATCGTCATGTTTGCGCCAGTCGTGTCAGCGCGTCTTTTTTTGCGTGAATTGAGCATCTTGCATCAGACGTGGAGCCGCCAGACCGGCATTGGGGACAGCAATACCCACACGCCGTATGGCGCCAGCGAGATCTTCGGACATCTTTTCAGCACCCAGGGGCTCGAGGCCCTTGGCAAGCTCGACCTTTGCACGGTGCCACGATCGTCTGCAAGCCGTGTGCTGATCGCGCACAACCGCCAGCGTGACGGCAGCGACGCGCTCGCTACACATTTTGAAGCGCAAGGCGTACGGGTGGAATCAATCGAATTCCCTGACTACGCCCAAACGCTATGCCCGCCCTGGTTGAGCGAATCGCCCGTTAGCATGCTGAATGCCGCAGCAGACTGGCTGTCCGTGCTAAGTGGGATCAGTACAGAATCGTCGTGCAGCCCCCTCCCGTCTCACGCTCACCCCGGAATTTCAGTGCCAGGTGCCACCGAACATCCGGTAACGGCTGACGATGGCCGACTCTCGGGCATCTTGTGCGAACCGGTGCAGCAATGTGAACCGGCAGCGCCCGCGATGCTGATTGCGAATACGGCAGCAACCCATCATGTCGGCGACGGCCGCTTCGGCGTAGAACTCGCACGAGAGATGGCGTTTCACGGCTATGCATCGCTTCGCGTCGACGCGGATGGCATGGGCGACAGCGAGGGTGCGGCGCAGGTCCGTGTCCCCGGCCAAATCACGTTCGATTCGATCTCGTCGGATTTATCGCTTTGGGTGGACTGGCTGGCAGCGCGCGGCTATCGACACGTCGTTATCTTCGGCATTTGCGCCGGCGCGTATGCGGCGCTGCGCGCGGCGCACGATAATCCTGCCCTTCGCGGGATGATTCTCGTCAATCCCGCCAGTTTTTATCTGCCGGAAGGCTGCACGATCCAGCAGGCCGCACGACGTCCGCGAGGGTCGCCTCGCGCAAATCTGCGCTCGATGGTTTGCGCTGAAAAGTGGTTCCAGGTGATGCGCGGGGAAGTACGTCTCGGACCTGTTGCTCGTACCTTGTGGCGTCACGCCGCTGCACGAGTACAGAGTCTCCTTTCGTTGTGGTCCAACGACATGCTGTTTACGACCACATCAAGTTATCAGGTGCATCGGCTCTTTCGACGACTCGACGCGGCAGGCGTTCGTGTCCAGCTACTGTTCAGCCCACGGGATCATGCGCTGGACGAGTTCTACATGCACTTCGGCATCGGTCACCGCAGTCTCAAGCACTTGTCGCGACTGAATGCACTCGTTCTGCACAACGTAGATCACGAAGTCCTGAACAGGCGAGCCCGCCAGGACGTAACGACCGCATGTTTTGCGCTGCTCCAGGACATTTGCTTGTCCGGGCAGAGAGAGAACGTACACGCTGTCACTTCTGGACCCAAAACGGAGTTCACTCATCCCGTATCGCTGACCTCCCTGGCCGGCTCCGGAGCATCCACGACGGACACGCTCAAGGTTGGAGCCGCCATCGCATCCCAACGTTCCATTCAAAAAAAATAGGCTAGAAACGGCGTGCTGGTAACCGGATTGGACGTGGCTGACGCGCGCGAGATGCTGCAGTCGACCCAGCCGTAGTCGCGCCTGCTAGTCCATCGAGAAACGAGTTCGTGGAACGCTTCAACGGCAAGCTGCTCGACGAACGACTGAACCACGACTGGTTCCGCAGCCGTGCCGAGGCCAAAGTACTCATCGAACGCGGGCGACAGTTCTACAACGAGCGCCGGTCGCATAGCGCGCACGCTATTCCCCCGAGCTACGAGCCGATGGGCTGAGCTGAATTCCGATCATATCGTCGCGAGACTCACTGCCTGACGGTCACAGAATTCCGCCACTGGTCAAAAGCGCGCTACCGAACATTTGATACCTGAACCGAGAGATAGTCTGCTGATCCGGGGCATTCATTTTTTGCGCGATGCAACTCACACTGGCCGCCATCTTTTCGCTGCTCGTTGCGCTTGGAAGCTGGTTCACCCAGTGTCCTCCTGCCGCCGCATCAGGTGAACCAGGCGCTCCCCGCCTCGTCGAGGTATCGTCCAATTCCGCGTTAGCTGTTGTAGCTTCGCCCACCCACTCCATTGGGCCCGCCAGGAGCGATCACTGCTCATGCGGATGTTGTGACACGAGCTGTTGTGTTGCAGCGGCACCCGCCCCTACCGCACCATATATTCCCATACTCACTTCCTCACTTCCCCTTCCTGCCGGACCGCTTCTGCCCGCGGTCGGAGACCGGTACGGGCGCCTGAAACGGCCACCCCGGCTCGTCGAACTCTGATCCGATCATCTCCGGGCCATCCGCCAAATTACACGTGAAAGCGCGCAGCGACGCCGTTTTGGCGCGTTCAAGATGCACTGGAGCACACGTCGGAATCCCCATGTTCGTCGGATCGTCCTTCCGCACCGGTGAAGCACGTCCGGCTTCGCCGATTCCAGCTTCAAACGTAATCGTGTCCTGATATGCAACTCCACTCTTGCACTTGCCGCAAAACGGATCGTCGTCTGTGGTCCTGCTTCGAATTTGAACGTGCCGCGACTGGCGTCGACCAACTGCTCTCGCTTGTCGCCGAGGCGGAGCGTCCAGCTCGTCTTTCATTTCTGTTTCTTCCATCTGATGCACTGCTGTGCTTCATGCGTCAGGCGCCCTCGCTTTCATGCCAGACCACCCAGCTGCCGCATCCCCTTTTGCGAGGCCTTATTGGATTTAGGAAGCAAGGATCGACTTCCAAAGAGCATCCAGACGGGGTTATGTAAATCCAGAAAAGGAGAAAAACACTATGAACCGTTCAATCGTTCACGACACGCCCAACCCGTTGATTGTTCACGCGCGGACCATCCCGGCCTGCACTGAACATCTTGATTACTTCTTCGGTCTATACAGGGGTCTGCTTAGCGGGTACTTTCGTCAGACTCTGGGGTGGGACGACACCTTCAGACGCGCGGCGTTTCGCCTGAGTTACCCGATTGATCGCTGCATAGCGATAGTAGTCGAATCGGACGATCCATGCGGGGTATTGGTCACACAACCACATGGCGACAAAGCGATCGAAATTGCACTACTGCTCATTGATCCGGCATTTCAGTGCAAAGGCATCGGCATGCAGGTTCTGCAGCAAGTATGCGACGTTGCATCTGACAGCCGCCTCGACGTGCGTCTGCAGACCTTCCGGCTGAATGAACGAGCATCCAGATTCTATCGGCGACACGGCTTCGAAATCGTCGACGAAGATGAGAATTACCTCTTCTTCTGCAAACGATATATCAAAACCTCTGCTTGACGGTTTAGGATCGAACGGCACTGAACCGCATCCTGTTCGTGCTCAAAACCGGCATGCGATTGAACCATCGACCGACCCGGTGGGCGTAGGTCAACGTAGACATAGAGTCTCTCAACTGGATTCGTCAGTTCTTGCCGCGGGGTGTCGGAATCCGCACGGTCAGCCCCGGCAGGTCCGCGAAATCCGCCACATTCAGCGTCATCAGCGCGTAACCGTGCTCGATCGCCTGCGCCGCGATCCACAGATCGTTGTAGCGTGGGCGCGGCGAGCGACCGGCCTGCTTGACCGCGGCCGCGAGCACGCCAAACGCCGCCGACGTGTGACGCGTGACGTCGAGCACCGGCCGACGCTCGAGCTGCCGTAGGTGCGCGGCCCAGCGGGCGCGCTCTGCCGCGTCGGCACAGGCCTGCACGCCGAACGCCAGCTCTCCGAGCGAGATAGTGGAAATGAACACCGGCGCATCGCCAGCGGTGTCGATCACAGCGCGCGACTCGACCGTACCGCCAGCGAGCCCGACCCACACGCAGCTATCGATGATCAAGCCCACGGATCATGCACTCCGTCTTCGAAACCGGCGCGGCTGTCGTTCAGCCAGCGGGCCGCGTCTTCCGCGCCCAGGCTCATCGGCAGGCCCTCGATGGCTTGCGCAGCGCTCATGACGGGTTCGGCCGGCACCAGTCGCGCGATCACGGTCTGGTTGCGTTCGACAACGATCGTTTCGCCACGTTGGGCGACCTGGTCGAGGATCTGGCGCGTGTGGCGGGCCAGTTCGGTAGCAGTGATGGTCGGCATGTCAGCCTCCGGAAATCACGAATACGTATTATACGTAATTTACGCATCCAGAACCAGGCGAAATTGGGCTGCGGAATGCTCCCTCTTGTCACCCCGCCCGCGAGTAAAATCCGAATCGCAACCGACGTCGCTACTGCGCGTGATCGTCAGCCGCGATGGCACTCGACCATGACGCCAGCTTGCATCTATTCTGCGGCGACGCCCCGCGCGCATCTCCGATCAGCCAGGATCACGCTCAACGCGGCACGCGCCGACTCAACGCGGCATCGATCAGCGCAGCCAGCTCGTCGAGCGCTCGATCGATCTCGGCCACATCACCCCGCGCGCTCCGCTCCTCGAGACGCGCGCAGGCCGCCATCACCTCGGCCTCGTCAATCATCGCGAATGCACCCTTCAGCGAATGAAGGCAAGCCAATGCCACCGCGACATCGCCGCCCGCCACCGTCGCGCGAATCGTTTCCAGCGACGCGACCGAGCTGCGCAGGAGGATGCCGTGGTGATCCGCATCCAGCGGCTCCAGGGTGACCATCGAGCCGGCATCGGCCCGCATGCCGGCCCGGGCCGGCGCGTCGCCCGCGCGGGCCACGTGCCGGCGAATCGCCTGGTCGATCACGGCAAGCGACATCGGCTTCACGAACACGTCGGCAATCCCGGATTGCCGGCACCGGTGCGGATCGTCCACCGCCATGCCCGCCGTGACCGCGAGGATCGGCAGCTCGGCGTGTTCGTCGCGAATGCGCGCGGCCAGCGTGTGACCGTCCATTCCCGGCATCCGAAGATCGGTCATCACCACATCGTAGCGACGCTCGCGAAGCTGCCGCAGCGCGTTCACGCCGTCGTCCACCGCGTCGGCCGCGTAGCCAAGCGCCTCGAGCTGATCGATGATCAGCGCGCGATTCAACGCATGATCGTCGACCACGAGCACCCGGATCGGGCCCGCCGGTTCG
>NZ_FPJP01000045.1:0-20811 GCF_900119325.1 Burkholderia sp. NFPP32 | reverse complement strand
GGCATCGACAAGGTCGCCGAAACGTTCGGCTCGGTCGACATCCTCGTGTCGAACGCGGGCATCCAGATCGTCAACCCGATCGAGAACTACGCGTTCTCCGACTGGAAGAAGATGCAGGCGATCCACGTCGACGGCGCATTCCTGACGACGAAGGCTGCGCTCAAGCACATGTACAAGGACGATCGCGGCGGCGTCGTGATCTACATGGGTTCGGTGCACTCGCACGAAGCGTCGCCGCTGAAGTCGGCATACGTGACGGCCAAGCACGGCCTGCTCGGCCTCGCACGCGTGCTCGCGAAGGAAGGCGCGAAGCACAACGTGCGCTCGCACGTCGTGTGTCCGGGCTTCGTGCGCACGCCGCTGGTCGACAAGCAGATTCCGGAGCAGGCGAAGGAGCTCGGGATCAGCGAAGAGGAAGTGGTGAAGAAGGTGATGCTCGGCAACACGGTCGACGGCGTGTTCACGACGGTGCAGGACGTCGCGCAGACGGTGCTGTTCCTGTCGGCGTTCCCGAGCGCCGCGTTGACGGGCCAGTCGTTCGTAGTCAGTCACGGCTGGTTCATGCAGTAACGCGCAGTAACGCGGGCGCGAGCGGCGTAGTCGCCCGCTGCGTCGAACGGTAAAAAAAACGCGCTCCGGGGAGCGCGTTTTTCATTTCGGCGGGGCAGGGCGGGGCCGGCGACGGCTGCAGCCTGCCGGTGCCGAGTTACTTCAGCACGGCTGCGATTGCATTGGCGACCACGTCGAGGTTGCGCGTGTTCAGCGCTGCGACGCAGATCCGGCCCGTGCCAACCGCATAGATACCGAACTCGTCGCGCAGGCGATCGACTTGCGCCGAGGTCAGGCCCGAATACGAGAACATCCCGCGCTGCGCGTTGATGAAGCTGAAGTCGCGATCGACGCCGCTCGCCTTCAGGCGCTCGACGAGGCCGTTGCGCATCGCGCGGATGCGATCGCGCATTTCACCGAGCTCCTGCACCCACGAAGCGTGCAGTTCCGGCGATGCGAGCACCGCGGCGACGACCGCACCGCCATGGGTCGGCGGGTTCGAGTAGTTCGTGCGGATCACGCGCTTCAGTTGCGACAGCACGCGCGTGGCTTCTTCCTTGCTCGACGTGATGATCGACAGCGCGCCGACGCGCTCGCCGTACAGCGAGAACGACTTCGAGAACGACGACGACACGAACGCGTTCAGGTCGGCCGCAGCAAACAGGCGTACGGCGGCCGCATCGGCCTCGATGTTCTCGCCGAAGCCCTGGTACGCCATGTCGAGGAACGGCACGAGGTTGCGCGCCTTCACGACGTCGACGATCTGTTGCCATTGCGCTTCGGTCAGGTCCACGCCGGTCGGGTTGTGGCAGCACGCGTGCAGCACGACGACCGTGCCTGCCGCATAGCCGTTCAGCGCCGACAGCATGCCTTCGAAGTTCACGCCGTTGGTGGCGGCGTCGTAATACGGGTACGCGACGACTTCGAAGCCGGCCGCTTCGAACAGCGCGCGGTGGTTTTCCCAGCTCGGATCGCTGATTGCGACTTTCACGTTCGGGTTCACGGTGCGAAGGAAATCGGCGCCGATCTTCAGTGCGCCCGTGCCGCCCAGTGCCTGGGCCGTGACCACGCGGCCCGCTGCGATCAGCGGCGAATCGTTGCCGAGCAGCAGCTTCTGCACGGCCGCATCGTAGGCGGCGATCCCGTCGATCGGCAGGTAGCCGCGCGGCAGGCCGGCCTCGACACGCACCTTCTCTGCTTCGCGAACCGCGCGCAGCAGCGGAATCTTGCCTTCTTCGTTCGTGTACACACCGACGCCGAGGTTGACCTTGGTCGGACGCGCATCGGCGTTGAAGGCTTCGTTCAGGCCCAGGATCGGGTCGCGGGGAGCAAGCTGGACAGCGGAGAAGAGCGACATGATGATTCGGCAGTAGTGAAAAGAGGGTCAGGCTTTCAGCCGGCGGGGCGGGCGCAGCGAACCGCGCGCCAACGGGCGCGACGCCGGAAAGCGCAGCAGCCTGCCATTGTAGCGAATTCGCGCTGGCGGGGGCGGGCGATTCGGCGGTGAATCGCGATTTCGGGCGGCCGTCGCGCGTCAGGAGCCGACAGCAGTTCGCGCGGCCGCGAAGCGCTAGAATGCTTTCTTTGCCCTCGCTCCGGCCGCATTCCATGTCCGAACATCATGCCGAAGTCGGCGACGCGCTCGACGAATCCAAATTCGTCACCTTCGAAGGGTCGCCGTTCCAGCTGTATCAACCGTATCCGCCCGCAGGCGACCAGCCGACCGCGATCGACACGCTCGTCGAAGGCATCGGCGACGGCCTTGCCTTCCAGACGCTGCTCGGCGTGACGGGTTCGGGCAAGACCTTCACGATGGCGAACACGATCGCGCGGCTCGGCCGCCCGGCGATCGTGTTTGCGCCGAACAAGACGCTCGCGGCACAGCTCTATGCCGAGTTCCGCGAGTTCTTCCCGCGCAACGCGGTCGAGTACTTCGTCTCGTACTACGACTACTACCAGCCTGAGGCCTACGTGCCGCAGCGCGACCTGTTCATCGAGAAGGATTCGTCGATCAACGAGCACATCGAGCAGATGCGGCTGTCGGCGACGAAGAGCCTGATGGAGCGCCGCGACGTGGTGATCGTCGCGACGGTGTCGGCGATCTACGGTATCGGCAACCCGTCCGAATATCACCAGATGATCCTGACGCTGCGCACCGGCGACAAGCTCGGCCAGCGCGACGTGATCGCGCGGCTGATCGCGATGCAATACACGCGCAACGAGCAGGATTTCCAGCGCGGCACGTTCCGCGTGCGCGGCGACACGATCGACATCTTCCCGGCCGAACATGCGGAAATGGCCGTGCGCGTCGAGCTGTTCGACGACGAGGTCGAGACGCTGCATCTGTTCGACCCGCTGACCGGGCGCGTGCGGCAGAAGATTCCGCGCTTCACCGTGTATCCGTCGTCGCACTATGTGACGCCGCGCGACACCGTGATGCGAGCGGTCGAGACGATCAAGGACGAATTGCGCGAACGCCTCGAGTTCTTCCACCGCGACGGCAAGCTCGTCGAGGCGCAGCGTCTCGAGCAGCGCACGCGCTTCGATCTCGAGATGCTGCAGGAGCTCGGCTTCTGCAAGGGCATCGAGAACTACTCGCGGCATTTCTCGGGCGCGGCGCCCGGCGAGCCGCCGCCGACGCTCGTCGACTACCTGCCGCCCGATGCGCTGATGCTGCTCGACGAATCGCACGTGCTGATCGGCCAGTTGAACGGCATGTACAACGGCGACCGCGCGCGCAAGGAAAACCTCGTCAATTACGGGTTTCGCCTGCCGTCGGCGCTCGACAACCGGCCGCTCAAGTTCCCCGAGTTCGAACGCAAGATGCGTCAGGTCGTGTTCGTGTCGGCCACGCCGGCCGACTACGAGAAGCGCGTGACGGGGCAGGTCGCCGAACAGGTCGTGCGGCCGACGGGGCTTGTCGATCCGGAAATCGAAGTGCGGCCGGCGAGCTCGCAGGTCGACGACGTGCTGACCGAGATCAACGCGCGCGTGAAGGCCGGCGAGCGCGTGCTGATCACCGTGCTGACGAAGCGCATGGCCGAACAGCTCACCGAATTTCTGGCCGACCATGGTGTCAAGGTGCGCTACCTGCACAGCGACATCGACACGGTCGAGCGTGTCGAGATCATCCGCGACCTGCGGCTCGGCACGTTCGACGTGCTGGTCGGGATCAACCTGTTGCGCGAGGGTCTGGACATTCCCGAAGTGTCGCTCGTCGCGATCCTCGATGCGGACAAGGAGGGCTTCCTGCGCGCCGAGCGCTCGCTGATCCAGACGATCGGCCGCGCCGCGCGGAACGTGAACGGCAAGGCGATTCTCTATGCCGACACGATGACCGAGTCGATGAAGCGCGCGATCGGCGAAACCGAGCGCCGCCGCGCGAAGCAGATCGCGCACAACGAGAAAATGGGCATCACGCCGCGCGGCGTCGTGAAGCGCATCAAGGACATCATCGACGGCGTCTACAACGCGGACGAGGCGCGCGCGGAGCTGAAGGAAGCGCAGCAGCGCGCGAAATTCGAGGACATGTCGGAAAAGCAGCTCGCGAAGGAAATCAAGCGTCTCGAGAAGCAGATGGCCGACTACGCGAAGAACCTCGAATTCGAGAAGGCCGCCGCGACGCGCGACCAGCTTGCGCTGTTGCGCGAGCGCGTGTTCGGCGCGAACGTCGGCGACCACATCAGCGGCGGCCGGTAAATCTTTCCAAACGTCACCAAAACCTGTCAGTAACCGGTCTGTAAGCCTTGTCGAATCAGGGGTTTACGCGGTATCCGGTTTGTTCCGAAACAGGTTCGGTGCTAAACTCCACAATTATTGAGAATTGTTCGCATTAACGTTCTTCATTGCGTTAGTGTTTTCAGCGAGCCGCCCCGGCGGCGGCCCGCATGTCGTCAAGATAGTCAGACAAATAACAAGGAGTGTCCATGTTGGGTTCTTCGTTCATCCGCACGACGGTTGCGGTAGCAGCGGCGCTTGCCGCGATGTCGGCCTCGGCTGCCGAATATCCGATCGGCAAGCAGCAGATCCAGGGCGGCATGGAAATCGGCGCGGTGTACCTGCAGCCGATCACGATGGACCCGGAAGGGATGATGCGCAAGGCGTCGGATTCCGACATCCACCTCGAGGCCGACATCCATGCGGTCAAGAACAACCCGACGGGTTTCGCCGAAGGCGACTGGATGCCGTATCTGCAGGTCACGTACAAGCTGACGAAGCAGGGCGACACGAAGTGGAAGTCTGAAGGCGACCTGATGGGCATGGTCGCGAGCGACGGTCCGCACTATGGCGACAATGTGAAGCTGAACGGCCCGGGCAAGTACCACCTGACGATGGTCGTCAAGCCGCCGATGCAGTCGGGCCACATGGCGTTCGGCCGTCACGTCGACAAGGAAACGGGCGTGGGCGCATGGTTCAAGCCCGTTACGCTCGAGTACGACTTCCCGTTCGCCGGTATCGGCAAGAAGGGTGGTTACTGATCGGCGGCATCACGAACGGCGCGCTTCGGCGCGCCGTCGGCGTAGAGAACCCAGAATGAAAATTCCCCAGAAAATCATCGCCGCAGCCGCTGCGTTGTGGCTTGCCGGCGCGGCGCACGCCGCCGATCTGCCGACGTTCAAGCTCGAGATGGCGGATGGCAAGCTGAATCCTGCCCGCATCGAAGTGCCGGCCGGCCAGCGTTTCAAGATCGAGATCAAGAACACCGGCAAGGGCGCCGCCGAATTCGAGAGCGTGCAACTGCGCAAGGAGAAGGTGCTTGCGCCGGGCGCTGATTCGTTCGTGGTCGTCGCTCCGCTGTCGCCGGGCGAATACAAGTTTTTCGACGATTTCCACCAGCAGGCGCAGGGCGTGATCGTCGCGAAGTAACGCGTTTTATCTGCGTGCGGGCACGCTATATCCGTTGCCCCGCGCGTCAGGAGGTATCGATGGGTCAGATCTTGTTCATCGTCTGGCGAGAGAGCGTCGAAGCGCTGCTCGTTGTCGGCATTCTCTATGCATGGCTGAAAAACGGCGACGACGACGCGCGCCGCGGCCTGCCTTTTCTCTGGGCCGGCGTCGGTGTCGGCTTGCTGATGGCGGTCGGCCTTGGTGCCGCGCTGGTCGGTTTCACCGAGGTGCTGTCCGGCGACGCGCAGGACTACTTCCAGACTGCGATGGTGCTGATCGCATGCGTGCTGATCGTGCAGATGGTGCTGTGGATGCGCCGACACGGCCGCACGCTGAAGCGCGACATGGAGCAATCGCTGCAGCAGAGCACGCGCGATTCGAACTGGTGGGGCGTCGCCGTGCTGGTCGCGCTCGCGATCGCACGCGAAGGCAGCGAGACGGTGATCTTCCTGTACGGTCTCGGGTTCGGCCAGTCGGGCCACGTCGACGGCAACCAGATGCTCGCGGTGCTGATCGGCCTCGGCCTCGCGTTCTTCACGTTCTATTTGCTGCAGCTCGGCGGCAAATACTTCTCGTGGCGGCATTTCTTCCGCGTCACCGAAGTGATGCTGCTGTTCCTCGGCGCGGGCCTGTTCCAGACCGGCGTCGACAAGCTGATCGACAAGGAAATCCTGCCGCTCGGCATCTCGCAGGTGTGGGACACGTCCGCGATCCTCGATGATTCGGGCACGTTCGGCTCGCTCGTCGCGACGCTGACCGGCTATCGCGCGCACCCGGCACTGACCAACCTGGTCGCCTATGCGGTGTACTGGGCGGTTGTCTGGCTGCTGATGAAGCGCGCGAGCCGTCGTCCGGCCGTTGCAGCGGGCCGCACGGCATGAGCGTTGTCGCCGCAGCCAAGCCGGGCTGGCTCGCGCAGGCCGGCCAGTGGATGCAGCGCCACGGTGCGCTGATCCGCGGCATCCAGTGGGGCATCGTCGCCGTCTACGCGTTCCTGATCATCGTGCCGGCGGTGTTGCCGCTGCCGGACGATTCCGCACATCTATGGAACAACCTCACGCTGATCGCGCAATTCGCGTTCTGGGGCATCTGGTGGCCGTTCGTGCTGCTGTCGATGGTGATGCTCGGCCGCGTCTGGTGCGGCGTGCTGTGCCCGGAAGGCGCCCTCACCGAATACGCGAGCAAGTTCGGCCGCGGCGGCCCGATTCCGCGCTGGATACGGTGGGGCGGCTGGCCGTTCGTCGCGTTCGGGATCACGACGATCTACGGGCAGATGGTGAGCGTGTACCAGTACCCGCTCGCGGTGTTGTTCGTGCTCGGCGGCTCGACCGTCGGCGCGATCGTGATCGGTGTGCTGTACGGCCGCGAGAAGCGCGTGTGGTGCAAGTACCTGTGTCCGGTCAACGGCGTATTCGGGCTGCTCGCGCGGCTCGCGCCGATGCGCTACAAGGTCGACGAGGATGCGTGGCGCCGTTCGTACAAGAATGGCGAGCATGGCCATCGCGTGATTCCGATCAACTGCGCGCCGCTCGTGCCGTTGCGCAGCATGAAGGGCGCCGCGGCGTGCCATATGTGCGGCCGCTGCAGCGGGCACCGCGATGCGATCTCGCTGTCGTCGCGCTCGCCGTCCGACGAGGTCGTGAACCTTGGCGCGCAGCAGGCGAATCCGTGGGATACCGCGCTGATCCTGTACGGCCTGCTCGGGGTCGCGATCGGCGCGTTCCACTGGACCGTCAGTCCGTGGTTCGTGCAGATCAAGCAATGGCTCGCGGGCTGGCTGATCGACCGTGACATCACCTGGCCGCTCGAAACCAATGCGCCCTGGTTCCTGCTCACGCATTATCCGGATCGCAACGACGTGTTCTCCTGGCTCGACGGCGGGCTGATCGTCAGCTATATCGTCGGCACGGGGCTCGTGTACGGCACGGCGCTGCTGGTGCTGTTGGCCGGCGCCACGCTGATGCTCGGCCGTTTCGATCGCGTGCGGCTGCATCATCTCGCGCAGGCGCTGATCCCGATCGCGGGCGCGGGCGTGTTCCTCGGGTTGTCGGCAACGACGTTGTCGTTGCTGCGCGCCGAACACGTACCGCTCGGCTGGGCGACCGACGTGCGCATCGCGATCCTGGTCGGCGCCAACGCATGGAGTGCGTGGCTCGCGTGGAAAGTGACCGGGCGTTATGCGGCCTGGCCGCGCCGGCTCGCGGCATTCGCGTGGTTCGCCGTCGGGCTTGCGGTCGTCGACAGCGCATGGTGGTTGATGTTCTGGGGGTTCTGAAGCGGCTTGTGTGCGGCTTCGGCTGCGGTGCGAAGCCGCGAGGAAACAAGCGCGGTTCAGCTTTCAGCATGCATTGAGCGACAACGAACGCGGGCGGCCTGCTTCACGCATTGGCTGCTCAAACAAAAAAGCGACACGTCCTTCGACGTGTCGCTTTTTTTCTTCCTTGTGCGAGAACCAAAAAAGTGGCTTGGCTTGCTGCAACGGCTGCTTGAGTGTGTTTGCACGAAGGGGTCTAGATCTCGCGTGCAAGCCGTTACGCTGGCTAATGCCCAACACCTCTCAGGGAGGTGGTCCCCACAATACTCGGTCGTTACTTCGTCAGGATCAGTTTGCCGAGCCGTGTGGCACGCAACTGATAGGTCTCTCCGTTATGCGCGATGCTGATGTGGCTGTGGCCTTGCAGCAGCGCATCGCTGCTGACGACCCGCGTGCCTGCATCGCGGTTGCCGGCGGGTTTCGCCGGCGTCGTGACCGCTGCCGTCTTTTGACGGCTGCTGCCTGTGGTGCCGGTCGTGCGGCGCAAGGTCAGCGTGGTCGGGCGCATGGTGTCGGTCATTCGGTTGATCGGTGACTGTCGATACGATGGAATGAATTCTAAATGATAACTATTCCCATTTACAAAAACTCTTTATCGATCGGAACGGTGAACTTGATAGCTTGAATCAAAGGGCGGCCGGCAGGCCGCCACCGGGTTCAATGCAGTGGATCGGGGTCCTTGCGGCCCTGTGCGTACTCACGGATCAGGCGGACCGTGTCGATATCCGACGTGCGGTACGCTTCCTTGACGATTCCGTGCGTCTGCCGAGCTTCTTCGCTGTCGTCCGAGACGGTCAGCGTCGTGCGGTATTCGAAACGCAGGAACAGCTCGTGGTCTTCGCGCTCCTCGATCGTCATCGTCAGCGAGCCGCCGATCTCGCCATCGGCCGCGCGGATGTCGTAGCGGACCTGCTGGTTCGGCGTGAACGTGACGTGGTCGCGAACGGTCGCGTGGCCGTAGTGCAGTTCACGTTCGAGCGTCGTTTCCGTCCGTTCGTGGACGACGCAGCTATCGAGGCCGAGCACGAACAGCTGCGGCTGTTCGGCGCGCAGCACGAGGCCTTCCCAGAGCTGGTCGCGGGTGAGGGTCGGCACGGCCGGATCGTCGGAGTTGATCTGGATCAGGTGTTCGAAGTTCAAGGGTACGGATTCCTTCTGGTGGTGGGCGGCCACATGGTTCAAGAAGTTATTGTGACGCAAAACCATCCGTTTCGCGGCACCTGCCGCCCCCGATCGGGCGTCAGGCTTCGATGCGACCCATGCGGCCGGTCTGGTAGTCGACGACGGCCTGCCGGATCTCTTCCTCGGTATTCATCACGAACGGGCCGTAGCGGACGATCGGCTCGTTGAGCGGCACGCCGCCGATCAGCAGCAGATCGAGCGGCCCGTCGCCGGCGGTGAACGTGACCGTGTCGCCGTCGTCGCCGTAGACGATCATGTGCCGTGCGTCGACAGACTGCCTGTCGGGCCCGTAGAGGCCCGTTCCGTCGATCGGATAGGCAAACACGCGATAGCCGGCCGGCACGGGCTGCGTGACCGTCGCACCGGGTTCCAGCGTGAAATGCTGGTAGAGGATCGGCGTGCGCGTCTCGATCGCGGCCCGGACGCCGAACGCTTCGCCGGCGATGACGCGCACGCGCGCGCGGCCGTCCGGCGACGTCGCGCTCGGAATGCGGTCGGCCGGAATCTCCTGATAGCGCGGCGCGATCATCTTGTCGCGGCGCGGCAGGTTGACCCATAGCTGGAAGCCGTGGGAGCGGCCGCCCTCCTGCGCGAACGCCGGATCGGGCATCTCGCTGTGCACGACGCCCGAGCCGGCCGTCATCCACTGCACGTCGCCGGGGCCGAGCGTGCCGGCATGGCCGGACGAGTCGCGATGGCGGAAACGCCCGTCGAGTGCGTAGGTCACGGTTTCGAAGCCGCGATGCGGATGGTCGGGCGCGCCCACGGCTTCGCCGGGGGCGTAATCGACGGGCCCCATTTCGTCGAGCAGCAGGAACGGATCGAAATCCATCAGCAGCCGGGTCGGGAACGGGCGGTGAACCACGAAGCCGCCGCCTTCGGTCGTGCGAAGCGCGGGGTATGTGCGGTCAAGCGAGCGAGCGGTCGTCATACGGAAGCCCTCGAAATCATCGGAATAGCGTTATTTTTGAAACATAGCGCTATTATATTGGGCGTTTAACCGTTCGATTTGCGGCGGTTCGCAATGGATTGTTCTGAAATTGGAACGATGACATGAATATCGATGCGCATAACCTGAACGACCTGATGTACTTTTCGCAGGTCGTCGAACATGGCGGTTTCTCGGCTGCGGAGCGCGTGCTGGGCATCTCGAAATCGCGCCTGTCGCGGCGCCTGACCGAGCTCGAGGCGGCGCTCGGCGTGCGCCTGCTGCAGCGCTCGACGCGCAAGCTCGCGCTGACCGAGGCGGGAGAGCTGTTCTACCAGCATTGCCAGGCGATGCTCGCCGAAGCACGGGCCGCGATGAACGCGGTGCAGCAGTTGCGCGCGTCGCCGCGCGGCTCGGTGCGTGTCAGCGTGCCCGTCACGCTGTCGCAGACGATGTTGTCGCGCATCCTGCCCGAATTCCTGCGCCGCTATCCCGAGGTGAAGGTGCACGTCCGCGTGACGAACCGCGTGATCGACCTGTTCGAGGATTCGGTCGACGTCGCGCTGCGAGTTCGCTCGGAGCCGCCGCAGAACGCCAACATCGTCGTGCGGCCGCTGTGGCGCACCGAGCAGATGCTGGTCGGCGCGCCGAGCCTGCTGAGCCAGAATGCGCCGCCGCTGGTGCCGGACGACCTGACTTACTTCGAGACGCTCGATACGCCGAGCGTCGACGGGCGGCATGTGTTCAACCTGATCGCGCCGGACGGTACGCGTCATGTGCACGAGCACGACCCGCGGCTCGTGACGGCCGACCTGATGACGATCCGCGAGGCCGTGCTCGACGGCCTCGGCATCGCGGCGCTGCCGGAGATGATGTACGGCAACGCGCTGCGCGCGGGCCAACTGTCGCCCGTGATGCCGGGCTGGACGCTGCCGGTGCCGCAACTGTACGCGGTGTTCGTGTCGCGGCAGGGGATGCCGCCCGCAGTGCGTGCGTTTGTCGACTACCTGGTCGAGAAGCTCGATCACGGCGCCTACAAGGAGCCGGGTTGCCCCGAGCGCGCAAAGAAGGAAGCGGCGGCCGATGCTTCGGCGACCTGAACACGACGCGCACGACGAGGCAAATTTGTTTTGTCATTGAAGCGTCGCCGGCAATCGCAAGTTTCAATCGCCGGAACCTTGAATGCGCGGGCGGGCGAGCCTATATTGAAATCCCATTTCGTGAAGGAAGTTTCTGAGCGAAATCAGGTGGCCGCATATATTGCGAGCCAGATAGGGCAGAACGCGCAGTCCGTGCAGACCACGGTAGCCGCATTTGCGTTGCTCGAGGCGCAACCGATACCGCCGAAGAGCCCGCCGCCCGAAGGCGCCCGCGTGCGCATGAAAAAAGGCCTTCATCTGGCGATGAAGGCCTTTTACTTTGGGGACGCCCGGTTAGGGGCATCCGGCTAGCTAGGTGCACCCCGTGCGAGGTGCGAAACGCGTGTGTGTTACTTCGCTTTCGCGCCCGGCTCCGTCACGAAGCCGAGCTTCGTCAGGCCGCCGGCCTGCGCATCCGACATCACTTCGGCCACATGTTCGTATGCAACCTTGCGGTCCGCACGCAGGTGCAACTCCGGCTGCGGCGTGCGTTTCGCCGCTTCCGCGATGCGCGCCTGGAACTGTTCGCGCGTGACCGTGTGGTCGTCCCACAGGATCGTGCCGTCGCCCTGGATCGCGACGTCGACCGTCTGCGGCTTTTCGTCGACGGGCTGGCTGCTGGCATGCGGCAGGTCGATCTTCACCGCATGCTGCATCGCCGGGATCGTCACGAGGAAAATGATAAGGAGTACGAGCATGACGTCGACGAGCGGCGTCATGTTGATCTCGCTCATCACGGCATCGTCGTCATCGTCGCTGAAACCGGTGTTCATTGCCATGGTTCACCTCGCCTCAGCTGGCGCGCGTCGCGAGACGCAGGCCGTCGCGCGTCGACGACGATGCGAGGCTCGCGCCCGTCACGAAGTATGCGTGCAGGCCGTGCGCGAAGCGGCGCAGCTTGCTGACGACACCCTTGTTCGCGCGGGTCAGTGCGTTGTAGCCGAGCACGGCCGGGATCGCGACGAACAGGCCGAAGGCCGTCATGATCAGCGATTCGCCGACCGGGCCCGCGACCTGGTCGATCGACGTCTGGCCGGTTGCGCCGATCGCGAGCAGTGCGTGATAGATCCCCCAGACCGTGCCGAACAGGCCGACGAACGGTGCCGTGCTGCCGATCGATGCGAGGATCGCGAGACCGCTCTGCATGCGCGAGATGCCTTCGTCCATCGTGTCCTTCAGGCAGCGCGTGATCCAGTCCGACACATCCATGCGGTCGTGCAGGTGCGGTTGCGTCTGGTGGTGGTGATCGGCGGCTTCCTTGCCCGACAGCGCGAGTGCGAGGAACGGGTTGTCGTTCGGCGTCGATGCGGCGAGGCCGAGCTTCTTGACGCCGTCGTCGAAATTGTCCGAATGCCAGAACGCCTGTTCGGCGTTCTTCGTGAGGCGGTTCAGGCGAATCACGTTCCAGCCCTTGATGACGATCACGATCCACGACAGGACCGACATCACGAGCAGCGTGATCGCGATGGCGCGCGTGACGAAATCCCCTTGCGCCCAGACGTGCGCGATACCGTAGCTTTGCATTTCTTGTTTCCTTTGAATCTTCCGGATGAGGCAGGTTAGTCGGTGAGCCCGAAGCTGTAGGGCTGTGTGCGGGCGGCGCGGATCGCCTGGCCGTTCTCGATGTACGGACGGCACGTGGTGGCGTTCATCGCTTCGACGGCCGCATCGTCAAGGCGCTGATAGCCGCTGCTCTTCGCCACGGTGACGCTTTCGACCTTGCCGGTCACGCCGACGACGAAGTGAACGTAGGCCGTACCCGACTCGCCGCGGCGGCGCGACATCGACGGGTAGTCAGGCTTCACGAAGTTGCATTGGAGCGTCGGCACGTTCTTCGGCGCGCTGACTTGCATCGTCTCGCGAGCCGGGCCGGGCGCGGCGGCCGGTGCTGCGGGAGCGGGCGCGGCCGGAGCGGGCGTCGGATCGGCGGCTGCCGGCGCAGGTGTCGGCGACGGGGCCGGCGATTGCGTAACCGGCTGAGGCGTCGGCTTTGCCGCTTTCGGCACCGGCTTCGGCTCGACCTTCGGCTTCACGCGCGGCACCGGCTTCGGCGGTGCCGGTTGCGGGATCGATTCGGCCGCGACCTGCTGAGCGATCGGTGCGGGCGTGATGAGTTGCGCGGTGATCGTCTGGACCTCGACCGATTTCGGCGGCGGTGCGTTGCGATGCAGCCAGGCGGCCGCCAGCATGACCGCGTGTACGGCAAGCACGCCGACCGCGACGACGATCACTCGGGGATTCATACGTGGTGCAGCCGGCAAGACGCCGGCAGGAGCGGAATGCGAAGCCTGCATGTTAGCTTGAAAGAACGATGTCGCACCCGGGGCGCGGCGGGTGAATCGGCATCACTTGCGGAAGATCAGCAGCGAGATGCAAACGGTGGTCACGAATCCGATCAGCAATTCCATCACAGGCTCCTTGGCAGGTAAGCCGCTGGCTCGCGTAGACGGTGGCTTGCTGACGGTCGAAACAAAAAATGCGGCCGGGGCCGCATGCGCACACTCGGCGTCGGTCAGGCGGCCTTGCGTTCGTAGAACGTGACCGGGATCGGGTGAGCGTGATGCTCGACACCGCACCGGCTCGCGCAGACGCCTTGCTCGGCCATGAGGTCGCGTACGGACTCCTCGCACTTGCCGCAGCACGTGGCCACGCCGAGCTCGAACTGGAGTTCGTCGAAAGAGTTCGCGCCCTCCGCGAGGGACGCGCGAATCTTGCGATCGGAAACAGACTTGCACACGCAGACGATCATGATGAGTTGCGATAGCTAACGTTAATGCGAATTATTATCATTAATTTTGCGGGCGTTGACAAGTCCGGGTCGGGCTTTTTTTAAGGTCATCGGACCCTTGAAACGGCGGGGGCGGTGCGGCCGCGTCGGGAGAGGGCGTGCCGGCCCGCGTCAGGCGGTCGCGTAGGCGCGCGCGTTCGGCGAGGAAATGGTGACGGACTCGACCGGCGCATCGAGGCCGAGCAGCGTCGACGCGAGTGCCTGCAATTGCCGGCCGTCGCCGGTCGAACAGAAGCGGGGCGAGGCGACGGGCGTGCCGTCGGGCGCACGCAGGCCGTGCTGGTCGAGCACGCGCGCGAGCTGGAGCGCGATCGCGTCGCTCGTGTCGATGATCGCCATGCGGTCGCCGACAATGTCACGAATCGTTGCGGTGAGAAACGGGTAGTGCGTGCAGCCGAGGACGACCGTGTCGGCGCCGTCGTCCAGCATCGGTTGCAGATAGCTGTCGAGCAGCGCGCGCAGCGCGGGCGAACCCGTGTCGCCGCTCTCGATTGCCTGCACGAGCCCGTGCCCCGGCTGGCAGATGAAGCGGCAACCGGCGCCATGACGTTCGAGCAGCGCCTGGAAGCGCGCGCTGCGCAGCGTCGCCTGGGTGGCGAGCACGCCGGCGACGCCGCTCGCGGACTGCCGGACGGCCGGCTTGATGCCCGGCTCGACGCCGACGAGCGGGATCGCGAGATGCTCGCGTACCGCCGCGATCGACTGGGCGGTGGCCGTATTGCAGGCGACGACGAGCGCCTTCGCGCCCTGACGGACAAACCATTCGCCGATCGCGAGCGTGCGCTCGGTGATGAATGCGTCGTCGCGTTCGCCGTACGGGATGTAGCGCGTATCGGCCGTATAGACGAACGATTCGCCGGGCAGGTGCGCGCGCACGGCGCGCAGCACCGACAGGCCGCCGAGCCCCGAATCGAAGATTCCGACAGGGGCGGCGTGCATCGCGGGAGCGGCTGGCTGGTTCGTTATTGTCATGCGGACGGCGCGGCGTGCAGGGCGATTACTCGACCGAACCCATCATCGTTTGCTGGTAGTTCTGCAGGCCGACCTTGCCGATCAGGTCGATCTGCGTTTCCAGCCAGTCGATATGCTCTTCGGTGTCGTCGAGGATTTTTTCGAAGATCTCGCGCGACACATAGTCGCGAACCGATTCGCAGTAGGCGATCGCTTCCTTGCACGTGGCCTGCGAGATTTGCTCGAGCTTCAGGTCGCACTTCAGGATTTCTTCGGTTTCCTCGCCGACGAGCAGCTTGTGCAGGTCCTGCAGGTTCGGCAGGCCGTCGAGCATGAACACGCGCTCGATCAGCCAGTCGGCGTGCTTCATTTCGCCGATCGACTCGTCGTACTCGTGCTTGCCGAGCTTGTCGAGGCCCCAATGCTTGTACATGCGCGCATGCAGGAAGTACTGGTTGATCGCCGTGAGTTCATTCTTCAGTTGGGCGTTCAGATATTCGATGACTTTCTTGTCGCCTTGCATGGCTGTTCCTTGTTCAGTGGGGCTTCAGAAACCGAACGATAATCGCTCGAACGAGAAAAGCCAAGCCTCGAAGCCTTGTCGGGCCTGCCTTTTGCGTGTAATGAGAATCAGCCTTGAAGAACCGGCTGCACACGATAATGAGAACGGGAAGCAAAAAGGCCGGACTCCCGTCCGGCCTTTCGTGCGATCGCGCTTAAGCGGCTGCGACCGGGATCTTGCCGATCTTCGCCTGCCACTCCTTCGGACCGGTCTGGTGCACCGACGTGCCCGACGAATCGACGGCGACCGTCACCGGCATGTCCTGCACGTCGAATTCGTAGATCGCTTCCATGCCGAGGTCTTCGAATGCGAGCACCTTCGCGCCGCGGATCGCCTTCGACACGAGGTAGGCCGCACCGCCGACCGCCATCAGGTAGGCCGCCTTGTGCTTCTTGATCGCGTCGATCGCGACCGGGCCGCGCTCGGCCTTGCCGACCATCGAGATCAGGCCCGTTTGCGCGAGCATCGTCTCGGTGAACTTGTCCATGCGCGTGGCCGTCGTCGGGCCGGCCGGACCGACCACTTCGTCGCGCACCGGATCGACCGGGCCGACGTAGTAGATCACGCGGTTCGTGAAGTCGACCGGCAGCTTCTCGCCCTTCGCGAGCATGTCGGCGATGCGCTTGTGCGCGGCGTCGCGGCCGGTGAGCATCTTGCCCGACAGCAGCAGCGTCTGGCCCGGCGTCCAGCTCGCGACTTCTTCCGGCGTCAGCGTGTTCAGGTCGACGCGCTTGCTGGTTTCCGTGTTCGGTTCCCACTGGACCTTCGGCCAGGCGTCGAGCGACGGTGCTTCGAGCTTGGCCGGGCCCGAGCCGTCGAGCACGAAGTGCGCGTGGCGCGTGGCCGCGCAGTTCGGGATCAGCGCGACCGGCTTCGATGCCGCGTGCGTCGGTGCGGCCATGATCTTCACGTCGAGCACGGTCGCCAGGCCACCGAGGCCCTGCGCGCCGATGCCGAGCGCGTTGACCTTCTCGTGCAGCTCGACGCGCAGCTCCTCGACCCAGTCCTTCGGGCCGCGCGCGATGATTTCCTGGATGTCGATCGGCTCCATCAGCGATTCCTTCGCCATCAGCATCGCCTTCTCGGCGGTGCCGCCGATGCCGATCCCGAGCATGCCGGGCGGGCACCAGCCCGCGCCCATCGTCGGGACCGTCTTCAGCACCCAGTCGACGATCGAGTCGGACGGGTTCAGCATCACGAACTTCGACTTGTTCTCCGAGCCGCCGCCCTTCGCCGCGACCTGCACGTCGACCTTGTCGCCCGGCACGATCTCGTAGTGGATCACGGCCGGCGTGTTGTCCTTCGTGTTCTTGCGGGCACCTTCCGGCGGATTGACGATCGACGCGCGCAGCACGTTGTCCGGGTGCGTGTAACCGCGGCGCACGCCTTCGTTGATCATGTCGGTGAGGCCCATCGTCGCGCCGTCCCAGCGCACGTCCATGCCGACCTTCACGAAGATCGTGACGATGCCGGTGTCCTGGCAGATCGGGCGCTTGCCTTCCGCGCACATGCGGCTGTTCGTGAGGATCTGCGCGATCGCGTCCTTCGCGGCCGGGCTCTCTTCCAGCTCGTACGCGCGGCCGAGTGCCTGGATGTAGTCGAGCGGGTGGTAGTAGCTGATGTACTGCAGCGAATCCGCGATGCTCTGGATCAGGTCTTCCTGTTTGATGACGGTCATGGCTGAGACTCTGTGAGGACAGTGGGGAATGCGTTTTATGCGTTGACGGCTGCTTCGGCCGGCTGGCGGGACGCGGCCGCGGCGGGCGCATGCGTCTCGTGGAAATGGGCCGGGTGCGTGTGGGTCGTCAGGCGGTCGACCCACGCCATCACGAGCGCCGACACGAGGAACGACACGTGGATGATCACCTGCCACATGATCGCGTGCGTCGTGTGCTGGTCGGGGTTGATGAAGGTCTTCAGCAGGTGGATCGACGAAATGCTGATCAGCGCCATCGACAGCTTGACCTTCAGCACGCCCGCGTTCACGTGGTCGAGCCATTCGGGCTCGTCGGGGTGGCCTTCGATGCCGAGGCGCGATACGAACGTTTCGTAACCGCCGACGATCACCATGATCAGCAGGTTCGAGATCATCACCACGTCGATCAGGCCGAGCACCGCGAGCATCACGCTGACTTCGTCGAGGCCGGCCGCATGCGACAGCAGGTGCCAGACTTCCTTCAGGAACAGGAACACGTAGACGGCCTGCGCGACGATCAGGCCGAGGTAAAGCGGCACCTGGAGCCAGCGGCTCATGAAAATCAGCGCGGGAAGCGGGCGAAGCGGGCGACGGGCGGGGTGGCCGGGCGAATGCGGGGCGGACATGATGGCGGTGCGGGCGCGGTGCGCAGGTATCGGGGGTGATCTTGAAAAGGCGCGCTATTGTAACGCGTCGGCCGGCGCGACTGCAGCGACGCGCCGGCACTGGCGGGGACCGATCAGGATGCGGCTGCCGGCACGCGTTTTGCGCGCAGGCTCGCGAGCACGATGCCGGCGACGACGCACGCGAGCGCGATGCCGTGCGCGAGCGTCGGGCGCTCGCCGAGGAATGCGATCCCGTACGCGGCCGCGGCGATCGGCAGTACCGCGCTGAACACGCCGGCGAGGCTGCCCGGCACGTGCCGGATGCCTTTCATCCACAACCAGAACGAGAAGATGCTGGCCGACAGGCCATACCAGACGACGAGCGCCCACGTGCCGGCCGGCACGCTTGCGTAATCGAAATGCCACAGCGCCGTCGCGCCAAGCGGCAGCATCAGGAACAGGCCGAACAGGTGCGTGTACGCACAGATGTCGATCGGTGCGAGCGTCTGCGTGAGCCGGCGCGACAGGATCACGTAGATCGATTCGCAGCACACCGCGCCGAGGATCAGCAGGTTGCCGGTCAGCGAGCCGGATGCGTCGCCGTGGGCGCCGTGTGCGGCCGCGCTGCCGTTGGCGAGGTTGATCGTCACGACGCCGGCGATCGCGAGCGCGATCGACACGAGCGCACGGCCGTTCGGTTTCTCGCGCAGGATCAGCCATGCGAACAGTGCGACGATCGCCGGGATCGTGCTCGTGATGACGCCGGCCGCCACCGCGCTCGTGCGCTGCACGCCGTTGAGCATCAGCAGCGTAAACATGAAGGTGCCGAAGAACGCCTGCAGGAACAGGTTCAGCCATTCGCCGCGCTTGACCGCGCGCATCTTCACGGGGCTGAACAGCGGCCACAGCACGGCGATCGCGATCACGAAGCGCAGCGTGGCGAGGATGGCGACGGGGACGAATGCAACGATGGATTTACCGATACCGACGTTGCTGCCGACGAACAGCATCGACAGGATGAGGAAGAGGGCGTAGCGATTCAAGCTGGAATCCGGGGGGCGAGTTCAGTTAGGATTGTAGGGTCGCGGTCGTTACAGCGCAAAGCGCCGCCCGGCGTGCGAAACGGCCATGCCGCGTAAGTGACGGGTAAGTTGGAGCGCTTATCGTGGAAATTGCCGCGCCGCACGTTCATCATCGTGTGACGTGGTGCGGTGCAGCATCGCGCGCAGCCTTCGCGGCCGCGTGCGGGTGGGTGGGAGACAGCGGCGCGGATGCGCCGGCCAAGACGCGCGGCGCGCACGATCGCGCCGCCATGCAGAGGATTCATGTTCACCAAGGGGTTGTCGATGTCTGCGATTGAATCGGTTCTTCACGAAACCCGCCAGTTTGCGCCGCCCGCGGCGCTCGAGCAGGCGGCGGCCATTTCCGGCATGCCGGCCTATCGCGCGCTCGTCGCCGAGGCCGAGCGCGATTACGAAGGCTTCTGGGCGCGTCTCGCGCGCGAGGGCCTCGCGTGGCACAAGCCGTTCACCAAGGTGCTCGACGAGAGCAACGCGCCGTTATACAAGTGGTTCGACGACGGCGAGCTCAACGCGTCGTACAACTGCCTCGACCGCCACGTCGAAGCCGGCAACGGCGAGCGTGTCGCGGTGATCTTCGAAGCCGACGACGGCACCGTCACGCGCGTCACTTATGCCGATCTGCTGGCACGCGTGTCGCGCTTCGCGAACGCGCTGAAGAAACGCGGGATCGGCAAGGGCGATCGTGTCGTCATCTACATCCCGATGTCGATCGAAGGCATCGTCGCGATGCAGGCCTGCGCGCGCATCGGCGCGACGCACTCGGTCGTGTTCGGCGGCTTCTCCGCGAAATCGCTGAACGAGCGCCTCGTCGACGTCGGCGCGGTCGCGCTCGTCACGGCCGACGAGCAGGCGCGCGGCGGCAAGACGCTGCCGCTCAAGAGCATCGCCGACGAGGCGATCGCGATGGGCGGCTGCGAAGCGGTGAAGAGCGTGATCGTCTATCGCCGCACCGGCGGCAAGATCGACTGGCATGCGGGCCGCGACCTGTGGATGCATGAGATCGTGGACGGCGAAGCCGACCGCTGCGAGCCGGAATGGGTCGGCGCCGAGCATCCGCTGTTCATCCTGTATACGTCGGGCTCGACCGGCAAGCCGAAGGGCGTGCAGCACAGCACCGGCGGCTACCTGCTGTGGGCCGCGCAGACGATGAAGTGGACCTTCGACTGGAAGCCGACCGACGTGTTCTGGTGCACGGCCGACATCGGCTGGGTCACCGGTCATACGTACATCACGTACGGCCCGCTCGCGTGCGGCGGCACGCAGGTCGTGTTCGAAGGCGTGCCGACCTACCCGGACGCCGGCCGTTTCTGGAAGATGATCGGCGACCACAAGGTCAGCGTGTTCTACACCGCGCCGACCGCGATCCGTTCGCTGATCAAGGCGGCCGACGCCGACGACAAGGTGCATCCGAAGAGCTATGACCTGTCGAGCCTGCGCATCATCGGCACGGTCGGCGAGCCGATCAATCCGGAAGCGTGGATGTGGTACCACAAGCACGTCGGCCAGGAGCGCTGCCCGATCGTCGATACGTGGTGGCAGACCGAGACGGGCGGCCACATGATCACGCCGCTGCCGGGCGCGACGCCGACGGTGCCCGGTTCGTGCACGCTGCCGCTGCCGGGCATCATGGCGGCCGTGGTCGACGAGACGGGCCAGGACGTGCCGAACGGTCAGGGCGGCATCCTCGTCGTCAAGCGCCCGTGGCCCGCGATGATCCGCACGATCTGGGGCGACCCGGAGCGTTTCAAGAAGAGTTATTACCCGGAAGAACTCGGCGGCACGCTCTATCTCGCCGGCGACGGCACCGTGCGCGACAAGGACACCGGCTACTTCACGATCATGGGCCGGATCGACGACGTGCTGAACGTGTCGGGCCACCGGCTCGGCACGATGGAGATCGAGTCGGCGCTGGTGTCGCACGAGCTGGTTGCCGAGGCGGCCGTGGTCGGCCGGCCGGACGACACGACGGGCGAGGCGGTCGTCGCATTCGTGGTGCTGAAGCGTTCGCGTCCGGAGGGCGAGGAAGCGGCGGCGCTCGCGAAGACGCTGCGCGACTGGGTCGGCAAGCAGATCGGGCCGATCGCGAAGCCGAAGGACATCCGCTTCGGCGACAACCTGCCGAAGACGC
>NZ_FPJP01000037.1:1631-37372 GCF_900119325.1 Burkholderia sp. NFPP32 | reverse complement strand
GAAGCGGCCGGCACGCCGATCTTCGCGGCGAGGTCGTCGGCCTGGGCGTCGAGCAGGCCCGTCGACGGCTCGACGATGACCTTGTGGATCAGTTCCGGGTGCTTTTCGGCGACTTCTTCGATGTCCATCCCGCCTTCGCTCGAACCCATCAGGACGATCTTTTGCGAGATGCGATCGACGACGAGGCTGACATACAGTTCCTGCTTGATGTCGGCGCCTTCTTCGATCATCAGACGGTTGACCTTCTGGCCTTCCGGACCGGTCTGGTGCGTGACGAGCTGCATGCCGAGGATCTGGTTCGCGTATTCGCGAACCTGCTCGATCGACTTCGCCACCTTCACGCCGCCGCCCTTGCCGCGGCCACCCGCGTGAATCTGAGCCTTGACGACCCACACCGGGCCGCCCAGCTCTTCCGCCACCTTGACGGCCTCGTCAACCGAGAACGCCGGCTTGCCGCGCGGTACCGCGACGCCGAATTTCCGCAGGATTTCCTTACCCTGGTACTCGTGAATCTTCATGCGTGATTCCCTTCAGTCTGAGAGTCGAATTGAATTTTCTAAACTTAGAAAGTAATGTCGAAAAGAGCAGTCTCACTGTGAAAATCAACCTGTTACTTCGTGCCATTGCCCTCGCAGCGAGCGATCTGGTACTCAACGCGCGGCCATCAGCATAGGTTCGCCACTTGACTCCACCGACCGAGGAAACGTCACGAAATCAATCTTGACGGCAGATCATCTCGCGCAAAACAATCTCCGATCACCACTGGTCCTGCACAACCCCTTCGGGGCCGAACGAGCCGAAATCTGACCGCACGATTTCACATACTGTCGCGCAGGCGGGCAACTGGAGTCAGCAGGCACCACAAGATCTTGCGACGTCCAGGCGAATTAGCGATAGGAACGGCATCGTGTTACGTCTTCTGTATCCCTACCTTGCCAGCGCCCCCGGGGTGGCCTTTCGTCAGGCCGTCCTAGCCCCCGCTGTTCGGCCTCCTCTTTTGCCGCCCTTATCGCATCATAGAAAGTCAACTCCGAGGCAACACGAGTGCGATCGACATTAACGACCCAACTATCGAACATGTAACGCCACCGGATACGACGCTCTTCAAGAAGGGCGGAAAACCAACGCCAAATCGATGCATCTTCAGCATTAGCTGCTGCTGCAGCAGCAAAGCGAGTCCGTTGCATTACGTCCATGTCGTTCCTCAAATTGCAGCAGGCAGTCAGTGAAATCGCCTGGGACCAACCGTTCTTCGTCGGAGCGAATCGTGCCGATTGATGTGGCTACCTCTTCACCGTTTTGCGCGAGTTCGATTCGTCTCAATTGAAACCAGACATCCATGTGCGCGGCACGAATCTCCGACAAGGCCCGAAACGACGCCATACCGCCCGAGTTCAACTCCTTCAGGATCGCCCCTAGCCGGGAGAGGCCGAACACTCCCGAGTCGCCAGTAGCAAACATCAGCAGCAGGAATACCGCACAACAGATAACCATCTCGGACTTTAAGGCGCACTGCGGCGACGAACCGTGTCGGCAAAATTGATCCCGACAGCGTCGACCTTGACTAGAACTCTCCAATACCAGGACGTCGCACTTCGAGATCGACTGGCGTCAGCACCTCCGGTCCACCGGTACTTGCAATTTGCACCGCCTTCATTTCCGTCCACCACCCAATGTCCGTATGAACGCGTCGTCAGGTGCCGGTTTCATTGGCGCCCGGTTGTTCCGGGGTCTTTCCGGTACTGCGGTGACGCAGAAGCCATGTGATCCCACCGTTTTTACCCGGCAACGAAGATCTCCAAATCTACCCAATACTTCGGCATCCGTATCTCTCTGTATCGCGGTTATAGTACGGCAGTCGCGCCACCGTCTACTGCAAGGATCTGTCCGGTGATGTGCTTGCCTGCATCCGATGCGAACAATGCGACGGCGCCCTTCAGATCCTCGCTATCGCCAATGCGCCGTAATGGGAGTCCTTCCGCAACCTTGTCCGCGCCCAATTGGGTGAGCAAGCCCCGCGTCATGTTGGACGGAAAAAAGCCCGGCGCAATCGCGTTGACCGTGATGCCGTATTGCCCCCACTCACCCGCGAGCGTTCGTGTGAAATTGACAACCGCTCCCTTGCTCGCGTTATAGGCAATGGTGCTCATCGCATCAGGCGGATTTCCCCTGAGGCCGCCGATCGATGCCATGTTGACGATTCGGCCGTATCCACGCGGGATCATCGACCGCTTGCCAATTTGCTGGGTGAGCAGGAAGAGGCCTCGGATGTTGAGGTTCATGACCTTATCCCATGCCTCGATCGGATGGTCCTCCGCCGGCGCGCTCCAGACCGCGCCCGCGTTGTTCACGAGTATGTCGACGCGACCCAACCTGGCGAGCGCCTCGTCAGCCAGACGATGAATATCTGCGTCGATGGAACCGTCCGCTGCGATGAAGTCCGCCTCAATGCCGAGCGACGCCAGATGCGCCTGCGCCTCTTGCAACTCGTCGGTTTTGCGCGCAGAAAGAACGATGCGCGCTCCAAGTTCGCCGAGTGACTCGGCGAGTTGAAGACCGAGGCCGCGTGAGCCGCCAGTCACGAGCGCGGTTTTTCCTGAAAGATCGAATAATTGTTTGAGCGTACCCATGGTGTCTAATCCGCACTATTCCTGTTTCTGCGACGCTTCTTGCGCAGACATCAAAAAACTTCGAACAGCCCTGCTGCGCCTTGGCCGCCCCCGATGCACATCGTAACGACGACATATCGAGCACCACGGCGCTTACCCTCCAACAGCGCATGCCCGACGAGGCGCGCGCCGGAAACACCGTACGGATGTCCCAATGCAATGGCGCCGCCATTGACGTTGAGGCGCGCCATCGGAATGCCGAGTTTGTCAGCGCAGTAAAGCACCTGGACAGCGAATGCCTCGTTCAACTCCCAAAGGCCGATGTCATCGACCGTTAAACCGGCCTTCGCAAGCAGCTTAGGTACGGCGAACACCGGCCCGATACCCATTTCGTCCGGCTCACATCCGGCAACGGCAAAACCCCGGAATGCGCCGAGTGGCTGCAGGCCGCGGGCGGAGGCCAGCTTGCCGTCCATGACAACAGCAGCGGATGCACCATCGGAGAACTGGCTCGCATTACCGGCCGTAATCACGCCTCCCGGCAAAGAAGAACGAATTTTCGAAAGGCCTTCCAGTGTCGTATCGGCACGGATGCCTTCATCGACAGACACCGTGACTTCGCGCGTGCCGAGTGATCCGGTCTTCGCGTCGGCGACGCCCATCACTGTGGTGATCGGCACGATTTCGTCCGCAAACCTTCCGGCGGCAACGGCATCCGCCGCCCGCTGCTGGCTTCGAACGCCATACTCGTCCTGACGATCTCTCCCAATGTTGTAACGCCGGGCGACGGTTTCAGCGGTTTGCAGCATGCTCCAGTAGATGGTGGGCTTGTGCCTCTCAAGCCAGCCGTCGTTCAGCATGTGTCGGTTCATTTCCTGCTGGACACAGGAAATGGATTCGACACCACCCGCAACGAAGATATCGCCTTCACCGGCAATCACACGCTGCGCGGCCGTCGCAATCGCCTGCAGTCCAGAGGAGCAAAAGCGATTGATGGTTGCACCTGGCACGCTCGCCGGGCAGTCTGCACGCAATGCGATCTGCCGCCCGATGTTCCAGCCAGTCGCACCTTCCGGAACGGCACAGCCCATCAGAACGTCCTCGACTTCACCCGGCTCGACGTGCGCACGCTCGATCGCGTGTCTGACGACGTGCCCGCCGAGCGTAGCGCCGTGCGTCATGTTGAAAGCGCCCTTCCAGCTCTTCGCGAGTGCCGTCCGAGCGGTGGAAACAATCACTGCTTCAGTCATATTCGTGCTCCACATCAATCGTTGAAACCTTTGCCCACTTCGGCCAGCCGCTCGAGCGACGGGGCCGTTTGCCACGCTTCGCCGCGATACCCCTTGCCGTAGCGGCGCGTCGCTTGCGTCACGTTGTAAAGGCCTACGGTGTCGGCATAGAACATTGGACCGCCGCGGAAGATCGGGAAGCCGTAGCCCGTGAGATAAACGACATCGATATCGGATGCTTTCGATGCGATGCCCTCTTCCAGTATCCGAGCACCTTCGTTCACGAGCGCATAGACAAGACGCTCGACGATCTCGTCGTCCGAAATCACACGCCGCTCCAGACCAATATCTCTCGATTGCTGGACGATCATGTCATTGACAGCCGGTGACGGATACGCCTTGCGATCGCCCGCCTTGTAGTCGTACCAGCCTGCACCGGATTTTTGGCCGAACCGCCCCATCTCACAGAGCAGATGGGTGGTCTTCGAATACACGATATCCGGCCTTTCCACCGCATGGCGCTTGTGGATCGCCCGGACGATGTCGTTGCCGGACAGGTCGAGCATGCGGAACGGGCCCATCGCAAAGCCAAACTTCTCGATCGCACGATCGATCTGTTCCGGTAGCGCGCCCTCGTCCAGCAGATAGCCTGCTTGGCGCAGGTACTGATTGATCATCCGGTTACCAATGAAGCCGTCGCAAACACCGGACACCACCGCCGTCTTGCCGATCTTCCTGGCGAGACTCATGACTGTCGCCAGCACGTCGTGGGCGGTCTTCTCACCTCGTACGACCTCGAGAAGTTCCATCACGTTGGCCGGACTGAAGAAATGCATACCGACCACGTCGTAAGGCCGCTTCGTGAACGCGGCGATCTTGTCCACGTCCAGGGTCGAGGTGTTCGATGCCAGGATGGCTCCATGCTTTGCGACAGCATCCAGCTCCCGGAACACACTTTCCTTCACGCTCATTTCCTCGAACACCGCTTCAATAATGAGGTCGACGTGCCGGAGATCGTCATAGGAGAGTGTCGGCGTCAGAAGGGACATACGCTGCTCGACCTGTTCCTGCGTGAGCTTGCCCTTTCTGGCGTTGTCGTCGTAGTTCTTGCGGATCGCCGCGACACCGCGCTCGAGCGCGTCTTGCCGCGTCTCGAGAATCGTGACCTGGAGGCCCGCACTGAGAAAGTTCATCGCAATGCCCGCTCCCATCGTGCCCGCGCCGACGACAGCCACTTGCGTTACCGTCCGCACCGGTGTGTCGGGTGGCAGGTCAGGAATCTTCGCACCAGCACGTTTTCCGAAGAAGGCGTGACGAAGCGCTCGGGATTCCGATGTGTCCATCAGTTCCATGAACAGCTTGCGTTCGAACTTGATCCCATCGTCGAAGGCTTGCTGGACGGAAGCCTGCACGGCGTCGACACATTTGAGCGGCGCCGGAAAGTTGCGGCTGGCAGTTGCAATCGTGTTGCGCGCGAATTGCAGGAATCCGTCCGGATTGACATGCTCGATGCGGCGATCTCGCAGCCGCGGCAGTTCGTTCCAGTCCGCAGCCTGTTGTGCAAACCGCACCGCGCCTGTCAGCAGGTCGCCCTCGATGATCAGGTCGAACAGGCCAGTGTCTGCCAGTTTTTCGGAGCGTACGATTCGGCCGGATACGATCATGTCGAGCGCTGCCTCGAGGCCGACGGCCCGCGGGAGGCGCTGCGTCCCCCCTGCTCCCGGAAGAACGCCGAGCTTCACTTCAGGTAGTGCAATCTGCGCACCCGGTGTGACAACACGAAAGTGGCAACCCATTGCCAACTCCAGCCCACCGCCCATGGCCACCGAATGGATGGCGGCGACAACCGGCTTGGCGCTGGATTCGATCGCTCGTATGACCGTATGAATGCTCGGTTCCTGCGTTGCTTTCGGCGTGCCGAATTCTCGGATGTCCGCTCCGGCCGAGAAGCCGCTGTCTGCCCCGGTAATGACAATGGCCCGTACGCCCGCGTCGGCTGCTGCTGCGGCCATTGCCTCGACGATGGCGAGACGTGTCGTGTGCCCGAGCCCATTGACCGGTGGGTTGTCGAGCGTGATAACCGCCACGTCATCGTGCACCCTGTAGTGCGCTGTCATGTTCCCTTCCCTTGTATGTGCGACGCACGGGACGGGGTACCGTGCATCCAGGTTGAGCTATGTCGCTGCCAGTTCGATACAGACAGCTCGATTGGATCCAAAATCAAATAAACACTCGAACGTTCGGCCTTTTTTGAAGGCGAAGGCGAACGCGACATTCCTGTAGTGCCGCTTATCTCGAGCCCCGATAACGGGCCAGTTCCATTCGCCCTATCTGATTGCGATGCACTTCATCCGGACCGTCCGCGATGCGCAGCGACCGTGCGGCAGCATAGGCGTGCGTCAGGAAGCGATCCTGCATTCCATAGCCCCCGCAGGTCTGAATCGCCCAATCGATGACCGAGCATGCCATGTTGGGCGCTGCCACCTTGATCATCGCAATTTCGCGTGCGGCCGCCTTATTGCCGATCGCGTCCATCTTGTGCGCAGCATCCAGCACCAGTAAGCGCGTCTGGTCGATCGAGATACGTGCGTCGGCAATGCGGTGCTGCGTCACCGTTTGGTCGGCAATTGCCCGTCCAAACGCCGTTCGAGACAGGCTACGTGTACACGTCACTTCGAGTGCACGCTCCGCGAGACCGATCAGGCGCATGCAGTGATGGATACGACCGGGGCCGAGACGCCCTTGAGCAATCTCGAAGCCGCGCCCTTCGCCGAGCAGCATGTTCGTTACCGGCACACGTACGTTCTCGAAGACGATTTCCGCATGCCCGTGCGGCGCGTCGTCGAAGCCGAGCACCGGCAGATGGCGAAGAATCGTCACGCCGGGCGCGTCGCGCGGCACGAGGATCATCCCTTGCTGACGATAGCGCTCTGCCGCGTCAGGGTCGGTCTTGCCCATGAAAATGAAGACCTTGCAGCGTGGATCGTTGGCACCAGAAGTCCACCATTTCCTGCCATTGATCACGTATTCGTCACCGTCACGCACGATCGAGCTCTCGATGTTCGTTGCATCGGACGAGGCCACAAGTGGCTCGGTCATTGCGAACGCCGAGCGAATCTCGCCACGCAGCAACGGCTCGAGCCACGTCTTCTTCTGCTCCTGCGTGCCGTAACGGACCAGCACTTCCATGTTGCCTGTGTCGGGTGCCGAACAGTTGAAAACCTCCGGTGCCCATGGCACCCGGCCCATGATTTCGCAAAGGGGAGCGTATTCGACGTTCGTCAGTCCCGCCCCATGTTCCGAATCGGGCAGAAACAGATTCCACAAACCTTGGTCCTTCGCGTGCGCCTTCAGCTCTTCAATGAGCGCGATCGGCTGCCAACGGTCGCCGTCGCAGACTTCTCGCTCGTAACGTTCCTCGTTGGGGTACACATATTGATGCATGAATGCCGAAACACGGCGCTGCAGGTCCTTAACCTTTTCCGAAGGTTCGAAGTTCATCTATTCCTCTTCCGAATTGCGGCCGGTGCTACTGTCAAGCGGCCATCGCGCGTTCTGCGCAACCCCATCCCAGATCGCCCATCGCGGCAGCAAGTCTGCCGTGCTCGAATGCCTGATCGCTGCTTGCGTTACCGTCGAGTGCGCGCTTCATGATTCCTTGCCGAATCGCGGCCACGCGAAAGAAGTTATAGGCGAGGTAGAAGTTCCACTCACGTGTTCCGATTTCCTCAATGCCGGTACGGCGGCAGTACGCCGACACAAATTCAGCTTCATGCGGAATGCCCAGCGAAACCTTGTCGGCGTCAGTCAAGTCCGCCAGTCCGCGCGAACCGGCCGCCGGCAAGTGCCACGCGAGGCAGAGGTAGGCGAAATCCGCGAGCGGATCACCAAGCGTCGAGAGTTCCCAATCGAGTACAGCGACCACTCGTGGCTCATCCGGGGCAAAGATCATGTTGTCCAGGCGAAAATCACCATGAACTAGGCTCGTCCGTTCCGCGCTGGGAAGATGATGCGGCAACCATTCGATCAATCGTTCGATGGACGCAATGTGGCGCGTCTCGGATGCGCGATACTGTTTGGTCCAGCGTGACACTTGACGCTCGAAATAGCTTCCTGTTCGCCCGAAGTCGCGCAGACCAAGTGCGTCGATATCGACCGTATGCAGCGCCGCCATGACGCGATTCATTTCATCGAAAACCAGGCGGCGTTCGTTGGGCGTCATGCCCGGAAGGCTGGGCTCCCAGAGCACGCGGCCTTCCACATAGCTCATGACATAAAACTCGGCGCCGATTACCGATACGTCGTCGCAATAGCAGTGCGCATGCGCGACCGGCACCGCGGATCCGTTCAACGCACGTATCAGGCGATATTCCCGATCGATCGCGTGAGCGGACGGCAGTAACGTGCCCGACGGCTTGCGGCGCAGGACATAGCGGGCGGATGGCGTCGTCAGCAAATAGGTTGGATTCGACTGGCCTCCCGAAAATTGCGATGCTTCGAGTGGCCCGCTAAAACCACGCAAATTTCCGCCTAGCCACGATTCCAACCGCCGCACGTCGAAATCCGGGGCTCGTCGGATCGCGGCCTCATGCGCACGAGTGTCAGTGCTACTTTTATCCATCACGTTATTGAAGCTTCAAGAAATCGGGACGACGCTTATCCTTGAACGCGGCCAAGGCTTCACTGCACTCGTTCCCTGTCAATTGCCTGTCGATCGCATCGAACTCCGCGTTCATTTGATCGATGACTCTCGTGCGCTCACTCATCAACCGTTTCGTCGCTCTGATCGCGCCCGGCGCCTTCGCAGCGATGACCTCCGCAATCGCTTTCGCTTCGGCTCGAAGCTGGTCAGCCGGCACCGATCGATTGGCGATTCCCCATTCCACGGCGGTCTGCGCATCGACAGAGCGGCCGAGCACGATCATCTCGAACGCACGAATGCTTCCGACCTGCAACGGAAGCAGGTAGCCCGACGCCGCTTCAGGAACGAGCGCCAGGTCCACAAACGGCGCGCTGAGTTGCGCGTCGTTCGCAACGATGACGTAGTCGCAATGCAACAGCATGGTGGCGCCGACGCCAATGGCTTTCCCTTGTACGGCGGCCACGACGGGAATCTCCATCGTCGCCAGACATCGGAGAAACCGCGCACCGTGGCTCTTGCCGATGCCGTCACGAATTGCCTCAGCGGAGAATTCGCTCAGGTCGCTTCCGGCCGAGAACGTGTCACCGTCAGATTGGATGAGGACGGCGTTCACGCGCTCGTGCGCAGTTGATTCAAGCGCATCCGCAAGCGCGCTGTACATCGCACCGGTCAACGCATTCTTCTTTTCCGATCTCGATATCGTGAGGATCAGCACCCGTCCGTCAACTTGGACTTTTATGTCGTCCACGGTGAAATCTCCTGTTTCCATATACCCATTCAGACTCGAGCCACTGCTCAAAATCGATAGGAAACTCCAACGAATCCGATGATTGGATTGGCCGTGATTCGCGTTGTGTTGCTCAAAACGGTCGTTCCGTTGGCACTAACTGCATCGAATTTTCCGGTCGTCTTTAGCGGGATGTAGGTGATCGATCCCAGCACGGACCATCTACCGTTGAGGCGATACGTCACGCCAGCCGTGAAAGCTGGGTTCCACGATGAGCTCGCCGATGCATCAACCCTTCCACCCGGTCCGGCAAACTGACTGAGCGCCCCGCTGAATGCGGGATGAACCTGGACGGAGCTGAACCACGTGTAATTCACGCCGACACCCAGGAATGGGCGCCACACACTGTCCTTCTTTCCAAAGTAGTACTTCACGAATACCGTGGGCGCCCACACCCGAGCCGTCACCAACGGCTTCAGATCACCCACGGGCATTGCCGGCCCCTGGGGCCCAAGGGGGGTGGCGACGCCCTGGGAGAAAAAATTCAGCTTCGGGGGAAATCCCACGGCACTTTCGATCGCAATATGCTCCGTTGCGAAGTAGGTAACGAGGAACTCTCCCGTGAACGTGTTATGAATTTCCGCGCCTGTTCCAGGAGAAGTGAAAGTGCCGAACTGGGAACTGCTTTTCAGTTCTTGAGAGCTCGATTGCCTCATGTCGATCCACGCGGCGCCACCGGTTACCACAACGCTTCCCGCCTCCTGTGCGTACGCCGTACCCGCGAAACCGCACATCGAAATCGCCAGCGCGATCGAATTCAGTTGCTTCCTCATACTTCGTCTCCTCCGTTTTACGGCGACCTCAGTCCCGAAAGGTGCCGACCGGGCTCTCAATGGCCATCATTCGTCGGCATTTATTTAGTATCACCAATTACATAACGTACTTCTCCGAGTATTTCTGTCGATCGAAACTATCTCGCTTGACCGATCCGCAGCTATCCGCGGACCACCAAGTTCCCTACGACTGCCGAGCGCGAAGAAGATCGAGCGCCACGTCGACGATCATGTCCTCCTGCCCGCCAACCATGCGGCGTCGCCCCAGTTCGACAAGGATGTCGACGGTCTTCAATCCGTATTTCCGAGCAGCGCTTTCCGAGTGGCGAAGGAAGCTCGAATAGACGCCCGCATAACCCAGCGCCAGCGTTTCGCGATCGACACGAACGGGCCGGTCCTGTAGTGGACGAACCAGGTCATCGGCAGCATCCATCAGGCTATAAAGATCACAGCCGTGGTTCCAGCCGAGCCGTTCGGCCGCGGCGATGAACACTTCGAGCGGCGCGTTTCCGGCACCGGCGCCCATGCCGGCAAGGCTTGCATCGACGCGGTCGCAGCCTTCCTCGACGGCGACGATGCTGTTGGCGACGCCGAGGCTCAAATTGTGATGGGCATGAATGCCTGTCTCGGTCTCCGGCTTCAATACGTCCTTGAAGGCGCGAAAGCGCTCGCGTACGTCATTCATTCCCAATGCGCCGCCGGAATCGACGACGTAGCAGCACGTCGCCCCGTAGCTCTCCATTAGCTTCGCCTGCTGTGCAAGGTCGCGTGGGGTGGTCATGTGGCTCATCATGAGGAAACCCACTGCCTCCATCCCGAGATCGCGCGCGTACTCGATGTGCTGTTTGGAGATGTCGGCCTCGGTGCAATGCGTGGCTACGCGGACAATACGAGCGCCAGCATCATAGGCGTTGCGCAGATCGTGAATCGTGCCGATCCCGGGCAGCAGCAACGTCGCGACCTTCGCGTGCTTGACCGCTTCCGCCACCGCGGCAATCCATTCGAGATCGGTATGCGCGCCGAATCCGTAGTTGAAACTCGATCCTTGCAGCCCGTCTCCATGCGCCACCTCGATCGAATCGACCTTGGCTTCGTCGAGCGCTTTCGCAATCGCCGCCGCCTGTTGCACGCTGTATTGGTGACGAATCGCATGCGAACCGTCTCGCAGCGTCACGTCGGAGATGTACAGTTTTTTGCCGAGTGTCATGCCGTGTTTCCCCTAGGTCGTAGCATGGGCGACCATCTCGGCGGCCATGCGCTCAGCACAAGCCTTCGCCGCGGAGGTCATGATGTCGAGATTGCCGGCGTAGGACGGCAGATAATGCGCGGCGCCCTCCACCTCTAGGAACACCGAGGTTTTGAGCCCTGTCATACGCGCGCCCACACCAGGGATATTCAAGGGTGCATCAGCTTCTATCCGATCGAATTGCACCCGTTGCTTGAGGCGATAGCCGGGCACATAGCGATTGACGGCGGCGACCATGTCCTCGATCGACCGCTCCACCGCCTCTTCGTCGGCCGAATCGGACAGACAGTAAACCGTGTCACGCATGATGAGGGGCGGATCGGCCGGATTGAGGATGATGATGGCTTTCCCCTTTGCCGCGCCGCCAACCTGCTCGATCGCTTTGGATGTCGTCTCCGTGAACTCGTCGATGTTCGCGCGCGTGCCTGGCCCGGCGGATTTGCTCGAAATGGACGCGATGATCTCGCCGTAGTGCACTTTTGCGACGCGCGACACCGCTGCCACCATGGGAATGGTCGCCTGGCCGCCGCACGTCACCATGTTGACGTTCAGCGTATTGACGTGTGCGTCGAGATTCACAACCGGCACGCAGTACGGGCCGATCGCGGCCGGTGTCAGGTCGATCATGCGAACGTTTGGCTTGAGCCCCCGCAAGAATGCGTCGTTCTTCACGTGCGCTGCCGCGCTCGTCGCGTCAAAGACGATATCGATGTCCCCAAACACCGGCAGGCGCGCAAGCCCCTCGACGCCTTCGTGCGTCGTCGCGACGCCCATGCGTACCGCACGCGCGAGACCGTCGGAAGCGGCATCGATGCCGACCATCGCACCCATCTCGAGATGATCACCGTGTCGCATGATTTTGATCATCAGATCGGTGCCGATGTTGCCCGACCCGATGATCGCGACTTTCAACTTGCCTGCCATGGATTCTCCCGCTCGTTAAAATCGATCGCCTACGCGGCGATACAGGAAACTTTGCCCAGTCCGTCGACTTCCAGCTGCAATGCGTCGCCTTCGCGTACAGGGAACATCGGCCCCAACGCACCCGACAGCACGACATCGCCAGCGCGAAGCGGATCGCCGAGTTGTTGCATCGTCTGGGCGAGCCACCAGGCGGCAAGAAGCGGGTGGCCCAGACATGCGGCCCCATGCCCCTCCGAGACAAGCTCGTCCGTTTTCAGGAAACGCATCTGGCAAGTAGCGAGATCGAGATCGGAAATGCGTTTCGGATCTGTGCCAAGGACATACAGGCCGCAGGAGGCGTTGTCCGCCACCGTATCGACGAGCGTGATGCTCCAGTTCTCGATCGCGCTGTCGACAACCTCGATCGCGGGCAATGCGTACTCGATGCCATGCAGGAATCGGCCCCAGCTCAGTTCCTCGGTCAGGTCGCGCCCGATGACGAAAGCCACCTCGCCCTCGGCCTTGGGCTGAATCAGGCGACTAACCGGAATGTCTGCGCCGCTGACAAACTCCATATCGCTGAACAGGACGCCGAAATCCGGCTGATCGACCCCGAGTTGTCGCTGGACCGCAACCGATGTCAGGCCAACTTTCTTCCCGCAAATTCGTCTCCCGGCGTCGATAGCACGGTTCGTGTTGATTGCCGCTACCCGATACGCATCGCGCAGACTCTCGATCCCGAACCTTTCCGAAATCCTGGAAACCGGGATACGCGTACTGCGGGCTTCGTGCAAGGCATCCGCGGCTTGCTGAACAGAAGAATTAGCCATACGTCCAAACCTCATCAACCAAGATCCCCGGCGCGGACTGGCGTTCGTTCCGCAGCCTTGGAATAGGTGGTATGTTTCATCGACAAGCTTCGAAAATCAGGCCGTCGGCAATCGATGCTCCTTGAACTGCTCCCGCAGTGCGGCTTTTTGAAATTTCCCGGTCGCGGTCATGGGCATGGCTTCGACGAAAACCACATCGTCCGGAACCCACCACTTCGCAACCTTGCCTTCAAAAAACTGCAGCAGTTCATCTCGACCGACATTCGCGCCAGCTTTTTTCACCGCGACCAGTAATGGGCGCTCGCCCCATTTCGGATGACGCACGGCAATGCACGCGGCCAGATGCACCGCCGGGTGAGCCGCTGCGATGTTCTCGATGTCTATCGACGAGATCCATTCACCTCCGGATTTGACGACGTCCTTGCTGCGGTCGGTGATGTGCATGTAGCCATCCGCATCGATCGTCGCCACGTCGCCAGTGGGAAACCAGCCATCCTCCAGCGGAGACGTGTCGTTGCCGTAGTACGAATCTATGATCCACGGGCCGCGAACAAGCAGATCGCCCGCCGTCTTGCCGTCCCAAGGCAACTCGTGACCCAGGCCGTCCACGATCTTCATGTCTATGCCCGGAATCACGGCACCTTGCTTCTCGAGGACCTTTTCTTGCACGGATTCGGAAAGCCCGGCATGCTGACGTCGCAGCGTGCAGCTGGCGCCCATCGCCGAAGTCTCCGTCATGCCCCAGCCATGAGCCACGTCGACACCCAATTCCTTGAAGGCGCGAATCATCGAACGAGAGACGGCCGACCCGCCGATACCTGTTCGACGGAATGTCGAAAACTTCAGATCGTTCGATCGCACATGTTCGAGCAGGCCGAGCCACACGGTCGGCACGCCTGCGGAGTAGGTAACCTGCTCCCCCTCGATCAATTCGTAGAGCGAGGCGCCGTCGAGCCTATGCCCCGGAAGCACCAGCTTCGCGCCGACCAACGGCGCGGAATACGGCAGTTCCCATGCATTCACGTGAAACATGGGAACCACCGGCATGATGACCTCCGACGCCGAACAATTCAGCGAGTCGGGCAAGGCAGAAGCATAGGAATGCAGAACGGTCGAACGATGCGAGTACAGCACGCCCTTCGGGTTTCCGGTCGTACCGGACGTGTAGCAGAGGCCCGATGCGAAGTTCTCATCCAACATCGGCCATTCGTAATTTCCGTCCTGCGCACCGATCAATTCTTCGTAGCAGAGCAAGGAAACCTTGCTGGCGGTGGGCATGTCCTCGCGACCGGCCATCATGATCCATGCCTTGACGCCTGGGCACCGTCCTGCGATTTCCTCGACGAGGGGCAGGAATTGAACGTCGAAACACACGTACGTGTCTTCGGCATCGTTGACGATATGGACGATTTGCTCGGGAAACAATCGTGGATTGATGGTATGGCAGATCGCACCCGCCCCTGGCACGGCGTAGTAAAGCTCCAAATGGCGATAGCTATTCCATGCCAGTGTGCCGATGCGATCGCCTTGTCGCAAGCCGAGCGCCTCCAACGCCTGGGCCAGCTTACGCGCGCGGAGTTCGCACTCCCGATAGGTATAGCGATGAATGCCGCCGTCACTGCCGCGCGAAACAATCTCGACGCCGCCGCTGTATCGCGCCGCGCGCCTGATGATCGAAGAGATGAGCAGGGGCGTGCTCATCATCCGGCCTGTCATTGCCATGAAAAATCCCAGTTAGGTCGTGATTCAACAGCCGTCGGCATCGTATTCCCGTCGGCCGTCCAGCGCTTGTCGTGCGCTCGTCAACGCGCTTCCGAGAGGAAGGACGAGACGACTCGATTGAACCGATCCGCCCATTCCCACTGCGCCCAGTGGCCACACTTCGGGAAGGTATTGAGTTGCGCATTGGGGATGCGCTTCAAATAGATCATCCCGGTATCGAGCGGGACCACGCGGTCCTCCCTCCCCCAGATGATCAGCGTCTCATGCGGCAACGTGGCAAGGCCCGGATCTCGCCAAAGCTCTTCAAACGGTTGTCCCGACTCGAGGCGCATCGGTGGCTGAGCAATGATGCGCGGGTCCATCGCCGCTTCCAATCTGCCCTTCACGAGTTCATCGGTGATCGCGGATTGATCGAACAGACTCTCGCTGATGAAACTCTTCACCTTTTCCGCCGTAATGCCATCGCCCTCATAGGCGGTCGCCAACGTGCGGATCGCGGGCGTGGGCCATTGGCCCAGCGTCGGGAAGCCGCCGGCCGGTCCCATCAGCACGAGCCGGCCGACACGGTCCGGAGCAGTCAAGGCCATCTTCAGAGCAATCATTCCTCCGAGCGAATTACCGATGATGTCGGCCTGAGTAATGGACAGGGAATCCATGAGGCCGAGAATCGAACTCGCCCACCAGCCGGGAATCGATACGCCAACCGGCCTCATGTCGGATTTGCCCCATCCGGCAAGGTCAGGCACGATGACACGATGGCTGCGCGCGAAGAACGGAGCATTCCGGCTATAGTTCGACCAACCGGACGCGCCCGGTCCCGATCCCTGAAGCATGATCAGAGCCGGACCTTCGCCCGCCTCCTGGTAGTGGATTCGGGTGCCTTCGAATTCGACAAACGCGCTGCGGAAATTCACTTCACTCATGTTGTTCTCCCAATCTCACTGGCCGGTACGGTGATGGCCCCACAGGCTGATCCGATCGTGACTTACTACCGTCCAGGACTCGTCGACGCTCACCGCTCCCGCGCCGTATTCGACTTCAAACCCTGACGGCGTTCTCGCGTAAAAGGAGACCATCTGGTCGTTGGTGTGGCGACCCAACGTCATCGTGACCGGCACGCTCTGTTGCTCTGCGCGATCGAGCGCGAAGCCGACGTCGTCGATCGACGGCACCTGCAACATGAAGTGCTGGAGGCGCTTTGGAGCCGGCATTTCGGCGAAAGCCAACGTGTGATGCCGCGGGTTGCAATGAAGGAAATGCAGTTCGAGCGTGCGGTCGGGACCGATCGGCATCGTGATGATGTCGGATAGCTTGAAGCCCAATCCCTGGCAGTAGAATTTGAGTGCTGCCTTGACGTCGGGAACGAGCAGCACGATATGCCCAAGCCCTTGGTCGCCGGTTTCGAAACCGTCGACCACCGCCGATCGAAACGGTGCTTCGCCGCGCTCGGTCGCGCCCCAGTACAGTTCCACTTGCAAGCCGGACGGATCGGCGCAACGTGCCAGCCCGCGCACCTGCCGGCTGCGCGCGAGCTCGCCGGAGTCGCTTTCGACGCTGTAACCCAGTTCCCGCAGGTGTTCGGCCATTCGCACGAGTGCTTCCGGCCCTTCGAGCTCGAATCCGGCATAGGCGATGTCATCGCGCTCACCTTGTTCAACCGAAATCCGCCAGAGACGGTTATCGATACGATAGCGATCGCCGGACGCGCCATTTTCTCCTGGCATCAAGCCCAGGAACTCGGTCGCATACCGTTTCCAGGCGGACAAGTCGGAAGCCTCGACTCCGATATAACCCAACGATTGCACCTTCATGCGACTGTCTCCTGATTGATTGAAAGTTTTTCGAGCAAGCCGGCTCCGCCGCGGCAATCGATAAATCCTTGAACGGCCAACCCGCCGTCGTGTTGCAGGACCGTTCCCGTCGCCGGCACGTTGTCTTCGCGCGACGCAAAGAAAACATAGGCGCCGGTGTAGTCGGCCGGAGTCGGCAGATGACCGATAGGCACCACATGGCGCGCCATTTCGACGAACGGCTCCGCCGGAATCGTGGCCTCCGAGAGTCCGAGCGACTTCACGCCGCTGAGGTTCGTGATCATTCCCCCCGGAGCAACGGCGTTGACGCGGACGAACGGCGCCAATTCGAAAGCGAGTTGCGTAACGATGCCGCGAATTGCGTGCTTGCTGGCCGTGTAGAGGACGCCGCCACCGTCCGACCGAAACGACGCGTTCGATGCCGTGAAGATCAGACTCCCGCGACTTTCGGCCAGCGCTTTCAAGGCGGCCTTGGCGAGCAGAAGATAGCCCTTCACGTTCACGGCGAACAATTCGTCGAACGCTGAAGAGAGTTTGTCTTCCGAGAGGTCGACCAGTGCGGTCTTGAAATCCCAAATCCCGGCGTTCCCGATCGCGCAATCCAGGCGGCCGAACTGAGCGACCAATCCATTCACTGCGCGAAGGTTGTCCTCATACGACGTAACATCGCCCTGGAAGCCCATCACAGCATCACCGAGTGCATCACGGATTTCGGCGATCCGATCAGCCGAGCGGTCAAGCACGCCCACCCGCGCGCCCTCCGAAACGAACCGTTCGACGATGGCGCGGCCCAGGCCAGATGCGCCTCCTGTCACCAGCACGACTTGGTTTTCCAGTTTTTTCATTTAGTTCACCTTGTAGCTAAGCAAGCTGCGAAGCTCGGTAGAGGAATCGGCCAGCAGATCGGTCTGAACCGCGATTCGCGACTCGACGAGCCGTTTGGCCGTCGCGTATTCACGCGGGGCGTCGACTGTCGCAACACCTGCCACCCGTCCATTCGATACGCGGAATACGGAAAAGGACGCGCCTGTCTCATCGCCCCGAATGAGCATCTCTCCCGAGCCGGTGAGATCGCCTGCAAGTTGAATCTTTCGCCCGGCGATTTCGGTCCACGAGAGCGCGGTCTGAGGCTGCTCGTTCACGCGCCCGATCATTGCGCATGCTGCGACGGCCGCCTGTGCCTGGCTGTTGAGAAAACTCTCGAGAGAGCGTCGTCCGCCTTCTACGAGCGGCCACGAGGCAACGTCACCGGCAGCAAAGATTCCGGGAATGGTGCTGCGGCCCGCGGCATCGACGACCACGCCGCGCATACACGCCGCACCTGCGGTTTGTGCGAGTTCGTCGCATGGCTGGGCTCCCACACTCAAGACAACGACGTCAGCCGGCAAGTACGCGCCGTTCGACAATCTCACGCCACGCGCCCGTGTATGGCCTTCGATCGAAGCGACCGTCGCGGATCGATGAATGACCACACCGAGTTGCTGGAGTTGGACCCGCGCCCAAAGCCCCATCATTCGCCCGAGCGCACGCTCCATCAGTTCCTCGCCAGACTCGACGACAGTGACCGCATGCCCTGCCTTCCGCGCGGTGCTGGCGACCTCGCACCCAATCAGGCCACCACCGATGACGACGATCTCGCTCTGCGCCGCTAGCGCGTCTCGAAGCGCGAACGCATCATCCAGCGCGCGTAGCGTATGGACGCCTGGCAACGACACGCCGGGCAAGTCAACCTTGCGAGCCCGGGCGCCGGTCGCCAGCAAAATGCCGTCGGTTGCCACCGACGTACCGTCGTCAAGCGCGAGTACGCCTGCGTCAATCGACACCGCGCGCGCCCCTCGACGCCAGTCAAGCTCCAACGTATTCAGGTCTTCCGTCGAGCACAGCGCCGGCGGAGCGCCCCCGCACAGTGCTTCCTTGGATAACGCAGGTCGTTCATACGGATGCTGGGCCTCCTCGCCGACCAAGATGATTCTGTCGCTATACCCATTGGCACGAAGCGTCTGCGCCGCGCGTACACCGGCGAGGCCCGAACCGACAATCGCAAGCGGCTGTTTCATATGCCGGCCTCAGGTTCAAGATCGATCAGTACCCGGTCACCCACCACCTTGATCGGAAACACTTTGACGTCGCGTATCGCCGGCGGCGCACAGACCTTCCCGGTCTTCACGCAGAACTTCGCCATATGCAGGCTGCATTCGATCAGGCCGTCATCCAGATAGCCGTCTGACAAGGACCAGTCTCCATGCGGACACTTGTCCTCGATCGCATAGAAATCGCCGTCGATCTTGAACACGGCGACCGCCTCGGGTCCCGTGTCGATCCTCAACCCGGCGTCGCTCGGGACGTCCGATACTGAGCAAACATCGGTAAACGACATTGCGCTCACCCTCAAAGGAAGAAACTGAGGTTGTTCGCGAGAAACGTCGTCTGATCGAGCAAGATGCGCCGACTGACGATCTGAAATCCCGCGTCCGTATCGACGCAGCGCAGGCGATCATGGCGTTCCCCGACCAGGTAGTCGGTCTGCCGTTCCGACCTGCCGCGATACGCGAGGAAGTTCGAGCGGACGAGGTATTCACCCTGCCCGGCAGCGCTTGCGCGTACGTTCGTAATCAGATGCCGCGTGTGAGACGGCGGCTCCTCGGCCCATGCAGCGCCCGATTGGAGTTTGCGCAGACGAAGCTTGAGGTTCTCCTTGCTTTCGTCGAAGTACGCGAGTTCATCAGGACTGGTCCATTCCAGTTTTCGCTCGCGCGGCCCCACGTTGCGGCGGATCGGCATCACATAACGGAGGTCGTCGGCCATCAGCTCGATCCACTCCGCGATGTTTCTGTCGTCGAGAAGCTCGGCTTCGAGAAAGAGGAACTGTTCAATCGCAAAGTGTTCTGCCGCCGAAACGGCGCTCGCGCGCGTCGCGGCGATTTCGTTAGCAACCATGGCCGGCCTCCTTGGCGCACGTATCGTGTTGCGTCGGCATGCACATCAACTTGAGCCAGTGGCCATAGAGTCGCCGTGCGGCCTCCTCGCTGTAGCAGCCCTCGACAGTGCCGGGGAACGCGGGATCCGCGGCGGGATTCACATCCTTACCCATCTGAATGCTCATGGTGGTACGGCGTGCCTGGTGTCCGCGCAGCACACGCTGGATCTCGACCCAATTCTCGCCGTCGTCCTGTTCCCATGTTCCTGCCGGCGAGAAGGTACGCAACGTGGCTTGCCGGAGTTGCTCCTTCTCCGCAGGCGAAGCGTCGGAGTCGACCAAACAGAACGCCCAGACCTCGATTTCGCCAGGGCCACGCGGATGCCAGACGCGGCAGCTGTGCACGCCCCCGAAGAATGAGAACGTGGGAAACACGGTCATGTGTTGCGCGGTCACCGCGCTCACGCCAGCGTTGTGAGCGGCATGCCGCTGAGCAAGGGCCGCCGAATCGTATCCCGGCTCGCGCTGGCCAGCCTGCGACACAATCCAGTCTTCGTGAAGGCCCGGGGCCAGGAAAAATCCCGTGCCGTGTCCTTGGTCCGATAACAGTTGACGCCCCGGCAGCGGCAGTTCCTTGCCCGCATACTCCGGTGTTGTCGCAACTTGCACCGACACATGCGACATGACCCCGTGGTGCATATCGCTGGCGAATTGCTCAGCGGCAAGCTTCCAGTTGCAGGGGATGACCCACTTGTAGATCCCGCCGATCGGCTCCGTACCGGTAGGCGACCGATCGAGCAGTGCGTCCAGATACAGTGCGGCTTCGCCGAGCGATTCTTTCAGCGATTGTGCATGCTCGTCCCAGTTGGCGAAGATCAGGCCCTTGTAGCTTTCAACTCGAGGAACGCGCCTTGCAGGCCATTCTTCCTTGTTGAAGCACGGCCCGTAGTGCTCCTCTGACGGGACGTTCACGAGAGCGCCGTCAATCCCGTAGGCCCAGCCGTGGTAACTGCATGTGAATGCCTTCGCGTTGCCTTGGTCCGCACGGCAAATCTTCATGCCGCGATGACGGCACTGATTGAGCAAGACGGCGACCGACCCGTCCTTTTGCCGAACTGCAACGACGGGATCCTCCGCCATATACGTGGAGAAGAAATCCCCGGTCTTGGGAATATGTTTCTCGTGAGCGATGAACAGCCACGACCTCCCGAAGATGCGGTCCAGCTCCTGCTCGTAGATACCCTGGTCGGAGTAGACCAGTGGACTGATCGTCCCCGCCTCTTCGTCGAACAGCGCAGAAGCAGGGTAGCCTTGAATGGTGGTATCAGGCACTTGCGTCTCCTAGATAGTTGCCCATGGCGAAGCATCGGCTCTTATTGCGGTATGCGGCCGTTGGTGTGAGCGTCGCGCGCATTTCCGTTACGGGAACAATAGGCGTTCGCGGACTGCCCACCTTTGCTCACAGCGCGGAAAAGCTTTGCTTGTCGGGCAGCGACATCCTCGGATCACATGGCGATGCTTCGCGGGACAGCATCGATGGACGATGCTGCCGGCCGCAGAGTGGGAACGTTGGGACGGATGCCCGTTGTGACGGCATGACGAGCGTCATACCGCAGAGAGCGACGAACTTTAGTTGATAGCGCGTTCGCGCGGTGGAACAGGGCGCGTCAGCGCGGGCACGGGCACGGGCACGGGCACGGGCACGGGCACGGGCATACAGATGCTCACATGACTTCCAGCTGGCCGCCCCTTTCGGCGTCGACTGACGGAAGGCCTTCGCGGCGGATACGATCTCTCAGTTGGCCTGGGCTTTCGCCAAATCGATTCTTGAAGGCTCGATTGAAGTGGCTAATGTTCTTGAATCCTTCTTCGTACGCAACCTGGCAAATTGTTTCCCTGACTTGGCTTCTAAGAAGCAATCGTTTTCTGCATCGCTCGAGTCGCTCCGCGATGATCCACTCTGTTACCGTCGTCTGACATTGAGCGAAGAGTTCATTCAGGCGACGAACGCTTATGCCCATGGCGCTTGCGATGGAAGATGGGGTAAGGGTGTCGTCGTGCAACCTGGCGACAATGTGCGATTTGATCCGCTGCAGAGTCGCGCGGCTATATGTCGTTGCATGCCCCTCTCTCGCCACGATCGAACTGGCGCTTACCGCCGCCGCGATGAGATCCAGCAAGCTACTCTCCAGCCACGGGACGCTATCCCCTGCAATCGAATTCGCCGACTCGTATGTGGTCAGCAGCGTTCTCAACAGCACATGCATGATCCCGTGCCGGCTATCGAATTTTCGGTCTACCGCATCCTGAAAGATCACGCGTCTAATGTGTGATTCAATTTTCGGAAGACGTACCCATAGCCCATCAAAGCCTGCCGAGAACTCCAACCGGCCAGGGTGCTCCGGGCCGATGAGCGCAATGTCGCCCTCGGCCAAAGTGTAGTAGCTATTCCCGATTTCACATGACAGTTGACTTGCCAGAACGACGACTAGAATTAACTCGTCCTGCCCGCCCCTGCCGCTTTTCGAATCTCGACGGATTCCGAACGGACGATTGGAAATCGCCGCCTCGGAACGCAGCATTTCAATGCTACTCAATCGGCGACGCGTAATCTTTCCGACCGGCTCAAACCGATTCCGGGAAGACTCGAGTTCCAACCGCTCGCCGTCAAACGCCTCGCACAGCCGCTGCGATGTCAGACGCTCGAAACCTTGTGGATCGGACGACAACTGTTGAATAGGTGCGTACATGTGTCTCCCCCATCATTAGTGGGTCATTTACGTTGTATTACCTTCTCGTGCCGCGCTACTGTGAAGCGCAGCTGAGCGCCCTCCAGACAGCCTTCGTCGCAGCGCGAAGTGCTTCATCGTCTGACGATGCGCCATGTGCCGGCCGGACTAAAACGATCAAACCGGCCAAATGGGAGTACAGCAGACGACCGCGTAACGCGCACTCCCGGGGTGTAAGCGATCGATTGATTTTGGCCAGCAGTCGGGCGAACGTCTCCTGGAATCGACGGTTGAAACTTGCCATCAGGTCTCGGGCAAATTCTTCGCGCTCGGCCATGCTCCAGACTTCCAGGCAAAATGGTGCAATGTGCGTACCACGCTTGACCAACTCGTCAAAGACGATATCTGCGATGGCATCCAGCCGAGCCTCCGGCGATAGATCATCGTCGTCGACCACACTTTCATAGAGCATCAGATATCGTGTTGCCACCGCCTCCAACGCCGCTCGCAAAAGGTCTTCTCTGGTCGGAAAGTAGTGCTGCAAGGTCGCCAGGTGGATCCCAACATCGCTTGCCACGCGGCGCAAAGCGAAGCCAACGTTACCGTACTGCGCGAGCACATTGATCGCGGCCTCCACGATTTCGGGGATTCGTGTCGTTCTGTTGCCGCGACGCTTTGGCTCGTCGGCTAACTCTTTAGCCTCTGTCAGCTCAATCGTCAGTTCCCTCATCTTTGACCTCTTGCCGGCAGCCGCCGGTGTGCGCTTCGGACGGTCCAACCGCTCAGATATCAACATTCCCTCGACCGAGCGATCGCAGTCAGTTCATCGGTCCTCGCCTTAGCCACCATGGCGAGCAACCACCTTGTCATAAAGAATATGTCACGCGACTGATAATTGCCAGTCAATCGAGCATACAAAGATCGGACCCCGTTTATATTTCTTCTATTTATCAGGCGGGTAGGTGATTTTCCTAGGCGTCACGACATTGATATATCAGTCGCATGACTGTATAAATAAGTCATGCGACTGATAATGACTGCCCGACACCAGCCCGGAAGTCAAGTTACCCGATGGCAAATCGGAGCACCCGCGCCTTGGCGGTACCGCATGCGCCAAGGTGCGGACTCACAAGGTGGTCGAGTCGCGGTGACGGGTCATGGAGAGTGCGATGAACTACGACGGGTATTGTTTGCGCAGGTTGATCGACAAGTGGCTTGCCCCCTCCGACACGTCACCGATTCGCATCAAGCGCTTCCAGCTCAGCGACAAGGTATATCGCGAAGGACGCTGCGTCTGTGTTGAGTCCACCAAGCCGGACCGATCGTTGGCGATATTTTTCTTCCGACACGATGACGGCTTATGGTACGTATTCCCCCCAGTTGCAACGCGACCGGCGATGCGCGCCGCTTGACTTGATGAATGAGTTCCCAGGACATCAAGTCGCTTGCTCGACACCGAGCACACGCATGCGTGTCCTCTTGCTCCGTATCGGAAATACTGCCGGCTGCTGTTCCTTCAGCCCGTTAGCCAGATGCGCTTGTGTCGGGGTCGTTTAGAAATCGTATCGGCGAAAGCCATTACTCAGAAAACGGTTCGCTGCGCCGAAGATGCCGGAAAATGTACCCAGCCTCTTTCCTCTAGCGTGTATTCGAAATCGAGAATGTAGTTCGGTACTTCCGGTTGTCGTCGGCGCTCCGAGGTAGCTGTAGAACAAGTGATTTATCTCGCATTCGCCCACATTTTCCCGCAACTCATGCCAACGATCATCCTCACCCCAAGGGGTGCTTTATGCCCGCCATCTGGAACTCTACGCGCAAAGGGCTCCCCCGTGCCGCCCCTTGTCCGGGCTACGGACTTGGGCTGGGTGCCGGCACAAGTTGCTTTGCAACTGAATGTGCTCCGGCTTCGCTATGGACAATTGCGAATCCGATTGAGGCCGACTTTCGGGCCCGGAGAGTGCCGGCCGGAACGGCAGTTGGGCGTCGCGTCCACAGGGCTGGGACGCGACATCTGAAGGGAGGAGGAGAGTCGCGACGACGAACAGATTCAGAATGTCGTCGCAGACCGAGAGCATCGGCCGACTTCCCTTTGTCGCACCGAGTTTGCTGTCTATTTGGCTTCTCGCCGCCCTTGCAATTTCTCCCAGGTGACGATGAATGCTTGATCAACAAGCACACGCATGCCGGGATTGCTAGAACGTATAAGCAATATCGAGATGTGTAACGAGCGGATTTACCCGGATGCGCATTTTCGTCACGATATCGACACCAGTTGCGGTCGTGGCATTCGTCGTTAGCGTGGTCGACAACGGAATATAGGACAGGGACGCGTTGATCGACCAATGCTTGCTGAGCGTATAGTTTGCACCGAGTTCGAACGTCGGGTTCCACGAAGAGCTCAACGACGCTCGCGTCGAGCAGCCGGGCCCGCATGTGGTATTGATGAACGACTGATTGACGATGCGAGTATCCGAGTACCACGTGTAGTTGACGCCTAGTCCGACGAATGGCCTGAACTTGGCATTGGCCGCAAGGAAGTGATATCTAACTTCGAGGACGGGCGCCAGCGGTTTTGTTTTTCCGATCACCCCGAACGAGGCCAACGAACTGTTGCCAATTAGGTCCGTCGTAAACGGCGTGCCAGCCAAGAACGCGATACCGATATTGTCGGTGACGAAGTACTCCGCCATCAGGCTTGCGGCGTCCGATGCCCCAGCGTGAGCTCCAGTCCCAGCTTGCTGCTGATTCACCGTTGCGCCGGCGACACTTTCGACGACAATGGGATCTGCGTTCCCCTGCGGCATGACGTGCAGCCAGCCGACTCCTAACTGCATACTGCCGCTCGATTGCGCGTTCGCGTGACCTGCAAACGATGCGGCGCACATAAGCGCCACTGTGCCGACCGTTCTGAATGTCTTCCTGATTTCCATCTTGTCTCCTTCCATTGGTGAATTGGCCTGCTTGGCGCAATCGCCTTATCGGATATCTGCTGTTGGCAGTCTTTTGTTTTGTAGGGAATTCAAGCTACCATTCGATACTCTTTCGCTTCTTCCCTCCTTGTTAAGTTCGAACTACTAAATTAATAATTGCCAAATCTAAGTGGTTTCGCATGCGATCCACCAGCCTTAAATCTCAAGGGCTGCACCGCCGAAACTCGCGTTGCGGCAGTATCACTGTTCAATCAGAAGTTGAGACGACGCTAGATGTCGGATTTATCCGTTTCGCACAATTTCGGTTTTCCCGCCGTCCGCTTGTGCATCTAATGGAGACTGCACGGCCGCATCGATCACGAATGCAAACGGGAAGCGCCCCAGCACCGCGCTTGCCTGCACCTCTAGCGCCGGATCAGCAAGTGCGACATGTGCTGATACACCACGCGATGCGTCGTTTTCGACCATGACACGAGCGTCGGTCACGCCGGCTTCGTAGAGTGCGGAGCGAAGCGCATCGGCCGTTTCGCGTCGCTTCAACTCCGGCTTGAAGATCTTGCCGACGGCTGTCAACGGCATCGCTTCCACGATCCGGATCTGCCTTGGAAGCGCGGCGCGTTCGCCGATTTCGCCTCGCATGAATTCCGCGAGATCATCCTCTGTGGCATGCGCGCCTGCCTTGAGCTGCACGTATGCCACCGGCAACTCGCCAGCGTGCGCGTCCGGTCGCCCGATGGCAGCTGCGATCTGAACCGCCGGATGGCGATGTAGCGGCTCCTCGATCGTTGCCGGATCGATATTGTGGCCGCCGCGGATGATCAGATCCTTTTTGCGGCCGGTGAGCCAGAAATAGCCGTCGTTGTCGTAACAACCGAGGTCTCCCGTGTTGAGCCAGCGCAGACCGTCGCCCAACTCCAGCCAGAGTTCCCTGTTCTGTTCTGGCTGTACATAGCCGGCGAAGACGTTCGGGCCCGCAATCACGAGCAGGCCTACTTCGTTCGCAACGCAGTCGCGCACATATCGGCCGTCGCCGTCGACGACGATCGCCTTCATCGCCTGCCCAGGGATGCGCAATCCGATTGATCCGAGGCGACGCTCGCCAAGTGGCGGGTTGATGCTGCTGACGCACGCGCCCTCGGTTAGTCCGTAACCTTCCAGAATCCGGATCCCGGTGCGTTCCTGGAACGTCCGAAACACTTCGATCGGCATCGGAGCTGCACCGCACAGGCCATATTCAAGCGAATCGACGTTTCTGCCGCCGATTGGGACATCGAGCAGCGATGCATAGAGCGTCGGCACGCCGCTGAAGAAATTGATGCGATGGTGTTCGACCAATTCCCAGAAGCGCTTGACGACGCCTTCGCCGCGGTAGCCTTGCGGCGTGCCCAGCACGACATGAGCGCCGCGCGAGAACGGCACGAGCCCGGTCGCCAGGACGGCGTTGACGTGAAACAGTGGCAGGCCGCAGAAGACTGTTTTGCCGGGCCCGATGCCGGCGCCGAAAAACTGGCCGACGCTCCAGGCGTTGGCGACCTCGTTGCCATGGCGGCGCATCGCGATCTTTGGCAAGCCGGTCGTACCGCCGGTACAGAAATACGACGAATGGTCCTCGGGATGGAAGCGACGACGGTTATCAAGCGCTGCCCCCGACTCCCGCGCGACGGATCGTCGGAAATCATGAACCCCGATTCGCCCGGGTACCGCACTGCGTACACCGCCCGGGCCATGTAACCTCGCACACTCCCGACGCTGCATCAGGCGCGCCACGAGCCGCTTCGGCGCTCGCACCCGATCAGCCAGATTGACGAGAACCAGATGTCGGAGCGTTTCGACCCGATCGAGCACGGACTGCACTTTTGACCACAGGTCGGTGCCAGGAAACGGCGCCAGCGTTACCAGCACTTCCGCCTTCGCCGCGTTCAACAATTCCGCGATCGCGACCGACTCAAGAAGCGGATTGATTGCGCATATCACTCCCGCCGCCTCGCCACCCCAGATCACGAAATGCGTCTCGGGCAAGTTCGGCAGGATGTAGGCGATCACAGTGTCTCGACGCACGCCGAGACGGGTGAAGAGATTTGCGGTGCGCGTAATGTCGCGAACCAGCTCGCGATAGGTCCAGCGCGCGACGTTGCGATGATCGTCGGCTCGCAGGAAAAACGACAGCGCAGGAGCGGACGGATCGAGTGCAGCGCCGCGGCAGATCATCTCGTACGTGCTGGCCGGTAAATCCTCTGGTGGACCGCTCGTCTCGATTGCGATGACGTCCGTCTGATTGGCGATTCCGTTCATGCGATCTCATCCACGACACAATTGCGTTGCACGCCGAGATCGATCAGTCCGTCCGCGCTGGCAATGCGCGCTTCGACGATGTCTCCGGTCTGCAGATACTGGCTCCTGCCCGCCTGAATTTTCATGAACATGCGCCATTTGGCGGCCTCGGGCAGCAGCCCGGCGATTCGCTGCTTCGCCGGCGACGGAACGCTCAATGCGCAGCCGGATGGCGTGCCGGTCGCAATCAGATCGCCGACATGCAGGTCATGCACGCCAGAGAGTTCGGTCAGTGTCTCGGCTGGTCCGTAGACGAGATTGGCCGTCGAATCCTTCTGCCGGACCTGCCCATTGACTGTCAGCGTCAGGTCCAGTCCTTGCAGCTTCGGGATTTCATGAGCCTCCAGCATGCAAAGGTAAGGACCGACTGGTCCGAAGGTCCGGTAACTCTTGCCTTTATAGAACTGCATCTGAGGAATCTGCACGTCGCGCGCCGAGTAGTCGTTCACAATGACGATGCCGGCGAGGTACTCGTGCAGATCCGCGTTGGTGATCCGCTGGCGGGTGACGATGTCTCGCTTCATCACCAATCCCAATTCGATCTCGTAATCCAGAAAGCGCACTCGTCGCGGCCGTACGACGTGCGAATCGGCGGGAACGATACAGCTCGTCGCCTTCGTGAAGATCATATTGAACGTCTTCGCATCGGGGTCCATGCCAGATTCGATCATGTGCTGCCGGTAGTTCGCACCCTGACACACGAATTGCTGATTGCGCGTGACAGGCGAGAGCCATTCCACCTCCGATTCCTGGATTGTTGGCCCGGACAGCATGGACAATGCCTCGATCCGGTTTGCGCGAACGAACTCGGCCGTCGTCTCGAATTCGCCTGGAATCGGCGTAATCACACCTTGCCGGATGACGCCCCACCGGGCGTGGCCGTGATGCCTGTAGTGCAGAATGTGCAATGACATGAATGTGCCTCGAATAACTGGACGAATCGGCGCAGCGTCATGCGAACAGCTTGGCGAGCGTTTTCAGCTTGCCTACCGTCACGTCAGGACTGCGTCGGAGACTGCGGACGAGCGCGGCCACACTGGCCGGCGTGAATTTGGGTTTGGTAAAACTGCGAGGCATCGTCGGTCCCCACTGAGACATCGCTTCGCGGCTGACTTCATGCACCCCCATGGGCACATCCGATGTGAACAGATCGCCGTCGCAGTAATGCTCGTGCTTGTCGCCCCAGGAGTCTTGCCAATAGTCGAAGATCTGACTGCCAAGGACGTGCCGCCCGATACCCCATGCATGCGTCCAGCCCTGGTCACGCAATACGCGCTGGCCCATGCCGACCGCATCGGCGTCCACGACTTCGTAAGCACTATGGCTGTAGAGCGGCGCGAAACCCTGGGCCAGCGCGAGCGTGTGATGATCTGCCGGCGTCGCACCGAGATCGAGCCGCATGAACGTCACCGCGGGCGAACCGTCGGGCAGTAGCTGTACGTCACTTGGGATAAATCCGAAATGCTGCGTGTACCACGCGCAGGTTTTCTGGAAATCTGCCAGCTCCAGCACCACGTGCCCGAGCTTGATCACCTCGGGCGGCCCAGATGGCGGGCGCTGCGTGTCGTTGATGCGGGCGGCGACATCTGCCGTGTTGAAGGCCAGAGGCGATCGATGCGGCAACGTGCTGGCCGTCGCTTGCCCGAACACGGCATCGACGCGAAAGCCGGATGGATCGACGAGGCGCACGCGGTGGCCGCCACCCGGGCAGTCCGACGCTTCGATGTCCGATGCGTCGGGCACACGCGCTAGCGCTTGCAGATCTTCGATGCGATTCACGCGTAAGCCGAAACCGACGAAGCGGGCTTTGGGCGCCTGCCGGACGACATAACAGAATGGCGTCGATCCCGTTCCCCGCAGAAACATCTGCTGGCTGTCGCGCGAAACGGTACGAAGCCCGAAGTCGTTCAGAAACCGCTCGGCTTTGACGAGATCCGGGCGATCAAAAATCAGATACGCCAGTGCCGACGCTTTTGTCGTGGGGCGCGGATGGCGAGCCGGTTGCGGTGTGGTCAGTTGCATGACGAGGGCCTCAGACGAAAGATTGAGCAGGTTCGGTGATAGGTGGCATTGCGCCGATCGGCGTTCCAAGCAAAGCCATGCTCTCGGCGATCAGACGACTCGCTTCGCCCACCGGCCCGTCATGGATTACCACTCGGTCAGGTCGCACAACGGCGGCCCAGCCAAACGGTGCGGCGCGCGGCAGAAATGCGCCCTCGAGATCCTCCCAACCTCCGTTCGCCGCCAGATGCAGCCGCTGCCCGCGATGCGCGATCTGGATAACCGTTCCGCCCGCGGCGGCGAATGCTGCGGCCGTCCGGACATCGAGCGCGGCGCCTGCGTCGCGACCGAATCCGATTAAGGTGAGGCCCGGGCCGAGCACGTCGTCGCTCAGGCACGTCCGGCCGTTGGCGCCGCGAACCCAACCCTGCGGCACGAGCGCGCCGCGCGTCAGTCCGGATCGAGTGCTGCCCGCGACGAAAAGGCCACGCCGGCAGATATTCCTGGGCTTGATCTCCAGTTCTTCGAAATAGGCTCGCCACTTAGGTACAAGCCGCATTGCGCGCATCAGACCGTGAGTGACAAGCGCGACTGCGGCGTTGCGCGGCATCACCAGCCTCCCCATGAGCTGGGCGAAGCGAATCATTGCCTTCACATGCGGCCGACGTTCCTGATCGTAAGTGGCGAGAATCTGTGGCGATGCGTGCCCGTGAATGACGGATGCAAGCTTCCAGCACAAATTGGCGGCGTCGCGCAGCCCTGCGACGAGTCCTTGTCCGACAAACGGGGGCGTGATGTGTGCTGCGTCGCCCGCGAGGAACACTCGCCCTTGGCTGAACGCTTTGACTGTCCTCGCGTGGAAGCGATAGACCGCCTTGCGCTCGATGACCATGTTGTCGACATTGCCCCACGGCGCGAGCAGCTCGCGGATGCGGGCGTCAGACTCCATCTCCTCACGCGTTTCGCCGGGCCGCAGCATGAATTCCCAGCGCTCGCGTGCGCCGGGCGCCGTCATGTGCGGCGTTGGCCGTCGGTGATCGCAAATGAATTCGACGTGGTCGATTGGGCGCGGCACGTTGCGTGCGTCTACGATGAGCCAGTCCTCGACGAAAGTTTTGCCCTTGAATTCCTGCCCGATCAATTGACGGACGAGTGAGCTCGCACCGTCGGCGCCGATCAGGTAGCGCGCTTGAACATCATGAATACGCCCGAGCCCCAGATCCAGCGTCGCTGCAATTGACGCCGGTCCTGATTCAATGCCGAGCAACGCGACTCCGAGCGCTGCACGCGCGCAGGGGTATTGCTGGAGGCGGCTCCGCAGACATCGCTCAAGGTCCGGTTGATAAAACGTTACGAGCTTCGGGTGCCCATCGATGCTGCCCAGTGTGTTGGCCTTACCGAACTCCCCCAGTAGTGGTGAACGCATCCTTACGCAGGGGATTGCGACGGTTTCGAGCTCGTGCTCGGTCACGCCTACGAGCTGAAGTATGCGCAGCGCTTCATTGTCGAGCGCGATGGCCCGGGGGGCCATGTAAATGTCAGTCGCCTTGTCAACGACGAGCACGTTTACTCCGTGGCGCGCGAGAAGGTTGGCTGCGGCGGCGCCGACAGGACCGAAGCCGACGATCAGAACGTCAACATTCGAAGGCAGGTCTTTGATGACCTCCCGACCGGGGCGGTGCCGACCGTCGGGTTGGGCACCCATCTGCGCATTTGTCTCCACAAGCACTCCATTGATCGATTCGTCCGGCTCGGTTCGGCCGATGTATGACATTGAAGCCATAACTGAACGTTTTGTCAATTATGGCTCTTGAGTCTATACTCGGATTTCCTTTCACCGTTGACAAGTCATGCCGAATTCCCCGACACCCCGTGCGGATACGCGCCCTCCAGAGTCCGTGCCTGCAACAGCCACGCCGCAGCGTGAACCGCGCGGTGCGCGCCGCAAGCGCGAAACGCGCGCACGACTGCTTGAGGCTGCACTCGGGCTAATGGCAGAAAAAGGGCCAGAAGGTGTGACGATTAACGAGATCACCGAGGCCGCAGATGTGGGCCGTGGTTCGTTCTATAACCACTTCGAATCGCAGGATGCGATCTACGCGGCGCTCGTGGATTGGGTGTTCGAGGATTTCGCTGATTCACTCGACCGTTGCGCCGCAGATTTGTCTGATCCGGCAGAAATCATTTCGGTGTCGGTACGGCACACGTTGCTGCGAGCGCGACGCGAACCTGTATGGGGACAATTTCTGATCCGGGAAGGCCTATCCGCGCGTGCGCTCAGCCGCGGGCTCGGCCAGCGGCTCCTGCGGGATGTGCAGATGGGTGCCGCGGCCGGACGGTTTGGCGTCGCGGATCCGCTGATGTCTGTCCTTGCAGTTGGCGGCACGGTCCTGGCAGCGATCGCGGCGGACATGCAGTTCGCCGCGCCGGCCACTCCTGTGACGTTTGGATTCGCGGCACTCGGGTTTGGTAACGAAGACTTCCCCGAGCGCGCCGCTACCGTGCTGTTGCAAGCGCTTGGACTCTCACACGCCGAGGCAGAGGTGATCGCCCACCGACCGTTGCCGACCGTCTCGATAGAAGCGAATGCCCCGTAAGAGGAAATACGGCCCCACACGGCCACGCGCCTCGCCGAGATTGCGGCGTATCCGCACAAGGCGGTGCACGGCTGTCTTGGTCTTACCGCTGCCGGCGCAAGCGATGACGCACAGTGGCACCATCGGCGCGTCGACGACCTCCTGCTGCTCTGGTGTCAGCCCGCTCATAGCTTCGGGGTCTCCTCCATTTTGCAAGCGTGCTGGATAGCAGCCTGGATGTAGGCTGGCACTGTGAAGGCCACCTTGTCGTCCGAAATGACGAGTGCCAGAGACTGGGCGAAGCTGCCTTTCTGGACGTTGTTCTTCGGGCGTTCGAACATGCCGCAGAACAATGCCTTGGCCTTGGCCGCGTCGCCAACTTCTGCATCGATGGCAGCAATCAACGACTTGGCGATCCTCGGGTACAGCTTGGCCAGCGCCTTGAGCATGGCCGTGCGGTTGTCCGATTCCAGGGCTAGGTCGTACTCGAACGTCTTGAGGTCATGGCCGCACAAAAATACGCGTTTACGGAAGCTATGCAAGAATCTTTCGACCCGTAATCGCATAACAACAGCCATGACTGACACGCTGCAGGAAGAGCACGCAGCCGCAGATCACGCGATGCGCAACTGGACCTTCGAGAGTCAAGGTCCGGTCAGGATCGGTTCCGATGCGCACAAGCAGATGTTCTGTCGCATGCTGCTCGACACACATAACCCGTACAAGCCGGCCGTGATCGACTGGCCGGCGCTCAAGCCCGACGAGCTCAGGCGGCTCACGTCGCTGCCGATCTGGGACATCGCGGTGCAAACCGAAGGCCGCGCGTCGATTCGCGTGGCGACCTACGCAGCGACGGTCGGCGATCCGCTGCTGCGCCGCGCGCTCGAGATGGACGGCGGCGAGGAAGCGCGCCACAAGGTCGTATTGTCGAAGCTCGTCGCGGCCTACGGCATCCGGCTCGCGCCCGAGCCGGCCTACCCGGCGCCGAAGGACCCCGAGTGGTCGTGGATGATGACGGGCTTCAGCGAATGCATCGACAGCTTCTTCGCGTTCGGCCTGTTCCGCTCCGCGCAGCGCTCCTGTTATTTCCCGCCCGAACTCGTCGACACCTTCGAGCCGGTGATCCAGGAAGAAGGCCGCCACATCCTGTTCTTCGCGAACTGGTACGCCTGGTACTGGCGCACGATCCCGTGGTGGCGCCGGCCGTGGTTCTTCGCGCGCGTCGCGGCCGTGTGGGTGCACCTGATCCGCGACCGCATCGGCATCGCGCGCGGCATCGATGCCGACGGCGTCGCGCGTGACGCGAACTTCCCGGCAACCGGCACCGCCGACATCGGCGATGCGCTGAACCCGCGCGAGCTGATCGAGCTGTGTCTGGTCGAGAACGACCGGCGGATGGCCGGTTACGACAAGCGCCTGCTGCGCCCGATGTTCGTGCCGCGGATGGCGCGGTTCGCGCTGCGGTTTCTCAAGAAGTAAGGTCGACGGCGCGGCCGCAGGTCATGCGGGGGCCCCTTCGTGCGAGGTGCCGTGCGTCCGCGCAGCGCGGGTTGACCGTCGCCACCGCGGCCGATTCGATCCGGAGCGCTCGCACCGCATGCCGGACGAATCGGCGCCCCTCCTGCTCGAAACCAGCTCGTTCCATGCGGTGAGCGACCGCTTCGGCTCACTTCCGTGGACCGAATGTGGCGCGCCCGATACATCTCATCCAACCCTATTTTGCCTCCGACGCTTCGGCGCGCCCCGACGTGGGAGCAAATTGCCGCAGCCGATTCTGACATTTCAGGTGCGTCATCCCCGGCGCTGACCGGCGGTCTTCAACAACCTGTCGACGCCGCGTGGGGCGCCGCTGCGGAGCCGTCTCCCCGACTATCTGGCACGCCTCCCCATTTCGCGCTCATACCGACATCACCGATATCGTCAATAGGACAAATCCGATAGTTGAATGCCAGGAACACTATCTGTCGCTTTGTAGCAATTTTTTACACATTCGACGAGCCAGCTTGCCCGGAACGCCCGCCACACGGGCAGCCACGACGGACGAGATGCGCAAATCAGCACAGCCGGACATGCGGCAATCCAGATCGGCTTTACCGACAGATAATCAATCTCCCAAAAAACAAACCGTCAATTAATTAAGAATTAACGAGGTTTAAACTAAGGTAAACATATTATCGATTCAAGCCTGACATTTCATTACAGAATCGAAAGAGCCAACCTGCACGCAAACGTTTGCCATTTCATTTGTCTTACTTATTGACCACCTCTTTATGTTACCCATCGCACAAATCGTCAGTAAGTCATTGATTTTTATGAAAACATGCGGGCCACCCCACGCAGGACACAATCATACGATGCACCTTTCACATTCTTTCATTTGCATACACGGCAAATACATCAAAACACGACGCATTAACCATTCTTTAACTTTAAAGCCGCCTCATTTATCACTGTTTGTCAATCTCATAAATGCGCCTCCAATAAACTCCGCCCATCAATTTTGAGATTCGCGCGAGCGCACGGAGTATTCCTCTAACAAAAGAGACCGGTGTGTGGCGTGCACATTTGGAGGTAACAGGACATGAACCGCACATACCGCTCGATCTGGAACGAAGCGCTTGGCGCCTGGGTCGCGGCATCGGAAATCGATTCGGCACGGGGCAAGCCGAACAAGTCGGCCGTCGTGGTCGCCGCAGTCGCAGCACTGGCGATCGGCCTGCCGGGGCTCGCCGAGGCCAACACGCTCAACACACAGCAGACCTGCTTTACGGGAAGCAACGGCGCAGTCGGCCGAGTTAACCCGGGTGGCACGCAAAACCAGGCTGGCGACGGCTCCGGTACGTATTCGATCGTGGCCGGCTGTAACTCCAACGGCAACGGCTGGACCGGCGTCACGGTTTACGGCTCCTTCGCGCAAGCGACCGGTAACGGCGCCGTCGCCACCGGCATGCAGTCGTCGGCCGGCCTGTGGGGCGTCGCGGCCGGCCTCGAAACCACCGCGAGCGGCGCAGGCGCCACCGCGCTCGGCTTCGGCTCGACGGCAAACGCGTTGAACTCGGTCGCAATCGGCGGTGCGGGCGGCAACGGCACGACGCCGCTGTCGCAGGCAAATTCGACCATCGCGTCGGGCGCGGGCTCGATCGCAATCGGCAGCAACGCAACGAAGGGCGCACAGTCGGCCGCTTCGGACAGCATCGCGATCGGCGGGCAGTCGGCAGTTACGTCGGCCGCCACGTCGGGGATCGCAATCGGCGTCAATTCGAGCGCGACTGTTGCAAACTCGGTTGCACTTGGCAGCAACTCGATCACGACCTCCGCCGCAGGCACCACGACCGGCGGCACGGGTGCGGTCAGCAATACGACGATCGGTAGTCAGACCTTTGGCACGTATGCAGGCGCGAATTCGGCAGGCGGCGTGGTCAGCGTCGGTGCTGTGAACGCAGAGCGTCGTATCCAGAACGTCGCAGCAGGGCTCGTCAGTGCAAACAGCACCGACGCGATCAACGGTAGCCAGCTCTACGCAGTCGCGAGCACGACGACGTCGAATATCACCAGTCTGTCGACCTCAACGTCGACGGGTTTGTCGTCGGCTAACAGCTCGATCACTTCGTTGTCCACTTCGACTTCGACCGGCATCTCGTCGCTGTCCACGTCGACCTCGACCGGTCTGTCGTCGGCTAACAGCTCCATCACTTCGCTGTCGAC
>NZ_FPJP01000037.1:0-944 GCF_900119325.1 Burkholderia sp. NFPP32 | reverse complement strand
TCGACCTCGACGGGTCTCTCGTCGGCTAATAGCTCGATCTCGTCGCTTTCGACCTCGACCTCGACCGGCATCAGCTCGCTGTCCACCGGCCTGAGCACGGTCACGACCAAGACGGACAACCTCGGCAACAGCACGGCATCGGCACTCGGCGGCGGCTCCACGTACAACCCGACGACCGGGACGGTCTCCGCACCGGCGTACACGACCTACAACGCGAACGGCACGACGTCGACCGCCAGCAGCGTCGGCTCGGTGATCGACAACATCAACAGTCAGGGCATCAAGTACTTCCACGCGAACTCGACCGGTGCCGACAGCGTCGCGACCGGCACCGACGCCGTCGCCATCGGCAGCGGCGCCACCGCCGGCACCAACAATTCCGTCGCGCTCGGCGCCAACTCGCAGACCGCCGCAGCCAATCCCACGAGCAGCGCGACCGTCAACGGCGTCACGTTCGGAGGATTCGCAGGCACCGCGCCGGTCGGCACCGTCAGCGTCGGCAGCCCGGGCAACGAGCGACAAATCACCAACGTCGCCGCCGGCCAGGTGACGCAGACCAGTACCGACGCGATCAACGGCAGCCAGCTTTATTCGGTTGCCCAACAGGTTGGTACCGCAACCAGTGCCATTTCGTCGTTGTCCACGTCGACCTCGACCGGTCTGTCGTCGGCTAACAGCTCCATCACGTCGCTGTCCACCTCGACTTCGACCGGCATCAATTCGCTGTCCACCGGCCTGAGCTCGACCAACAGTTCGGTGTCGTCGCTGTCGACTTCCACGTCGACGGGCCTGTCCTCAGCTAACAGTTCGATCACTTCGTTGTCCACCTCGACTTCGACGGGAATCAACTCGCTGTCCACCGGCCTCAGCTCGACCAACAGCTCGGTGACTTCGCTTTCGACCTCCACGTCGACCGGCCTCTCATCAGCCAACAGCTCGATCAC
>NZ_FPJP01000023.1:0-104114 GCF_900119325.1 Burkholderia sp. NFPP32 | reverse complement strand
AGGATCGCGCGCGCTTGCGGAATCGACGCAGCCGGCACGCCGATCTTCGCGGCGAGGTCGTCGGCCTGGGCGTCGAGCAGGCCCGTCGACGGCTCGACGATGACCTTGTGGATCAGTTCCGGGTGCTTTTCGGCGACTTCTTCGATGTCCATCCCGCCTTCGCTCGAACCCATCAGGACGATCTTTTGCGAGATGCGATCGACGACGAGGCTGACATACAGTTCCTGCTTGATGTCGGCGCCTTCTTCGATCATCAGACGGTTGACCTTCTGGCCTTCCGGACCGGTCTGGTGCGTGACGAGCTGCATGCCGAGGATCTGGTTCGCGTATTCGCGGACCTGCTCGATCGACTTCGCCACCTTCACGCCGCCGCCCTTGCCGCGGCCGCCCGCGTGAATCTGAGCCTTCACGACCCACACCGGGCCGCCGAGCTCTTCCGCCACCTTGACGGCCTCGTCAACCGAGAACGCCGGCTTGCCGCGCGGTACCGCGACGCCGAATTTCCGCAGGATTTCCTTACCCTGGTACTCGTGAATCTTCATGCGTGATTCCCTTCAGTCTGAGAGTTGGATGAAAAGTCGCTTAAGACGCTTCTTCGAATGATTTCCGTTCATTCCTTCGTGCTGCCGTCGACAGGCACGTCCGGCCGGCTCGCGCCATACCAGCGCGGGTAGTACTGCCGCACGACCTCGCCGTCGAACCGCAGTGCGCGGCAGCGGCCGAGCTGGAAAGGCGGTTCGTCGCGCACGCCGTCGTGATCCGGCCCTTCGCCACCCTCCTCGCGCACGTTCCACACGTCACCGGCGAACGCCTGGATCGCTGCCGTCGGCAGCACGGCGCACAGTTCGGTGAGATGGGAGCAGCCTGCGACACCGGACAGCAGTCGGTTCGCATCGCGGCGGAAGTGGCGGAAGAGATTGAGCCCGATGAGGGCCCGATAGGCGGGAGGGGCGGATTGACACTGACCGGGATAGGGCACCCATTCCGAAGACGCTTCAGCGTCGACGACATTGAGTTCACGATCGATAGTCACGCGCAGCCAGAGTTCGTGGATCGGCAGGCCCTGGGGCCGGATGCCCGACGCAAGCGCGACATCGCGCGGCTTGTGGTCGGTCAGGCAGGCTTCGATGTCCCACAAGCCGTCGCCGCGCTCGTAAGCTTCCGCTCGGATTGCGCGTCGATGTCGCAACTGACGGGGCACGGGCTCGGATAGCGGCATGCTGGAGGTTGAGGCCGAAGAGGAAAACCCACGGATTTTAGCATATTGGGTATTTGAGACAGTTTGACGCGACGGCGGGTATTCCCGCCTGTCCGGGAGCGGTTGCGTTGCAGCAAAATCGCGCGCCACGCGCGCGACCGGAGCGCTCAATCGTCGATCGGGAAATCGTCGCCGACCTTCAGCAACTTCACGATGGTCGCGCTCGAGAAGCCGCGCGCGGCGAGAAAGCGCGCCTGCTTCGCACGCTCGGCCGGCGTTTGCGGCAATGCACCGAATTTCTTGCGCCAGACCGCCTGCGCGCGCGCCCATTCGGTCTCGCGCAGCTGCGCGTTCACTTCCTCGACGAGCGTGTCGCCGACCGCATGACGCTTCAGCTCGCTGACGATGCGCGCGACACCGACGCGCGACGCACGACGATGCACGAGGCTCTCGGCGAAACGCGCGTCGGACAGCCAGCCTTCCTTTTCCAGCGCATCGAGCACCGGTTCGACGGACTCGTCTTCGCCGACATACGGCGCGAGCTTGCGCGCGAGTTCCGTGCGGCTGTATTCGCGCCTGGACAGATAGCCGAGCGCGCGGCCCTTCAACGAACGCGGCGGCTTCGACGACTTGCGTTTGCCGGCGCCCGGATCGTCGCCGGAGGCAGCGCTTGAAGCAGCGCCGGACGCACGGCGCGTGCGGCGCGGATGCTGGCTGCTGCGCGTATAGACATCTTCCCTGGCAGGTGCCGACGCATCGGATGCGCGATCGCCCGGGAAGCTGACGCCGGACACACGACGGCGGGACCGGTCGTGCGCGTCGAACGATTCATCGTCATCGAACGGATCGTCCGGCGCGGCAATCTCAAACGAAACGAGGGCATCGTCAGATGCCCTCGTCGCGGTGCGGTTCGCGGCGTTGCTGCCAGCGACCCGCCGGTCGGCGCCCGAGGATCCGGCTCGCCGGCTGGAGCGACCCGCCGTTTCGGGCGCGTCGCTCTCCTCCGGCTCGCCAGCCTGACCTCGGCGCCCCACCATCACTCTTCTTCGTCCATCGCCTCGACTTCGTTGCCTGCACCATCGGGCATTGCGACGACGCCGAGCGATTCGCGGATGCGGTTCTCGATCTCGCGAGCGATTTCCGGATTCTCGCGCAGGAATTCACGCGCATTGTCCTTGCCCTGGCCGATCTTCTCGCCGTTGTAGCTGTACCAGGCGCCTGCCTTGTCAACGATCTTCGCCTGCACGCCGAGGTCGATGATCTCGCCCTGGCGCGAGATGCCCTCGCCATACAGGATGTCGAAGATCGCTTCGCGGAACGGCGGCGATACCTTGTTCTTGACGACCTTCACACGGGTTTCGTTGCCGATCACCTCGTCGTTCTTCTTGATCGAGCCGATCCGGCGGATATCGAGACGCACCGACGCATAGAATTTCAGCGCGTTGCCGCCCGTCGTGGTTTCCGGGTTGCCGAACATCACGCCGATCTTCATACGAATCTGGTTGATGAAGATCACGAGGCAGTTCGTGCGCTTGATCGTGCCGGTCAGCTTGCGCAGCGCCTGCGACATCAGGCGGGCCTGCAGGCCCGGCAGCGAATCGCCCATCTCGCCTTCGATTTCGGCCTTCGGCACGAGCGCCGCGACCGAGTCGATGACGATCATGTCGATCGAGCCCGAGCGCACCAGCGCATCGGTGATTTCCAGCGCCTGCTCGCCGGTGTCCGGCTGCGAGATCAGCAGTTCCGGCACGTTCACGCCGAGCTTCGCCGCGTACTGAACGTCGAGCGCGTGCTCGGCGTCGATGAACGCGGCCGTGCCGCCGATCTTCTGCAGTTCGGCGATCACCTGCAGCGTGAGCGTGGTTTTACCGGACGATTCCGGACCGTAGATCTCGACCACCCGGCCGCGCGGCAGGCCGCCGACGCCGAGCGCGATGTCGAGCCCCAGCGAACCCGTGGAGACGACCTGGATGTCCTCGGCCACCTCGCCGTCGCCCATCCGCATGATCGACCCCTTGCCGAACTGCTTCTCGATCTGCGCGAGTGCGGCCGCCAGCGCCTTGCTCTTCTCGGCGGTCATCCCGGAGCCCTTCTTGCTTTCTTCCATGAATCGTCCTTTGCTATGATGAGCAGCGTCTGTTAAAGGCGCGCCCGCTTTCAAGCGCCGCCCACGAATGCAGACACTGTATAAAAAAACAGTGTTTTATGCAAGCCCGCAATGCAGGGCGTTGTACACGAATAACTTCGGAGACAGCCGCGCCGGCGCGAACACCCTGCCGGCCATCGGTCAGCAACATGCGAATTCTCATCGCCGAAGACGACAGCATACTCGCGGACGGCCTCACTCGGTCACTCCGCCAATCGGGCTATGCGGTCGACCACGTGAAGAACGGCGTCGATGCCGATACGGCGCTGTCGATGCAGGCATTCGACCTGCTGATCCTCGATCTCGGGCTGCCGAAAATGTCCGGGCTCGACGTGCTCAAGCGCCTGCGCGCCCGCAATTCCAACCTCCCCGTGCTGATCCTGACCGCCGCCGACAGCGTCGACGAGCGCGTGAAGGGCCTCGATCTCGGCGCGGACGATTACATGGCCAAGCCGTTCGCACTCAACGAACTCGAAGCGCGCGTGCGCGCACTGACCCGGCGCGGCGCGGGCGGCGGCCCGACCGTCGTGCGGCACGGCTCGCTCGCGTTCGACCAGGTCGGCCGCATCGCGTACGCGAACGATCACGTGCTCGATCTGTCCGCGCGCGAACTCGGCCTGCTCGAGGTGCTGCTGCAGCGGATCGGCCGGCTCGTATCGAAGGAGCAGCTCGTCGACCATCTGTGCGAATGGGGCGAGGAAGTCAGCAACAACGCGATCGAAGTCTACGTGCACCGGCTGCGCAAGAAGATCGAACCGAGCGGCGTCCGGATCTCGACCGTGCGCGGCCTCGGCTATTGCCTCGAAAAGGTCGCGCCCGCCGCGCCGGCCGACACCACAGCGCCCCAGCCCGCGACGGCCGGCACGCCGCTGCGCTGAAGCCGGGCGTCGCCGCGATGGCCACGCCGGCCCATTCCCGCCACCCGACCGGCGCGCCGTCGTCGGCCGCCGACGAGGCGCGCGACGCGCGCTACGAGAACCCGTTCGCGCCGCCCGACGAAACCGACGCGCCCGAGGCGCCGCGCCCGCGCTCGCTGTTCGGCGAAATCCTCGACTGGATGCTCGCGCCGCTGCTGCTGCTGTGGCCGATGAGCATCGCCGTCACCTATCTCGTCGCGAAGACGATCGCGAACGGCCCGTTCGACCGCGCGCTCGAGACCAACGCATACGTGCTTGCACGCCAGATCCACCCGGTGAACGGCGTCGCCGAGCTGACGCTGCCGGAGCAGACGCGCGACTTCCTGCGCGCGGACAACGTCGACAGCGTCTACTTCCAGGTGCTCGGCGCGCGCGGCGAGCTGGTCGCGGGCGAAGCCGACATGCCGCTGCCGCGCGACGAGGACCGCCCGCCGCCGGGCGTCGTCGTGTTTCGCGACGACCTGCTGCGCGGCAACGACGTGCGCGTCGCGTATACGACGGTCGCGCTGCCGCAGGCGAGCGGCACGCAGCCCGTGCTCGTGCAGGTCGGCGAGACGCTCGACAAGCGCAACGCGCTCGCGAACGACATCATCAAGGGCGTGATCCTGCCGCAATTCGTGATCCTGCCGCTCGCGATCCTGCTCGTCTGGTTCGGGCTGTCGCGCGGGCTCGCGCCGCTCAATGCGCTGCAGGCGCACATCCGTGCGCGGCGGCCCGACGACCTGTCGCCCGTCGAGGCGCAGCGCGCGCCGCCCGAGATCGAGCCGCTCGTCACGTCGTTCAACGACCTGCTCGCGCGTCTCGAACAGAACATGGCGCTGCAAAAGCGCTTCATCGCCGACGCCGCGCACCAGATGAAGACGCCGCTCGCGGGCTTGCGCACGCAGGCCGAATTCGCGCTGCGCCACCCCGTCCCGCCCGACGTGCAGCGCTCGCTCGAGCAGATCGCGACGAGCTCCGAGCAGGCCGCGCGGCTCGTCACGCAACTGCTTGCGCTCGCGCGCGCCGAGAACCGCGCGAGCGGGCTCACGTTCGAGCCGGTCGAGATCGCCGCGCTCGCGCGGCGCGCGGTGCGCGACTGGGTGCAGGCCGCGCTCGCGAAGCGAATGGATCTCGGCTACGAAGGGCCGCCGGACGACGCGCCGCTCGACGTCGACGGCAACCCGGTGATGCTGCGCGAGATGCTCGGCAACCTGATCGACAACGCGATCCGCTACACGCCGGAAGGCGGCCGCATCACTGTGCGCGTGCGCGCCGATCGCGCGGCGCGGCTCGCGCATCTCGAAGTCGAGGACACAGGGCCCGGCATCCCGGCCGCGGAACGCGAGCGCGTCGTCGAGCGCTTCTACCGGATCCTCGGCCGCGAAGGCGACGGCAGCGGCCTCGGGCTCGCGATCGTGCGCGAGATCGCCACGCAGCACGGCGGCACGCTGACGCTCGACGATCACGTCTACCAGCAGGCGCCGCGCCTCGCCGGCACGCTCGTGCGCGTCAGCCTGCCGCTGGCGGAAACCGCTCCGGATTAACCCTGACGCGCACCGCGGCAACGCGCCGCGATCGCACCGAAACCGGCATTTTGCCGGACGTTCGCACCACGATCGTCACGCGAAGCACCCGATTCGGCACGGGTTAACGCGCAGTCGTTTTGTGCGCGCGAGTCAGTGCGCCGTAAGTTTCCGTGCCAATAATCGTCGACAGGCCCGCCCACCCAAGGCGGCCGCATATCTATATCAAGGGACTTGGAGACGATTCATGGCAACGTTAGGCGGGCAAATTTCGCACGCGCCGATGACGGGCGAAGAGAAAAAGGTGATCTTCGCGTCGTCGCTCGGGACCGTGTTCGAGTGGTACGACTTTTACCTGGCCGGCTCACTCGCGGCCTACATCAGCAAGAGCTTCTTCTCCGGCGTCAATCCGACCGCCGCGTTCATCTTCACGCTGCTCGGCTTTGCGGCCGGCTTCGCGGTGCGGCCGTTCGGCGCGATCGTGTTCGGCCGGCTCGGCGACATGGTCGGACGCAAGCACACGTTCCTCGTGACGATCGTGATCATGGGCCTCTCGACGTTCGTGGTCGGCTTCCTGCCCGGCTATACGACGATCGGCATCGCCGCGCCGGTGATCTTCATCGCGATGCGGCTTCTGCAGGGCCTCGCGCTCGGCGGCGAGTACGGCGGTGCGGCGACCTACGTCGCCGAGCATGCGCCGGCGAACCGGCGCGGCTTCTACACCGCGTGGATCCAGACGACCGCGACGCTCGGCCTGTTCCTGTCGCTGCTCGTGATCCTCGGCGTGCGCACGTTCATCGGCGAGGAAGCGTTCGGCAACTGGGGCTGGCGCGTGCCGTTCGTCGCATCGATCGCGCTGCTCGCGGTGTCGGTGTGGATCCGGCTGCAGCTGAACGAATCGCCGGTGTTCCTGCGCATCAAGTCGGAAGGCAAGACGTCGAAGGCGCCGCTGACCGAAGCGTTCGGCCAGTGGAAGAACCTGAAGATCGTGATCCTCGCGCTCGTCGGCCTGACGGCCGGCCAGGCCGTCGTGTGGTACACGGGCCAGTTCTACGCGCTGTTCTTCCTCACGCAGACGCTGAAGGTCGACGGTGCAAGCGCGAACATCCTGATCGCGATCGCACTCCTGATCGGCACGCCGTTCTTCCTGTTCTTCGGGTCGCTGTCGGACAAGATCGGCCGCAAGCCGATCATCCTCGCGGGCTGCCTGATCGCGGCGCTGACCTACTTCCCGCTGTTCAAGGCGCTCACGCACTACGCGAACCCGCAGCTCGAGATCGCCACGCAGAAGGCACCGATCACCGTCGTCGCCGATCCGGCCACCTGCTCGTTCCAGTTCAACCCGGTGGGCACGTCGAAGTTCACGAACTCGTGCGACATCGCGAAGAGCGCGCTCGCGAAGGCCGGCCTGAACTACGAGAACGTCGCGGCACCGGCCGGCACGATGGCCGAAATCAAGGTCGGCGATACGGTGATCCCGGCGTATGACGGCAAGGCGGCCGACGCGAAGGCACAGGGCGCGGCGTTCGACAAGACGCTCGCATCGACGCTGAAGGGGGCCGGCTACCCGGCGAAGGCCGACCCGGCGCAGCTCAACTGGCCGATGACGATCGTGATCCTGACGATCCTCGTGATCTACGTGACGATGGTCTACGGGCCGATCGCCGCGATGCTGGTCGAGATGTTCCCGACGCGGATCCGCTATACGTCGATGTCGCTGCCGTATCACATCGGCAACGGCTGGTTCGGCGGCTTCCTGCCGGCAACCGCATTCGCGATCGTCGCGGCGAAGGGCAACATCTATTCGGGGCTCTGGTATCCGATCGTGATCGCGCTGGCCACGTTCGTGATCGGCCTGCTGTTCGTCAAGGAGACGAAGGACTCGAACATCTACGCGCAGGATTGATGTCGAGGCATGGGCGGTTGCCGGGCGCGTTCCGGTGACCGGCAACCGCCCTGCGACGAGGCCGGTACGGATCATCGGCAACTTTTTTCACGGAAGATGAAAAAAGGTGTTGACAGCCTGACGGCCGATCTCCATAATTCATTTCTTCGGCGAATTAGCTCAGTCGGTTAGAGCGACGGAATCATAATCCGCAGGTCCGGGGTTCGAGTCCCTGATTCGCCACCAGTTGTAAAAAAGCCGCTGTTCCGCAAGGAACAGCGGCTTTTTCATTTGGCGTCGTCCGATTCGCGATCCTCTCGCGCCGCCCCCGCCGGCATGCGGCATTTCACGTGCCCTGGCGCACCAACGGCCCCCGCTTTGCGGACACAACGGCCGAAACCGCCGCGTCCCGGCTCGTTACGCCGCCACCGTCCCGCGCCGCTCCTCCGGCAACTGCCCGCGCACCTTCCCGCGCCAGTTCTCCCCACCTTCCAGCGCCGGCGTCGACTCGAACACCTCCGCGATCCAGTCGGCGAACACGCGCACCTTCTGCGACAAATGCCGGTTGTGCGGATAGACGATCGAAATCGGCTTCGGCTTCGGATTGCAGTCCGGCAGCACCTCGACCAGCGATCCGTCGAGCAGGTTCGGCAGCACCATGAACAGCGTCGGCTGGATCATCCCGAACCCTTCGAGCCCGCACGTCACGTAGGCATCCGAATCGTTGACCGTGACCTCCCCGCTCATCCGCACCTCGACCGGCTTGCCGTCGATCATGAACACCCACGGAATCGCACGCGCGCCGTGGCTCGAACGGAAATTCACCGCATGATGTTCGGCGAGATCGGCAATCTCGTGCGGCTCGCCGTGACGCGCGACGTAATCGGGCGATGCACAGGTCACGCGCTTCAGCATCCCGATCCGTCGCGCGACCATCGACGAATCCTCGAGCGGCCCGACCCGGATCATGCAGTCGATGCCCTCCTCGACCGGATCCACGTAGCGGTCGGAAAGCCCCAGCTCGAGCGTGATGTCCGGATAGCGCTGCCGGAAAATCGACAGCGACGGCAGCACGATGCGCCGCCCGAGCGAACTCGGCATATGGACGCGCAGCACGCCGCTCGGCTTGCGGTTGCCGGTCTGGAAGCTCGCGTCGGCTTCCGCGATCTCCGCGATGATCTTCATGCAATGCTCGTAGTACGCGGCACCTTCCGGCGTCAACGACAGCCGGCGCGTCGTCCGGTGCATCAGGCGCACGCCGAGCAGCGCCTCGAGATTCTGGATGATGGTCGTCACCGACGCGCGCGGCATCGCGAGCGTGTCGGCCGCGCGCGTAAAGCTGTTCGCATCGACCACACGGGTAAAAACTTCCATTGCCTGGATTCGGTCCATGCTGCCCCCCTTCGAATCGCCAACGGGACAGAATAGAGCGCGCGGCGGGCACGGCACAAGCCCCCACCTATTGTTCTCCAGCCCTGAATAGTCTCGGCATTTCGCACTGGAAAATGATCGGTTTTCGTTCAGTTCCACACAACAACCTCTCCGGCCCCGATCGCGCGCCGCGCGTTACCGCACGAACCGCTCCCGATACGCCTGCGGCGACACGCCCAGCACACGCACGAAGCTGCGCCGCAACGTCTCCTCCGAACCGAATCCGCACCGCGCGGCGATCCGCTTGACGGGCCATGTCGTTTCGCCGAGCAGGCGCTGCGCGGCCTCGACGCGGATCTGCTCGACCGCGCGCGCGGGCGTACGGCCGGTTCCCGCGCGATAGTGGCGCACGAAGCTGCGCTCGCTCATGCGCACGCGCTCGGCCAGCGCGGGTACCGACAGGTCGGCCGCCAGGTGCTCGGCCATCCATGCATGCAGTTCGCCGAACCGGTCGTCGGTGCGCTGCATCGACAGCATCGCGCTGAACTGCGCCTGTCCGCCCGGACGCTTCAGGAACACGACGAGTTCGCGCGCGGCATCGAGCGCGGTCGCGCGGCCGAGATCCTCCTCGACCAGCGCGAGCGCGAGATCGATGCCGGCCGTCACGCCGGCCGACGTCCATAGCGCGCCCTCGCGGATGAAGATCGGATCGGCTTCGACGCGCACGTTCGGGTAGCGCGCCGCGAATTCGTCGCAGCGCGCCCAGTGCGTGACCGCACGCCGCCCGTCGAGCAGGCCGGCCTCGGCGAGCAGGAACGCGCCGGTGCAGACCGACGCAACGCGCCGCGCACGCTCCGCCTGCTGCCGCACCCAGCGCACCAGCCGGGCATCCTGCGATGCCGCGTGCACGCCCTTGCCGCCCGCGACGATCACCGTATCGGGACGGCGCGCGGCCGAGCGCAGCGACTCGGCCATCACGACGAGGCCCGACGACGTCTCGACGGGCCCGGCGTCGGCCGCGACGACACGCGGCGCATACGGCGCCGGCTGCCCACGCTCCAGCGCAAGTTCGTTGACGGACGCGAACACCTGCAGCGGCCCCGACACGTCGAGCAATTGTGCGCGGGGAAACGCAAGGACCAGGATCGAGCGCGGGGCGGCAGGCATGGCGATTGGCTGAAAACGTGGGCGATATGGCAATTTCGCCAAACACTACGCGCCTAGAATCGATCTGTCCATCGTGTGCCGGCAACGGCGCGCTCCTCTTCCACCCGGAGTCTTCGCATGACCCTGCATATCGGCCTTCTCGTGTTTCCCGGCGTTCAGCAACTCGATCTCACCGGCCCGCACGACGTGCTCGCGTCGCTGCCCGACGCGGCCGTCCACCTGGTCTGGAAGTCGCGCGACGCCGTCGCGTCGAGCAGCGGCCTCGCGCTCGCGCCGACCTGCACGTTCGACGACTGCCCGCCGCTCGACGTGATCTGCGTGCCGGGCGGCATCGGGATCAACGACCTGCTGCTCGACGCCGAAACGATCGCGTTCGTGCAGCAGCGCGCGGCCACCGCGCGCTACGTGACGTCGGTCTGCACGGGCGCGCTGCTGCTCGGCGTGGCCGGCCTGCTGCGCGGTCGGCGTGCGACGACGCACTGGGCGTTCCACGCGCTGCTCGAACCGCTGGGCGCGGTGCCCGTGCGCGAGCGTGTCGTGCGCGACGGCAACCTGATCACCGGCGGCGGCGTGACGGCCGGCATCGACTTCGCGCTGACGATCGCCGCGGAGCTGGCCGGCGACGAAGAGGCGCAGGCGATCCAGCTTCAGCTCGAATACGCGCCTGCGCCGCCGTTCGACGCCGGCTCGCCCGACACCGCGCCGGCATCGGTCGTGAAGCGCGTCACCGAACGTTCGGCGGCCAGCTTTGCCAAACGCAAGCAGACAATCGAGCAGGCGCTGCGCGCGATGTCGCGCTGAATGCGGATGCCGGGGAATTGACCGGAAGACGACGCGCATTCGCGCCGGAGAACATATCGATGAACATCATCCGCAGCGCGGCATTCACCGCGGACCGCCCGTGGGGCGCGCTCGACATCGCGAACCTGAACGGCATCACGGTCCGCCTGCACAGGACCGACCAGCCGTATCGATGGCATGTGAACGATGGCGACGAAGTGTTCGCGGTGCTCGACGGCCGCGTCGAGATGCGCTACCGCGTAGCAGGCATCGAGCACGCGACGGTGCTCGAACCCGGCGACGTCTTCCACGCGACGGTCGGCACCGAGCACGTCGCGCATCCGCTCGGCGAAGCGCGCATCCTCGTGATCGAGACGGAAGGCAGCGTCTGACGGCGGGCCGCCGTGCGCCGTGCCGCGCGGCGGGTTTTACCCCGAGATCGTCCCCGTGCCCTGCGACGGGATCAGTTTCGGTTGCGGCGTGCACACGCACTGGCACAGGTCGTGTTCGAGCGCGACGACCTTGCCCATCACGGTCATCGTCCGCTCGCCGCCGTCCGACACGATCACGCCCGTCGTCTTGCACGCGGCGCAGAACACGGGCGCGCCGAGATAGGCGAGTTCGCGTCCGTCGAACGACGAATTGGCGATCCCTTCGAGCACCACGCCGCCGTGGTCGGTCGTGTCGCCCTTCAGAATGAATTTGCGGCTCATGATGTCGGTTCTTCCCTCGGAAACGCCGCGCCGCGCGGCGGCGAGGCCGCGCACGGGCAATCGGACACCGCCCGTCGATTGCGGGCGTCCCGCGAGGATATCACCGCTCGCGGCGGCCGCCGTCGCCCGCCCCGTCGAGTCAGTGCCGGACGGGCACCGGCAGACGGCGGTCAGATACGCATCGGTGCACTTGGACAGGAGGCAGTCGAGTCCTGCCGCGACCTGGCGATACGTCACGCCGCCGCTCGGACGAACAGCGCGATGCACAGCGCGGCGCCGCACAGATACGTGCCGATCGCGCCGATGAAACGCACGGGATTCGGCCTGGCCATCGTCGGCCACGCGAGCAATCCGATCACGAGCAGGCAGCGGCATGCGGTCGCCGCGACGATCAGCGACAGGATCGCGCGCGACGGATCGTGTGCGCCGAAATAGAGAAACAGCACCGCGAGAAACGGCGCGTATTCGGCCGTGTTGCCGTGCGCGCGCACGATCTTGTGCAACCCGTTCGTCGGATCGGGCGCACACCCGGATCCGGTGGTGCACCGGAAGCGCGTGACGGACACGACGAGTCCGAGCCCGAACAGCAGCAGCCCGAGGATGGCCGTGCAAACGAGCGCGACGGGATGGATCGGCATGGGAGTCCCGGCGAAAGCGGAAATGCGCCGCAGATCCGGCGATCCTACGCCCTGCCGGCGTGCACGGCTATCGCGGAAACCCGCAGCGTCGCCATGCGCCGGCCGCGATTTCGCGAACAGGATCCGGCCCGATTTGCCGCAATGCCGCACCGCACGAAACCGGTGCAGCGCCCCCTGCCCGGCCGCCCGGGCCTGCCCGCCGAAACCGTTGTCGCGCGGACGCTTAGGCACGGCACGCGCAAACGTTTCGCCGCGACGGCGTGCGCCGTCGCATCGCAACGCCGGTCGCCGCGCGTCACAGGCATGCGCGTTGCATCGGCGCATCTCGGTAGTGAACCGCCCTTGGCAGCCCGCGGTTGAGGACTACACTAATCCTTAATGGGGTGCGGCCAGACAGCCTGCGCCCTTAGGGAGACGCCGCCATGAATCGGCCGCTTAATCGTATCCTGCCGCGCGTGACCGGTCTCGCATCGGTCTGGACGTGGGTCAAATGGTCCTTGCTGGCCGCGCTGCTGATCGCGCTCGCGATCGTCGCGCGACTCGTGCAGACCGAGATCGAAACGTCCCGGCTGCAGGCGCGCTATCTGTCCGAGCTCACCCGCGATGTCGGCTACACGGTCGAAACGGGCCCGAGCGATCACATCCGCTTCCCCGCGAACGGCCCCTACGACCAGCGCCTCGGCTACGCGATGATTCCGTCGTTCCAGGAGCGGCTGCTCGCGCGCGGCTTCGTCGTCGGCAAGCAGGCGCGCGATTCGCAACGGATGCTGTCGCTCGGCGAGCGCGGATTGTTCCTCCCTTACGAAGAAAAAGACCAGACAGGCCTGATGCTGTTCGATTCGACCGGCGCGCCGCTGTTCGCGACCGCATTCCCGCAGCGCGTCTATGCCGACTTCGACACGGTGCCGCGCGTGGTCGTCGATTCGCTGCTGTTCATCGAGGATCGCTACCTGCTCGACGCGAACGAACCGAACCGCAACCCGGCGATCGACTGGGGGCGCTTCAGCCGCGCGCTCGCCGACCAGGCGCTGCACGTCGTCAACCGTCACCAGGCGCGCCCGGGCGGCAGCACGCTCGCGACCCAGATCGAGAAGTTCCGCCATTCGCCGGAAGGCCGCACCGCGACGCCGCCCGAGAAGCTGCGGCAGATCGCGTCGGCGTCGGTCCGCGCGTATCTGAACGGCCCGCAGACGATGCTCGCGCGCCGCACGATCGTCGTGCACTACCTGAACTCGGTGCCGCTCGCCGCGCGGCCGCATATCGGCGAAATCACCGGCATCGGCGACGGTCTCGCCGCCTGGTACGGCCGCGACTTCAACGACGTGAACCGGATCCTGTCCGCGCCGACGACCGGCGACAACGACGACGAACAGGGCAAGACGTTCCGCGAGGTGCTGTCGCTGATCATCGCGCAGCGCGCGCCGTCGTACTTCCTCAACCGAGGCTATCCGGCGCTGCAGCGGCTGACCGACAGCTACCTGCGGCTGCTGTCGAACGGCGGCGTGATCTCGCCTGCATTGCGCGATGCCGCGCTGTCCGCGCAGATCGAACGCAGCGCGCCGCCTGCCGCCGCGCAGGTGCAGTCGTTCGTGTCGCGCAAGGCGGTGTCGTCCGCGCGTGCGTCGCTGCTGTCGGCACTCGGCATCAGCGACGTGTACCAGCTCGACCTGCTCGACCTGGAGGCGACCAGCACGCTCGACAACGGCGTGCAGCGAGCCGTCGCCGAGCGGCTCGCGAAGGCATCGACGCGCGACGGCGCGCAGGCCGCCGGCCTCTATGGCTACGAGATGCTCGCGCCGAAGGACGACCCGTCGCATCTCACGTACAGCTTCACGCTGTACGAACGCCGCAACGGCGCGAACATGCTGCGCGTGCAGACCGACAGCGTGAACGAGCCGTTCGACGTGAATCGCGGCGGCCGCATCAACCTCGGCTCGACCGCGAAACTGCGCACGCTGATCACGTACCTGCAGATCGTTTCCGACCTGCACGCGCGCTATGCGAACCTGTCGAACGCGCAGCTTGCGCGCGTGAAACCCGACCCGGTCGACGGGCTGTCGCGCTGGGCGCTCGACTATCTGTCGCATACGCGCGACCGCTCGCTGCAGGCAATGCTCGACGCGGCCGTCGAACGCAAGTACTCGGCGAGCCCCGACGTGTTCTACACGGGCGGCGGCGCGCAGGTGTTCTCGAACTTCGAGAAGTCGGACAACGGCCGCATCCTGACGCTGCACACTGCGTTCGAGCATTCGGTCAACCTCGTGTTCGTGCGGCTGATGCGCGACATCGTCCACTACGAGACGCTGCAGGCGGCCGGCCCGTCGTCGTCGTGGCTCGGCGATCCCGAACAGCGCCGGCATTACCTGCAGCAGTTCGTCGACGGCGAAAGCCAGGTCTACGTGAAGCGCTACTACACGCGCTATGCGGGCAAGGCACCCGACGACGCACTCGCGCTGATGCTGAAGGACGTGCGCAAGTCGCCGCCGAAGATCGCGACGGTGCTGCGCAGCGTCGCGCCGAACGAATCGCTCGCGTGGTTCGATGCGCAGATGCGCGCGCAACTGAAGGGCACGCCGGCCGCGACGCTGTCCGACGACGATCTCGCCGCGCTCTACGCGAAATACGCGATCGACCGGTTCAACCTCAACGATCGCGGCTATATCGCGAGCGTGCACCCGCTCGCGCTGTGGACGCTCAACTACCTGCGCGCGCACCCGAGTGCGCCGCTCGGCGAGGTCCAGCGCGAGAGCCGCGATGCGCGCTTCTACACGTATTCGTGGCTGTACAAGACGCGCTACCACGCGACCCAGGACCGCCGCATCCGCCGCATGGTCGAGCTGCGCGCGTACGCGGAGATCACGAAGTCGTGGCGCGCGCTCGGCTACCCGTTCGCGGAAGTCACGCCGTCGTACGCGGCCGCGATCGGCGCATCGGGCGACCAGCCCGACGCGCTCGCGAAACTGATCGGCCTGATCGCGAACGGCGGCCAGAAAGCGCCGACCGAGACGATCACGCGGCTCGACTTCGCGAAGGGCACGCCGTACGAGACGCGCTTCGTGCGCGCGACCGCGCAGCCGCAGCCGATGCTGTCGCCGGAAATCGTCAACGTGGCGCACACGCTGCTGCGCGACGTCGTGCTCAGCGGCACCGCGCGCCGCCTCGCGGGCGGCTTCACGCTGCCCGACGGCAAGACGCTCGAGGTATACGGCAAGACGGGGACGGGCGACCAGCGCTTCAACGTCTACGCGCGCGGCGCGCGGCTGATCGAATCGCGCAAGGTGAACCGCAGCGGCACGTTCGTGTTCGTGATCGGCGACCGGTTCTTCGGGGTCCTGACGGCAACCGCGCACGAACCGTACGCGGCGCGCTACGACTTCACGAGCGCGATGGCCGTGCAGTTGCTGAAATCGATGGCGCCGGCGCTCGCGCCGCTGATCGAACGTCCGGCCGCCACCGGCACGCACGCCGCGGAGCCCGCGCCGCAGGCGGAAATGCCCGCGCCGGGCGCCGCGTCGGCGCAACCTTCCTGACCGCGGCACGTAAGTTCACGCGATGGCACGCCGCTCAGTGCGAGCGGCCGTCGTAGTGCGTGACGGGCAGCGCGTCGAGGTCGATATCCTCGAGGCAGCGCACGTTGATCGCGGCCATCGCGGTGCCGTTCGGATGAACGCCCTCGGCGAACGGATGCATCCCGCAGCGCTTGCAGAAGCGATGCCTGATCACGTGCTTGTTGAACAGGTAGGTCGCGAGATTCTCGTCGGGCGTGAGGAGCTTCATGTGGTCGCGCGGCACGAACCACATCAGCGCGCCCTTGCGCTGGCAGATCGAGCAGTTGCACGCCATCACGCCCTGCAGGTCGCCTTCCGCTTCGAACTTCACGTCTCCACAGTGACAGCTTCCGCGATAAAGCATGGTCGTCTCCCGGTGCGGCCGGTGCGCGTCGGCGGCGCCCGGACGGACGCCGTTGGCCAGGCCGATTCAAGCGGGTACAGTAGCGCGCACATGCGCCGCGCGCAATGTCCGGCGGCGCCCGTCCTGACCCTCCCCAACCAAGGAAAACCATCATGCTCGAACTGCGCCCCGGCTGCGAATGCTGCGACAAGGACCTGCCGCCCGATTCGGCGGAGGCGCGCATCTGCACGTTTGAGTGCACGTTCTGCGCGACCTGCGCCGACGACGTGCTGAAAGGCCGCTGCCCGAACTGCGGCGGCGACCTGGTCGTGCGCCCGCGGCGGCCGGCGAGCCTGCTCGCGAAGTATCCTGCGTCGACGGAACGCATCCACAAGCCGGGCGGCTGCGCAAACGCCGCCTGACGGCGCCGCCCCGCCCGCCCCGTTCCGTCACGACATCTCGATCCGCGCGCGCGTCACCGCGAGCAGCGCCGCCATCGCGCGGCGCGCGCCGTCCTCGTCGCGCATGCGAATCGCATCGCTGACGGCCGTATGCTCGGCAAGCGACGCGTTGTACACGTCCGCGCGACGCGCATTCAGATGCAGTTGCGCCTCGAGCGTGCGGTCGATCAGCGCGCCGAGCGGCATCAGCAATTCGTTGCCGCCGGCCGCGAGCACGCTCAGGTGAAAGCGCAGGTCGGCGCGCACCCATTCGTCGACGTTGCGCGCGGCGGCCATCGCGCGCGCCGCGTCGTCGATCGCGTCGAACGCTTCCGGCGTATGCGCGCGCGCGGCAAGCGCGGCCGCGTACGGCTCGATCATCTCGCGCATCTCCTGCAGCTTCAGCGCGAACGCGAGCGGCGGCGCAACGCGCGCGTACCAGTCGAGCAGGTCGGCGTCGAGCAGGTTCCATGCGTGGCGCGGCCGCACGCGCGTGCCGACCTTCGGCCGCGATTCGACCAGCCCCTTCGACGTCAGTGTGCGCAGCGCCTCCCGCATCACCGTGCGGCTCACGCCGTACATCTCCATCAGGTCGGGCTCCCTCGGCAGCAGCGATTCGGGCGGATAGTCGCCGCGCAGGATCGCCGTCGCAAGCCGGAAAGCCGTCTGTCCATGCAGGTCGTGTTGAATGATCGTTCTCCGTTGGGCCCGCGTGCCGGCTGCCCACTATCTGCACAATAATGCTATTAATACTATTTTTTATCCGGCTACGCTAGGATAATCCTGAAAGCACGCGACCGCGCGCCGCGCCCGTGCGCCCGCGCCGGTCAACCATGGAGACTCGCATCGTGAAAATCACCCGCCTCGAAACTTTCGTCGTCCCGCCGCGCTGGCTGTTCCTCAAGATCGAAACCGACGAGGGCATCGTCGGCTGGGGCGAGCCGATCGTCGAGGGCCGCGCGCACACGGTCGAGGCCGCGGTGCAGGAACTGGCCGACTACCTCGTCGGCCGCGACCCGCTGCTGATCGAGGATCACTGGCAGGTGATGTACCGCGCGGGCTTCTACCGCGGCGGCCCGATCATGATGAGCGCGATCGCGGGCGTCGACCAGGCGCTGTGGGACATCAAGGGCAAGCATCACGGCGTGCCGGTGCACGCGCTGCTCGGCGGCCAGGTGCGCGATCGCATCAAGGTGTATTCGTGGATCGGCGGCGACCGGCCGAGCGACGTCGCGAACAATGCGCGCGCGGTCGTCGAGCGCGGCTTCAAGGCCGTGAAGATGAACGGCTCCGAGGAGCTGCAGATCGTCGACACCTACGACAAGGTCGAGCAGGTGATCGCGAACGTCGCGGCCGTGCGCGACGCGGTCGGCCCGCACGTCGGGATCGGCGTCGACTTCCACGGCCGCGTGCACAAGCCGATGGCGAAGGTGCTCGCGAAGGAGCTCGACCCGTACAAGCTGATGTTCATCGAGGAACCCGTGCTGTCGGAGAACGCCGAGGCGCTGCGCGACATCGTCAACCAGACCAACACGCCGATCGCACTCGGCGAACGGCTGTACTCGCGCTGGGACTTCAAGCACATCCTCGCGGGCGGCTACGTGGACATCATCCAGCCCGACGCGTCGCACGCGGGCGGCATCACCGAGTGCCGCAAGATCGCGACGCTCGCGGAGAGCTACGACGTCGCGCTCGCGCTGCACTGCCCGCTCGGCCCGATCGCGCTCGCCGCATGCCTGCAACTCGATGCGGTCAGCTACAACGCATTCATCCAGGAACAAAGCCTCGGCATCCACTACAACCAGGGCAACGACCTGCTCGACTACCTGCGCAATCCCGAGGTGTTCCGCTACGAGGACGGCTTCGTCGCGATCCCGCAGGGCCCGGGGCTCGGCATCGACGTCAACGAGGAGAAGGTGCGCGAGATGGCGAAGACGGGCCACCGCTGGCGCAACCCGGTGTGGCGCCACGCGGACGGCAGCGTCGCCGAGTGGTGAGCACGCTGCGTATCGCGCGGCTGCGGCCCGCGCGGTACGCATCGACTTCGGAACGGCCGCCCGACAGGCGGCCGATTTTTTGCATGCGCGGCGCGACGAACGGCACGTGCCGCGCACGCGCCGGCGACCTTGCTTCGCGCCATGCGGAGCCTGCCGTCAACCGAGCGCCGCGAACCCCGGCACGCTGAACGACAGCACGGCGGCCGCGACGAACACGCCGATCATCGTCATCCCTTCGAGATGCAGGATGTTGCGGAACGTGTGCGCATCCTCGGTCGACGCGGTGCGGCGCAGCCGCGGCAGCGCCGAGAAGCGGTTCAGGCCGCCGAGCACGAGCGCGAGCGCGACGAGCAGCAGCTTCAGCAGCAACACGCGCCCCCACGTGCTGCCGTCGAGCGGCGCGAGCGATCCGCCGAGCCCGCGCAGCGCATTGAGCACGCCCGTCGCGAGCAAGAATACGACCGCGATGATCGACGTACGCGACAGTTGCTGGCCGATGCGGATCAGCGCGCCGCGTGCGACCGACGAACCGAGCGCCGGCAGCACCGCGAGCCCGCCCGCGAGCACGAGGCCGCCCCACACGGCCGTCGCGAGCAGGTGCAGCGTCTGCACGCCGACCGCCGCGGACAACGCGCCCGTATCGGCCGCATGGCCGAGCGATGCCTTGCCGGCCGCGACCACGATCACCGCGAGCCACAGCACCGCGTGCGCGCCCGGGCCCTCCGGTTTCGCCAGCGCGACGATCGCGAGCACCACCGCGCCGGCGAACGCGACGCTCCACGCGAAGCCCGCGTGCGTCTGCATCAGCACGACGGGAATCGCGGCCAACGCGCCGCCGAGCCCCGCGCCGCTCATCGTCGCGGCCTCGTAGACCAGCCAGCCGAGATCCGCGAGCACGAGCGCCAGCGCCGCCGCGACCAGGGAATGTTGTGCGCGCAACCACGCGGGATGCGAAGGCGAGACGACCGGCCGCGCGCCGTCCTTGCCGAGCCAGGCCTTGAGCAGCGCCGAGCCGACCGCCATCGCGAACGCGGCGTCCATTAGCGCCGCGAGCGCGACCTGCCCGATCCACAAGCTGTCGAACTTCATTGCGCGCACCCTCCCGCAAACGGCCGGCCGGCGGCGCGGCGGCAACGGGACAGACAACGGGAACGAGGCAACGGCACGGTAGAAAACGTCATCGATGAATCCGGAAACGGGAGAAATGACTGGACCTGCGGCGGAGGCGGCGCCGCGCGACCCGCGAGTGTACGGTCTTCGATGGCGAAAGCGCACGCCGGTTCACTTCGCCGCTGTGCAATACGCGTCAAATTGTCGCAAGTCGTAAACAGACAGGAACCGCTGTCCTTTTGCCAAATAGCCGTCATTACCCATCGATGATAGAATGCCGCGTCGCAGCAGCCCGGCTGTCCTGCCGTCCATGCGCCGAGCCGATCGTAGCCCGGACAAGGTCCCCGACGAATAATCATGGAGTCTCGTGTGTCTTCAAGACGCCTCTTCCGTCCGCTGCTCGCCGTTCTGTTGATCGGCGGAGCGGGCCTTATGAGCGCTGCCCAAGCGCAGACCAAGCCCACGGAGCAAGCGCACGCCCAGCAGGCGCCGCTCAAGGCACCCGATACGATGGCCGAGCGCGTGCGCGGCTGTACCGCATGCCACGGCGTCCACGGCCAGGGTACGGACAACGACTACTTCCCGCGTCTTGCCGGCAAGCCGGCCGAGTACCTGTACAACCAGCTCGTCAACTTCCGTGACGGCCGGCGCAAGTACCCGCCGATGAACTATCTGCTGACGTACCTGAACGACGACTACCTGCGCGAAATCGCCGAGCACTTCTCGGCCGAACGTCCGCCGTACCCGACGCCGGCGAAGCCGACGCTGCCGGCCGCGACGCTCGCGCGCGGCAAGCAGCTCGTCACGCAGGGCGACCCGTCCCGCAAGCTGCCGGCCTGCGTGGCCTGCCACGGCGCAGGGCTGACCGGCATGCAGCCGGCGATCCCCGGCCTCGTCGGCCTGCACGCCGATTACCTGAGCGCACAGCTCGGCGCATGGCGCTCGGGCAACCGCCACGCAAAGGCACCGGACTGCATGCACGACATCGCAGCGAAGCTTTCCGACGAAGACGTGACGGCCGTGACCGCGTGGCTCGCCGCGCAACCGGCGCCCGCCAACCCCGTGCCGGCCCCGGCGCGCTCGATGAAGACTCCGCTCGCCTGCGGCAGCGAACCGCAATAAGGCAAGGGAGACAGACACAATGAAACGCAAGTCCCTGTTTGCACTCTCGGCTGTCGCGATCGTCGCGGCTGCCGCCCTCGTGCCGGTCCTGTGGCCGGGCAACGACACGCTGCACGGCGCTGCCGCCGTCGCGGCCACGCCGGCCGACCAGGCCGCGCTGATCAAGAAGGGCGAATACCTCGCGCGCGTCGGCGACTGTATCGCGTGCCACACCGTGCGCGGCGGCAAGTCGTTCGCGGGCGGCCTGCCGATGGCGACGCCGTTCGGCACGATGTACACGCCGAACATCACGCCGGACGACAAGGACGGCATCGGCAAGTGGACGTCGGACGACTTCTACCGCGCGATGCACACGGGTCGCTCGAAGGACGGCAGCCTGCTCTACCCGGGCTTCCCGTTCGCGAGCTATACGAAGGTCACGCGCTCGGATTCGGACGCGATCTACGCGTACCTGCGTTCGGTCCCGCCGGTGTCGGTGCCGAGCCGTCCGCACGAACTGAAGTTCCCGTTCAACAACCGCAACCTGCTGATCGGCTGGCGCACGCTGTTCTTCAAGGAAGGCGAGTACAAGCCGGATCCGACGAAGTCGGTCGAATGGAACCGCGGCGCCTACCTCGTCGAAGGCCTCGGCCACTGCTCGATGTGCCACACGTCGATCAACATGATGGGCGGCCCGGTGAGCTCGTCGGCGTTCGCAGGCGGCCTGATCCCGCTGCAGAACTGGTATGCGCCGTCGCTGACGAACGACAAGGAACTCGGCCTCGGCGACTGGCACGTGCAGGAGCTGTCCGACCTGCTGCAGGCCGGCGTGTCGCAGAAGGGTGCGGTGTTCGGCCCGATGGCGGACGTGGTCCACAACAGCCTGCAGTACATGACCGACGAAGATACGCGCGCGATGTCGACGTACCTGAAGTCGATCCCGCAGAAGGCTGAAGCGCCGAAGAACATGCAGTACGAGCCGTCGAAGCAGTTCGGCAATGCGCTGTTCGACCAGGGCAAGAAGATCTACGCCGACAACTGCGCGACCTGCCACGCCGAAACCGGCGCGGGCAAGCCGCCGGCATATCCGCCGCTCGCGGGCAACCACTCGATCATGATGGAATCGGCGGTCAACCCGATCCGCATGGTGCTGAACGGTGGCTATCCGCCGAGCACGTTCAAGAATCCGCGTCCGTACGGCATGCCGCCGTTCGCGCAGTCGCTGTCGAACCAGGAAGTCGCAGCCGTTGTAACGTATATCCGGATGTCGTGGGGCAACAACGGTACGCCGATCTCGCCGCAACAGGTGAGCGACCTGCGTTCCGCGCCGCTTGACTAAATAACGCGTGACGCAAACGGGGCGCGGCTGCGGGAAAACCGCAGCCGCGCCCCTTTGCTTTTTGCGACGCCAGTCCCCGCGCGGGCCGCGCGAGGTGTCGCCGATCATAAAACTCAAGAGTGGTATCTATGTCTTTCGAATCTCTCGGCCTGGCCGAACCGCTTGTCAAGGCGGTCAACGAGCTCGGCTACACGTCGCCGACTCCGATCCAGCAGCAGGCGATCCCCGCCGTGCTCGGCGGCGGCGACCTGCTCGCCGGCGCACAAACAGGCACCGGCAAGACCGCCGGCTTCACGCTGCCGATCCTGCAGCGCCTGCACACGTTCTACGCCGAGCATCGCGGCGCGAAGCGCGCGGTGCGCGCGCTGATCCTCACGCCGACGCGCGAACTCGCCGCGCAGGTCGAGGAAAGCGTCCGTGCCTACAGCAAGTACCTGAAGCTGCGCTCGACCGTGATGTTCGGCGGCGTCAGCATCAATCCGCAGATCGATGCGCTCAAGCGCGGCGTCGACATCGTCGTCGCGACGCCGGGGCGCCTGCTCGACCACATGCAGCAGAAGACGATCGACCTGTCGGATCTCGACATCCTCGTGCTCGACGAAGCCGACCGGATGCTCGACATGGGCTTCATCCACGACATCAAGCGCGTGCTTGCGAAGCTGCCGCCGCAGCGCCAGAACCTGCTGTTCTCGGCGACCTTCTCCGACGAGATCAAGGCGCTCGCCGACAGCCTGCTCGACTCGCCCGCGCTGATCGAGGTCGCGCGCCGCAACACGACCGCCGAGAGCGTCGCGCAGAAGATCCACCCGGTCGACCGCGACCGCAAGCGCGAGCTGCTCACGCACCTGATCCGCGAACACAACTGGTTCCAGGTGCTCGTGTTCACGCGCACCAAGCATGGCGCGAACCGGCTCGCCGAACAGTTGACGAAGGACGGCATCAGCGCGATGGCGATCCACGGCAACAAGAGCCAATCGGCCCGCACGCGCGCGCTTGCCGAGTTCAAGAACAGCACGCTGCAGGTGCTCGTCGCGACCGATATCGCCGCGCGCGGGATCGACATCGACCAGTTGCCGCACGTCGTCAACTTCGACCTGCCGAACGTGCCCGAGGATTACGTGCACCGGATCGGCCGCACGGGCCGCGCGGGCGCGACCGGTGAAGCCGTGTCGCTCGTGTGCGTCGACGAGAAGCAACTGCTGCGCGACATCGAGCGGCTGATCAAGCGCGAGATTCCGCAGGAAGTGATCGCGGGCTTCGAACCCGATCCGAACGCGAAGCCGGAGCCGATCCAGCAGCGCCGCGGGCAGCAGCAACCTCGCAGCGGTGGTGGTGGTGGCGGCGGCAATCGCCAGCCGCGCGCAGGCGGCTCAGGCCAGCCGGCCGCGAAGCGCGACGGCAACGCGCAACCGAAGGCATCGCAGCAGAAGGCCGCGAAGCCGCGCACGCAAGGCGGCGCCGGCGGCAGCGGCGGACGCCCGGCGGGCGGCGGCAACAGCGCGCGCCCCGCGAGCGGCAACGCTGCGCACCCGAACCGCAACCGTTCGTCGCGCAGCGGCCAGCGCGGTCACTGAAGCCGCGCGGCCGCGCGCCGCAGGTGCTCGACCTGGCGTTGCCAGCGCGCGAGCACCGCGGCGCGCTCCCCTTCCAGCGTGAACGTGACGCCTGTCGCGAGACGCGCATAACCGACCCGCTGCGCATCGCCGTGCGCGATCGTCGCAGCGAATCCGGCCAGTCCGCCGAAGTCGCCTTCGAGCGGCTCGATCCTCAATTGCGCCTGAAAGAATGCGCCGTCCGCGACGAGCGTCAACGCGGCCGCGCGCCGTTGCGCGAGCGCGCGCGCCGCACGCGATTGCGGCCATAGCGCCAGCAGCAGCGTGCGCGCATCGTGCGCATAGATCTCGCCGACGCCGAGCAGCGTCGTGCGCAACTGGCCGTCGTCGGTCGCGACGATCAGCGACGCGGCGATATCGGCATGACGCTCGAGCGCGGTGCCGTCGAACAGCGATACGACGGCCGGCGGCCACGCGTCGAACGTCCATTGTTCGAGCGCGTGGCGATGGGTATCGGTCATGATGGCGTGGCCCCGGTGCGGATCAAGATCGGATGACGATGCGGCAGCATACGCCAGCCGGGCCGGGCCGCGGCGATCAGCGCAGGAATACGTGCCGCGTGATCTTCGTGAGCGGATAATGGACGCCCGGCTGGATCCTCGCGGGCAGGTCGAGCGGCTTGAGCAGCATCTTCACGCACATGTCGGCCGACAGGTTGCGCCGCACGAGCGTACTGATGCGCGCGGCGCGCTCGCGGTTGTACTGGCTGTCGCCGACGCGATCCGGATAACGAACCGCGAACACGTGGCGCAGCGCGATCTCGGAATCCTCGTTCTTGATTTCCATCACGCGACGCGCCAGCGCGCCGAGCACCGCGAGCCGGCCATTGCCTTCGAGCTTGTTGTACTTCTTGAAGAATTTGAAGAAGTGCTTGTAGTGACGCACTTCGTCCGTGCGGATGTTGTCGGTGATTTCCTTCAGCACGGGCTCGTCCGAGCATTCGTTGATCGCACGATAGAGCGTGGCCGTGCCCGTCTCGACGACGCAGCGAGCGACCATCTCGAGCGCGCGGGTCTTCTCGAATGCCTCGACCTTGCAGGTCTTCGAATACTCGGCGAAGAAATTCGCGAAGGCGGTATCCCAGTCGAACTCGGGCCACACGTGCGCGATGTACGCCTTCAGCGCGCGGCCGTGCTGCAACTCTTCGTGCTCCCATGCATTGTTGAGCCACTCGGATACTTCAGGATCGTCGTTGAAGAATTCGCTCAGATTGCTCGTGTAGAGATCCGAGCCGCTTTCGATGAACGACGACGCGCACAGCAGCAGCAGCAGATCCTCGTTCGCGGCGGCACGCTGACGGTCGATCCGGTTCAGGTCGATGTCCTCGATTCGCCACGGCATGACATGCGTCGTTTTAGTGTCCATGGTGGTGCGCTCCCAGTCGTCGCGCGGGGGCCGGCCCATGCCGTGGCACAGGCGCCGACCGTCCCGCAGGCGGCGTATTACTTGCGTTTCTAGTGAATTGGTCCGGCCGAACCATCCTGGCATCTTAGCCGGACTTTGACGTTCGTGCTCCAGAGCACTGACCATACCGGACAGGCGCAGTTCCACGGCGTCTGTTGCCGTTCGTTAGACGAGTCCTTCGAACTGCTTGCAGCCGTTCAGCAGTACGGTCGCATCAAACGAAACGGGCGGCCGTTCGGCCGCCCGTCGAGCGCATGAAATTGAGGCGAACCGTCAGAAGCCGGCCGCCAGACCGTCGCGCCGGCTGTCGCTCGCAGCCACGTAGCCGCGCTCGCGATCGTCGCGATCGAGACGCCAGATGAACTGCCCCGAACCGAAATCCATGTAAGGATCGTCGATCGACTTGATCGTATGGCCGCGTGCGGCCAGTGCGTCGACCGTCGCGCGATTCATCGTCGATTCGACGTCGAGCGTGAAGTCGCGGTTGACCTTCCAGCGCGGCGCATCGCATGCGGCCTGCGGCTGCTGCCCATGGCCGAGCATCCGCACGATGGTCTGCAGATGGCCTTGCGGCTGCATGTCGCCGCCCATCACGCCGAAGCTCATCACGGCCTCGGTGCGGCCGTCGACCTGCTCGGTCACGAACGCCGGGATGATCGTGTGGAACGGCCGCTTGCCGCCCGCGACGACGTTCGGCGAAGCCGGATCCATCGAGAAGCCGTGCCCGCGATTCTGCAGCGCAATGCCGGTGCCCGGCACCACGAGCCCCGAGCCGAAGCCCATGTAGTTCGACTGGATAAAGCTCACCATCATCCCGCGCTCGTCGGCGGCCGACAGGTAGATCGTGCCGCCCGAATGCGGCCGGCCGGCGCCGAAGTGCGTCGCGCGCGCGGGATCGATCTGCTTCGCGCGTTCGGCGAGATACGCATCGTCGAGCATCTGCTCGGGCGTGACTTCCATCGCGCGCGGATCGGCCACGTAGCGATAGACGTCCGCGAATGCGAGCTTCATCGCCTCGATCTGCAGGTGCTGCGAGTCGACCGAATCGAGCGGCCAATCGGTCACGCCCGCATGCTCGGCGATCCCGAGCGCGATCAGCGCGGCAATGCCCTGCCCGTTCGGCGGGATCTCGTGAATCGTGTGACGGCCGAAGCGCTTGCCGATCGGCTCGACCCACTCCGGCCGGTATGCGCGCAGGTCGGCTTCGGTCAGCGCGCCGCCGCCTTCGCGGGCGAACGCGGCGATGCGCCCGGCGAGCGCGCCTTCATAGAACGCACGGGCACCGTCCTTCGCGAGCGTGCGCAGCGTCTGCGCATGGCCTGGCAGGCACACGCGTTCGCCGACGAGCGGCGCACGGCCGCGCGGCATGAAGGTCTCCGCGAAGCCCGGCAGGCCCTGCAGCGCGGGCACCGCCGCCGCCCACTTGTGCGCGACGATCGGCGGCACCGCATAACCGCGCTCCGCGATCTCGATCGCCGGCTCGAGCAGGTCCGCGAACGGCAGCGAGCCGAACTTCGCGTGCAGCGCCTCCCAGCCCGCGATCACGCCCGGCACGGTGACGGTATCCCAGCCGCGCATCGGCTTGTTCGCGATGCCGTGCGCATCCTCGCCGTGGCGCTTGCGGAAATAGTCGACGTTCCACGCGGCCGGCGCGACGCCCGACGCGTTCAGCCCGGACAGCCGCTCGCCGTCCCACACGAGCGCGAACGCGTCGCCGCCGAGCCCGCAGGACACGGGCTCGACGACGGTAATCGCGGCCGCGGCGGCCAGCGCCGCGTCGACCGCGTTGCCGCCTTTCCACAGCATCCGCAGCCCGGCCTGCGCGGCGAGCGGATGCGACGTCGACACGACGTTGCGCGCGAATACCGGGATGCGGGTCGTCGGATACGGGTTGTGCCAGTTGAAGCCAGTCATCGGTGCCACCTCGTCGAAAGCTGAATGAACGCGCTGAACGCGTACCCGCGTGCGCGGGCAGTCCGCCATTGCAACGCGATCAGCGCAATCGCACAAATTCATTTGTCACATGAATCCATGCAATTCCCGCATGAATTTCACGCGGCCGTGCCGGCCAGGCCGGCCGAACGGCGTTGCCGCCCTTACAATACCCGCTCCGTCTCACGACACGACCACCGAGCCATGACCCGAGATCCCCGCCTCACCCTCAACGCGCGCCAGCAGGAACTGCTCGAATGGGTGCAGCGCGACGGCTTCGTGACCGTCGACGATCTCGCCGCGCACTTCGCGGTGACGCCGCAGACGATCCGCCGCGACGTGAACTGGCTCGCCGACCTGAACCTGCTGCGCCGCTACCACGGCGGCGCGAGCCTGCCGACCAGCTCGGAGAACGTGTCGTACACGGCGCGCCAGCGGATGTTCCACGACGAGAAGCGGCGCATCGCGGCGCTCGCGGCTTCGCACATCCCCGACCAGGCGTCGCTGTTCATCAACCTCGGCACGACGACCGAGGAAGTCGCGCGCGCGCTGAACCGCCACCACGGGCTGCACGTGATCACGAACAACCTGAACGTCGCGTCGATGATGAGCGGCTACCCCGACTGCGAGGTGCTGATCACGGGCGGCATCGTGCGGCCGTGGGACAAGGGCATCGTCGGCGAACTCGCGATCGACTTCATCCGCCAGTTCAAGGTCGACTACGCGATCATCGGCACGTCGGCGATCGAGGCCGACGGCACGCTGCGCGACTTCGACACGCGCGAGGTGCGCGTCGCCGAGGCGATCATGCAGCATGCGCGCACGGTCTACCTCGTGACCGACCATTCGAAGGTCGGCCGCCCGGCGCTGGTGCGCCAGGGCCACCTGAGCCAGGTGCACGCGCTTTTCACCGACAAGCCGCTGCCGCCCGAGATGGCTGACACGGTAGCCGCCGCCGGCACCCAGGTGTACGTCGCGGAATGATGCTTGCGAACGCGTCAGCGATGCTGCACCGCACCCGAAACTTCAAGTGAAATCAAGAAGTTGGCGCCGCGAGCGGACCGCTTGCGGTGCATCCTCCTGTCAAACGGAAAATTAACGGGGCACGATTTGTCGTTGCCCGCGCGCTCGACTAGACTCCAGTTCCCCGGCCCGTTCGCCCGATCCGCCTGTGCCAGGGCGGGTGCGAATCGCAGGGCCGGCGAATGCAGCTTTCCCCCCCAAGCCATACACCCCGCGGGGTATCGTGCGTCGGCGTTTGCGCCGGCCGCGCGGGCAGACCGGTTGCCATGGAGAGAACGATGCTGAGTCCGCATGAATTCGCCACGCTATTGCTTGTAAAGGACGCGCCTGACCAGCGCGACATGGATCGGGATGAACTGGACACACTGCTCGAACAGCAACTCGTCCGCCTTGAAGGACTCGGCTCGGGGCGCAAATACTGCGTGACCGAGACCGGCGACGCCGCGCTGCGATCCATCAAGTACCGCTATTCGTGAAACCTCGCTGTTCCTGACCTGACCGCGCGGCCGGACCGACTCCCGGCCGCGCGGTCGTTTCCGCTTCCTCCGCCGGTTCGCCTCACTCGGCCGCAGCCGGGGTCAGCCGCCGCGCAGCGTCGGATCGACCGCCGCCCGCCAGCTGATGGCCTGCGCGCGCGCACCGTTGAAATACGCGATCCAGCCGGCGCGCGCCGCCGCGTCGGGCGCCGCATAGTGCGTCGAAAGTTCGTTTACGAACGCACAATAGTTCGCTTCGGTCAGCCCGCGATATCGTTTCGCCACGTACGCGTCGTACAGCGTCGAGTAGACCGGCTGCGCGTCCGCGCCCCAGTCGCGCGCGGTGCCGCCGCACGACGTCTGCAGGTCGGTGAACGACGGCGCCCGCCAGTTGCCGGCGAGCGGCGGCGTGCCGGCGCTGCACCCCGCCAGAAGGACGGCGCACACGCCGGCCCACATCCCAATACGCATGATTCACCTCGCGAAACGGTCGAATGCGCCAGTATCGTCCGGGATCGCGCCGCGCGCTACTGGCCCCGCTTTTTCGAACTTTACTTTTTCGATTTCGTTCGTTAAATTTCGAATTCGAACATTTAGTGTTCGCCCATTTCCATCAGACGATAAGGACAGCAGGTGACCCAACCGAATCGCTACGATCTGCTCGTCGTCGGCGGCGGCATCAACGGCGCGGGGATCGCGCGCGATGCGGCCGGCCGCGGCCTGTCGGTCATGCTCTGCGAGCAGGACGATCTCGCGTCGCATACGTCGTCGTCCAGCACGAAGCTGATTCACGGCGGCCTGCGCTATCTCGAGTACAACGAGTTCGGGCTCGTGCGCAAGGCGCTGCAGGAGCGCGAGACGCTGCTGCGCGCGGCGCCGCACATCATGTGGCCGCTGCGCTTCGTGATGCCGCACATGCCGAACCTGCGTCCGGCCTGGCTGATCCGCATCGGCCTGTTCCTCTACGATCACCTCGCGAAACGCGAACTGCTGCCCGGCTCGCGCGGCATCGACATGCGCCGCCATGCGGCCGGCGCGCCGCTGATCGACTCGATCAAGCGCGGTTTCGTGTATTCGGACGGCTGGGTCGACGACGCGCGCCTCGTCGTGCTGAACGCGATGGATGCGAAGGAGCGCGGCGCCGAGATCCTGACGCGCACGAAGCTGGTATCCGCCGAACGCCGCGGCGACGAATGGGAAGCGCGGCTGCAGCACGCCGACGGCTCGATCCGCGTCGTGCATGCGCGCGCGATCGCGAACGCGGCCGGCCCGTGGGTCGGCGACGTGCTGCACGGCGCGCTCGGCCGCGGCGCACAGCACAGCGTGCGGCTCGTGAAAGGCAGCCACATCATCACGCGCCGCCTGTTCGATCACGATCACGCGTACATCTTCCAGAACCCGGACAAGCGGATCATCTTCGCGATTCCGTACGAACACGACTTCACGCTGATCGGCACGACCGACGTCGAATACACGAACGATCCCGCGAAGGTCGCGATCGATCGCGACGAGACGCAGTACCTGTGCGATTCGATCAACCGCTACTTCAAGCGCAAGATCTCGCCGGCCGACGTGCACTGGACTTATTCGGGCGTGCGCCCGCTGCTGGAAGACGAGAACGCGGCGAATGCATCGGCCGTCACGCGCGACTACCGCCTCGAGCTGGACGACGGCGCGGGCGCGCCGCTACTGTCGGTGTTCGGCGGCAAGATCACGACGTTCCGCAAGCTCGCGGAAGAAGCCGGCGACATGCTGTGCCGCGCGCTCGGCCGCGACGCGAAAACCTGGACGGCCGGCGTCGCGCTGCCGGGCGGCGACATCGCGAACGCGAAGTTCGACGTATTCGCCGACACGTTCGCGAAACGTCATCCGTGGCTGCCGGCCGCACTCGCCCGTCGTTATGCGCGCGCCTACGGCACGCGTGCGGAACGCGTGGTCGACGACGCGAAGTCGCTCGCCGATCTCGGCACCGAAATCGCGCCGGGCATCTACGACGCCGAACTGCGCTACCTGCGCGATGCCGAATGGGCGACCTGCGCACAGGACGTGCTGTGGCGCCGCTCGAAGCTCGGCCTGCACGTCGCGCCGGGCACGCTCGATGCCGTGACGGCCGCGGTCGACGCATGGTTCGCCGCCGTGCACGCGCCGCACGCCTGATCCGAAAGCAGTTGCAGTTGTCTGACCGAAGTTGACTCACCGACGCGCCGCCCCACATGCGGCGCGCATCACAACTAAGCCAATCCACGGATGGAGATGAGAGACATGCAGGACCAGTACATCCTCGCGCTTGACCAGGGCACCACGAGTTCCCGCGCGATGCTGTTCGATCGCCAGGGCAATATCGTGTCGATCGCCCAGAAGGAATTCGAGCAGATCTACCCGCAACCCGGCTGGGTCGAGCACGACCCTCAGGAAATCTGGTCGACGCAAGCCGGCGTCGCCGCCGAAGCCGTCACGCGCACGGGCCTGAACGGCACGTCGATCGCGGCGATCGGCATCACCAACCAGCGCGAGACGACGATCGTCTGGGATCGCGAGACGGGCCAGCCCGTCTACAACGCGATCGTCTGGCAGGATCGCCGCACGGCCGACTTCTGCGACTCGCTGAAGAAGCAGGGCCTCGAAGCGAAGGTGCGCGCGAAAACCGGCCTGCCGATCGATTCGTACTTCTCCGCGACGAAGATCCGCTGGATCCTCGACAACGTGCCGGGCGCACGCGACAAGGCACGCCAGGGCAAACTCGCGTTCGGCACCGTCGACAGCTGGCTCGTGTGGAACTTCACGAAGCACGAACTGCACGTGACCGACGTGACGAACGCGTCGCGCACGATGCTGTTCAACATCCATACGCGCGAGTGGGACAGCGAGCTGCTCGAACTGCTCGACATCCCGCGCAGCATGCTGCCGGAAGTGAAGGCGTCGTCGGAAATCTACGGCCATACGAAAACCACCGTATTCGCGTCGAAGATCCCGCTCGCGGGCATCGCCGGCGACCAGCACGCGGCGCTGTTCGGCCAGATGTGCACGACGTCGGGCATGGTGAAGAACACCTACGGCACCGGCTGCTTCCTGATGATGAACACCGGCGACAAGCCGATCGAGTCGAAGAACAACCTCGTCACGACGATCGCATGGCAGATCGGCGACGACGTGCAGTACGCGCTCGAAGGCAGCATCTTCATCGCGGGCGCGGTCGTGCAGTGGCTGCGCGACGGCGTCGGCATCATCAAGACGGCCGCTGAAATCGAAGCGCTCGCCGCGAGCGTGCCGCACACCGACGGCGTCTATCTCGTGCCCGCGTTCGCCGGCCTCGGCGCGCCGCACTGGAACGCGCGGGCGCGCGGTTCGGTGTTCGGCGTCACGCGCGGCACGACGGCCGCGCATCTCGCGCGTGCGGCGCTCGATTCGATCGCGTACCAGTCGCTCGACGTGCTGGCCGCGATGGAAGCCGATTCGGGCATCAGCATCGGCGAGCTGCGCGTCGACGGCGGCGCGAGCGCGAACGACCTGCTGATGCAGTTCCAGGCCGACCTGCTCGGCGTCGACGCGGTGCGTCCGCAGATCACCGAGACGACCGCGCTCGGCGCGGCCTACCTCGCGGGCCTTGCGATCGGCTACTGGAAGAACCTCGACGAAGTGCGAGACCAGTGGCAGCTCGATCGCCGCTTCTCGCCGTCGATGCCGAAGGAGCAGGTCGAACGCTGCATGGCCGGCTGGCAGCGTGCGGTGCGCGCCGCGAAGGCATGGGCCGACGATACCCAGTAATCGTCAGCCATCCAGACGAAATACAACAACACCGGCGGACCGCGCGGCGCGCGAGTCCGCCGCGACATACGAGAGACAACCATGTCACCTTATATTGCAGAATTCATCGGCACGGCGATCCTCGTGCTGCTCGGCAACGGCGCGGTCGCAAACGTGCTGCTTGCGAAGACCAAGGGCAAGGGCGCGGACCTGATCGTGATCGTGTGGGGTTGGGCGATGGCCGTATTCGTCGCCGTCTACGTGACCGCGTCGTTCAGCGGCGCGCACCTGAACCCGATCGTGACGATCAGCCTCGCGCTCGCGGGCAAGTTCGCGTGGTCGAAAGTCGGCGGCTACATCCTCGCGCAGATGCTCGGCGGGATGGCGGGCGCGCTGCTCGTGTGGCTCGCGTATCGCCAGCACTTCGCGAAGGAAGCCGATGCGGACCTGAAGCTCGCGGTGTTCTGCACGGCGCCCGCGATCCGCAGCGTCCGGCACAACGTGCTGACCGAGGCGATCTGCACGTTCGTGCTGATCCTCGGCGTGCTGTATCTCGCGTCGCCGCAGGTCGGCCTCGGCGCGCTCGACGCGCTGCCCGTCGGCCTGCTCGTGCTCGGCATCGGCATCTCCCTCGGCGGCCCGACCGGCTATGCGATGAGCCCCGCGCGCGACCTCGCGCCGCGCCTCATGCATGCGCTGCTGCCGATTCCCGGCAAGCGCGACAGCGACTGGCGCTATGCGTGGATCCCGGTGGTCGGCCCGCTGATCGGCGGCTCGCTCGCAGCCGTGCTCTATCTGCAACTGCACGTGCCGCACTGACGCGGCCCGTCGCACCGACGAAGCAACACAGCCCGCGTGCCGGAAGGCCGCGGGCTGTTTTTCATTGCACGTTCCGCCTACCCGCCGGCCGACGCCGGCAACAACGATTTCAGCTTCAGGTTCGCGTCGGCGACCGCCGCGGGCGCCACCGCGGCGCCGCGTTCGACCAGCGTCCTCGCCAGCTTCATCTCCTTGGCGAATCCGGACGCGCGGCCGAAGCCGCTCGCCGCGACGAGCCGTCCGCCACCATCGAAATGGAAATGGATTTCGGCGTCGCCGTCGAGCCTGCGCGCGACCGACCGTTCGCCGAGCCCCGGCTCTCCGGCCACCTGCAACTGTGCGTCGTACTGATCCGACCAGAACCACGGCATCTCTCGATACGGTTCGTCGGCGCCGAGCATGTTGCGCGCGGCGGCGCGCGCCTGGGTCTCCGCGCCGTGCCATGTCTCCTGCCGGACTGGTTGCCCCGACAACGCACTCGGAAACACTGCGACGTCGCCGGCCGCATAGATGCCGCGCGCCGACGTCTCGAGCCGCGCGTTCACGACGATGCCGCGATCGACCGCGAGGCCCGCGTCGCGCGCCAGTTCGTCGGCCGGTTCGATGCCGATGCCGGCCACGACCGTATCGGCGATCAGCGTGTCGCCGTCGTCGAGCGCGACGGCCAGCGCGCCGCCCGAGATCCGCTCGATCGCAACGGGCTTCCGGTTCACGCGGATCGCCACGCCCTGCTCCTCGTGAAGCGCCTGCACGCGCGCCGCGATCGTTTCCGGCACCGCGCGCCCAAGCAGACGCGGCGCGGCGTCGAGCACGGTCACGCGGCAGCCGCGCAGCCGCGCCGACGCCGCGACTTCGAGACCGATGAAGCCGCCGCCGATCAGCACGATCCGCGCGCCGGACACGAGCCGCGCGCCGAGTGCCGCCGCGTCGTCGAGCGTTCGCAATGCAAACACGCCGTCGAGCGCCGCGCCCGGAATCGCGAGGCGGCGCGCGCGAGCGCCGGTCGCGAGCAGCAGCGCGTCGTAGCCGAACACCCGAGCGCCGGACACGCGCACTTCGCGTGCGTGCGAATCGATGCGCTCGACCGTCGCGACGACCGGCTCGATGCCGTCGGCCGCCCATGCGCCCGGATCGCGCAACCGGCACTGCGCCGCGCTGCGCTCGCCCGTCAGCACGCCCTTCGACAACGGCGGCCGCTCGTACGGCAGGTGCGCCTCCGCGCCGATCAGCACGATGCGACCGCGCCAGCCGGACTCGCGCAGCACCTGCGCCGCGCGGCCGCCCGCATGGCCCGCGCCGACGATCGCCATCACACGGTGGTTCGTCATCGCATCACACCTCGATCAGGATGCGGCCGCCCTCGATCTTCGCGCGGTACGTGCGCAGCTTCTCGCATGCGGGCGCTGACAGCGGCCGGCCGTCGCGCACGTCGAAGCGGCCGTTGTGCTTCGGGCATTCGATCACATGGCCCATCACGAGCCCGTCCGCGAGATGCACGTTCTCGTGCGTGCACAGGCCGTCGCTTGCATAAACCTGGCCGTCGATCCGGTAGATCGCGTACGTGCGGCCCGCGTGATCGAAGCGCGCGACGTCTTCATCGTCGATGTCGTCGAGCGCGCCGGTGTCGATCCATTGCGTCATGATGCGTGTCTCCTTGATTGGGTTGTTCGATGCCGGTCACGCGCGCGCCGTGTCCGGCACCGGCCGCACGACGTAATGGGACGGGTCGCGCGTCTGCCGGACCAGCGCCGGCACGATCTCCGCATACGCGGCGAGCGTGCTGCAGTATGGCGGCGGCATGTCGGCCTTCACGGCCTCGTGCAGCTTCGGCAGCGCGTGAAACGGCACCATCGGGAACATGTGGTGCTCGACGTGGTAGTTCATGTTCCAGTACAGGAAGCGGAACACCGGATTCATCATCACGGTGCGGCAATTGCGCCGGTGATCGAGCACGTTCTCGGGCATGCCTGCGTGCTGCGTGAGGCCGAAGTACAGGTACAGCCACGCGCCGTAGAGGCTCGGCAAGCCGATGTAGAGCAGCGGCAGGAGCGTGTGCCAGTACAGCGACGCACCGGCCACGAGCGCATAGACCGCCAGATGGATGCGCGCCTCGCGCACGACCTTCGGCCATTCCGACTCGGGCACGTAGGTGCGCTCCTCGTCGTCGAGCCGGCCGGTGAACGCGGCCGCGATCATCTTGCGCAGTTCGCCGGCCACATGCTTCAGCGCGACGACGTTCAGCGCGAGCGCGAGCCAGTCGGTCGGCTTCGGCGCGGCGATTTCCGGATCGCGCCCGACGACCAGCGTGTCGGTGTGATGACGCGCATGGCTCCAGCGCCACGCCGTCGCGCGGCGGAACACCTGGAACGACGCGACCTGGTACAGCGCGTCGTTCATCCAGCGCGTGCGAAACGCGGTGCCGTGCCCGCATTCGTGCCAGCGCGAGTCGGCCGGGCTGCAATAGAGCGTGCCGTACACGAAGAACGCGGGGATCGCCCACGCCGAATGCGCACGCCAGGCAAGCCACGCGAGCGCGCCGCTGGCCGCGATCGCCGCGTACCAGATCAGTGTGTCGCGGATCGCACGCGCGTCGCCGCGCTGCATCAACTGCTTCATCAGCGGCCGCGGCACCGCGCACCGGTACCACTCGGCGTTGACGAGCCCAGCCGCGTGCGCGCGCTCGCCGGCGCCGCCGATCATTCTGTATTCCTGACGGCGCGCCGCCGTGCGATCGTGCGCCTGGTCGTCGGTATGGACCACTCGTGTCTCCCTGGTTTGCTTGTGCGCGGGAAGCGCGGCAAGCGCTTCCCCCATGGAACCAAAATTAGGCGACCGGCCGCCCCCGCTCAATCGAAACGTTGACGAAATTTCGCCATCGTTTTAGCGTTCCTGGCAGCGCCACGCCCCCGATGATGGCGACCACAACGATGGAGACGACCATGGCAGGTGAATCCGGGCCGCGCTGGCGCAAGCGCACCGCGCGCTTCGACGAGATCGCGGCGCTCGCGGGCGTCAGCACGACCACCGTCGACCGCGTGCTGAACGAGCGCGGCAGCGTGTCGGCGCAGGCGCGCGAGCGCGTGGTCGCGGCGGCGCGGCAGCTCGGCGTGCCGCGGCAACTGCCCGACACGCGGCACGGGCTGATCCACGTCGACGTGCTGATGCCGGACACCGACGCGCCGTTCTTCCGGCGGCTGCAGCAGGCGCTGCAGCGCTCGCTGCAGATGCTCGACCGGCGCGTGGTCGTACACCGGACGATCCTGCCCGCCGCGGACGACGAACGCGCCGCCGCGCTGATCGAACGGCCCGCATACCGGCGCGCGGCGCTGATCGTCACCGCACGCGACACCGCCCGCGTGCGCGATGCACTGGCCGGCGCGATCGCGCGCGGCGAAACCGTCGTCACGATGGTCACCGACATCGGCGGCATCGATCGCGTGCACTACGCCGGCATCGACAACTACCGCGCCGGACGCACGGCCGGCTACTACGTCGGCCGCCTGGCGGCACGCCCCGGCCGCGTGCTGCTGCTCGGCGGGCGCATGGGCTACCGCGCGCACGCCGACCGGATGGCCGGCTGCCGCGACCAGCTTGCCGACGCGTTCGCCGCGCTGCGCTGCGACGGCGAGCCGGTCGAGACGCTCGACCAGGACGACCGCTGCTACCGCGCGGTGACGAAGGCACTGCAGGCACACGACGACGTGGTCGCGATCTACAACAGCGGCGCCGGCTCGGCCGGCATCGAAGCGGCGCTGCGCAAGGCCGGCGCGACCGGGCGCGTGATCTGGATCGGGCACGAGATGCTCGACGAGCACCGCACCTTCATCGACGCCGGCGCAATGGATCTCGCGATCGACCAGGATCCGGACGGACAGGCGATTTCCGCGCTGCAGCACGTGCTGCATGCGTGCGGGATCGTCGAACAGCCGCCGCCGGGCGACCCGGTCGAATTCCGCGTGTTCTGTGCGGCGAACGTGAGGACGAGCGCCTACTTGCAGCCCTGAATGTCGCCGCGCATCGCGATGCATGCGCGTGGCGAAAAAAATCGACCGGCACATTGGCGATTTTTCGTCAACGTTTGTCATGCAGCCCGCTCGGCGCATCCGTACATTGAGCAGCCATCCCCACGACAACAACGGACAGGAGACGATGGCTGAACCGATCCTCATCGGCGTGAACCTCGACGGCGTGCTCGAACACGACGGCCTGCCGCTGCCCGCGCCCGCCGAACGCTTCCGGATGGTCGCCAATGCCGGCGTGTTCGACTACATCGAAAAGAACCCGGCGCGCGGCGAAGATCTGTCGCCGTATTTCGCGCTGGTCGAACGCCATGCGCTGCCGATTCGCGTGATCGGCGGCATCTGGCGCGCGGGCCATGACGAAGCGCATGTCGCCGAAATCGTCGATGCCGGCGCGCGGTTCGGCAGCACGGTGCTCAACTGCCAGCTCTACGCGCATCACGCGGACGGCCATCCGCTGTCGGACCGCGAAGTCGCCGATTTCTACCTGCGTACGTACGAGCGCGGCGAGCCGGTCGGCTGCCTGCCGAGCCTCGAAGTGCACGTCGACATGTGGAGCGAAGATTTCACGCGCGTCGCGCGTGTCGCGCGGCATGTCGAGCAGGCCGGTGCGCCGTTCCGGATCACGCTCGATCATTCGCACCTGCTGTTCAAGATCGGCAATCGCGCCGAACTCGATGCGTCGGGCCTGCGCGAGCCCGCCGACAGCGTGCGCCGCATGCTCGACCCTGCATCGCCATCGACCGTCTACGCCGACTGGATCGCGCGCGGCTGGGTCCGGCATGCGCATGCGCGCAGCGTGATCCCGAACAATCCGGAGAATCGCTGGATGCGCCGCGCGGACGGCCGGCCCGGACGCGGCATCCAGTATCCGTTCGTCGCGCCGGCACCGGGTGCATACCACGGCGATTGGCACGCGGCGGCGCTCGACACGTGGAAAGCCGCGCTACGCCAGTTGCTGCAATCGCAGGTTCACGCTCGGCCGGCGCGGCTCGAGCAGATCAGTTGCGAGTTCATCCCGTTTCCCGATTACGGCGGCGGCGCACGCTATTCGATCTTCGACAACAACGTCGCGTGCGCACACTGGCTGCGCGACACGTGGCACGCGCTCGCAGCGCCGCCGGCAAACCCGCCGGCCGGCGGCACCGCCCGCCCGGGCCCCTGATTCGGACCCCGCCCTACTCGACACACAGGACAGAACGATGACGCAAGCATTCCACTTTTCGCTGAACCGGATGAGCGCGCCGCGCCTGCCGCTCGACCGCTATGTCGCGCTGTGCCGGCGCCTCGGCATCGACGCGATCGAGATCCGCAACGATCTCGACGGCGTCGAGATCGTCGACGGCACGCCGGCCGCCGCCGTGCGCGCGACGGCCGAAGCCGGCGGCGTGACGATCCTGACGATCAACGCGCTGCAGCGCTTCGAGCAATGGAACGCCGAGCGCGCCGACGAAGCGACCGTGCTAGCCGACTACGCGGCGCAATGCGGCGCGCGCGCGCTGGTGCTGTGCCCGACCAACAGCCGCGGCGACACGCGCGGCGCGGACGCGCGCCATGCGGATGTCGTGAAGGCGCTGAAGGCGCTCAAGCCGATCCTCGAAGCGCGCGGCCTGCTCGGCTTCATCGAGCCGCTCGGTTTCGAGGAGTGTGCGCTGCGCCGCAAGTCCGATGCGGTGAAAGGCATCTACGCCGCGGCCGGCGAACAGGTCTTCCGGCTCGTGCACGACACGTTCCACCATCACCTGTCGGGCGAGGACATCTTCTTCCCGAACCTGACGGGCCTCGTGCACATCTCGGGCGTCGACGAAGACGGCCTGCCGGTCGACCGGATGCGCGACGGCCATCGCGTGCTGGTCGGCGGCGCCGACCGGCTCGGCAACATCCGGCAGTTGCGCGAACTGCTCGCGCGCGGCTACCGCGGCGCGTTCTCGTTCGAGCCGTTCGCGAACGAAATCGCCGAAGCCGACGACATCGAAGACCGGCTGCGCGCGAGCATCGACTACGTGCGGCGCGAACTGGCGGATTGCTGAGCGTCGCCGCGGTACGCGGCCGGCGCGGCGACCGGCACGCATGACGCCATGCGCGATACGCGCGGGCCCGACAGGAAGAAGACCACGGACTCAACGGAACAGGAGAACAGGATGATCGAATTCGCTTTGTTCGGCGCGGGAAGAATCGGCAAGATCCATGCGGCGAATCTCGCGCGCCATCCGGGCGCGAAACTGAAATACGTGATCGACCGGCATGCGCCGTCGGCCGAAGCGCTCGCACACGCACACGGCGCGCAGGTCGCCGACATCGATCGCGCGCTCGGCGACGCAGCCGTGCAGGCGGTCGTGATCGCGTCGAGCACCGACACGCATGCGGACCTGATCGTCGCGGCGGCGAACGCGGGCAAGGCCGTGTTCTGCGAGAAGCCGGTCGACCTGAGCGTCGAGCGCTCGCGCGCATGCGCGGACATCGTGCGGCGCACCGGCGTGACCTGCATGATCGGCTTCCAGCGCCGCTTCGACCCGACGTTCGCCGCGCTCAAGGCGCGCGTCGAGCGCGGCGAGATCGGCGCACCGGAAATGCTGGTCGTCACGAGCCGCGACCCGGGCGCACCGCCCGTCGACTACATCCGCAGCTCGGGCGGCATCTTCAAGGACATGCTGATCCACGATTTCGACGTGTTCCGCTGGATCCTCGGCGACGAAGCGCAGACGCTGCACGCGACCGGCAGCTGCCTGACCGACCCGGCCGTGCTCGATGCCGGCGACCTCGATTCGACCGCCGTCACGATCCGCACGCGGCGCGGGCTGCTGTGCCAGATCAACACGTCGCGGCGCGCGGCCTACGGCTACGATCAGCGCTTCGAGCTGCTCGGCAGCAACGGGATGCTGCAGGCCGGCAACGTGCGGCCGACCGAGGTGAGCGCGTGGCTGGCCGGCGGCATCGCGACGGACGTGCCGGAGCCGTTCTTCCTCGAGCGCTACCGGCATGCGTATGCAGCCGAGATCGCGCACTTCGTCGACGCGCTGCGCGACGGCACGCCGGTCAGGACGACGATCGACGACGGGCTCGCCGCGCTCGAGCTGGCCGAGGCCGCGATGACGTCGTGGAAAACGGGGCGCGTGATCGAGATGTGACGCAAGCGATGGCGGCCCGTGCAAGCGGGCCGCCGCCGTCGCACCATCGGCAGCACACCTGTACGAAATGCTGCGACGGCACGGCCGCATCGGGCAGATTTGCCGAAACGTCGCGCGGCATGCGCGTGAAAGCACGTATGATGGCGAATCGATCGGCGTCGCCGATATCCCGCTTTTTCACCATCATGCTCGATCACCTCATCTGCGACTGCGACGGCGTGCTCGTCGACAGCGAAGTCATCGCCGACCGCGTGCTGCTCGACACGCTGACCGCCACCTTCCCGCACATCGATTTCGAAGCCGCCGCGAAGTCGGCGTTCGGCCAGCAGACGTCGCGTTTCCTCGCGGGGCTCGAATCCCGCTTCGGGCTCGATATGCCCGCCGACTTCATCGAGACCATCGAGCACAACATCGAGATCGCGCTGGCGCAATCGCTCGCGCCGATCACCGGCGTGCGCGACGCATTGCTGAAGGTCAGCCTGCCGGCCGCCGTCGTGTCGAACAGCCGGCTCGTGCGCGTGCGCAATTCGCTGAAGCGCGCATCGCTCACCGAGATCTTCGGCGAGCGCGTGTTCAGTTCCGAGCAGGTGTCGCGGCCGAAACCCTACCCCGACGTCTACCTGCATGCGGCGCAGACGCTCGGCGTGGCGCCGGCGCGCTGCATCGTCGTCGAGGACAGCGTATCGGGGTTGAATGCCGCGCGTGCGGCGGGGATGAAGACGATCGCGTTCGTCGGCGCGAGCCACATCCCCGACAATTACGCGGACGCGCTGCGCGCGATGGGCATCACGCGGATCATGCGCAAGATGGACGAACTGCCGGCGCTCGTCGAAGCCGGCCTGCGCGGCGAATTCGGCGACGTGCAGTCCTGACTTTCATTCAGGCCGGCCCGGCGTGCGCCACTTCACGCACGCCATGCCACGGGCGCGCGAACGCGCCCGCTCCCTCCTCGCTCAGGCCGGCTCGCAGCAGCGCTCGCGCGCAGCGGCCAGCGCCTCGCGGAATTCGACGAGTTCCGCGATCGTCAGCATCGGCAGCCCGTGCTGTCGCGCGAAACGCTCGACGTCGTCGCCGCGCGTCATCGTGCCGTCCGGATTCATCAGCTCGCACAGCACGCCGGCCGGCTTCAGGCCCGCAAGGATCGACAGGTCGACCGTGCCTTCGGTGTGACCGCGGCGCGCAAGCACGCCGCCCGGTTGCGCACGCAGCGGAAACACGTGGCCGGGACGCACGATGTCGTGCGGCTTCGCTCCGTCGGCGATCGCCGCGCGGATCGTCGTCACGCGGTCGGCCGCCGATACGCCCGTATGCACGCCTTCGCGCGCCTCGATCGAAACGGTGAACGCGGTGCCGTTGCGGCTCTCGTTGGTCTGCACCATCGGCGGCAGCTCGAGCGCGCGCACCGTGTCGTCGGTCAGGCACAGGCACACGATGCCGCTGCACTCGCGGATCAGCAGCGCCATCGTCTCGGGCGTGATGCGCTCGGCGGCGACGATCAGGTCGGCCTCGTTCTCGCGGTCGTGGTCGTCCTGCAGCACGACCGCGCGGCCTGCGCGCATCGCTTCGAGCGCAGCGGCGATGCGCGGCGGCACCGGTTCGGAATCCAGCAACGGGAGATCGGCAAAGGCGTCGGCGGGAGCCGACGAAACGGACATCAAGGACATGTGAAACGCTCCTCGCAAATACGATTTGGGCGAAAAACGTTTCAGGGCATTGCAAACAGACAGAACGACAACCCGCTTCGCACGCGTCGCGAAGCGGCCCTGGCGGACATGACTATCTGCACATCTTCTCTCATCCGGACTGTGACCGTCGGCTCTGGCATTCGACCAGATCTGCTGACCCCGCGCGGTTGCGCGGGCGCTCGCGGGCTCGCCGGCTTACGCCAGCCTACCGCCGGTGGGGAATTTCGCCCCGCCCTGAAGACGCACTGATTGCCGGATGGGGGCTGCCCATCGCCGGCGGGCCAAGCATACAACAGCCGCGCATAGCGCAGCCAACAGCACTTAAAACCTTACTGACGACTCCGTCTAACGGCATCGTCCAAACAGCTGACTGCCGCGCTGCGATCCCGCCCGATATGGGGACGGCACCCGTTCCGTGCGACCCGCACGATCAGCCGGCCGCGTGCGCCGCATCGGGCACGAGCCAGCGCGGCGGCACCTCAGGGCTCACCGTCACGCGGAACGCGCGCGCTTCGCTGTCGCCCGGGTTGCGCAGGCTGTACGGCTGGTCGGCATCGAACACGATCGCGTCGCCGGTCGCGAGCAACTGGCGGCGGTCGTGCACGCTGACTTCGAGCGTGCCTTCGCTGACGACGAGATTGACCGTCGTGCCGGGCGCGCGGCGCGTGCCGGGCTCCGTATGCAGCGGCGCGATCCGCAGCTCGTGGAATTCGGCCGCGGCCGGCTCGCCTTCCGGGTACAGCGCACGCGCCGAGAAACGGCCGTTCGAGCTGACGACGCGCGACGCGCGCTCGGCCGCCAGGTGTTCGAAGCCGTTCACCGCATGGCGGCGCAGGAATGCGGCGACCGACACCTTCAGCGCCGCGGCGATCTTGCAGAGCACCTTGATCGACGGCACGCTGCGCGCCGACTCGATCTGCGCGAGCATCGCGCGCGACACGCCGGACAGCCGCGCGAGCGCATCGAGCGACAACTGCCGCTCGGCGCGCAAGCGCGCGAGGTTCACGCCGACGACCTGTTCGAGGACATCGAGCGATGCGGATGCCCGCGCGTCGGCGGCGTTGCCGGACTCGAAGGAGGACACATCGCGCACCAGCGCCAGGGGTGAAGACATAGCATTGCCTCCGGGCCGCTGCGCGGCCCTGCGTATGGGGTAAGCCGGGATCGGAATCGGGTTGCGCCTGCAACGGCGCGTATCGAGACGCTATCACCCGGCCTTGCGCGGGCAAACGAAGTTATCTTCACACCGTTATCAGCATCGCGGAGGAATGCGTTTCTCGCGAACCTTTTCCTGCCGCTATGGCGTCGCCGTCACGCCGCTATCGCGCCGCTCATTGCGCCGCCGGCGCCGCGCCGCGTGCCGGCGCCCGCGCGTCGAGCCGCATTGCAAGCCACGTGACGACGAGCGCCGCGAACGTCACCGCGACGGCGACCCACGGCAGCGTATCGAGCGCGAAGCCGTGTTCCAGCGCGAGGCCGCCGAGCCACGCCCCGCCTGCATTGCCGACGTTGAACGCGCCGATATTGAGCGTCGACGCGAGATGCGGCGCGCTCGCGGCCTTCTCGACCACGCGCGCCTGCAGCGGCGGCACCGTCGCGAACGCGGCGATCCCCCACACGAACACGGTGACGGCGGCCGCGACCGGCAGATGGCTCGTCTTCGCGAACACGGCCATCACCGCCATCAGCGCGATGAGGATCGCGATCAGCGACGGCATCAGCGCGCGGTCGGCGAGCTTGCCGCCGATCGTATTGCCGATCGTCAGCCCCGCGCCGAACAGCACGAGGATCAGCGCGACCGAGCGCGGCGAGTAGCCCGACACCGTCTCGAGAATCGGCGCGATATACGTGAACACGACGAACACGCCGCCGAAGCCGAGCACGGTCATCAGCAGTGCGAGCCACACCTGCGGCTCCTTCAGCACGCGCACCTCGTGGCCGAGGCCGACGGGCCCGCTGTCGTGGCGGTTCGGCACGAGCGCGGCCACGCCGCCGAGCGCCAGCACGCCGAGCGCGGCCACGATCCAGAACGACGCGCGCCAGCCGAGCAACTGGCCGACAAACGTGCCGAACGGCACGCCGAGCACGTTCGACAGCGTGAGCCCCGTGAACATCAGCGCGATCGCGCTCGCCCGCTTGTCGGCCGGCACGAGCGACGCGGCGACCACCGCGCCGATCCCGAAGAACGACCCGTGCGCGAACGACGTGACGACGCGCGCGACCATCAGCATCGCGTAGCCGGACGCGGTGGCACACAGCACGTTGCCGACGATGAAGATCGCCATCAACAACTGCAGCGCGGCCTTGCGCGGCATGCGGCTCGTCAGCACCGCGAGCAGCGGCGCGCCGACCGCGACGCCGAGCGCGTATCCGGTGACGAGCAGGCCGGCCGACGGCAGCGATACGGCGAGATCGTGCGCGACTTCGGGCAGCAGGCCCATGATGATGAATTCGGTGGTGCCGATGGCGAAGGCGCTGATCGCGAGCGCCAGTAACGGAATGGGCATGACGTTCTCCGGAGGGCGGCGGAAGCGGCGCCCGGTCGGTGCCGCACCGCACAAGAAGCGGGATGTGCGCGCATTGTCCCGAATACGCCTATATTTGATAATTGGCGTGGCATTTGAACCATTTTCAAAAAATTCTGGAAAATCGAATGGATCGACTGGGCGACATCCGGCTGTTCGTCGAGGCGGCGGAACTGGGCAGCCTGTCCGCGGCCGGGCGCAAGCTGAACCTCACGCCGGCCGCCGCGAGCGCGCGCCTCGCGAAGCTCGAGGCGAAGACCGCGACGCGGCTCTTCGAACGCTCGACGCGGCAGTTGCGGCTCACCGACGAGGGCCGGCTGTACCTGAACTGCTGCCGGCAGGCGCTGCAGGCGCTCGACGACGCGGACGCGATGCTGCAGGAAGGCCGCAACGTCGTCGGCGGCAAGGTGCGGCTGTCGTCGACGTCCGATTTCGGCCGCAACCAGTTGCTCGACTGGCTCGACGAATTCACGACACGCCATCCGGACGTCACGTTCTCGCTGACGGCGTCCGATTCGTCGTCGAACCTGTGGCAGGACGAAATCGACCTCGCGATCCGCTTCGCCGCGCCGCCCGACGGCGCGCTGATCGCCCGCCGGCTCGCGACGAACCGGCGCGTGCTGTGCGCGGCGCCGTCGTTCGTCGAGCGCCACGGCGTGCCGGCCGATCCGCGCGATCTGGCCCGCTTTCCGTGCAACGTGATCACGATCGCGTCAGGGCCGATGAACGTCTGGCACTTCACGCGCGGCGACGAGGTGCAGATCCACACGGTGCCGGTCGCGACCGCGTTCGAGACCAACGACGGCGGCCTCACGCGCGAATGGACGCTGCGCGGCCACGGCATCGCGTTGAAATCGCTGTGGGACATCGCCGACGACGTCCGCGCGGGCCGGCTGCGCGTGCTGCTGCCCGACTGGCGGCACCAGGACGCGCCGCTGCACGCGATCTATCACAGCAAGCGCTACATGGCGCCGCGCGTGCGCGTGCTGCTCGACTTTCTCGCCGAACGCTTCGCGCGCGAGGAAGCCGCGCTCGACGACCTGCTGAATGCATGCCGCTGACGGCCGGCGCACCACCGCTCAAGGGTCGGAACCTGACGACCGACGTCGCGCGGCCGCAACCCGCCGGCCGTCCGGCGCAGCGCGAAAAGCTATAATGGAAAGCTTTCCCGACGGCCTTTCATGCTCGACGCGCGCAACCTGCGTGCAGCGCACGGCCGTCCCGATTCACCCTTGACGACGCCCCCAGGTCAACCACTGCGAACGGCGAATCCCCATGACCAAGAAAGTTTACGTAAAGACCTTCGGCTGCCAGATGAACGAGTACGACTCGGACAAGATGGTGGACGTGCTCAATGCGGCCGAAGGCCTCGAAAAGACCGACAACCCCGAAGACGCGGACGTCATCCTGTTCAACACGTGCTCGGTGCGTGAAAAGGCGCAGGAGAAGGTGTTCTCCGATCTCGGCCGCGTGCGCGAGCTGAAGGAAGCGAAGCCCGGCCTGCTGATCGGCGTCGGCGGCTGCGTCGCGAGCCAGGAAGGCGCGTCGATCGTGTCGCGCGCGCCGTACGTCGACCTCGTGTTCGGCCCGCAGACGCTGCACCGCCTGCCGCAGATGATCGACGCGCGCCGCGCGAGCGGCCGCGCGCAGGTCGACATCACGTTCCCCGAGATCGAGAAGTTCGACCACCTGCCGCCCGCGCGCGTCGAGGGGCCGAGCGCGTTCGTGTCGATCATGGAAGGCTGCTCGAAGTACTGCAGCTACTGCGTTGTGCCGTACACGCGCGGCGACGAAGTGTCGCGCCCGCTTGACGACGTGCTGACCGAAGTGGCCGGCCTCGCCGACCAGGGCGTACGCGAAGTCACGCTGCTCGGCCAGAACGTGAACGCGTATCGCGGCGCGCTGACGGCCGGCGCATCCGAGATCGCCGATTTCGCGACGCTGATCGAATACGTCGCCGACATCCCCGGCATCGAGCGGATCCGCTACACGACGTCGCACCCGAAGGAATTCACGCAGCGGCTGATCGACACCTACGCGAAGGTGCCGAAGCTCGTGAGCCACCTGCACCTGCCCGTGCAGCACGGTTCCGACCGCATCCTGATGGCGATGAAGCGCGGCTACACGGTGCTCGAGTACAAGTCGGTGATCCGCAAGCTGCGCGCGATCCGCCCCGACCTGTCGCTGTCGACCGACATGATCGTCGGCTTCCCCGGCGAGACCGAGGAGGATTTCGACAAGATGATGGCGCTCGTGCACGACATGAGCTACGACACGAGCTTCTCGTTCATCTACAGCCCGCGCCCCGGCACGCCGGCCGCCAACCTGCACGACGACACGCCGCGCGAAGTGAAGCTCAAACGCCTGCAACATCTGCAGGCGACCATCGAGGAGAACGTCGCGCGCATCAGCCAGTCGATGGTCGGGAAGGTCGAGCGGATCCTCGTCGAAGGCCCGTCGCGCAAGGACCCGAACGAACTCGCGGGCCGTACCGAGAACAACCGGGTCGTGAATTTCCCGGCGCCGCTCGCGTCGCACCCGCGCCTGATCGGCCAGATGATCGACGTGAAGATCAACCATGCGTACCCGCATTCGCTGCGCGGCGAGCTCGTGCTCGTCAGCGACGACGCGAGCGCGGCCACCCACTGACCGACGCATCACCGGAGCCCGACGCCACTTTGAAGCCCGCCCACCCCCTGGAATTCATCGCGCCGCGCGACGACAACGCGCGCCTCGCCAATCTCTGCGGCCCGCTCGACGAAAACCTGCGGCAGATCGAACAGGCGCTCGACGTGACGCTCGCGCGGCGCGGCCACCGGATCACGATCCGCGGGCGCGGCGCCAAGCTCGCGCTCGCGGCGCTCGACAACTTCTACAACCGCGCGCGCGATCCGCTGTCGGTCGACGACATCCAGCTCGCGCTGGTCGAAGTGCGCCACACCGCCGGCAACGGCCGCGAGAACACACTCGACGTGCGCTTTCGCGGCGACCCCGACCATCCGTTCGACGAGCCTGTCGTGCAGCTCGACGACGAGGCGCTCGAAGAGCAGGGGCCGAAGCTCTACACGCGGCGCGCCGACCTGCGCGGCCGCACGCCCGCGCAGCGCGAATACCTGAAGCAGATCCTGTCGCACGACGTCACGCTCGGCATCGGGCCGGCCGGCACCGGCAAGACCTACCTTGCGGTCGCGTGCGCGGTTGACGCGCTCGAGCGCGACCAGGTCAAGCGGATCGTGCTGACGCGCCCGGCCGTCGAGGCCGGCGAGCGGCTCGGCTTCCTGCCGGGCGATCTCGCGCAGAAGGTCGACCCGTACCTGCGTCCGCTGTACGACGCGCTGTACGACCTGCTCGGCTTCGACAAGACCGCGAAGATGTTCGAGCGCCAGATGATCGAGATCGCGCCGCTCGCGTACATGCGCGGCCGCACGCTGAACCACGCGTTCATCATCCTCGACGAGGCGCAGAACACCACGCCCGAGCAGATGAAGATGTTCCTCACGCGGATCGGCTTCGGCTCGAAGGCGGTCGTGACCGGCGACACGAGCCAGGTCGACCTGCCGCGCGGCCACAAGAGCGGCCTCGTCGAGGCGCAGCAGGTGCTGAGCGGCGTGCGCGGCATCGCGCTCACTCGTTTCACGAGCGCGGACGTCGTGCGCCATCCGCTCGTCGCGCGCATCGTCGAGGCATACGACGAGTTCCACGCGCAGCACCAGGACGGCTGACCGGCCGGCGGCGCCCGCGCGCTGCCCCGGCCTGCCGGCCCGGCCCGCCAGACGGCGCGCCGGGCCTTTTTTCGCCCGCGCGAATTCGGGTGCGATCGGCCGTTTGGTGTATCCTCAACGCGTTCCAATCGCCCCACGTGTCATGAAATCCTCCCGTTCTCGCAAGTCCGGCCGCACCCAGTCCGCCGCGCCCGAATCCCCCCGTCTTTCGCTGTTCGATGCGAAGGGCAAGGCCCGGACCGTCAACGCACTGGGGCTGCGAATCGACTTCCCGGACGGCCGCAGCCTGATGTTCGACCTGTCGGGCAGCTCGGGGGACGCGGCCGTCGCGATCGTCGCGCAGCACAACGATCCGGAGATGCGCGCGAAGCTGGCGCTGCAGCCCGAGCACTACGATAGCGTGACGCTGCACGTGGGCGCCGAACCCGCGCCGCGCGAAGACGAAATCGAAGGCGCGCCGCGCGAGCCGGAACTCGACCTGTCCGTGCAATACGGCGACGAAATCACGAGCGACGTGCGCAAGACGCTGCCCAAGCGCAAGCTGATCGCCGAATGGATCGAGCCGGCGCTGTTCGCCAGCGCGCAGCTCACCGTGCGCTTCGTCGGCGAAAACGAAGGCCGCACGCTGAACGCCGGCTACCGCCACAAGGACTACCCGACCAACGTGCTGACCTTCGCGTACGACGCGGCGCCCGACGGCACCGTGATCGGCGACCTCGTGCTGTGCTGCCCGGTCGTCGAGAAGGAAGCGCACGACCAGGGCAAGCCGCTCACGGCCCACTACGCGCACCTGCTGGTGCACGGCGCGCTGCACGCGCAGGGCTACGACCACGAGACGAGCGACGAGGACGCAGCCGAAATGGAAGCGCTCGAAGTCGACATCCTCGCGAAGCTGGGCTTCCCGAACCCGTACCAGTAAGCCGGCCGCACGATGCGCAACGCCGCGATGCTCCCGCCCGCCTACCCGCCGTCGATCGGCGACGGGCGGCTGCTGACGGAAGACGAGCTCGCGGCGTCGCTCGCGCACACGATGCGCGACTGGGACGGCCGGCAGGACCTTTGGCTATTCGGTTATGGCTCGCTGATCTGGAACCCGGGGTTGCCGACCGTCGCCGCCGTGCGCGGCAAGGTGCACGGCTACCATCGCGGGCTCTACCTGTGGTCGCGCGTGAACCGCGGCACGCCCGAACGTCCGGGCCTCGTGCTCGCGCTCGATCGCGGCGGCTCGTGCTCGGGCATCGCGTTCCGGCTCGCGGGCCCGACCGCGCAGCCGCACCTCGAGACGCTGTGGAAGCGCGAGATGCCGATGGGTTCGTACCGGCCCGCGTGGCTGCCGTGCTCGCTCGAGAACGGCGAGCGCGTGAACGCGCTCGCGTTCGTGATGCGCCGCGACGCGCCGACCTATACGGGCAAGCTGTCCGACGCCGTCGTAAAGGAAGTGTTCGGCTGCGCGGCCGGCCGCTACGGCACGACGCTCGACTACGTGAGCCGCACGGTCGACGCGCTGCGCGCGAGCGGCATCCCCGATCGCGCGCTGGAAGGGCTGCTCGCGCGATGCCGGTGACGCAACGCGACGCCCGGCTTGCCGCTGCGCGAAACCGCGCTCCCTGCGCATTCGAACGAGGTTCCTGCCGATGAAATCGTCACACTGGTCGCGCTGCAAGGTCGCCGCGCTGATCGTCGCCGCGAGTGTCGCGCTGTCCGGCTGCGGAATAATCGGCTGCGGCGGCGCCGCGACCAACGGCGCGGCCGCCGGCGGCTGCTCGACCGGCATGCGATTCTGAGCCGCGCGCCGGGCGCGATCGCATACTGCAGAACGCCGCCCCCGGTACCGACCGGCCGGCCGGTCGCCTTTCCCCGTCGCACCCACACTTCCCGCATCCGTTTTTTGCCGCTGCTGCGCCGCCGCCCTTTTCTGGGATAGGATGGACACGAGGACGATGCCGCGCCCGGCGCGGCCGTCCGCGAGCAGGCCCGCGCGGGCTGCGCACCCTGGCCGGTCGGCCGGGGTGACACGGTCGCGTCGTGCCCTTGGTGTATCCTTGCCTACTCCGTGACAGCGCGCCCCGGCACGACCCGGGCGCACCACCATGAACGATTCGTATCCCAGTCGTAAGCCAACCGACAAACCGCAAGAAAAGCGCTCGCTCCTCGAGCGCCTGACCGACTTCATCTCGCCCGAGCCCGAATCCCGCGGCGAGCTGCTGGAAATCCTCCAGGACGCCCACGAACGCAACCTGATCGACGCCGATTCGCTGTCGATGATCGAAGGCGTGTTCCAGGTATCCGACTTGTGCGCGCGCGACATCATGGTGCCGCGTGCGCAGATGGACGCGATCAACATCGCCGACAAACCCGAGGATTTCATCCCGTTCGTCCTCGAAAAGGCGCACTCGCGCTACCCCGTGTTCGAGGAGAACCGCGACAACGTGATCGGCGTGCTGCTCGCGAAGGATCTGCTGCGCTTCTACGCCGAAGAAGAGTTCGACGTGCGCGGGATGCTGCGCCCGGCCGTGTTCATTCCCGAATCGAAGCGCCTGAACGTGCTGCTGCACGACTTCCGCGTGAACCGCAACCACCTCGCGATCGTCGTCGACGAATACGGCGGCGTCGCGGGCCTGATCACGATCGAGGACGTGCTCGAGCAGATCGTCGGCGACATCGAGGACGAATACGACTTCGACGAGGAAGCCGGCAACATCATCGCGGGGCCGGACGGCCGCTACCGCGTGCGCGCGCTTACCGAGATCGAACAGTTCAACGAGGCGTTCGGCACCGATTTCCCCGACGACGAAGTCGATACGATCGGCGGCCTGATCACCCATCATTTCGGACGCGTGCCGCACCGCGGCGAGAAGCTGCAGCTCGGCAACCTCGTGTTCGAGATCCAGCGCGGCGATGCGCGCCAGGTTCATGTGCTGCTGGTACGCCGCAACCCACTCGCCAGCCGTCGCGCCGACACCTCGCACGAGGACTGACCGTCCCGCGCCAGCCGCGTCTCCTTCAACCGCTCGCCCACTTCCGCTTCACATGGACGATCCGATCCCGTCCCGCCCGGCTGGCGGCCTTCTCGCGCCGGCACCCGGCCGCGCGCTGCCGCGCTGGCACTACCCGGCCGCGCTGCTCGCCGGCGCGGCCAATACGCTCAGCTTCGCACCGACGCCGCACGGCGGCTGGCTGCAGCTCGCCGTATTTGTCTGGTTTTTCGCGCAACTGACGCGCACGTCGAGCTGGCGCGGCGCCGCGCTCACGGGCGGCGCGTTCGGCTTCGGCAACTTCATCAGCGGCGTCTGGTGGCTCTACATCAGCATGCACGTATACGGCGAGATGGCCGCGCCGCTCGCGGGCGGTGCGCTCGTGCTGTTCTCGCTGTACCTGTCGCTGTACCCGGCGTTCTCGGCCGGGCTGTGGTCGTTCTGCGCGGGCCATGCGTGGCATCGCCGCGCGCCCGACCCGCGGCCGTTCTCGCCGACCTGGCACGGCGCGTTCGCGTTCGCGAGCGCGTGGGCCTTCGGCGAATGGCTGCGCGGCACGCTGCTCACCGGTTTTCCGTGGCTCGCGAGCGGCTACCCGCAGGTCGACGGCCCGTTCGCGGGCTTCGCGCCGATCGTCGGCGTTTACGGGATCGCGTGGGTGCTCGCGCTGTTCGCCGCGCTGGTCGTGCAGGCGCTCGCCGCCGCGCGCCCGTCGCCCGCGCGTGAAAGCGGCGCCGGCGGCAACGCGCGCGTGCGCATCGCCGCGCCGGCCGGCGTCGCCGTCGCGCTCGTCGCGGCCGGCCTCGGGCTGTCGCAGGTCACGTGGACCGTGCCCGCGAACGCGCCGCTCACCGTGCGGCTGCTGCAGGGCAACGTGAAGCAGGACATCAAGTTCGAGCAGGAAGGCATCGACGCGGCGATCAAGATGTACCAGCAGATGATCGTCGAGAAGCCGGCAGACCTGATCGTCACGCCCGAGACCGCGATCGCGGTGATGATCCAGGAACTGCCCGAGCCGTTCGCCGTCGCGATCCGCAAGTTCAGCGACACGACCGGTTCGGCCGTGCTGTTCGGCGCGGTCGGCGCGTCGGTGACCGAGGACGGCCGCTACGTCGACTATACGAACAGCCTGTACGGCGTGACGCCGAACTCGCGCGACATCTATCACTACGACAAGCACCACCTCGTGCCCTTCGGCGAATTCATTCCGTGGGGCTTCCGGTGGTTCGTCGACCTGATGAAGATGCCGCTCGGCGATTTCGCGCGCGGCGCGCCGGTGCAGAAACCGTTCCTCGTGCACAACCAGCCCGTGATGGCCGACATCTGCTACGAGGACTTGTTCGGCGAGGAAATCGCCGCAACGATCCGCGACAATCCGCAACCGCCCGGCGTGCTCGTCAACGTGACGAACCTCGCATGGTTCGGCGACACGATCGCGCTCGACCAGCACCTGCAGATCGCGCGGATGCGCTCGCTCGAAACGGGCCGGCCGATGCTGCGCTCGACCAATACCGGGATGACGGCCGCGATCGACGCGCACGGTCGCGTGCTCGGCCAGTTGAAGCCGTTCACGATCGGCTCGCTCGACGTGCGGATCGAAGGCACGAGCGGCTTCACGCCGTACGTGACGAGCGGCAACAACATCGTGCTGGCGGTATCGTTCGTGCTGCTCGCGTTCGGCTTCACGTTCGGGCCGGGGCTGCGCCGGCGCAACGGCCCGAAGCGCGACGACGACCGGCACGCATGACGCGACAGGCGGCCGCCGCGCGCTGCGTGGAGGCCGCCGCCGCGCGACGCGGCCCGCGACCGCAACGCGGTCGGCCGCTCAGGCCTGCCGGGCCGATCGGTCCGATTGAGCCGGCTGCGCGGCCAGGCTCCGCAGATCGCGGCTCACCTCCTCCATCACCGGTTCCCACGCGCCGAACGTCCGCTGCCGGTACAGCGTCGCGGTCGGATACCACGGGCTGTCCTTGCGCTCGAGCAGCCATGGCCAGTGCGGATTCACGTCGAGCAGCACCCAGGTGCGCGCACCGAGCGCGCCCGACAGGTGCGCAACCGACGTGCACACGGTGATCACGAGATCCAGCGCACCGATGAACGCGGCCGTATCGTCGAAGCTCTTCAGTTCCGCCGTGAAGTCCGCGATCACGAAGCCGGCTGCACGCGCCGCCGCGACATCCGCATCCGCGCCCGGCTGCAGCGAATAAAACGCGACGCCGTCGATCCCGCGGAACGCGTCGGCATAACGCTCGAGCCCGACGCGCCGGAACGGATTGCGCTGGTGGCCCGCACTCCCCGTCCACACGAGCCCGACCTTCAGCCGGCGCTCGCCCGCGAGCCGCGCGCGCCACGCATCGCGCGCATCGGGATCAGCCCGCAGGTACGGCACCGACGACGCGAGCGTCGACGCTTCCATGCCCAGCATCAGCGGCAGGCCGATCAGCGGCACTTCGTAATCGAATGCGGGCAGCGCGTCGACGCCGCCGCCCGCGCCGAACGCGTCCGCCTGCGCGCCCAGGCTGCGCTGCATCAGCGTGCCCACCTGCGGGAACGTATTCCACGCGAGCCGGCCGCCCTCGCGATGCACGCGCTCGGCGAGCGGCGTGACGAAGCGGCAGAACTGCAGCACGTCGCCGAGCCCCTGCTCGCCCCATACGAGCAGCGTCTTGCCCGCGAGCGGCTCGCCCTGCCAGCGCGGGCCCGGCAGCGCCGGCCGGCGGCCGCGCAGTTCGCCCGCGCCGTCCCAGCGCGCCTCGTGGCCGCGCCAGCCGGCCGCGTGGTTGCCGCGCACGAGCTGGATGATCGCGAGGTTGAAACGGAACGACGCGTCGTCGGGCGCCAGCTCGCACGCACGCGCCGCGTAACGCTCGGCGTCGCCCCAGCGCTGCGCCTCCTTCATCGCCATCGCGACGTTGTTCATCGCGAGCGCGTTATCGGGCGCGAGGTCGGCGAGCCGCGCGGCGCACGCGAGCGCGCCGTCGAGGTCGTGCGTCGCGATCCTCGCGACGACGAGGTTGATCCACGCCTGCACGTCGCGCGGATCGGCGTTCACGGCCGCGTCGAGCAGCGCGATCTCCTCCGCGCGGTCGCCGCCCGACAGCCGCAGCGCGATCGCGAGGTTGTTGCGCAGCGACGGCCAGCCGGCATCGGCCGCCAGCGCCGCACGGTACGGCGCGACCGCGTCCGCGTGACGGCCGGCGATCTGCAGCGTATAGCCATGATTGAAGTGCGCGGCCGCGCCCGGCCGCACGCGCGCCGCGCATTCGGCGAGCGCGAGCGCGTCGGCCGGGCGCTGCCGCGCGACGAGCGTCGATGTGAGCTGCGCGAGCGCATCGGCGTCGACCGCGTGCAGATGGGCGGCTGCGGCGAGCCACAGATCGTGCGCGGCGCGCTCGCCGCGCGCCCGCGCATCGGCGGCGTGCCGGAGCAGCGCGAGGAACGGCGGAAGCAGCGGAATGAGGATGTCGGTCGGGTCGTCCATGCGATCGGAGCCTGCAAGCGGTGACGCGGCACGCGTCGCGCGAGCCGCAATACGCGCATCTTAACGCCCGCGCGAAGCGGCGCGACACGCGCGGCGCGACGCACCGTATGCGGCCGCGCGGAGCGCACGGGCCACGCTTGCGCAGGCCGCGGGAAGCGGGCCGGCAGCGGCCTCGCCAGCGTTCCGGCCGCATCCGGTCGCCGATCCGGTAAAATTACGCGTTTCAGCACACTAACAAGCCGCGCCGCCGCGCGAGCCGACCCTCGGGGCCCTGCCCGGAGCGCGGCCCGCAACGGAGCGCCAGCGCCTCGAAGGCTCTTCATGCTTACGTTTCAGCAAATCATCCTGACGCTGCAGTCCTACTGGGACAAGCAGGGTTGCGCCCTGCTCCAGCCCATCGACATGGAAGTCGGCGCGGGCACGTCGCACGTCCACACGTTTCTGCGCGCGGTCGGCCCCGAGCCGTGGCGCGCCGCATACGTGCAGCCGTCGCGCCGCCCGAAGGACGGCCGCTACGGCGAGAACCCGAACCGCCTGCAGCACTACTACCAGTACCAGGTCGTGCTCAAGCCGGCGCCGGAAAACATCCTCGACCTGTACCTCGGCTCGCTCGAAGCGCTCGGCTTCGACCTGAAGCAGAACGACGTGCGCTTCGTCGAGGACGACTGGGAAAACCCGACGCTCGGCGCATGGGGGCTCGGCTGGGAAGTGTGGCTGAACGGGATGGAAGTCACGCAGTTCACGTATTTCCAGCAGGTCGGCGGCCTCGACTGCAAGCCCGTGCTCGGCGAGATCACGTACGGCCTCGAGCGTCTCGCGATGTACCTGCAGAAGGTCGAGAACGTGTACGACCTCGTGTGGACCGAGTGGGAGGAGCATGGGCCGAACGGCCCCGAGCTGCGCCGCCTGTCGTATGGCGACGTCTACCACCAGAACGAGGTCGAGCAGTCGACCTACAACTTCGAGCACGCGAACGTCGACCTGCTGTTCACGTTCTTCAACAACTACGAGGCGGAAGCGAAGCGGATGATCGACGCGCAGCTCGCGCTGCCCGCGTACGAGCTCGTGCTGAAGGCCGGCCACACGTTCAATCTGCTCGATGCGCGCGGTGCGATCTCGGTGACCGAGCGCGCGGCGTACATCGGCCGCATCCGCGCGCTGTCGCGTCTCGTCGCGCAGGCTTATTACGACTCGCGCGAGAAGCTCGGCTTCCCGATGCTCGGCAACCCGCCGGGCGTGCCGGGCCTCACCACCGACGCCCAGGACGCCGCGCAGCCGGCATGGGCACCGCCGCTCAAGGTCGAACGCAAGATCGACCAAGACTGACGAGACGAGATTTCTTCCAAACATGACGCACAATCATCCCGCTCCCCTGCTCGTCGAACTGCTGACCGAAGAGCTGCCGCCGAAGGCCCTCGCGCGCCTCGGCGACGCATTCGCCGAAGGTCTCGCGCAACGCCTCGCGGCGCGCGACCTCGTCGAAGGCGAACTCGTGTTCGAACGCTACGCCACGCCGCGCCGCCTCGCCGTCGTCGTGCAGAACGTGCGCGCCGTCGCACCTGACAAGCAGGTCCGCGAAAAGGTCCTGCCCGTATCGGTCGCGCTCGACGCCGAAGGCAAGCCGACGGCCCCGCTCGCGAAGAAGCTCGCGGCGCTCGGCCACCCGAACCTGTCGATCGCCGATCTCGAGCGCGCGCAGGACGGCAAGGCCGAGGCGTTCTTCATCAACTATTCGGCAGCCGGCGCGACGCTCGCCGACGGCCTGCAGGCCGCGCTCGACGAAACGCTCGCGAAGCTGCCGATCCCGAAGGTGATGACGTATCAACGCCCGGACGGCTCCGACGTGCAGTTCGTGCGCCCCGTGCATCGCCTGACGGTGCTGCACGACGATCGCATCGTGCCCGTCACCGCGTTCGGCATCGACGCCGGCGACACCACGCTCGGCCACCGCTTCCTGTCCGACGGCCTCGTCGCGATCCAGCATGCGCGCGCCTACGCCGACACGCTGCGCGACAAGGGCCGCGTGATCGCGCACTTCGCCGATCGCCGCGAAACGATCCGCACGCAACTGAACGAGCACGCGAACGGCGACACGGTCGTGATGCCCGAAGCGCTGCTCGACGAAGTGACGTCGCTGGTCGAATGGCCGGTCGTCTATCCGTGCCGCTTCGAGGACGAGTTCCTGCAGGTGCCGCAGGAATGCCTGATCCTCACGATGCAGACGAACCAGAAGTATTTCGCGCTGACCGACGTCGGCGGCAAGCTGCGCTCGCGCTTCCTGATCGTGTCGAACATCGAAACGAAGACGCCGGACGAGATCATCGAAGGCAACGAGCGCGTCGTGCGCCCGCGCCTCGCCGATGCGAAGTTCTTCTTCGAGCAGGACAAGAAGAAGCCGCTCGCCGAGCGCGTGCCGCTGCTCGCGAACGTCGTCTATCACAACAAGCTCGGTTCGGCGCTCGCGCGCGTCGAGCGCCTCGAGGCGCTGGCCGGCGAGATCGCGCCCGCGATCGGCGCCGACGCCGCGCACGCGAAGCGCGCGGCGCGCCTCGCGAAGGCCGACCTGCTGACCGACATGGTCGGCGAATTCCCGGAACTGCAGGGCACGATGGGCACGTACTACGCGCGCCACGACGGCGAAGCCGACGACGTCGCGCTCGCGTGCGCCGAGCACTACCAGCCGCGCTTCTCCGGCGACGCACTGCCGACCACGCCCGTATCGACCGCCGTCGCGCTCGCCGACAAGCTCGAGACGATCGTCGGCATCTGGGGCATCGGCCTCGCGCCGACCGGCGAGAAGGATCCGTTCGCGCTGCGCCGCCATGCGCTCGGCGTGCTGCGCCTGCTGCTCGAGAAGCAGTTGCCGCTCGATCTCGTGTCGCTGCTGCGCACGGCCCACGCGCGCTTCGAAGGCGTGCCGGGCGTCGCCGAAGCGACCGATGCGATCTTCGCGTTCTTCATGGATCGCCTGCGCGGCCTGCTGCGCGAGCGCGGCTATTCGGCCGGCGAAGTCGACGCGGTACTGAGCCTGAACCCGACGCGCGTCGACGATCTCGTCGCACGCCTCGACGCGGTGCGCGAATTCACGCTTCTCGTGGAAGCCGAAGCGCTCGCGGCCGCGAACAAGCGGATCTCGAACATCCTGAAGAAGTCGGAAGGCGGCGTGAACGGCGCGGTGCAGCCGGCGCTGCTCGTCGAAGCCGCCGAGAAGGCGCTGCACGAACAGCTCGCGGCCGTGACGCCGCACGTGCAGTCGCAGCTCGAGGCGCGTGCATACACGGGCGCGCTGTCGGCGCTCGCCGCGCTGCGCGCGCCGGTCGACACGTTCTTCAACGACGTGATGGTCAACGCGGAAGATCCCGCGCTGCGAGCGAACCGTCTCGCGCTGCTGTCGGCGCTGCACCAGCAGATGAACTGCGTCGCCGACATCTCGAAGCTCGCCGCATAAGGGCCGCACGATGCCGACCAGCCCCACCCGAAAGCTCGTCGTCCTCGACCGGGACGGCGTGATCAACGTCGATTCGGATGCGTTCATCAAGACGCCCGACGAATGGATCGCGCTGCCCGGCAGCCTCGAGGCGATAGCCCGGCTCAACCACGCGGGCTATCGCGTGGTCGTCGCGACCAACCAGTCCGGCATCGGTCGCGGGCTGTTCGACATGGCCGCGCTCAACGAGATGCACCTGAAGATGCATCGCGCGGCGGCCGCGGTCGGCGCACGCATCGACGCGGTGTTCTTCTGCCCGCATACGGCCGAGGATCACTGCGACTGCCGCAAACCGAAGCCCGGCATGATGCAGATGATCGCCGAGCGCTTCGAGATCGATCCCGGTCACACGCCGGCCGTCGGCGATTCGCTGCGCGACCTGCAGGCCGGTGTCGCGGTCGGCTTCCAGCCGCACCTCGTGCTGACCGGCAAGGGCAAGAAAACGCTCGCCGCCGGCAATCTGCCGCCCGGCACGAAGGTCCACGACGACCTGCGCGCATTTGCGCTCGATTTCCTTTCACACGAACACGAGTGATGCGGCTGCCGCGCGCATCCTCCCCAACGCCAGACTCACGCCGATGCGCTTCGTCCGCTCCCTGCTGCTGCTGATCTACTTCATCCTGTACACGGTGCCGTACGCCACCGCGTGCTTCATCGCGTTCCCGTTCATGCGCCCCGATGCGCGCTACTGGATGGCGGCCGGCTGGTGCAAGTCGACGCTGTGGGTCGTGCGCTGGCTGAACGGCATCCGCTACCGGATCGAAGGGATGGACAACCTGCCCGACGGCCCGGCCGTGCTGCTGTCGAAGCACCAGTCCGCGTGGGAGACGCTCGCGTTTCCGGCGCTGATGCCGAAGCCGCTCTGCTACGTGTTCAAGCGCGAGCTGCTTTACGTGCCGTTCTTCGGCTGGGCGCTCGGGATGCTGCACATGGTCAACATCAACCGCAAGGAAGGCAAGAACGCGTTCGTCTCGGTGATCCGCCAGGGCAAGAAGCGCCTGTCGGAAGGCGCATGGATGATCATGTTCCCCGAAGGCACGCGCACGCCGGTCGGCAAGCAGGGCAAGTACAAAACGGGCGGCGCACGGTTCGCGATCGAAACCGGCACGCCCGTCGTGCCGATCGCGCACAATGCAGGACGGGTGTGGCCGCGCAACTCGTTCATGAAATTCCCGGGCGTCGTTACCGTGTCGATCGGCAAGCCGATTCCCGTCGACGGGCTGACGCCCGATGCATTGAACTCGCAGGTCGAAGCATGGATCGAAGCGGAAATGCGCCGTATCGATCCCGATGCGTATCGTCAGGCGGGCAATGCCGGCACGCGCGATGCCGCGCGAGTCTGAATCCCGCGGATTGCAGCCGTTGCGTACGTCAAAAAGAAGCGAACTGATGAAACAGCGTCCGCGGCCACGGCCAGCCGTCGTGGCTCTCGATCATCGCCAGATGGATCTGCCGCTCTTCGACGGGCCGGCCGCCGCACCGTCGGCGCCTGCCACGCCGCCGGCGCCGCCTGAGGCAGCGCCCGTCGCACCGCTCGATCCGGGCCCGACGCCCGACCGCTCGCGCGTGCGCACGTTCGCACTCGACAGCCGCGTGCTCGAATACCGCCTGAAGCGCTCGGCGCGCCGCACGATCGGCTTTACGATCGACGGCAGCGGGTTGTCGATCACCGCGCCGCGCTGGGTCACGCTCGCCGATATCGAAGCCGCGATCTCCGAGAAACAACGCTGGATCTTCGCGAAGCTCGCGGAGTGGAAGACGCGCACCGAGCAGCGCGCGCTGCCGCAGATCGACTGGCGCGACGGCGCGCAGCTTCCGTATCTCGGCAAGACGGTGACGATCGCGCTCGGCGCGGGCGCCGTCGGGTTCGACGCCGATGCGCTGCGGCTCTCGTTGCCGCTGCCCGTGCAGGCCGACATGCAGCAGATCAAGGATCGTGTGCAGGGCTGGCTGCAGGGCGAGGCGAAGCGGATCTTCGGCGAACGCCTCGCGATCTATGCGGAAAAGCTCGGCGTCACGTATTCGATGTACGCGCTGTCGTCGGCCGCGACGCGCTGGGGCAGCTGCTCGAGCGACGGCAAGATCCGCCTGAACTGGCGGCTGATCCATTTCCCGATGTCGATCGTCGACTACGTGGTCGCGCACGAACTGTCGCACCTGCGCGAGATGAACCACAGCCCGGCCTTCTGGCAGACCGTCGAATCGATCTTCCCCGAGTTCCGCGAAGCGCGGCACACGCTCAAGCATCACCCGCCCGAGCTGCTGCCGTCGCTGTAACGCGCAACGTCTTGTTTGCAAACGCAAACGGGCGATGCGGGTCACCCCGCACCGCCCGTTCGCCCCGCCGCCGCGCGCATCGCGCGCCGCGGCCCGTTCATCCGGCGCTCAGTGCGCCTTCTTCTGGATGAACTCGATCTTGTAGCCGTCCGGATCCTCGACGAAGGCGATCACGGTCGTGCCGTGCTTCATCGGCCCCGCTTCGCGCGTGACCTTGCCGCCTTGCGCCTTGATCTTCTCGCACGCCGCGTAGGCATCCTCCACCGCCACCGCCAGGTGGCCGAAGCCGTTGCCGAGATCGTAGGACGGCGTGTCCCAGTTGTGGGTCAGCTCGATCACGGTGCCCGAGCTTTCGTCTTCGTAGCCGACGAACGCGAGCGTGAACTTGCCTTCCGGATAATCCTCGCGACGTAGCAGCTTCATGCCGAGCAATTCGGTGTAGAACTTGATCGAGCGGTCGAGATCGCCGACTCGCAGCATCGTATGCAGCAAACGCATGTTGTGTACTCCTGTGGGGACTTTCCAGAACCGGAAACTCTACCAGACGGCAGCCGGACATGCGAAGAAAGGCACGAGCGCAATAAAAAAGCTGCCCCGCGGGGCAGCCTCGTCGCGACATTCGTTGGCCCGGCCCGCGCCATGCGCGTTATCCGGCCTTGCGCACCGCCGCGAGCGCCTGAGCGACGCCGACGTATTCGGCCACGCTCACGTCCTCCGCACGGCGCGCCAGATCGAAGCCGAGCGCATCGAAATCGATCGTCTCGCGATAGTCGCCGAGCGTATTGCGCAGCATCTTGCGGCGCTGCGAGAACGCGGCGGTGACGATTTCGCCGAGCAGCACCGGATCGACGTCCGGCAGTTCATGCGGCTCGTACGGAATCATCCGGACGATCGCCGAATCGACCTTCGGCGGCGGCTGGAACGATTCCGGCGGCACGTCGAGCATCTTTTCCATCACGTAGCGGTATTGCAGCATCACCGACAGCCGCGAAAACGCCTTCGTACCCGGCTCCGCGACCATCCGCTCGACGACTTCGTTCTGCAGCATGAAATGCTGGTCGATGACCACGTCGGCGAACGTCATCAGGTGAAACAGCAGCGGGCTGGAAATGTTGTATGGCAGGTTGCCGACGATCCGCAGCGACGGCTTGTCGCCGGGCGCCGCGAGCGAACCGAAGTCGAACGCGAGCGCGTCGCCCGCGTGCAGTTCGAGCAGCGCGCCGAAGCGCTGTTGCAGGCGCCCGATCAGGTCGCGGTCGAGCTCGACCGCGTGCAGCGGCGACTCGGGCGTCGCGAGACGCTCGATCAGCGGCCCGGTCAGCGCGCCGAGCCCGGGGCCGATCTCGACCATGCGTTGGCCGCGCGCGGGACCGATCGTCGACACGATCGAATCGATCACGCCGTGATCGACGAGGAAGTTCTGCCCGAAGCGCTTGCGCGCGAAGTGGCCTTGGTGCTGTCTGCTGTTCGACATCGACTCAGTAAAACGAAAAATACGACGAATGGGGTGAGGTCGGGCCGCGTCAGGCGGCGCGGCGATGGCGCGCCATCGTGACGGCCGTATCGAGCGCGGCGACCATGCTGCCCGGATCCGCGCGGCCCGTGCCGGCCAGATCGAGCGCGGTGCCGTGATCGACCGACGTGCGGATGATCGGCAGCCCGAGCGTCACGTTGATGCCCTCGCCGAACGTCGCGTACTTCAGCACGGGCAACCCCTGGTCATGGAACATCGCGAGCACGCAATCGGCATCGGCCAGATGGCGCGGCTGGAACAGCGTGTCGGCCGGATACGGGCCGCGCGCGTCGATACCCTGCGCGTTCGCGCGGGCCAGCGCCGGCGAGATCACGTCGATCTCTTCGCGGCCGAGATAACCGTTCTCGCCCGCGTGCGGGTTCAGGCCCGTCACGAGGATGCGCGGCGCGGCGAGACCGAAGTCGCGCCGCAGGTCGCGATCGATGATCGCGAGCGTCTCGACGAGCCCGTCGATCGTCAGCGCGGCCGACACGTCCTTCAGCGGCAGGTGCGTGGTCGCGAGCGCGACGCGCAGCGGCCTGGCGCCGGTGCCCGCCAGCATCATCACGACACGCGGCGTATGCGTGCGCTCGGCCAGGTATTCGGTATGGCCGGTGAACGGCACGCCCGCATCGTTGATCGTGCTCTTCTGCAGCGGCGCGGTAACGATCGCGTCGTACCGGCCTGCCAGCGCACCGTCGATCGCCGCGTCGAGCAGGTCGAGCACGTACCGGCCGTTCGCCGCGTCCAGCTTGCCCGCCTGCACGGGCGCGGCGAGCGCGTGATGCGCGACCGACACCTGCCCGCCGGCGAGCGTTGCCGGGTTCGCGCCGACCGCCGCCGCGCGTGCGTCGAGCAGCGCCGCATCGCCGAGCACGGTGAAATGCGCGTCGGGCCAGCGCTGCGCGGCATCTCGCAGCGCCTGCACGGTCAGCTCGGGGCCGACGCCCGCGGGTTCGCCGGTCGTGATCGCGATCTGCAGCGCGGGCGTGGTCATCGGAGGCTCGTTCAGTTCGCCGGGCCGGCGCCGCCGATCTTGTACTGCACGTACGACGAGTCGCGCAGCTCGCGCAGCCAGTCGGCATATGCCTGCTCGGCCTTGCGCTGGCCGATCGCCTGACGCGCGATGTCCATCTGCTGCTGCACCGAGCCTTCCGCCTCGCGGCGGCTCAGCACCTGGATCAGATGGTAGCCGTACTCGGTACGAATCGGCTGGCTGATCTGGCCGTCCTGCAGGTTGTTCATCGCACGCTCGAATTCCGGCACGGTTTCGCCCGGGCTGATCCAGCCGAGATCGCCGCCCTGCGACGCCGAACCGTCCTGCGAGTAGGTGCGTGCGAACTTCGCGAAATCGCCGCCCGCCTCGACCTGGTTGCGGATGTCGGCCAGTTGCTGGCGCGCCTGCCCTTCCGACTTGCCTTCGCCCACGCGCAGCAGGATGTGGCGCACGTGCGTCTGGACGATCTTCGGTGCCGCAGCGGTTGCGCCCTGGCTCTGGCGGCGGTCGACGAGACGCACGATCTCGAAGCCGTCCGGCACGCGGATCAGCGTCGGGTTGACCTGGCCCGGGCGCAGCTTCGACGCGGCATCGACGACTTCGGCCGGCAGCGCGCTCGGCGCCTTGAAGCCGAGGTCGCCGCCCTTCTTCGCGTCGTTCGCTTCGGAGTTGTTCTTCGCGAGCCGCTCGAAATCGGCGCCCGACTTCGCTTGCTGCAGCAGCGCGTCGGCCTTCTTCTGCGCGGCTTCGATGTCGGCCTGCGGCGCGTTGGTCGGCGCCTTGATGAAGATGTGCTGGAAGCGCAGGTCCTGCTGCTGTGCCGCGTTCGGCCCGCGCTGGCTCGCGATGTAGTTCGCGACCTCGGCATCCGACACGGTGATCTTGCCGTCGACCTCGCGCTCGCGCAGTTTCGACAGCATCAGCTCGGTACGCGCATCGCTCGTGAAGATGCTCCAGGGCACGCCTTGCGACTCCAGACGCGCGCGGTACTGTTCGAGCGTCATCCCGTTCGCTTGCGCGAGACGCTGCAGCGTCGACTGCACGGTCGCGTCGTCGATGCGGATCCCGTCGTCCTTGGCCTTCTGCACCTGGATCCGCTCGAGCACCATCTGGTTCAGCACCTGCGCACGCAACTGGTCGGCCGGCGGCACCGGCGCGTTCTGCTGCTGCAGCCGGCGCGCGATCAGGCCGACGCGCTGGTCGAGTTCGCGGCCCGTGATCACGTCGTTGTTGACGACCGCGACGACTTCGTCGGCGAGCTGCGCACCGCGCGAACCGAGCGCCTGCGCCGCGGCCGGCGCGGCGGCGAGCAGCGCGGCGGACGCGGCGAGGCTGGACACGACTGCCGCGAAACGAAGGGTTTTCTTCATTGCCACTGATACTCCATTGAAATCGTGCTGACCGGTGCAGACAAGCCGGCGTTACTCGTAATTGCTGAAACGGGACATCGGCGGCGGCGGCGGCGGCAGCGGCGTGTAGCCCGGCACCCCGGCGCGGAATGCGGACACGAGGCCGTTGTCGACCGTCGACAAGCCCTTGAGCGTCAGTTGCATCATGAAGCGCGTCGACGAGTTCTGCTGTCCCGACGAATTTATGCCGTTCGCAGCCCGCTGCACGCCGACCCCGAGCGCCCAGCAATCCGCGTCGTATTGTAAGCCGAGCAGACCGTCGACCACGCGATCGCCGGCGAGATCGTAGTTGAAGCGGCCGATCGCATACAGGCGGCGCGTGAGCGGCCACTGCGCGGACACCAGGAACTGGTTGATCGGCTGGTTGTCGAGCGTCGTGTTCGAGCGCGTATAGCGGTAGCCGACGTTGATCACGCGGCGCTCGCCCGGGCTGTAGCCGAAGCCGATGCTCGACTTCACGAGCTGGTTGTTGTTCTGGTTGTACTGGAACGCCGTCTCCGACATGAAGCCCGAGCCGAGCTTCAGCGCGGCGCCGACGATCAGGTCCGAGTGGCGCGCCTGCACCGCGGTCTGCCCGGAATTCAGCGTGACGCGCTGATCGGCGAAGTAGTACTGCTGCGCGATCACGAAGCGCGCACGCTCGTCGCCGGTGCGCGGATCGATGAAACGCGACGTGAGGCCGGCCGTGATCCGGTTCGCATCGGCGATCCGGTCGTTGCCGACGAACGTGTTCGGCTGGTAGATCTCCGCGAGGCCGAAGTCCGATTCCGCGGTGTCGAACAGCGGCGCGTTCGACTGATCGCGATACGGCGTGTACACGTAGTACAGGCGCGGCTCGAGGGTCTGGATGAAGTCCTGCCCGAACAGGCGCACCGAGCGGTCGAAGATCAGGCCCGAGTCGAAGGTCACGGTCGGGATCGACTCGGTGAAGCGCTTCGGATTGTTCGGCGTGCCCGACGACAGGTGGCTCAGGTCGTACGACGCGAAGTGGTACTGGACCTTCGGCACGACGAAGTAGCCTGGGCCGTATACGCCGTATGCGATGTACGGGTTGAAGACGATCCGGTCGCCTTCGGTCGCATCGGCCGTCGTGATGCGGAACCGCGAATAGTCGGCTTCCGCGCCGAAGTCGAAGCCGCCGACGTTGTACTTCGTATACTTCACGTTCAACTGCGGCTCGCGGCTGTACGGCGCGATCGACGGCGGCAGCGTCTGCCAGTGCTGGTAACGCGCAAGCACCGACCACGGGCCGTTGTTGTACGTGAGACCGGCTTCCTGCTGGTACAGCGTCTGCGTCCCGTTGATGAACTGGTTCGTCGAACCGAGATCTTCGGGATAGGTGTTGTCGGAGACCTTGTTGTAGTAGACGTAGCCGCCGAAGCCGCCGCCGAAGTTCTGCTGGTGCTGCCAGTAGATCGCGTAGCGGTTGCGGTGTGCGAGCCGGTCATCCGGCAGGTAATTGGCCGTAAGCGTGCCCGAATACGACGGCGACAGGTAGCGGAACGTCGCTTCGGCCATCACGCCGCGCCGCGAGATGATGCGCGGCGTAAGCGTCAGGTCGCGGTTCGGCGCGATGTTGAAGTAGTACGGCAGCGACAGCTCGAAGCCGTTGTTCGAGTTCATCGAGAACGTCGGCGGCAACAGGCCGCTGCGCCGCTCGCCCGACAGCGGGAACGTCAGCCACGGGCTCGCGAAGATCGGCACGCCCTGGAAGAACAGCACGCCGTTGCGCGCGGTGCCTTCGTCGGCGCCCGTATCGAAGTCGAAGCGGCTGCCCTTGATGTACCACGCGGGGTTCGTCGAGCACTGGCACGCCGTGTACGTGCCGTTGACGAACACCGAGCGCTCGTTGTCGACCATGTCGACGCGCTCCGCGCTGCCCGACCCGCCCGTCACGTTGAAGTGGTACTTCGGCGCCGTCATGAAGCCCTGGTTCGCCTCGATCTTCAGATGCGCCTCGGGCCCCGCGAACGACGTGCCGCCATTGACCACCTTGACCTGGCCGTACGCATCGGCCATGTCGGTATCCTGATCGTAATGGATCGCGTCGGCCTTCACGACGGCGTCACCGCGCCGCAGTTCGGCCGAGCCCTTCGCGGCCAGATCCTGCTCGGCCGTGCCGCTCGTGTGGTCGGCGATCACGAAGGCGGCCGGCTTCGCGCCGTCCTTCAGCGGATGATCCTCGAGCTGGGGTGCGAGACGCAGATCCCACGGCGAGTCGAGCGGCTGCGGCTGCGCAGCCGCGCCCGACAGCTGCGCGTACGACACGGCCGGCACGAGGCCCGGCACGGCCAGGAGCGCGAGCGCGAGCCGCCGTTTGCGCGGCGCCCCGTCACCGGGGAAAACATTCGGGAATAGCGGTTTGGGCGGCATCTATCGTTTGGCGAATCGCCCCTTGTCAACCGCGCCTTCGCGCACATTCGCGCACGGCGGGCCGCACCGTCGAACCGCGACTGCGGCTGAGCGCAAACCGGGGAGGCGATCGTGCGGACGGCGCGACAGGCAGTGGGCCTGTACGGCGGAAGCTGACGCGGGGCGCGTCAAAAAAGTCGTGGGGTATTATATGGCAAGACGTTCCCCCCTCCCGCGAGTTTCATGACGCCCCCATCCGCCGCATCCCAGCCCGACGCCCGCCTCGACGCGCTCACCGCGTGGCTGCACCCGCTCGCCGGGCGCTACGCCCTTGACCTGTCGACCCTCGCGCCTGCGTCGTCGGACGCCAGTTTCCGCCGTTATTTCCGTGTCTCGTCGGCCACGAGCGCCGGCGGCACGCTGATCGCCGTCGACGCGCCGCCGCCCGAGAAGTGCCGCGAGTTCGTCCAGGTCGCGCAATTGCTCGCCGCGGCCGGCGATCACGTTCCGGACATCCTGGCCCACGATTTCGACGCGGGCTTCATGCTCGTGACGGACCTCGGCCGCACCTCGTACATCTCGGTGCTCGATCCAGCCGACCCGGCCGCCGCGCGGCCGCTGATGCGCGATGCGCTCGACGCGCTGATCCGCTTCCAGCTCACGTCGAAGCCCGACGTGCTGCCGCCGTTCGACGAAGCGTTCCTGCGCCGCGAAATGGAGCTGCTGCCCGAATGGTTCGTCGGCCGCCACCTCGGCAAGCCCGTCACCGACGCGATGCGCGGCACGCTCGAGCGCACCTTCGCGCTGCTGGTCGCCAGCGCGCAAGCGCAGCCGCAGGGTTTCATGCTGCGCGACTTCATGCCGCGCAACCTGATGGTCTGCGAGCCGAATCCGGGCGTGCTCGACTTCCAGGACGCCGTCCACGGGCCGCTGACGTACGACGTCGTGTCGTTGCTGCGCGACGCGTTCATCAGCTGGGACGAGGAGTTCGAGCTCGACTGCTTCGCGTATTACTGGGAAAAGGCGAAAAAGGCCGGCCTGCCGGTCGATCCGGATTTCGGCGAGTTCTACCGCCAGCTCGAATGGATGGGGCTGCAGCGCCATATCAAGATCCTCGGCCTGTTCGCGCGCATCAATTACCGCGACGGCAAGCCGCACTACCTGAACGACCTGCCGCGCTTCCTCGCGTATGCGCGCAAGGTCGCGCTGCGCTACCGCCCGCTCGTGCCGTTCGCGAAGCTGCTCGACGAACTCGAGGGCAACGCGCCGGCCGACGTGGGTTACACGTTCTGACCGTCCCGACTGCCCTGATACCCAGCCGAACATGAGCGACACCCTGACCACGGCGATGATCTTCGCCGCCGGGCGCGGCGAACGGATGCGCCCGCTGACCGACACCCGCCCGAAGCCGCTGCTCGAAGCGGGCGGCAAGCCGCTGATCGTCTGGCAGATCGAAGCGCTCGCACGCGCGGGCATCGAGACGATCGTGATCAACCATGCGTGGCTCGGCGAACGGATCGAGGCCGCGCTCGGCGACGGTTCGCGCTGGGGCGTACGGCTCGCGTATTCGGCCGAGGGCGAAGCGCTGGAGACCGCCGGCGGCATCGCTCAGGCGCTGCCGCTGCTGGAACACGACGGGCGGTCGACGGTGTTCGTCGCGGTGGCCGGCGACGTGTTCGCCAAGTTCGATTACAGGAAGCTCGCCGCCCCCGCCGCGCGCATGTCGGCACTCGACGCGCCCGCGATGCATCTCGTGATGGTGCCGAATCCGCCTTTCCATCCGTCCGGAGACTTCGTGCTCGGTGGCGACGGGCGCCTGTCGCTCGACGGCGGCGAGCGTGTCACGTTCGGCAGCATCGGCCTGTACGACACGCGGATGTTCCGCGATCTCGCGCCCGGCACGCGACGCGCACTGACGCCGTACTTCCGCGCGACGATCGAAGCCGGCCGTGCGAGCGGCGAACTTTACGAAGGCATCTGGGAGAACGTCGGCACGCCCGCGCAGCTCGGCGAGCTCGACGCGCGGCTGCGCGCCGCGGGCTGACCGGACGACGGACGGCACGGCGCCGCGTCGTGCCGCTGCGCCGCCCGCGCGCCCTTGCGGCGGACCGCCGCCTTCCCGCTGCGCGCCACCACGCGCAGCATCGCCGCTCACGCGGCCTCGGCCTCTTCCCCGCCCGCCGCCGCGCGCTGCTGCTGCAGCGCCCACATCTGCGCATACAGCCCGTCCGCGCGCACGAGTTCGTCGTGCGTGCCGCGCTCGACGATCCGCCCGTGATCCATCACGAGGATCTGCTGCGCGTGCACGACCGTCGACAGCCGGTGCGCGATCACGAGCGTCGTGCGATGCCGCGCGATCTGGTCGAGCTCGTGCTGGATCGCGCGTTCCGAACGCGAATCGAGCGCCGACGTCGCTTCGTCGAACAGCAGGATCGGCGGATCCTTCAGCAGCGTGCGCGCGATCGCGACGCGCTGCTTCTCGCCGCCCGACAGCTTCAGCCCGCGCTCGCCGACCGGCGTGTCATAGCCCTTCGGCAAGCTTTCGATGAAATCGTGGATATGCGCGGCGCGCGCGGCCGCGACCACCTCGTCGCGGGTCGCGGTCGGCCGACCGTACGCGATGTTGTAGTAGATCGAGTCGTTGAAAAGCACGGTGTCCTGCGGCACGATCCCGATCGATGCGCGCAGCGAATCCTGCGTGACGTCGCGGATATCCTGGCCGTCGATCCGGATCGCGCCGCCCGCCTGCCGGTCGAGATCGTAGAAGCGGAACAGCAGGCGCGACAGCGTCGACTTCCCGGAGCCGCTGTGACCGACCACCGCGGTCGTCGTGCCCGCGTCGATCGTGAACGACACGTCGTGCAGGATCGATCGCGCCGGCTCGTACGCGAAGTTCACGTGCTCGAAGCGAACCTGCGCGCCGGCCACCGCGAGCGGCCGTGCATCGGGCAGGTCCGCGACTTCCTTCGCGGCCGACAGCAGCCCGAACATCCGGTCCATGTCGGTGAGGCTCTGCTTTAGCTCGCGATAGACGACGCCGAGAAAGTTCAGCGGAATGTAGAGCTGCAGCATGAACGTGTTGATCAGCACGAGATCGCCGAGCGTCAGCTTGCCCGCGAGCACGCCCTGCGTCGCACGCCACAGGATGAACACGAGCCCCGTGCCGATGATCGCCTGCTGGCCGAAGTTCAGTACCGACAGTGAATTCTGCGAGCGGATCGCGGCCTTGCGGTAGCGCTTCAGGTTCTCGTCGTAGCGCTGCGCTTCCCACTCCTCGTTGCCGAAGTACTTCACCGTCTCGTAGTTGATCAGCGAATCGATCGCCCGCGCGTTCGCGCGCGAATCGAGTTCGTTCATCGTGCGGCGGAAGTGCGTGCGCCAGTTGGTGACCTTCACCGTGAACACGATGTACGTGACCAGCGCCGCGAACGTCACGTACGCGTAATAGGCCTCGTACTTGACCACGAAGAAGCCGAGCACGAGCCCGACCTCGACGAGCGTCGGCAGGATGCTGTACAGCGAATACGAAATCAGTTGCTGGATGCCGCGCGTGCCGCGCTCGATGTCGCGCGACATGCCGCCCGTCTGGCGCTCCAGGTGAAACCGCAGCGACAGCCCGTGCAGGTGCCGGAACACCTGCAGCGCGAGCTGGCGCACCGCGCTCTCGGTGACCTTCGAGAACAGGATCTCGCGCAGCTCGGTAAACAGCGACGTCGACAGCCGCACGAACGCATACGCGATGACCAGCAGGCCGACGCCGCCCGCGAGCACGATGCCGGCCGACTGCTCGGCGCGGCCGAGCGCGGTGAGCTGCTGCACGTAGGACAGGTGGTCGACGATGCGCTTCATCACGACCGGCACGCCGAGGTTCGCGACCTTCGCACCGATCAGGCAGGCGAGCGCGAGCGCGACGCGCCATTTGTAGGTGGTCAGGTACGGCAGCAGCGACCGGATGGTCTGCCAGTCGTTGCGGGGCCCGGTCGAAGCCGGCGCGGGCTCGCCGGAAGCAGGAAATCGGCGCATGGGGGAAGGATCGGCGGCGGTGCCGGACGCGTGCATCGGCGGCCGGCTCGCCCGCTTTCTCGTACAATTTGCGAACGTTGTATTGTCGCAGAAGCCGCTTCGCGCCGCTGCCGGCGGCCTTGCCGGCCAGCCTGCGCGCGGCGGCGAATTTATTACAGGATGAAAGCCCCCGCCATGACCGATTCGACCCTCGAACTTCCGCAAAAGCAGCCCGCGCTGCGCGTCGTCCCGCAACCGCACGACGCGAACGTCCACGGCGACGTGTTCGGCGGCTGGATCATGTCGCAGGTCGACATTGCCGGTTCGATCCCCGCGAGCCAGCGCGCAAATGGCCGCGTCGCGACGGTCGCGGTCAACTCGTTCGTGTTCAAGCAGCCGGTGTTCGTCGGCGATCTTCTGAGCTTCTACGCGACCATCATGCGCACCGGTAATACGTCGATCACGGTCGACGTCGAGGTGTATGCACAGCGCATGCGCCTGATGGGCGAAATCGTGAAGGTCACCGAAGCGACGCTCACGTACGTCGCGACCGGCCCGGACCGCAAGCCGCGGCAACTGCCGCCGCTCTGACGGGCGAGCGCCGCGCTGCGGTGCGGCACGCAGCGAGTCAGTGCGTGGCCGTCAGCCCGAACTCCCGCATCGCGGGCAGGAAATCGTGATTCAGCTTCGGTTTGCGCGACAGCTTCACCAGCACGTAGCGCTGGAACGGCGCGAGCCGCTGCCACTGCGCAAGCGCCGGCGCCGACAGCCCGGCCAGCGCGCTCTGCTGCACGAGCGACTCCGGCACCGAGTCGGTGGCGCGCCAGGTCGGCTGCTCGTCCGGCTGGAACCACGACGGTTCCAGATCGGCGTGCGTGCGCAGCATCTCGAACAGCGCATGATCGAAGTTGGGCTCGATCGCGGTGTCGTCGTCGGCCGGAAAACGCGCAAGCAGCTTGCGGTCCTCGAGCGGCAGCAACTGCCACTGCTCGAGCGAAATCCGCAAACCGAAGCGGTCGAGGTTGAAACGCACGATCATCGGGATGTACGTGAAATTTTCCGACGAATCGTGTTCGAAGTTGAATAGCAACGGAGCGTCGCTGAGTCCCATGGTCGTTACCTGACGTGACGGTTGCCGGCGCGGCCGGCCTGCCTGGGGTATTTTAGAACCTCTGCGCGCGGGCGGCGGACACGATTGCTGGTCCGCCGGCCGCGCCTCGAATCAACGGGAGTGCTCGTGAATCCGATCGAATCCGACGAACTGCGCGATGAACTGCGCGACGAACCGCGCGGCGCGATCGAACTGTCCGTGCGCCGCACGCGCGGCGGCGCCGTCGAAACCGCGCACGACTACGTGGGCCAGGAATGGCCCGTCGCACTCGTCTTCAACGGCATCTCGCACGCGGTGATGATGTGCACGCCGTGCGACCTCGAAGCGTTCGCGGTCGGCTTCGCAATCTCGGAAGGGATCGTCGCGCGCGGCAGCGACATCAAGGACATCGAGGTGATCCTGCACGCCGACGCGCCGTTGCCGCACGCGGAAGTCCATCTGGAAGTCGTCCAGCAGGCGTTCGCCGCGCTGAAGGACCGGCGCCGCGCGCTCGCGGGGCGCACCGGCTGCGGCGTATGCGGAATCGAAAGCATCGACCTGCTCGACCTCGCGCCCGAACGCGTGCCCGACACGGGCTTTCTCGCGCGCCTCGCGCCCGACGCGCTGGCGCGCGCGGCGCATGCGCTGCCGGCCCACCAGGCGCTCACGCAGCTCACGGGCGGCCTGCATGCGGCCGCATGGTGCGACGCAACAGGCACGATCCGGATCGCGTTCGAGGACGTCGGCCGCCACAACGCGCTGGACAAGCTGATCGGCTCGCTCGTGCTGTCGCGCGCCGACGCGACCGACGGCTTCGTGTTCCTGTCGAGCCGCGCGAGCTACGAGCTCGTGCGCAAGGCCGCACGGGTCGGCATCCCGATGGTCGCAACCATCTCCGCGCCGTCGTCGCTCGCGATCGAGATCGCAAAGGCGGCCGGTTTGCGGCTCGTCAGCTTCTGCCGCGAAACCGGCCACGTGGATTACGGCACCGCGTGAGCGCTCGCGGCGGGCGCCTTGCCCGCCGGTTCGGGAACCGCGCCCGGCAGTTCGTCCGCGGCGGCCGGCGGGAGCGCCTCGCATGCCGCGTCGCTCGTCCGGTTTCCGAGGTAGTCCGTCCAGAGCTTGCGGTCGGTGTCATAGAGCTTGCAGCGGCGCGCCGTGTCGAAATACCAGCGCCAGCTGAAGCGCTGCACGACGATCCGCCCGGGCAGCATGTCCTCCAGTTTCGCCTGCGCGGGCTTGAGCCGGTACAGCGGCACGCTCATGTCGACGTGATGCGCCGTGTGCTCCATGATGTGGTGCAGCAGGCCGCCGATACCGAACGGGAACGTCAGGTGCAGCGTGGTCGACACGAACGGCGCGGCATTCGACCACTCCGCGCGGTTCGCGTGCCACGCGATGCGCGGATCGGTGTGGTGGACATATACGACGAAGCCGATCATCGAGCACCAGAACAGGAACGGCACGAGCACGGCGGTTGCGAGCAGCAGCGCGATGGGCTGCCCTGTCGCGATCGCCACCCAGACGACGGCGGCGATCCACACGGCCGCGAAGCCCGTCACCAGCAGGCAGTCGCGCCGGAACACGGGCCGCGACGTACCGATATAGGTCCTGGTCGGGAAATACATCCGCAACCACCAGATCTCGACGAGATAGTAAAGCCCCGGCGCCCAGCCGCTTCGGTAGACGCGATCCAGCAAGCGGCGCGCCGGCGACAGCGCGGCGTATTCCGCCGGGGTATTGGGCGCCCACACGAAGTCGAAGCCCTTCAGGTTCGTATAGCCGTGGTGCACGACGTTGTGTCCGACTTCCCACAGGCTGTATGGCGTCAGCGACGGCAGGAATGCGATGCGGCCGAGCCAGCGGTTCAGCCGGCGATCGGGCGTCAGGCTCTGGTGACACGCGTCGTGCCCGATGATGAAGAGCCGCCCGGTGATGAAGCCGGCGGCCATCCCGCAGACGATCTTGCCGATGATCGACGGAATCAGCAGCGCGCCGGCGAACGCCGCGAACAGCAGCAGGTAGTCGAGCACGAGCAGCGCGATCGGGCGCACGATCTCGCGCGTGGCGAACGGCACGAGCCACGCGCGGATGACCTTGCGATGCGGGATCGGCTCGTCGGCACGAACGGGTGTCTGGGAATCGTTGTTGATCATGATGCGCAAAGGCGCGCGAACCGCACGCCCGAAAGGGAAAAAGCCGTGCGGCGGGCACGGCGCGGAAGGGCGGGCCGAACCGCGGCCCGGGCCGGTCAACGCGACATCATGTTCATGCTGACGTTGTGCATCACCCACAGCGTCCCGAAGATCAGGATCAGCGCGGTGAGCACCGTGTAGCTGAACGCCATCACGTTCCAGCGCTGGCTGGACGACGTGTTCATGTGCAGGAAGCATACGAGGTGCACGAGAATCTGCACGAACGCGAGCACCGCGAGCGCGATGAGCGCCGCCCTCGGCGCCAGCACGCCGCCCGTCACGAGGCCGAACGACGCGGCCGTCAGCAGCACCGACAGCACGAAACCGACGATGTAGCCGCCGGCCGTGCCGTGCGCTTCATCGTGGTGGATGAGTTCCGAATGAGCCATTTAGATCACGCCCGCGAGATAGACGAAGGAGAACACGCAGATCCAGACGATGTCGAGGAAGTGCCAGAAGAGGCTCAGGCAGGTGAGGCGCCGGAAGTCGCGTTCCGTCATGCCGGGGCCACGAGCGATCTGCACCACGAGCACGACCATCCACAACAGGCCCACAGCCACGTGCAATCCGTGCGTGCCGACCAGCGCGAAGAACGCCGACAGGAACGCGCTGCGCTGCGGGCCTGCGCCTTGCGCGATCAGGTGCGAGAACTCGCGCAGTTCCATCGCGAGAAACGCAGCGCCGAGCACGAACGTCACCGCAAGCCAGACGAACACGGTGCCGCGTCGGCGGCGCTGCGCGCCGAGCATCGCGAAGCCGTACGTGATGCTGGACAGCAGCAGCGCGGCGGTCTCGAGCGCGACGCCCGGGATATCGAACAGGTCCTTCGCGGTCGGCCCGCCCGCAAACTGGTGGCCGAGCACCGCGAACGTCGCAAACAGCGACGCGAAGATCACGCAGTCGGTCATCAGGTACAGCCAGAAGCCGAACACGGAATGCGACGGCGGATGGTGGTGCGCCGCCGGTTGATGGCCGGCGCCCGCGAGAGATTGATACGACATCAGTTCGCCTCCAGTTCGGCTTGCGGCGCCGGTGTGCCGATCCGCACGCCCGCGCGTCGTTCCTCGATCGTGCGGACGGTATCCGCCGGAATGTAATAGCCGTCGTTGTCCTGTGCGCTGTACAGCACCACCGTCGCGACGATGCCGACGAGCGCGGCGATCGCGAGCCACCAGATGTGCCAGACGAGTGCGAAGCCGAGCATCAGGCTGAAGAGGCCGACGAAGAAACCCGCACTCGTGTTCGACGGCATGTGGATGTCCTGGTACCTGACGTTCTTGCCGAGGCCGAGCCCGAGGCCCTTCGCCTTGCGATACGCGAGCTCGTCGAGCTCGTGAACGTTCGGGATCACCGCGAAGTTGTAGACGGCGGGCGGCGAACTCGTCGCCCATTCGAGCGTGCGGCCGTTCCACGGATCGCCCGTCGCATCGCGATACTGCGGCTGGTTGCGATTGCGCCAGCCGACCCACACCGATGCGACCTGACACAGCACGCCGATCGCGATCAGTGCGACGCCGAGCGCGGCGGCAACCAGCCACGGATGCCAGGCCGGGTTGTCGTAGTGATTCAGGCGACGCGTCATGCCCATGAAGCCGAGCACGTACAGCGGCACGAACGACACGTAGAAGCCGAGGAACCAGCACCAGAACGCGCGCTTGCCGAACTTCTCGTCGAGCCGGAAACCGAACACCTTCGGGAACCAGTAATGCACGCCCGCGAAGTAGCCGAACACGACGCCGCCGATGATCGCGTTGTGGAAGTGCGCGATCAGGAACAGGCTGTTGTGCAGCACGAAGTCCGCGCCGGGAATCGCCATCATCACGCCGGTCATGCCGCCGAGCGTGAACGTGACCATGAAACCGATCGTCCACAGCACGGGCGCCGTGAATTCGATGCGTCCGCGGTACATCGTAAACAGCCAGTTGAAGATCTTCACGCCGGTCGGAATCGCGATGACCATCGTCATGATGCCGAAAAACGCGTTCACGTTCGCACCCGAGCCCATCGTGAAGAAGTGGTGCAGCCACACGAGGAACGCGAGCACCATGATCACGCACGATGCATAGACCATCGTCCTGTAGCCGAACAACGGCTTCTTCGCGAACGTGGCGATGACTTCCGAATAGATGCCGAACGCGGGCAGCACGAGGATGTACACCTCCGGATGCCCCCATGCCCAGATCAGGTTCAGGTACAGCATCGCGTTGCCGCCGGCATCGTTCGTGAAGAAGTGCATGTCGAGGTAGCGGTCGAGGCCCAGCAGCGCGAGCGCGACCGTCAGGATCGGGAACGTGGCCATGATCAGCACGTTCGAGCACAGCGCGGTCCACGTGAACACCGGCATCTTCATCAGCGTCATGCCCGGCGCGCGCATCTTGATGATCGTCACGAAAAAGTTGATCGCCGTGATCAGCGTGCCGACGCCCGAGATCTGCAGCGCCCACAGGTAGTAGTCGACGCCGACGCCCGGGCTGAACTGCAGCTCCGACAACGGCGGATACGCGAGCCAGCCCGTCTGCGCGAATTCGCCGATCACGAGCGAGATGTTCATCAGGATCGCGGCCATCGCCGTCATCCAGAAGCTCAGCGAGTTCAGGAACGGGAACGCGACGTCGCGCGCGCCGATCTGCAGCGGCACGATCAGGTTGAAGAACGCGACCAGCAGCGCCATCGCCATGAAGAAGATCATGATCACGCCGTGCGCGGTGAAGACCTGGTCGTAATGATGCGGCGGCAGGTAGCCGGGGCCGTTGTACGCGAGCGCGAGCTGCACGCGCATCATCACGGCGTCCGCGAAGCCGCGCAGCAGCATCAGCACCGCGACGACCAGGTACATCACGCCGATCTTCTTGTGATCGACGGACGTCAGCCATTCGCTCCACAGCCATTTCCATCGGCCGGTGACCGTCAGCGCGGCGACGATGCCCAGCACGACGAGCCCCATGAAGGCGCTCGCCCCCATGATGATGGGCTGATCGAACGGGATCGCCGATAGTGTGAGTTTGCCGAACATGCGTTACCCCTTCGTCGTGCAGGCGGCGTCCTTCGGGTCGAGGACGTGGCCGTTGTTGTATTTCGCGATGATGTTGTGAAAAAGCTTCGGATCCACCGACGAGAAGTAGCGCACGGGCGCCTTCTCGCTCGGCTGAGCGACCGCGCCGTATGCGGTCATGTCGAGCCGGTCGGACGACGCCTTCACCTTGCGCACCCACGCGTCGAACTGCTCGCGCGACTCGGCGAGCGTGCGGAACTTCATGTCGGAGAAGCCGCGGCCGCTGTAGTTGGCGGACACGCCCGCGTAGCTGCCCGCCTCGTCGGCGATCAGGTGCAGGCGCGTCTGCATGCCGGCCATCGCATAGACCTGGCTGCCGAGCTGCGGGATGAAGAACGAGTTCATCACCGAGTCCGACGTGATGCGGAAATTCACCGGCGTGCCCACCGGAATCGCGAGCTGGTTGACCGACGCGATGCCAAGCTCCGGATAGATGAACAGCCACTTCCAGTCGAGCGCGACAACCTCGACGTCGATCGGCTTGACCGACGATTCGAGCGGCTTGTACGGGTCGAGTTCGTGCGTGGTCTTCCACGTGAGCACGCCGAGGAACAGGATGATCAGCGTCGGCACCGTCCAGATCACGACTTCGATCGCGGTCGAGTGCGACCAGTTCGGCGCGTAGGTTGCGTTGCGGTTCGACGCGCGGTAGCGCCACGCGAAGTAAAGCGTCAGCAGGATCACCGGCACGACGACGATCAGCATCGCCCACGTCGCCGTCGCAATCAGCGATTTCTCGGCGACGCCCACCGCGCCCTTCGGATCGAGCACGTGAAGGTCGCTGCATCCGGCGAGTGCCGCCAGCAGCCCGATGACGGGCGCCGCACGCGCTCCGCCGGTGATTCGTCCGATCATTGTTCGTTCGCCTGATTGTCGTTGAGTAGAGCCGGCCGTATGCCGCCATCGCGCGACGCACACGGCCGCGGCGACCTGTGCGCGAACTGTACGGAAAATTGCCGCAGTGCAACTTGACGGCGGACAAGCTTTGCCGAGGTGAGCCGGAACCGCCCCGAGCGGGGCGAGTCGGGACACCGGCACCCGCGCACGATTGCCGGCGATGGCCTATGGCACAACCGAGAGGGGGCCGCCGCTCAAGCACCGCGGATAGCGGGCGGCAATGGCGAAACGGGAATCACGACGGCGCCGCACCGCGACACGAGAGACGCCGGCCGCGGCATCACGCCACGCCATCGTCGACACCGACGCGCGTTGCGAGCGCAGCGCAACCGCAGAACGGCGCAGGGGAACGCGGAACGCCGCGCGAACGCGCAGCGGCGCAGGTTCGAGCCGACGCGTCGATTGACGCATCGACGGTGAAGACCGAACGAAAGCCGCGCGGTCGGCGGCTCGCGGAGGCTGGCGTTGCCGCCTCGGACGGCGAAGGAATCCGAGGCGGCAAAGCACGTGTGCCCGGTGTCAGTCGAACTGACGGAAATCCGGCTTGCGCTTCTCGAAGAACGCGGTCATCGCCTCGCGCGCTTCGGGTGCGCGCAGCATCGCGGAGAAATGGCCCGCCTCTTCGGCCATCCGCGCGGCGGTCGCCACGCCGCCCGTATCCTTCAGCAGCGCCTTCGTCACGCGCAGCGACGACGCCGGCAGCGCCGCGAGCTTCGCCGCCTGCTTCGCCGCGAACGCGTCGAGTTCGGCGGCCGGCAGCACGCGATTGACGATGCCGATCCGGTGCGCCTCCAGCGCATCGAACGCCTCGCCAAGCAGCAGCTTCTCGGCGGCGACCTGATGGCCGGCCAGGCGCGGCAGCAGCACGCTCGATGCGGCTTCCGGGCACAGCCCGAGCTGCGCGAACGGCAGCGAGAACGTCGCGGTATCGGCCGCGTACACGAGGTCGCAGTGCAGCAGCATCGTCACGCCGACGCCGACCGCGATGCCCGGCACCGCGGCCACGATCGGCTTCGGTGCACCGCTGATCCGCGCGAGAAACTGGAACACCGGCGCGTTCTCGTCCTTCGGCGGCGCCTTCAGGAAATCCTCGAGATCGTTCCCCGAGCTGAAATTGCCGTCGCCGCCGCGCAGCAGGATCACGCGTACCGCCTTGTCTTCCTGTGCTTCGGCGAGTGCGTCGGCCATCGTCTGGTACATCGCCGCCGTCAGCGCGTTCTTCTTCGCCGGGCGCGCGATCGTGATCGTCATCACGCCGTCGGCGCGTTCCACTTGAATTTCGGCCACAACCGTCTCCTTTGACTTTCCTCTATCGGAATGAAAAAACGGTGCGCGAGCTCGTGGCCCGCGCACCGTCGTCGCTTTTCGTCGCGTCCCGCTTACAGGCGTTCGATGATGCCCGCGGCACCCATGCCGGTGCCGACGCACATCGTGACCATCCCGTACTTCAGGTTGCGACGGCGCAGGCCGTGCACGACGGTCGCCGCGCGGATCGCGCCGGTCGCGCCGAGCGGGTGGCCGAGTGCGATCGCGCCGCCCAGCGGGTTGACCTTCGACGGGTCGAGGCCGAGATCGCGGATCACCGCCAGCGATTGCGCGGCGAACGCCTCGTTCAGCTCGATCCAGTCGAGATCGTCCTGCTTCAGGCCCGCGGCCTTCAGCGCGGCCGGAATCGCTTCCTTCGGACCGATGCCCATGATTTCCGGCGGCACGCCGCGCACCGCGAAGCTCACGAAGCGCGCGAGCGGCGTCAGGTTGAACTCCTTGAGCACCTTCTCCGACACGACGAGCAGCGCGCCCGCGCCGTCCGACGTCTGCGAGCTGTTGCCGGCCGTGACCGAACCCTTGTTCGCGAACACCGTGCGCAGCTTCGCGAGGCCTTCGAGCGACGTGTCCGCGCGCGGGCCTTCGTCGAGCGCGATCTCGCGCGTCTTCACGTCGACTTCGCCGGTCGCGAGGTTCGGGAAACGCTCGGTGAGCGTGTACGCGGCGATCTCGTCGTTGAACTCGCCGGCCTGCTGCGCGGCGAGCGCCTTGCGGTGCGACTCGACCGAGAACGCGTCCTGGTCTTCGCGGCTCACCTTCCACTGGTCGGCGACACGCTCGGCCGTCAGGCCCATCCCGTACGCGATGCCGAAGTCTTCGTTGCGATCGAAGATGTGCGGCGACATCGACGGCTTGTTGCCCATCATCGGCACCATGCTCATCGATTCGCAGCCGCCCGCGAGCAGCGCGTCCGACTCGCCGACGCGGATGCGGTCGGCCGCCATCGCGAGCGCCGTGATGCCCGACGCGCAGAAGCGGTTGACCGTCACGCCGCCGACCGTCTGCGGCAGGCCCGCGAGCAGCGCGCCCATGCGCGCGACGTTCAGGCCCTGCTCGGCTTCCGGAATCGCGCAGCCGATGATCGCGTCCTCGATCAGCTTCGTGTCGAAGCCGGGCACCTGCGCGACCGCCGACCTGATCGCGTGGACCAGCAGCTCGTCCGGGCGCGTGTTCTTGAATACACCGCGCGGGGCCTTGCCGATCGGCGTGCGGCTGGCGGCGACGATGTATGCGTCTTGCAATTGTTTGCTCATTTCAGACTCCTTGTCCGCTCTGTCCGCTCGCTCAGTTACGCACCGGCTTGCCGGTCTGCAACATGCCCATGATCCGTTCCTGCGTCTTCTGCGTGCCGAGCAGCTCGACGAACGCGCGGCGCTCGAGCGCGAGCAGCCACTGCTCGTCGACGAGGCTGCCGGCTTCGACGTCGCCGCCGCACACCGCTTCGGCAATGCGGCTCGCGATCAGGTAGTCGTGCTCGCTGATGAAGCGGCCGTCACGCATGTTGACGAGCGACGCCTTGATCGTCGCGATCGCCGAGCGGCCCGCGACCGGCACGTCCTTCGCCCGCAGCGGTGCGCGGTAGCCGCTTGCGGCCAGCGCGCGCGCTTCCTTCTTCGCGGTGTCGAGCAGTTCGAACACGTTGAAGATGATCGTGTCGGACGGCTTCAGGTAGCCCATCGCGCGCGCATCGTGCGCGGACGCCGACACCTTCGCCATCGCCGCGTTCTCGAACGACTTCGTGACGAACTTCAGGATGTCGGTGGTCGCGTTCGCGGCCGTTGCGGCATCCGCCGCGCGCAGCGCCGCTTCCTTCAGGCCGCCGCCCGCCGGCACCAGGCCGACGCCCACTTCGACGAGACCGATGTAGCTCTCGACGTGCACGACGCGCTTCGCGCTGTGCAGCATGAGCTCGCACCCGCCGCCGAGCGCGATGCCCGACACGGCTGCAACGACCGGCACGTTCGCGTACTTCACGCGCAGCATGCCTTCCTGGAACTTCTTCACGAACGGCTCGATGCCCTTCGCGCCGCCCATCATGAACGCGGGCATCGCCTCTTCGAGGTTCGCGCCGGCCGAGAACGGGCCGCCCGGCGTGCCGAGCTTCAGCGACGTCGGCTGCCAGATCACCACGCCCTTGTAGTCCTTCTCCGCGAGTTCGATCGCCTGCACGAGGCCGTCGATCACGCTCGGTCCGATCGTGTTCATCTTCGACTTGAACGACACGATCACGACGTCGTCCTCGCCCGCACGGTCGTCGACCCATGCGCGCACCGCGTCGGTTTCGAACAGCGTCTTGCCGTAGGTCTTCGGATCGGCACCGGCTTCACCGAGCAGCGGCGCGCGGAACACCTGCTTACCGTAGACCGCGAGGTCCGAACGCGGCACGAAGCGCTGCGCCGCCGGCGCCCACGAGCCTTCGGCCGTGTGCACGCCGCCCTGCTCGGCAACCGGCCCTTCGAGCACCCACGACGGCAGCGGCGCGTTCGCGAGCGCCTTGCCGGCCGCGATGTCTTCCTGCACCCACGCGGCGACCTGCTTCCAGCCGGCAGCCTGCCAGCCTTCGAACGGGCCTTCGTTCCAGCCGAAGCCCCAGCGGATCGCGAGATCGACGTCGCGCGCGTTGTCGGCGATCGACTCGAGATGCACGCCGATGTAGTGGAACACGTCGCGGAAGATCGACCACAGGAACTGCGCATGCGGATGGTCCGTCTCGCGCAGCAGCTTCAGGCGCTCGGCCGGCGGACGCTTCAGGATCCGACCGACGGTTTCGTCGGCCTTCGCGCCCGAATCGACGTAGGCGCCCGTCTTCGCGTCGAGCACCTTGATCGCCTTGCCTTCCTTCTTGTAGAAACCGGCGCCCGTCTTCTGGCCGAGCGCGCCCTGCTTCACCAGTTCGGCGAGCACGGCTGGCGTCTGGTAGACCGGGAAGAACGGATCGTCGGCGAGGTTGTCCTGCATCGTCTTGATCACGTGCGCCATCGTGTCGAGGCCGACCACGTCCGCGGTGCGGAACGTTGCCGACTTCGCGCGGCCGAGGCGGCTGCCCGTCAGGTCGTCGACTTCGTCGAAGCGCAGGCCGAACTTCGCGGCCTCGGTGATCACCGCGAGGATCGAGAAGATGCCGACGCGGTTCGCGATGAAGTTCGGCGTGTCCTTCGCGCGCACGACGCCCTTGCCGACGATGCTCGTCAGGAACGTCTCGAGCTGGTCGAGGATCTCCGGGCGCGTATGCGCGGTCGGGATCAGCTCGACGAGGTGCATGTAGCGCGGCGGGTTGAAGAAGTGCACGCCGCAGAAGCGCGCCTTCAGCTCGTCCGAGAAGCCTTCGGACAGTTTCGTGATCGACAGGCCCGACGTGTTGGTCGCGAAGATCGCGTTCGGCGCGAGGTGCGGCGCGACCTTCTTGTACAGGTCGTGCTTCCAGTCCATCCGCTCGGCGATCGCCTCGATCACGACGTCGCATTCGGCCAGCTTCGCGATGTCGTCTTCGTAGTTCGCCGCTTCGAGGTACTTCGCGTCGTCCTTCACGCCGAACGGCGCGGGCGACAGCTTCTTCAGGTTCTCGATCGCCTTCAGCGCGATCGCGTTTTTCGGGCCTTCCTTGGCCGGCAGGTCGAACAGCAGCACCGGCACGCGCGCGTTGATGAGGTGCGCGGCGATCTGCGCGCCCATCACGCCGGCGCCCAGCACGGCGACCTTGCGAATCAGGAAATTGCTCACGGGATGTCTCCGGATAGTGTCGTGCAGCGCGGGATGTGAGGGCTGCACGGAGAAGTGAGTACCAGGAACCGTTGCGTTCGGGCGGTACGCAGCGCACCGCCCGGACTCGCGTCAGAACAGCGATTCGTCGACTTCCATCAGCGTCTTCGAGCCGGCGCGCGCGGCCCGGATCGTCGATGCCGTTTCGGGCAGCAGGCGTGCGAAGTAGAAGCGGGCCGTCGCGAGCTTCGACTTGTAGAACGGATCGCCCGACGCTTCGTTGTCGAGTGCGAGACGCGCCATCCGCGCCCAGAAGTACGAGAACACCAGGTGGCCGACGGTGCGCAGGTACGGCACGGCGGCGGCGCCGACTTCGTCGGGGTTCTGCATCGCCTTCATGCCGATTTCCATCGTCAGCTTCTGCACCTTGTCGCCGATGTCGGCGAGCGGGTTGATGAACTCGGCCATTTCCGGCTTCACGCCTTCGGCTTCCGCGAATTCCGTGACGAGCTTGCCGAACTTCTTCAGCTTCGCGCCCATGTCTCCGAGCACCTTGCGGCCCAGCAGGTCGAGCGACTGGATCGAGTTCGTGCCTTCGTAAATCATGTTGATCCGCGCGTCGCGCACGTACTGCTCCATGCCCCACTCGGAGATGAAGCCGTGGCCGCCGTAGATCTGCATCGCATGGTTCGTGCACTCGAACGCGTTGTCGGTCAGGAACGCCTTGATGATCGGCGTGAGCAGCGCGACGAGGTCGGCCGCTTCCTTGCGCACCGCTTCGTCGGCGTGCGACAGCTCCTTGTCGATCTGCAGCGCGGACCAGTACGTGAACGCGCGCGCGCCTTCCGCGTATGCCTTCTGCGTGAGCAGCATGCGACGCACGTCCGGGTGCACGATGATCGGGTCGGCCGGCTTGTCCGGCGCCTTCGGGCCCGTCAGCGAGCGCATCTGCAGGCGCTCCTTCGCATACGTGAGCGAATTCTGGTACGCGACTTCCGTGAGGCCGAGACCCTGCATGCCGACGCCGAGACGCGCGGCGTTCATCATCACGAACATCGCGTTCAGGCCCTTGTTCGGCTCGCCGACCATCCAGCCCTTCGCGTTGTCGAGGTTCATCACGCACGTCGAGTTGCCGTGGATACCCATCTTGTGCTCGATCGAGCCGCACTTGATGCCGTTGCGCTCGCCCGGCTCGCCCGCTGCGTCGGGGATGAACTTCGGCACGATGAACAGCGAGATTCCCTTCGTGCCTTGCGGCGCGTCCGGCAGGCGCGCGAGCACGAGGTGGACGATGTTCTCCGCCATGTCGTGCTCGCCGCTCGAGATGAAGATCTTCGTGCCGCTGATCGAGTAAGAGCCGTCGCCGTTCGGTTCGGCCTTGGTGCGCAGGATGCCGAGGTCGGTGCCGCAGTGCGGCTCGGTCAGGCACATCGTGCCGGTCCATTCGCCCGTCACGAGCTTCGGCAGGTAGGCCTTCTGCAGTTCCGGCGCGCCGTGCGCGTGCAGGCATTCGTACGCGCCGTGCGACAGGCCCGGATACATCGTCCATGCCTGGTTCGCCGAGTTCAGCATTTCGTAGAGCGCGTTGTTCACGAACGCGGGCAGGCCCTGGCCGCCGTAGTCCGGATCGCAGCCGAGTGCCGGCCAGCCGGCCTCGACGTATTGCCGGTAGGCTTCCTTGAAGCCGGTCGGGGTCTTCACGACGCCGTCGCCTTCATACGTGCAGCCTTCGCGGTCGCCGACCTGGTTCAGCGGGAACAGTACCTCGGAGCAGAACTTGCCCGCCTCCTCGAGGACCTGGTTGATCGTGTCGGCGTCGAGGTCCGCATGCTTGGGCATTTGCTTGACTTCGGCTTCGACGTTCAGAAGCTCGTGCAACACGAATTGCATGTCGCGCAGCGGCGCGGCGTACTGTCCCATGACTCTCTCCAAAGGTGGGCAAAACGGCTCGAGCTCCTGGCGGGCGGATCACGCGCCGCTAACGGCTCTCGCTCTGATACGAAACAATCGTCTTTTCCAGCGCGGCCCACGTGAGGCGCACGGCATCCGGCGAATGCAGGAAACGTGCGTCGTGGTGCAGGCCGAGCGTGAAGCTGTACAACTCGAAGAGCATCAGGTCCGGATCGGTATCCGTGCGCAGGTGCCCCTCTTCCATCGCCTGCGAAATGGCGCGCAGCAACGCGGCACGCCAGGCCGTCACGCTCGCGATCAACTGCTCGCGCACGGGGCTGTCCGGCCGGTCGTCGTACTCCACTGCGCCGCTGATGTAGATGCACCCGGTCGTCACCTCCTGGATGCGCTTCTCGATCCAGCGCGCCAGCATCGCCCGCAGACGCGGCAGACCGCGCGCTTCGCGCAGGCTCGGAAAGAACACCTCGTTTTCGAAACGATGGTGATACTCGCGGACGACCTCGACCTGCAGGTCCTCGCGCGATCCGAAGTGCGCGAACACGCCACTCTTGCTCATCTGCATGCGCTCGGCCAGCAGGCCGATCGTCAGCCCCTCCAGCCCGTCACGGCTGGCGAGGTCCAAAGCAGCTTCAAGTATCGCGGCACGCGTCTGTTCGCCTTTTCGCATAGCTATTTCTGTAACCGTTCGGGGGTTCGAATAAAATCGAACGGCCGTACTATTATTGAGTGCGGCCGCTCGCGAAACAAGGAAATTATTAGAAACCGGTGTCTAACCGAGCCGCTATTTTGCGCGATTCCGGCGGGACCGGAGCGGCTTTTCCGCACGAACGTGCGGACAGATTTTTGAAGCGAATGCTTAGTCCGCGTCAGTCGTAACTGCCGACCGTCAGCGCCTTCATCACGACGCGATACACGGTATAGGCGAGCCAGTTCAGAATACGCTCGATGCGCGGGCGCGCGGCGAATCGCGCGGCGTCGATCTCCCGGCCATCGGCGAACGCTGCCGCGATCGCGTCGCGCAGTTCGTTCGTGACCGAATCGTAGCGCACCAGCACGACGTTCGCTTCATTGTTCAGCATCAGGCTCAGCGCGTCCAGATTCGACGAGCCGACCGTCGCCCAGCTGTCGTCGATCACGGCCACCTTGCCGTGCAGCATCGTCTTGTCGTATTCGGCGACGCGCACGCCCGCGCGCAGCAGCGTGTGATAGAGGAACGGCACGGCCGTATCGAGCGCTGCAAACTCCTTGCGGCCGATCAGGATCCGCACGTCGACGCCGCGTCGCGCGGCGCCCGTCAGCGCACGGCGCAGCTTGCGGCCGGGCATGAAATACGGATTCGCGACCAGGATCCGCTGGCGCGCCTGGCCGATCGCCGCGAGATAGGCCTTCTCGATCGCGCGGCGGTTCACGACGTTGTCGCGCGCGACGAACGCGACGCTCGGCTCCGTCACGACCCGCAGCGCGCCGGCCTTGATCCACCGGTGGCTGCGTATCCAGCGCCGGAACATGTCGGGGAACGCTTCGCCGCCATGCAGCCCGGCCGCGTACTGTGCATACGGCTTGTGGCCGAACTGGATCCGGTGCCACTGCAGTTCGAACGCCGCGCGCACGTCGGACACTGCCGGCCCCGCCATCTCGACCGCGAAATCCCAGCGCGGAAACGGCAGCGTCGTGCCGTTTTGCGCGTAGTCGTCGATGATGTTGATGCCGCCGCAGAACGCGGCCGCGTGATCGATCACCGCGAGCTTGCGGTGCGTGCGCGAGAAGCCGAAGCGGCCGAACAGGAAACGGTTGTAGATGCAGTGCTCGACGCCGGCCCCTGCCCACGTGTCGAACAGCGGCAGGCGCGCGGTGCCGACGCCGTCGGTGATCACGCGCACGCGCACGCCGCGCTGCGCCGCGCGGATCAGCGCATCCGATACCGGCCGGCCGGCCGCATCGTCGCAGAAGATATAGGTTTCGAGCATCACCTGCTCGCGCGCGGCATCGATCCGCTCGATCAGCGCCCGGAAGAATTCGCCGCCGCCCTCGCACAGCCGCACCGTGTTGCCCGCCGTGAACGCGAGCCTCGACGCCGAGCCGCGTTCCTGCAGGAACATCTGCCGCAATTGCGCGAAGCGCTTGCGAGCCTCCGCAGTCATGCGGACGAGCCGTGCGGCGTGCGCGCGAGTGCGACGCGCACGGGCAATTGCAGGATCGCCTCCGCGTTCGACGGCGAGAAGCAGCGCGCGGCCGCCTCGCGGAACGGCAGCCATGCGTGATCCACATGCTCGCGCGGCGACAGCGTCACGTCGACGCGACGCGGCACGCACAGGCCGAACCAGTGTTCGGTGTTGCGCGTGACGCCCGGTGCGTAGCGGTGCAGGTATTGCGGATAGATCGTGTATTCGATCCGGTGGCGCCAGTCGACCAGCGCGGTGGCCGGCACGTCCGGCGTGCCGACCGAGATGCCGGTTTCCTCGGCCACTTCGCGCGCGGCCGTGACCGCGAGCGGCTCGTCGAGCGCGTCCTTCGATCCGGTCACCGATTGCCAGAAATCGGGCTGGTCGGCACGCTTGATCACCAGCACATCGAGGTCGGGCGTGTAGATCACGACGAGAACGGATTCGGGGATTTTCGGCGGCTTCGTCATCTTGGTTTCATGCAGCACGGGGCCGCGCGCCGGGCATGTGCTCCGAACGTGCGGCAAGTGCTGCGACTGTACCGCAAAAAATGAAAAAGGCGCATCGCGGCGCCTTTTTCATGTGCGTCGTGTGCGCGTCGCCGCACACACGACCGCGTGCGAAGGAGTGTTAAGCCTTCGGCTGTTCCGGCTGACGCAGACGGATGTGCAGTTCGCGCAGCTGACGCTCGTCGACCGGGCTCGGTGCCTGCGTGAGCAGATCCTGCGCACGCTGCGTCTTCGGGAACGCGATCACGTCACGGATCGAGTCGGCGCCGGCCATCATCGTGACGATGCGGTCGAGCCCGAATGCGATACCGCCGTGCGGCGGCGCGCCGTACTGCAGCGCGTCCAGCAGGAAGCCGAACTTCAGCTGAGCCTCTTCCGCGCCGATCTTCAGCGCGCGGAACACCTTGCTCTGCACTTCCTCGCGGTGGATACGCACCGAGCCGCCGCCGATTTCCCAGCCGTTCAGCACCATGTCGTATGCCTTCGCGAGGCAGCGGCCCGGGTCGGTCTCGAGGTACTCGAGGTGCTCGTCCTTCGGGCTCGTGAACGGGTGGTGCGCAGCGACGTAGCGCGCATCTTCGTCGTCGTATTCGAACATCGGGAAATCGACGACCCACAGCGGCTTCCAGCCGGCCTGGACGAGGCCGTTCGCCTTGCCGAATTCCGAATGGCCGATCTTCAAGCGCAGCGCGCCGAGGCTGTCGTTGACGACCTTCGCGCGGTCGGCCGCGAAGAAGATGATGTCGCCGTCTTCAGCGCCGGTGCGCTCGAGGATCGCCGCGATCGACGCGTCGTGCAGGTTCTTGACGATCGGGCTCTGCAGGCCGTCGCGGCCCTTCGCCTTCTCGTTGACCTTGATCCACGCGAGGCCCTTTGCGCCGTAGATACGCACGAATTCCGTGTAGCCGTCGATGTCGCCGCGCGACAGCTCGCCGCCCTTCGGCACGCGCAGCGCCGCGACCCGGCCGTCCTTCGCGTTGGCCGGCGTGCTGAACACCTTGAAGTCGACGTCCTTCATCGCGTCGGTCAGCTCGGTGAATTCGAGCTGCACGCGCAGGTCCGGCTTGTCCGAACCGAAACGCGCCATCGCTTCCGAGTACGGCATCACCGGGAAGGTCGCGTCGAGCTCGACGTCGATCGTCGTCTTGAAGATGTGACGGATCATGTCTTCGAACAGGTCACGGATTTCCTGCTCGCCGAGGAACGACGTCTCGCAGTCGATCTGCGTGAATTCCGGCTGACGGTCGGCACGGAGATCTTCGTCGCGGAAGCACTTGGTGATCTGGTAGTAACGGTCGAAGTTCGCGACCATCAGCAGCTGCTTGAACAGCTGCGGCGACTGCGGCAGCGCGAAGAACTGGCCCGCGTTCACGCGCGACGGCACGAGGTAGTCGCGCGCGCCTTCCGGCGTGCTCTTCGTCAGCATCGGCGTTTCGATGTCGATGAAGCCCTGCTCGTCGAGGTACTTGCGCGCCTCGATCGCGACGCGGTAGCGCAGGCGCAGGTTGTGCTGCATCTGCGGACGGCGCAGGTCGAGCACGCGGTGCGTGAGACGCGTCGTTTCCGACAGGTTGTCGTCGTCGAGCTGGAACGGCGGCGTGACCGACGCGTTCAGCACGTTCAGTTCGTGGCACAGCACTTCGATCTTGCCGCTCTTCAGGCCGGCGTTGACCGTGCCGTCCGGACGGTTGCGCACGAGGCCCTTGATCTGCACGCAGAACTCGTTGCGCACGCCTTCGGCGGTCGCGAACATCTCCGCGCGATCCGGGTCGCACACCACCTGCACAAGGCCTTCACGATCGCGCAGGTCGATGAAGATCACACCGCCGTGATCGCGGCGGCGCTGCACCCAGCCGCACAGCGACACGGTTTGGCCCAGCAGGTGTTCGGTCACGAGACCGCAGTATTCAGTACGCATCGACATGATGTTTGCTTTCGTTCGGTTTGATCAACGGGCGCCGCAACGCGCGGCCCGGGCGATGATTCTTTACTTACAGCGGCGGCTCGACGGGGCGGCGGGCGGGCGCCGGAGCCGGCGCCAGGGGCGCCACGACGCCCATCGAGACGATGTACTTCAGCGCGGCATCGACCGACATGTCGAGTTCGATGACTTCGCTCTTCGGCAGCATCAGGAAGAAGCCCGACGTCGGGTTCGGCGTCGTCGGGATGTATACGCTCACGTATTCTTCCGTCAGATGATTGAGCACGTCGCCGCCGGGCGTGCCGGTCAGAAACGCGATCGTATACGAGCCGCGGCGCGGGTATTCGATCAGCAGCGCCTTGCGGAACGCGTTGCCGCTGCTCGACAGCAGCGTGTCCGACACCTGTTTGACGCTCGTGTAGATCGGCCCGACGACCGGGATGTGGCGCACGACCGCATTCCACCAGGTGACGAGCTTCTGGCCGATGAAATTCCGCGTGGCCAGCCCGACGACGAAGATGAACGCGAGCGTCAGCACCGCGCCGATCCCCGGCAGGTGGAAGCCGAGCATCCGCTCGGGCTGCCACGATTCGGGCAGCAGGAGCAGCGTCTGGTCCATCGTGCCGATGATGAGACCGAGCACCCACAGCGTGATCGCGAGCGGGACGAGAACCAGCAGGCCGGTCAGAAACACCGATTTCAGGGTCGTCTTTTTCATCATCTGCCGTCAATGAACCGCGCCGGCGGCGCGGGGTGGTCGCGGCCCGGCCGGGCCGCGACGGTCAACTGCTGGCGGCGGCGGGCGCTGCGGCCGGGGCCGGCGCGGCACTCGTCGTCGTGCTTTCGGAACTGCTCGATGCAGCCGGTGCGTCCGCTGCGGGCGTGGCCGCCGCAGCGGCTGCCGGCGCCGCGTCGCCCGACGCCGTCGCCGGTGCGCTGGCGCCGCCGGAGCCGCCGCGGAAATCGGTGACATACCAACCCGAACCCTTCAGCTGGAAGCCCGCGGCGGTGACCTGCTTGCGAAACGCATCCTTCCCGCATTCCGGGCACTGCGACAGCGGCGCGTCGCTCATCTTCTGGAGCACGTCCTTCGCGAAACCACACGCTTCGCATCGATAGGCGTAGATCGGCATGATATTTTTCCCGCGGAAACTGGAAACGGCTTGCAAAACCTTGAATTATAGCCGAAACCTCGGCGCGCTCCGGCAACGGCCGTGACGCCCGGACATCAGCGGCGGCGCCACGTGAGCCAGCGCTCGTGCCCTTCGAACACCGGCAGCGAATCGATCACGGGCAAATCCTCGATCAGTTCGAAGTGCGGCGCGAGCAGCGCGTCGAGTTCGGCACGCTCGATCCCGAACGGCGGCCCCTTCGGTTTCGCCGTCAGAAAGAAATAGCCGGCCAGCAATCCGCCTGCCGGCAGCAGCTCGGCCATGCGTGCCGCATAGTCGGCGCGCAGGCCCGGCGGCAGCGCGCACAGGAACGCGCGCTCGTACACCCACTGCACGTCGAACGGCGGCCGGTACGTGAAGAAATCGGCCTGCTCGACGACGTCCGCATGCGCGCCGAGCCGCGCCTTCGCGGCAGCCACCGCCTGCGCGGCGAAATCGATCGCACGCACGGGCCAGCCGGCCTGCGCGAGCCACCCGGCCTCCTGCGCACTGCCGCAACCGGGAATCAGCACCGCGCACGGCTCGAGCCGGTGCGCGAACACGCGAAAGCCGTCCGGAACGCCGCCGAATTCCCACGGCGTCACGCCGCGCTCGAAACGCTCGTCCCAGAACGACGCGTTGCCGGGGTCGCGCGTCGCGAAATCGGCGGCCGCCGGTGCGGCCGGTTGCTTCGGATCGGACATCGCCCTGCTCCTTTCGGTCATGCGCCGTACGCGAGCGCGAGCAGCACGCGCGCGACGAGCGCCCCGACGCCGACGGCGAGGCCGAAGATCAGCAGCGCCTGCAGCAGCCGGTTGGTACGCTTCTGCTCGACGAGGACCTGGCGCATCAGGTCCTCGCTCGCGGCACGCGGCGCGTCATGGCGCGCCGCCATCGCGTGATGGATCAGGCGCGGCAGTTGCGGCAGCGTCTTGCTCCACTGCGGCGCCTCGACCTTGAAACGCTCGTACCAGCCGCGCAGGCCGATCTGCTCGGTCATCCAGCGCTCGAGGTAAGGCTTCGCGGTCTTCCACAGGTCGAGTTCGGGGTCGAGCGAGCGGCCGAGCCCTTCGACGTTCAGCATGGTCTTCTGCAGCAGCACGAGCTGCGGCTGGATCTCGACGTTGAAGCGGCGCGACGTCGAGAACAGGCGCATCAGCACCTGGCCGAGCGAGATGTCCTTCAGCGCACGGTCGAAATACGGCTCGCACACCGCGCGAATCGCGCTTTCGAGCTCCTCGACGCGCGTCTCGGGCGGCACCCAGCCCGATTCGAGGTGGAGCGTCGCGACGCGGTGATAGTCGCGCTTGAAGAACGCGAGGAAGTTCTGCGCGAGGTAATTCTTGTCGAAATCGGACAGCGCGCCGACGATCCCGAAATCGAGCGCGATGTAGCGGCCGAACGTGTTCGGGTCGAGGCTCACCTGGATGTTGCCGGGGTGCATGTCCGCATGGAAGAAGCCGTCGCGGAACACCTGCGTGAAGAAGATCTCGACGCCTTCGCGCGCGAGCTTCTTGATGTCGACGCCGGCCGATCGCAGCGTCTCGACCTGGCTGATCGGCACGCCGGTCATGCGCTCCATCACGAGCACCTGCGACGTCGAGAAATCCCAGAACATCTCGGGCACGAGCAGCAGGTCGAGGCCCGCGAAATTGCGGCGCAACTGGCTGCCGTTCGCGGCCTCGCGCATCAGGTCGAGCTCGTCGTGCAGGTACTTGTCGAATTCGGCGACGACCTCGCGCGGCTTCAGGCGCCGGCCATCGGCCCACATGCGCTCGGTCCAGATGGCGATGTCGCGCATCAGCGCGAGATCCGAATCGATCACGGACAGCATGTTCGGGCGCAGCACCTTCACGGCGACGGCCTTGCCCGCGTGCAAGCCCTGCTTGAGTTTCGCGAAATGCACCTGCGCGATCGACGCGCTCGCGATCGGCTCGCGCTCGAATTCGTCGAACAGCTCGTCGACCGGCGCACCGAGCGACTTCTCGATGATCGCGATCGCGACCGCCGAATCGAACGGCGGCACCTGGTCCTGCAGCTTCGCGAGTTCGTTCGCGAAATCGACCGACAGCAGGTCGCGGCGCGTCGACAGCACCTGGCCGAACTTCACGAAGATCGGGCCGAGGCTTTCGAGCGCGTGACGCAGCCGCACGGCGGGCGGATCGGAGTAGCGGCGGCCGATCGTCGTGATCCGCAGCAGCAGCTTCACGCGCCGGTCGTCGATCCGGGACAGCATCACTTCGTCGAGGCCAAAGCGGATGACGGTGTAGACAATCTTGATGAAACGGAAAATGCGCATGCCCTGCGGCCCTCAGTGCGCGCCGCGCGGGCCTGAACCCGTGCGCGCGCCGATTTTTTGTTCGAGTCGCTCGACCCGCTTTTCGACCCGCGCGAGCGCATCGCGTGCGCGCGCCAGTTCAGCGTCGAAGCCGCCGAGCGCCGTGCGCCGGACGACTTGCGGATTCTCGTCGAGCCAGTACTCGGCGACGGAATCGAGCACGTTGCGGCCGGTACGTCGCGCGCGCGCGCCGGCATCGCGCACGACCGTCGCGATCCGGTGTGCCGCCGCGTCGCCGACCAGCTTCGCGAGATCTTCTTCCGGTTCCCAGCGCAGGTGCTCGGCCAGCTTCGCGATCTGCGTCGCGAACTCCGCATCGCCGTCGATCTTCACGTGCTTCATCACGGCCGCCTGGCCGCCCTGCAGGAACGCGGCGACCGTGTCGCCCGCGAGTGCGATCGACACGTCGACCTGTTGCGCATCGTGCGCGTCGACAGCCGACAGGTAGCCGTCGGGCTGCACCAGCAGCGTGAGCGTGACGGGGGGCACGTCGATCCGGGCAGTCTTGCCCGCATACGGAATCAGGCGGTCGCGCGCCCACGATTCGCGCGCGAGCAGGTGATTGACAGCAGCAGCAAAAGGCTTGGCGGCAAAGGTCATCGGGCTGGGAAAGAAAAAACCCGCGCAGGCCGGGCGCCCACGCGGGTTTCTATTGTAACGTCGGATCGTCGGCAGACCGTGCCCGACCGTACACCCGGGCGGCAAGCGGTCGCAGTGCGGCGGCGCTCGCCCGGGCATCCGGCGGCGCGGGCCGCCGGTCACGCTCAGTGCGTGTTGAGCTGCTGGATGCCCGCGAGCAGCCAGCCCTGACTGCCCGACTTCGACAGGTTCCACACTTCGTCGAACGGCGCGGCCGACGCATTCGCCGATTCGCGGATCAGGCCGTGGAAGCGCACGCTCGCCGACTGCTCGATGCCGCGATCCTCGATCGCGACCAGTTCCGCGTCGAGCTGCACGACGTCGGTCTGGTTCGACTCGTTGCCGCGCGAATCGAGGTCGATCTTGATCTCGGCGAACATTTCGGGCGTCGTGAACTCGCGGATGTCGGCCAGGTTGCCCTGGTCCCACGCAGCCTGCAGGCGCACGAAATAGACCTTCGCGCTGCGCAGGAACGCTTCGGTGTCGAAGCCGGCCGGCACCTGGAGCGGTGCGGCCGAGGCCATCGCACCCGCTGCCGCGCCGGCAGCCGCGGCACCGCCGCCGAACACGCCTTGCGCTTCGTTCGCGTAGCTGCTGCCGCTGCCCGCCTGGTTGCTGCCGGTATTGCCCTGCTGGAACGACGGGCTTTGCGAGTAGCCACCCGACGACGATGCCGAACCGCCGACCGAATACGCCGGCTCCTGCGAGCGACGGCGGTTCATGAACTTGCGCACCAGCCAGATGCCGATCATCGCGAGCAGCGCGATCACGATGATGTTCGACATCATGCCGGCAAACGCTTCGCCGAGACCGAAGTGCGACAGCAGCGCCGCGATGCCGAGACCGGCCGCGAGGCCGGCGATCGGCCCGAGCCAGCGCGAGCGGTTAGGCTGCGCGGCCGGCGCGGGCGCGGCCGGGTTGGCACGCTGCGCCTGCGACGGCGCGGCCTGCTGCATCGGCTGCTGCGCGGGCGGCGTGGCCTGGCGCTGCGTGACGGTGGAATTCTGGCGGCCGATGCTGCGCCCGCCCCCCATGCGCCTGGCTTCGGCGTCGAGCGACGCGAACGTGCCGGCCGTGAGCAGGCCGACCATCAGCAGCGTGCCGACCCGTCGAGCCCACGGCTTCGACGGCTTGCTACGGTTGAACAACGAACGCGATTCGGACATCACTTTCTCCAGATGTAAGGCGAATGTATGGAAAGAACCCCTTAGTACTTGGTTCCCATGTGTAAAGCTACCACGCCACCTGACAAATTGTAATATTTGACGGCATCGAGGCCCGCTTGTTCCATCATCGTCTTCAGCGTGTCCTGATCGGGGTGCATCCGGATAGATTCAGCAAGATACCGGTAACTTTCAGCATCTTTCGCGAACTTGTCGCCAAGCCACGGTAATACTTTGAAAGAATACAGATCGTACGCTTTTTTCAGCGGATCCCAGACTTTCGAGAATTCCAGCACCATCACGCGGCCGCCGGGCTTCGTCACGCGGCGCATTTCCGCCAGCGCGGCGTCCTTGTGCGTCATGTTGCGCAGCCCGAACGCGACCGTGACGACGTCGAAGTAGTTGTCCGGAAAGGGAGTTTTCTCCGCGTCGCACAGCAGCGACGGCGTCACGATGCCCTTGTCGAGCAGCCGGTCGCGGCCGACGCGCAGCATCGATTCGTTGATGTCCGTGTGCCAGACCTCGCCCGTCGGCCCGGCCGCCTTCGCGAACGACTTGGTCAGGTCGCCGGTGCCGGCCGCGATATCGAGCACCTTGAAGCCGGGACGCACGTTCGCCTGCGCGATCGTGAACGCCTTCCACGCGCGGTGCATGCCCGCCGACATCAGGTCGTTCATCAGATCGTAGTTGCTCGCGACCGAATGGAACACACCCGCCACTTTCTTCGCTTTTTCGTTTTCCTCGACGCTTTCGAAGCCGAAGTGGGTTTTGCTCATCGCGTTGATCCTCAGTAAATGGCAAGACGGCGCCGAGCGGGCGCCGTCGATTTCAGTGGCAGTGGCCGTGCGGCGCCGCGGCCGCCTGCATCGGGGCGTCGCGATCGGCGCCCGCCGCCTTCAGTTTGTCGAAATAGTCGCGCCACAGCGCGTCCTGCTGCGTCGCCAGTTCGTACAGCAGGTCCCACGAGTAGATGCCGGTCGAATGGCCGTCGGAGAACGTCGGCTGCAGCGCATAGTTGCCGACGCCTTCGAGCGCGGTGATCGTCACCTCGCGCTTGCCCGTCTGCAGCGTCTCCTGGCCGGGCCCGTGGCCGCGCACCTCGGCCGACGGCGAATAGACGCGCATCAGCTCGAACGGAATCCGGTAGCTGTCGCCGTTCGGGTACTGCAATTCGAGCACGCGCGATACCGCGTGCACGACGACGCCGGACGGAATCGGCGTCGTGGAAGTCAAACCGCTCATGGCTGCCTCGAATCGGTCGTTCGTTGAATTTCCTCGCGCACCGCATTGTGCAGCAGCGAGGCCTGCGCGGCGCGCGTGCGCAGCAGCGCCTCGGACACGCCGCGCTGGCGCGGCGCCCATACGGGCTGCGGGAAATGGGCGTCGTTCGAGAAGCGCGGGATCACGTGCCAGTGCACGTGCGGCACCATGTTGCCGAGGCTCGCGAGATTCACCTTGTTCGGCTGCATCACGCGGCGCACGGCCCGCTCGACCGCGTAGACCACGCGCATCAGGTGTGCCCGCTCGGGCTCGCCGAGATCGGAAAACTCGGCCACGTGCGCACCCCAGATCACCCGGCAGAAGCCCGGGTAGTCGTGCTCGCCCGTCGCCAGCACGACGCGCAGCGCATCGTCCCGCCAGAGCAGCTCGCCGCCGTCTTCACGGCAAAACACGCATTCCATCGTCGCTCCCATGTGGGCGGGCGCCCGCGCATCGGCGCCGGCGCCCGCTCTCATCCCAAGCCCGGTCGGGCGGTCGTCATGCCCGCATTAGACCAGCACGCGCTCGATCCCGCCATGGTTCGCACGTGCGACATAATCGGCCATCCAGTTTTCACCGAGCACCTGGCGCGCGATCTCGACCACGATGTAGTCGGCCTCGATGTTCGCATCCTCGTTGTAGCGCGACAGGCCCTGCAGGCACGACGGGCAGCTCGTCAGGATCTTCACGTCCGGGCCGTTCGCGGCCGCTGCGGTCGTCGCCGGGGCATCGCCGGCGACGACCGGGATGCTGCGCAGCTTCGCCGCGCCCTTGCGGATTTCCTCTTCCTTGCGGAAGCGGACCTGCGTCGACACGTCCGGGCGCGTGACCGCGAGCGTGCCCGATTCGCCGCAGCAACGGTCGTTCTTCTCGATCTTGTAGCCGTCCTTCTCCGTGCCCATCAGCTCGTTGACGAGCTTGACCGGGTCCATCGTCTTGATCGGCGTATGGCACGGGTCGTGATACATGTAGCGCGTGCCCGTCACGCCGTCGAGCTTCATCCCCTTCTCGAGCAGGAACTCGTGGATGTCGATGATCCGGCAGCCGGGGAAGATCTTGTCGAATTCGTAGCCTGCGAGCTGGTCGTAACACGTGCCGCACGACACGACCACCGTCTTGATGTCGAGGTAGTTCAGCGTGTTCGCCACGCGGTGGAACAGCACGCGGTTGTCCGTGACGATCTTCTCGGCCTTGTCGTACTGGCCCGAGCCGCGCTGCGGATAGCCGCAGCACAGGTAGCCCGGCGGCAGCACCGTCTGCACACCGGCCTCCCACAGCATCGCCTGCGTCGCCAGGCCGACCTGCGAGAACAGCCGCTCGGAACCGCAGCCCGGGAAGTAGAACACCGCCTCCGAATCGACGGTCGTCGACTTCGGGTTGCGGATGATCGGTACGATCTTGTTGTCCTCGATGTCGAGCAGCGCGCGCGCCGTCTTCTTCGGCAGGTTGCCCGGCATCTTCTTGTTGACGAAGTGGATCACCTGCTGGACGACGGGCGGCTTGCCGACGGTCGCCGGCGGGTGCTGCGTCTGCTTCTTCACGACGTTCTTCAGCATGTCGTTCGCGAAGCGCTGCACCTTGTAGCCGACGCCCATCATTACGCTGCGCGCGGCGTTGATCGTCTGCGGATTGGTCGCGTTCAGGAAGAACATGCCCGCCGCATTGCCGGCGTTGAATTTCTTCTTGCCCATCTTGCGCAACAGGTTGCGCATGTTCATCGTCACGTCGCCGAAATCGATCTTCACCGGGCACGGCGTCGCGCACTTGTGGCACACCGTGCAGTGGTCGGCCACGTCGTTGAACTCGTCCCAGTGCTTGATCGACACGCCGCGGCGCGTCTGTTCCTCGTACAGGAACGCCTCGACCAGCAGCGACGTCGCGAGGATCTTGTTGCGCGGGCTGTACAGCAGGTTCGCGCGCGGCACGTGGGTCGCGCATACCGGCTTGCACTTGCCGCAGCGCAGGCAGTCCTTCACCGAATCGGCGATCGCGCCGATGTCGGACTGCTGCATGATCAGCGACTCGTAGCCCATCAGCCCGAAGCTCGGCGTGTACGCGTTGCGCAGATCGGCGCCGTCGAGCAGCTTGCCCTTGTTGAAGCGGCCGTTCGGGTCGACGCGCTGCTTGTACGCGCGGAATTCGGCGATCTCGTCGTCGGTCAGGAACTCGAGCTTCGTGATGCCGATCCCGTGCTCGCCGGAGATCACGCCGTCAAGCGAGCGCGCGAGCTTCATGATGCGCGCAACCGACGCGTGCGCGTCCTGCAGCATCTCGTAGTTGTCGGAGTTGACCGGGATGTTCGTATGGACGTTGCCGTCGCCCGCGTGCATGTGCAGCGCGACGAACACGCGGCCGCGCAGCACCTGCTTGTGGATCGCCTGCGCTTCGTCGAGGATCTGCTTGAACGCGCCGCCGTTGAAGATCGCGCGCAGCTCAGCGCGGATCTCCTGCTTCCACGAGATGCGGACCGTGCGGTCCTGCGTGATGTGGAACACGGTCGCGCCCGGCTGCTCGTCCGCGCGATCCGCGAACTTCTCGGCCAGCGCTTCATAGCCGAGCTGCACGAGGTAGTGCTGCGCCTCGCGCAGCGGCTGGTCGAGCCGGTCGCGCACGAATTCCCAGCGCGCGCGCACGCGCTTGAGCAGTTCCAGCGCCTGCTGGACACGATCCTCGAGCAACTCGGCGCTCGGAATCTCGTTCGCGTCGTCGGTCTTGCCGAGCGGCAGGTTGCCGCCGCGGAAGAACGCTTCCAGCGCATCGACGAGCTGCAGCTTGTTCTTCAGCGACAGCTCGATGTTGATCCGCTCGATGCCGTCGGTGTACTCGCCCATCCGGTTCAGCGGGATGACGACGTCCTCGTTGATCTTGAACGCGTTCGTGTGCTTCGCGATCGCGGCCGTGCGGCTGCGGTCGAGCCAGAAACGCTTGCGCGCCTCCGCGCTGACCGCGACGAAGCCCTCGCCGCTCTTGCCGTTCGCCATCCGGATCACTTCGGACGTCGCATGCGCCACTGCATCCGCATCGTCGCCGACGATGTCGCCGATCAGCACCATCTTCGGGAACGAATTGCGCTTGCTCTTGGTCGCGTAGCCGACCGCGCGCAGGTAGCGCTCGTCGAGGTGCTCGAGGCCCGCGAGGATCGCGCCGCCCTGCTTCGACGTTTCGAACAGGTAGTCCTTGATTTCGACGATGCTCGGGATCGCCTCGCGCGCCTGGCCGAAGAATTCGAGGCAGACGGTGCGCGTGTGCGCGGGCATCTTGTGCAGCACCCAGCGCGCGGACGTGATGAGCCCGTCGCAGCCTTCCTTCTGCACGCCCGGCAGGCCGGCGAGGAACTTGTCGGTCACGTCCTTGCCGAGCCCTTCCTTGCGGAACCGGCGGCCTTCGATCTCGAGCATCTCGCTGCGCAGCAGCTTCTCGCCAGGCGCGTACGCGCCGTCGAACCACTTCAGCTCGAAACGCGCGACCGCGATGTCGTGGATCTTGCCCTGGTTGTGCTCGTGGCGCGTGACTTCGAGCCAGTTGCCGTCCGGGTCGACCATCCGCCACCAGGCCAGGTTGTCGAGCGCGGTGCCCCACAGCACGGCCTTCTTGCCGCCCGCGTTCATCGCGACGTTGCCGCCGATGCACGACGCGTCGAGCGAAGTCGGATCGACCGCGAACACGTAGCCGGCCGCCTCGGCCGCCTCGGTCACGCGGCGCGTGACGACGCCCGCGCCGGAGAAGATCGTCGGCACCTTGTGCGCGACGCCCGGCAGCTCGGTCAGCTCGACCGCGCCGAGCTGTTCCAGCTTCTCGGTGTTGATCACCGCGGAGAACGGCGTGAGCGGCACCGCGCCGCCCGTGTAGCCGGTGCCGCCGCCGCGCGGGATTACCGTCAGGCCGAGCTCGAAGCAGGCCTTGATCAGGCCCGCGATCTCGGCTTCGGTATCGGGCGTCAGCACGACGAACGGGTATTCGACGCGCCAGTCGGTCGCGTCGGTGACGTGCGACACGCGCGACAGCCCGTCGAAGCGGATGTTGTCCTTCTGCGTGCAGCGGCCGAGCGCCTTGGTCGCGCGGCGGCGCAGGTCGGCCATTTTCTCGAATTCGTCGGCGAACTCGTTGACCGCACGCTGCGCGGCGGCTTCGAGCATCTCGACGCGCACCGCGCGCTCGCGGCCCGCGTCGTCGCGGTGCGCGGTGAGATCCGCGCTGCGGCGCTTGCCGATCTCGGTCAGGCGGTGGTTCAGCGCCTCGATCAGCAGCGCGCGGCGCTTCGGGTTGTCGAGCAGGTCGTCCTGCAGATACGGATTGCGGCGCACGACCCAGATATCGCCGAGCACTTCATACAGCATCCGTGCCGAGCGACCCGTACGGCGTTCGGCGCGCAGTTCGTCGAGCACCGACCACGCCTCTTCGCCGAGCAGGCGGATCACGATCTCGCGATCCGAGAAGGACGTGTAGTTGTAGGGGATCTCGCGCAACCGGGGCGCGGGGTCGGCGGCGACGGCGGCGGCCGCGCCATTCGGATCGAAAACTTGTGGTGCGTTCATGTTCGGACGACTCGGAGGGCCGATACCCCGTGCACGGGCGTCGGCAAGCGCGTGGGCGCAATCTTGGGGAAATCTGTTCTGTTACCAGGCGCGCGGCTGTCCTTCATGGGGCCGGAGCGGGCGTTGATTCGCCCCTCCTGGCCGGCGACAGGGCCTGGCGGCACTCGGAACCATCAGCACGATCGCGCGCGGCGCGCGTGCCGTTCCGCCGCGGGGCTGGCTGCGCGCGGCGTCGGCTTCAACGGGGCGATCCGAGGGTGCCTCTGCATCTTCCGATCCTTGATTCAAAACGGAATTCTAACCCATGATCGGGCCATGCGTGACACGCCGGACAGGTCGTGGGGCTATCCCCGCAAGCCGCGCCAGGCCTGGTTCGGCGCGGATTCGTGCGATCATTCGCCGCCCGTCCGGTCGGTAACCGCGCGGTTAAACCGGTAAAAACGGGACGCCCGGCGTCGCGAATGCGCCGCCCGCGCCGCCCCGCGACCGCTCGCCCGGCATGCCGCTTGCGTGCGGGCGGACCCTTGGCGCTATCATTGACATTTTACCGTCTGCTTCCGCACTGCACGCGAGCGCCCATGGCATCCCACGATTACCTGAAGAAAATCCTCACCGCGCGCGTCTACGACGTCGCGATCGAGACGGAACTCGAACCCGCCCGCAACCTGTCGGCCCGGCTGCGCAATGCCGTCTACCTGAAGCGCGAGGACAACCAGCCGGTGTTCTCGTTCAAGCTGCGCGGCGCGTACAACAAGATGGCGCACATTCCAGCCGACGCGCTTGCGCGCGGCGTGATTACCGCGTCGGCGGGCAATCACGCGCAGGGCGTCGCGTTCTCGGCGGCCCGGATGGGCGTCAAGGCGGTGATCGTCGTACCCGTCACGACGCCGCAGGTGAAAGTGGACGCGGTGCGCGCGCACGGCGGCCCGGGCGTCGAGGTGATCCAGGCCGGCGAGTCGTACAGCGACGCGTACGCGCATGCGGTCAAGGTGCAGGAAGAGCGCGGCCTCACGTTCGTCCACCCGTTCGACGATCCTTACGTGATCGCCGGCCAGGGCACCATCGCGATGGAGATCCTGCGCCAGCACCAGGGCCCGATCCACGCGATCTTCGTGCCGATCGGCGGCGGCGGCCTCGCGTCCGGCGTCGCCGCATACGTGAAGGCCGTGCGCCCGGAGATCAAGGTGATCGGCGTGCAGGCCGAGGATTCGTGCGCGATGGCGCAGTCGCTGAAGGCCGGTGAACGCGTCGAGCTGACCGAGGTCGGCCTGTTCGCGGACGGCACCGCGGTGAAGCTCGTCGGCGAGGAAACCTTCCGGCTGTGCCGCGAATACCTGGACGGCGTCGTGACCGTCGACACCGACGCACTGTGCGCGGCGATCAAGGACGTGTTCCAGGATACCCGCAGCGTACTCGAGCCGTCCGGCGCGCTCGCGGTCGCGGGCGCGAAGCTGTACGCGGAACGCGAGGGGATCGAGAACCAGGCGCTCGTCGCGGTCACGTCCGGCGCGAACATGAATTTCGACCGGATGCGCTTCGTCGCCGAGCGCGCGGAGGTCGGCGAGGCGCGCGAAGCCGTGTTCGCGGTCACGATCCCCGAGGAGCGCGGCAGCTTCAAGCGCTTCTGCTCGCTCGTCGGCGACCGCAACGTCACCGAGTTCAACTACCGGATCGCCGATGCGCAGTCCGCGCACATCTTCGTCGGCGTGCAGATCCGCCGGCGCGGCGAATCGGCGGAGATCGCCGCGAACTTCGAGTCGCACGGCTTCAAGACCGTCGACCTGACCCACGACGAGCTGTCGAAGGAACATATCCGCTACATGGTCGGCGGCCGCTCGCCGCTCGCGCTCGACGAGCGCCTGTTCCGCTTCGAATTCCCGGAGCGGCCGGGCGCGCTGATGAAGTTCCTGTCGTCGATGGCGCCGGACTGGAACATCAGCCTGTTCCACTACCGCAACCAGGGCGCGGACTACAGCTCGATCCTCGTCGGGCTGCAGGTGCCGCAGGCCGATCGCGCCGAGTTCGAGGGCTTCCTCGCGGCACTCGGCTATCCGTATGTCGAAGAGAGCGCCAACCCGGCTTACCGCCTCTTCCTGTCGTAAAGGCGTCACGCAATGAATCCCGAACATTCCCCGCTCGGCAAGGCCACCGTCTACGCAGCCCGGTACGATGCGTCGCTGCTGTTCCCGATCCCGCGCGCGGGCGCGCGCGAGCAGCTCGGCATCGCGTCGGCGCTGCCGTTCTTCGGCACCGACATCTGGAATGCGTACGAGCTGTCGTGGCTCAACGCGCGCGGCAAGCCGCAGGTCGCGGTCGCGACGTTCTTCGTGCCGGCCGAATCGCCGAACATCGTCGAATCGAAGTCGTTCAAGCTGTATCTCGGTTCGTTCGCACAATCTAAGTTCGACTCGGTCGACGCGGTGCGCGACGTGCTCAAGCGCGACGTGTCGGCCGCGTGCGGCGCGAGCGTGTCGGTGCAGCTCGTGTCGCCGCACGATTTCGGCAAGCTCGAGATGGAAGAGCTCGACGGGCTGTCGCTCGACCGGCTCGATCTCGACACCGACGTGTACGAACCCGATCCGTCGCTGCTGTCGGCCGCCGAGAACGAAGCGCCGGTCGAGGAGACGCTCGTGTCGGACCTGCTTCGCTCGAACTGCCCGGTCACCGGTCAGCCCGACTGGGGCAGCGTGCAGATCCACTACGTCGGGCCGCAGATCGATCATGCCGGCCTGCTGCGCTACATCATCTCGTTCCGCAATCACACGGGCTTTCACGAGCAGTGCGTCGAGCGAATCTTCCTCGACATCCTGCATGCGTGCAAACCGGTGAAGCTCGCGGTGTACGCGCGTTACACGCGCCGCGGCGGGCTCGACATCAACCCGTTCCGCACGAACTACAACCAGCCGATGCCGGACAACGCGCGGACGGCGCGGCAGTGAGGGCGGCAGGTGGCGAGCGTCACTCAAATGGCCGCGGGCTGACGTTCTCTGCCCTCCAAACTTCGATGCGCATACGCTCTTCGGGTTGTAGTTGTCGGTTACTTCGTTCTTGTCCTTCACCGCACCTTACCGGATGGCAAGGTGCTGCACTTCAGATTGGAGGCGGCCTAATCCTTCGGCATCAGCGAGTGACGCCGTAGCGACGCCAATGATCAACATCAAGAATGCCAGTTACTTAGTCGGGCCTGAATAATTCGTTTTGTGCGACGCTGGCTGTTATGTCGCGACGACGGTAGCCGTCGAGCGGTTGAGCAAAGCGATCAGAACAAGGGCGTAAAAAAGCCTCAGCTTCCTGAGGATCATTCTCAGGTTGTGGCCGGCGCCGCACAGCACCGCGTGCATCGCATCGCCGAGCGCGCCTTTGAGCCAGTTCCGATCAAGTTTGCCGTCCGCCTTCATGTGACCGATGGCAGGCTCGATCGCGCTTCGCCTGCGAATCATCGCGCGCAGCCCTCGCGTGATACCGCGCCGCAATCCCGGGTGGTA